>JANRJO010000080.1:0-24288 GCA_033763935.1 Bryobacteraceae bacterium
GAGGATGCCCGGAATTCAGTTGAAACAGCGACTCTCGCCGGAGCCGTGATAGGCTCCGGCAAACCGTTCAAGGAAGGAGAGTCGCAGTTGAAGAAAACATATCAGATCGAAAAACACGGTGCGCTGCAGCAGTTCCGAACCAAGGCAGGCAATAGCACCACACCGATACAATTTGCGTTACCTTTGTCCGAAGTTGTGAGCCTGGCGCAGCAGGGATTGATGAGCCTGGCTTTGGCCGCGTTCACACAGGTAGCCCAACACCTGATGAGTTGGGAGGTGGATGAACTCGTCGGTGCCAAAAACCAGCCGCAGTCCAATCGCGACAAGCTGCGATGGGGCAAGCAGTCCGGCTATTGCGTAGTGGGCGGACAAAAAGTGCCGTTAGAAAGGCCGCGCGTACGCGATGTGCGCCGACGCGAAGTGCCACTGGGCAGCTACGAAATGCTACAACAAGCTTCGCTGATGGAAGAAGCCGTTTGGCAGAAAATCATGCACGGTCTGACGACTCGCCGCTATAGCGATCTGACGCGCGAGATCGAGCAGGCCTATGGGATCGAGAAATCAACGGTGAGTGAGCATTTCATTGAAGCCAGCCGGCAGCGGCTGCAGACGTTGGAAACGCGGCCGCTGGACGGTCACTGTATCTGCGCCATGCTGATTGATGGGACCTGCTTTGCCGATCAGCAGGTGATCGTCGCTCTCGGCATAACGCTGCAGGGCAACAAAGTAGTATTGGGACTGCGGCAAGGAGCGACGGAAAACACTACGGTGGTCAAGCAGCTGTTGGAGGATCTCAGCCAGCGCGGGATTGATTTTGAGGTTCCGCGGCTGTATGTCCTGGACGGTGGCAAAGGGTTGCATGCAGCCGTACGAAAAACGGCGGGCAAGGCAGCCTTGATCCAAAGATGCCAGGTTCACAAGATGCGCAACGTCGTTGATCATCTGGCAGAAGAGCATCAAATGAATGTACGTTGCAAGCTGCGCAATGCGTATGCGACACGCGATCACGCCGGAGCCAAACGAGCTCTGGATCGGCTCCTGCGAGAGTTGATGGATTTGAATCCGAGCGCCGCACGCAGCCTCGAAGAAGGATTGGAGGAAACACTCACGGTTCACAAACTGCGGGTGCCGGACAAACTCCGCTCCAGCCTCAGTTCCACCAACCTGATCGAGTCCGCTTTCTCGCTGGTTGAGACAGTTTGCCGAAATGTAAAGCGCTGGCAAGGAGGAGATCAATATCTCAGGTGGGTGGCCAGCGGTCTGCTTTGGGCCGAGTCCCGTTGGAACCGCCTTCATGGCTATCGTGAGATTCCGATCTTGGTTAAAGAACTGGAGCTTGCTATCGTCAAGAGCATTCCTGTTCGTCATGCGAGCGTGGCATGACCACAGTCAACCCCGTCGCTCGTTTCAACTGAAAAGCGGGCATCCTCGTATGCAGTTCACCAAAACGAAAAGTATATTCGCCCTATTTTCAGGTGTTTCTGAAGATCACCGGGTAGGATGCGGGGAGGCGGCTTGTAGGCTGTAGTCGGGATGAGCCACGCTATGCAGCCGGGATATCGCATGTCCACGGGACGTGTGTCTGGGGACTCGAGGCGGGGGTTGCAGGGGTTTCGGCTCCAGGTGCCGGCGCGGCGGGCGGGCGGCGCTGGTGCTTGCCGAAGATAGCGAGGGCTGGGAGAACGCTCGGATGAAGTGCGCAGCGCTCACCGCTTGCCGCGGAAACTGCAAAGTTACCGGGTGTGCCTGCGCCTTGCCGAACTCGCGGTTCGGGCGGCTTCGGCGAGGACTCGAAGCGCCCTATTCACCGCCTGACCGTCTGGGAAAACGTCCATCAGGTCGGGCTCGATGAGCACGAGATTCGTCCCTGCAGTCGCTTGTCGATAGTATTTGCCTCGAACACCCCCCTTCAGCTGCGACAGATCGTATTCTTCTCGCATATCCTTAGGGCGATCAGCCACGACGGATTTCTTCTTCATACTGTTTCCGCTCTCTCGCCGTTGCCAGGCGCGCGCTTATGATCCTTATCTTCCCGTCGCGCTCGCAATGAGCAACGAAAATCAGATGCCCCTCCAGTGGGCGACCAACCGTGATCTCACGCTGCTCGCTCACCGAGTGGTCGGGATCCGCGTACGTTGTGGCCAGATGCTCATCGGCGCGCTGCTGCGCGTTCCAGCCCAGGCCATCCAACGCCGCATCATCCGGGAGCTGAATGCGGCGGGCTTTGACGGCCTGAGCCTGCCGCACATGGGGGTGCTGCAATTCCCGGGTCCGGATGGAGTTCGCCCGGGCGCGCTCGCTGATCGCGCGGGCATGAGCAAGCAGGCCATGAAGCGGCTGCTCAAGAGCCTTGAAGATCAAGACTACATCGTCCGATCGGACGCGCCGGACAAGGGCCGTGCGAGAGTCGTCCGCTTGACCAAACGCGGACGCGCTGCATACTCGAAAGTCAACAGTATCCTCGAGAGCCGGAGTGGTCTCGCTTGCAGGCCGAGTCAGTGGCCGGTTAACGCGCGGCGGCGCGGAGGGACTCGCCTCACCCGCCGTCGTCTTCCTGAAAACCGCAGGCGGTAAGAAGCGCACTTCGCACTTCATGCCAACGTGTGTCAGGCAGGCTGCACAGCACGGAACCGAGTCGGCTTCGCTGCGCCAGCGCAACGTGATCGAAGTTCAAAGCACATTCCACTGGCATGCCGTCTTGAGCAGTAAGCACAACTTCCGTGAACAATCCTCGGATGGTTCGCGTCGCCGGGGCCACCACAATTTCATTGAGACGGTTCGATTACTCCGTCCCGGGTCAGGAGCAAAACAGGACGGCGCTTATCTGGCACGCGAAACGTATACCAGCGGATCTCTCCGCGTCTCAACGAACGTTCTCCCAGCCCTCGCTATCCCATGCAAGCAGTTCGTCATCCGCCGAAAACTCATCGCGCTGAGCGGGAACTGAGGCGTATGCTAAGCCGTCCCTCTCCTCCGGAGACCCCATAAGCCGCAGCAGACGCAAGCGCTCGTGCGGGGCCAGTGCCGCGACCAGCGGTAGGATGTCTTCTGCTGTAAGAGGCTTGGCCACCAGTGGCATTGTAACAAGCCTTGGCTCCTCGCAAAGGCCGATGCCGCGTCCTCGAGATGGCACTGCCATTGGCTGCCGCCGTGCGCGTCGCCGGCCTCGGCAGGCGCCGGGCGGGATCCGATCGCCACCGGCCCGCTACCCGCCAACGCACTGCACCCGGCGGTCGAGCCGACATTTCTTACTTGGCAGGCTACCCTGACATTTCTCTTGGGCTTCGCAACACCGGTCGCGTGAGGCTTGCAGAGAAAAGCCCTTTGATCCCCGCACGATTGCGGAGAATATCCACTGCTATTTGCACGTGAAGGCGTAGCAGCGCCGGAGCTTCGCGAGAGCACAAGGCAATCGCCGTTGGCAGGTGCGCGCTGATGATCCTTATCTTTCCGTCGCGCTCGAAAATCAGATGCCCCTCCAGTGTATGACCAACCGTGATCTCACGCTGCTCGCTGAGCGAATGGTCGGGATCCGCGTACGTCGTGGCCAGAGGGTCGAGGAATACCGTCGCCGCGTCCTCAAAGGCCACGCTGTGTTTCTTGAGGTTCGCCGCCGCCTTTCGCGCATCCCACTCAAAGGTCACTCAAACCAGGGTAACGCGGAATCTGGCTTGGCTGCCGGGCGCTGATTCGGCGTGGTAGCGGGGCGGAGTGCGGCCGGGGGCGGGAACCGCGGGCGGCAGTTCAACAAAACGAAAAATATATTTGCATTATTTTCAGGCATTTGTGGAAATCACCGCTCAGACTGCGGGAAGGCGGTTTGTAGGCTGTAGTCGGGATGAGCTACGCTATGCAGCCGGGATATCGCTTGTCCACCGGAGGTGTGTCCGGGGAACCGAGGCGGGGGTTGCAGGGGGTTCGGCTTGAGGTGGCGGCGCGGCGGGCGGCTCGGGGGGCGGCGGAGGAGGCGGCGCGGGGGGATGCGGTGGTGTTCGCTCGGGAGCGGTTGGGGTTTACGCCCGACGCGCTGCAGGAGGCGGTGTTGCGGGGCGGGAAGCGGGGGATTTTGAACTGCTCGCGGCAGTGGGGCAAGACTACCGTGGTCTCGATCAAGGCGCTGCACCGGGCGGTGTATGAGCCGGGGTCGTTGATCCTGGTCGCGTCGCCGGGGCAGGCTCGGAGTGCGGAGATGGTGCGGTTCGTGCGGCAGTTTGCGGGGCGGATCGGGATGCCAGGGTTGCGCGGGGACGGGATCCATAAGGCCAGCCTGGTGTTTCCGAACGGGAGCCGGGTGGTGGGGCTGCCGGCTCGGCCGGCTTCGGTGGTGGGATTTTCGGCGTCCCTGTTGATCGTGGACGAGGCGGCGCTGGTGCCGGACGAGTTGTACGATTTCCTGACGCCGACGCTGGCGGCGACGGACGGGGACTGCTGGCTGCTCTCGACACCGAACGGGATGCAGGGGTTCTTCTGGCAGACGTGGGTGAAGGCGGGCGCGGATTGGACGCGGATCGAGGCGCCGGCGTCGGCGTGCCCGCGGATCCGGCCGGAGTTCCTGGCTCGAGAGAAGGAGCGGATGCCGGAGTCGAGGTACCGGCAGTTTTACTGCTGCGAGTTTACGGAGAGGGAGGGCGCGGTGTTCACGCGGGAAGCGGTGGAGAGGATGTTCACGGACTCGGAGAAGGCGGAGGAGTTGTAGCGTCTTGCGATATGGTTGGTCGCATGGGTCGCCGCCTTTTGCTGCTTGGATGTGCGCTTGCGCTGCACGTGGACGCGCAGCGGCTGGAGGTCGTCAGTCAAGACGCGAAGCCGGTCTTGTCGGTGCGGCATCCGGACGCACGGGGGAACCGGTTCGGGTTCGAGGGCGGCCGGGTGGTCAAGGTGGGGGGAGCGTACCACCTGTTCACGTCGGAGATGGTGAGTCTGCCGATTTGGGCGAAGATGCGGCTGGGGCACTGGACGAGCCGGGACGGGCGGGGCTGGAAGCGCGTGGGCACGTTGTACGAATCGAGCGGGGACTGCACGGGAGCGGACCCGAGGGGGGCGCTGTGGTCGCCGATTCCGGTGTTTGACGAGCTCGAGCGGCGGTGGAACCTGTTTTACGTGGCGTACCGGTGTAAGCCGAATACGAAAGAGCAGTTCCTGAGCAACCATGACGGGGAGATCTGGCGGGCGGTCTCGCAGAAGGACGGCGAAGCGGGGATCGGCGGGCCTTACAAGGACGTGGGCGTGGTGATGCGGCGCGGGCCGGATTCGCTGAGCTGGGAAGGGCTGCAGGGGACGGACTCGTTTTTCCCGTACCGGGTGGGCGACCGCTGGTACGCGATGTACGGCAGCGCGAGGACGGAGAAGCTACCGATTGAGCACTGGCTGGTGGGGCTGGCTACGGCGCCGAGTGTGGGCGGACCGTGGCGGCGGGTGCGGGAGCATAGTCCGCTGGGGATTGAGCGGCGGTTCATTGAGAATCCGATGGTGAGTTCGCTGCCGGGGGGTGGATATCTTTGCGTGTATGACTCGGAGGCGGCGGATTCTATCGGGTACGCGGTTTCCAAGGATGGTGTGAAGTGGGGCGCCGGGAGGGCGCTGCGGATTCAGGCCTGGGCGGGGGATGTACGGACGCCGCTGGGGCTGGTGAGCGAGCGGGGGAACGAGTACACGGTGTTCTATACGGGATTTGAGGACAGGCCGGACTGGGACGCGTTTTTGGCGAACAGACCGGGCACGGCGCGGTGCAGCATTGGGCGGGTGCGGGTTCGGGTGCTTCCGGAGTAGCCTTCAGCGGTTTGCTCGCCAGGCGTGGGTGAAGGAGGCGATGCCGCAGAGGAGTCCGGCGGAGAAGAGGGGCCAGTTGAAGTGCTGGGGGGGTGCGCCGGCGAGCAGGGTGCGGTAGTCCCAGGTGAAGGACAGGACGATGATGAGTGCGCCGCCGAGGAGGCCGAGCCAATGGAGGTAGGTGGCGTGGATGGGGCGGTTGTCCCAGTCGCGCTGGAGGGCGAGGAGGCCGCAGGCGATCATGACGGCGGAGACGAGGACGGGGGCGAGGACGGGGCCGACCCAGGGGACGGGGATGAGGAAGAGCAGATCCCAGGTGAGGAGGGAGGCGGGCCAGTCGAGGAAGAGTTTGAGGAACGCGTAGAAGGCGATGTCCCAGACGCCGAAGGCGATGACGAAGCCGGCGACCCACTGGCCGCGGCGGCGAGCGGCGAGGAGACCGGCGCCGGCGAGCATGAGGAGTGTAGCGGCTTCGCGGCCGAGTTCGATGACGAGAAGGCGGAGGTCCTGGGGGGAGAGTTTGTCGAGGGGGACGAGGGGGAAGAGATCGGCGGGCGAGAGGCCGGGAAAGAGGGCCTGGCGGAGGGGTTCGTAGACGCGCCGGAGGTAGACGACGACGGCGGCTTCGACGTAGCCGAAGGCGACGGCGAACAGTGTGAGGGCGAGGGCGGCGCGGAGCATGCAGGGGGTGCGATCAGGCGCCGAGGATCTGGACGGAGACGGAGCGGGTGCGGGGGCCGTCGAGTTCGGCGAGGATGACGCTTTGCCACGTGCCGCGGACGAGTTGGCCGCGGTGGACGGCGAGGGTGGCGCTGGAGCCGAGGAGAGCGGCGCGCAGGTGGGAGGCGGCGTTGCCGCGATCGCAATCGGAGTAGCGGGGGTCATTGTGCTTCCAGGGGGCGTCGCCGCGGACGGCTTGTTCGAGGAGGGTGCGGAAGTCTTCGAGGAGGGCGTCCTGCCATTCGTTGACGAAGATGGAGGCGGTGGAATGGAGGGATTGAACGAGGGCGATGCCTTCGCGGATGCCGCTTTGGGAGACGAGGTCTTCGAGGCGTTGGGTGAGATTGATGAGTTCGAACTGGTGGCGCGTGGTGAACTCGAGGACGTGAGCGGCGGCGGGGGAGGCTGGCGCGGCGCCGGCGGTCCAGCGGGGGAGGGATGAGGAGCCCTTCATGTCCACTATGCTAACGCGGTAGCTCGTCTCCGTCAAGTACTTTGCAATAGCAAGTTAGACTAGCGCACGGTGTCAGTGTTGCGGGGTCCGAAGCGGATCTGCTCGCGGGTGTCGCCGGCGGGATTGGTTCCGTAGAGGGCGTAGCGAGCGGCTGTGCCGGTGGCGACGGCGATGGCGGCGGAGGCGAGGGCGGCGAGGGCGGCTCGGCGGAGCAGGGGCGGCCAGTTGGGGTGCGCGGTGGCGGGAGGGATCTTGTGGGGCGGGAGGCACAGGAGGAGGGCGGAGGCGAAGACGGCGTGCAGTGCGATGGCCCACTCGGTGACGATGCGCTGGGGTGTGAAGCGGACGATGACGTGGATGGAGTTGATGAAGACGATTTGCCAGAGGAAGGCGAGGTAGAGGAGTTGACCGCGGGCTTCCCAGGGGGTGTTCAGGAGTGCGGGGCGGGCGCGGAGGGCGAGGATGACGGCGAGGGCGAGTGAGAGGTAGAGCAGTTCGAGCCAGCCGAGGAAGCCGCGTGAGGGGAGGAACCAGCCGGCGGCGGGGAGGCCGTAGATCCATTCGGGCATGGTGGGGATGTATCGGGACCAGTCGGCGGGGCTCTTGCGGAGGTTGAGGTAGGGGATGAGGAGGAGGACGGAGAGGAGGCAGAAGGTCTCGGTCCAGCGGCGGGCGCGGGGGGCGGGCGGGAGCGGCGGCGTGCGGCGGGCGAGGACAAGGGCGGCGGCGGCGGCGCCGAGGCCGAAGAGGAAGCCTTGGGTTTGTTCGAGGACGGAGTGCCAGTTGGTTTGCGCGCCGGTGGCCATGAGGGCGAGGCGGATGACCTGGCCGAGGGAGAAGGCGAGTCCTCCGAGTGCTCCGCAGACGAGGCCGGCGGCGGTGACGGCCAGGAGGCGGCGGCGGACGGACCAGACGAGCAGTCCGGCGACGAGTCCGACGCAACCGGCCCAGTTATCGCCGCGGGGCGGGCTGAGGCGAAGGCCGAGCAGGAGAACGAGCGAGGCGAAGCCGAGCCACCAGCCGGCGGCGGCGTAGAGGATCAGCGAGGTGCGGCGGAGGAAGGCGAGACCGACGGCGAGGGCGATGGCGGCGGCGAGCCAGTCCGTGTCGAACAGTTCGGGGGCGGGCCAGCGATCGGTGATGAGGTCCTGCGCGTACCAGGCGGCGAAGAGGGCGGTGAGCGGTGGGAAGAGGCGGGTGAGTTCCTGGCGGGGGAGGACGGCGGGGAGCGAGAGGCCGATGCCGCCGGGCGCGGCCCAGAGAAAGCCGATGAGGAACATGCCGGCGAAGCCGTAGGCGACGGTGGCGAGGCCGGATGAGTGCGTGTAGGCGATGACCTTCATGTAGGACATGCTGCCGCCGAAGGACCAGCCGAGAGCGCCGAAGAAGGCGAAGAAGAGGACGCGCTCGCGCCACTCCTGGCGTCCGGCGAAGAGGGCGCAGACGATGCCGGCGAGGGCGCCGGGCATGGCGGCGCCGTACTCGTGGCCGAACTGGCCGCGGATGCCCCAGCCGATGGACATGGATGAGGCAGCGAGCAGGAAGAGGGTCACCACGAGGTGACGAGCGATCGCTTGAGGATTTTCGCGTCGTCGAGTTCCATGCCGAAGCCGGGGCGGTCAGGTAATGTGATTTTGCCGTTGACGGGTGTGAGCGAGTGCTTGTCGAAGTGGTAGTACGAGGACATTTTCGAGATGAGGTATTCGACGAGGGGGCACAGGCCGGGGCTTTGGGCGGCGACGACGTGGAGCGCGGCGTGGAGGTTGTGGCCGTGCGGGACCACTTGCGCATCGTAGAGGGAGGCGACGGCGCAGATCTTCGCGAGCTCGCTTGTGCCGCCGCACCATTCGGGGTCGGCCTGGACGACGGAGATGGCGCCGGCTTTGAGATAGTCGTTCGTTTCCCAGCGGCCGTAGAAGTGTTCGCCGGAGGCGACGGGCACGGAGGTGGCGCGGCGGAGGGCGGCGAAGGCGTCGATTCTATCCGGGGGGAAGGCTTCTTCGATCCAGCGCGGGCGGAAGGGCTCGACTTGTTTGGCCCAGGAGATGGCGTAGTCCAACTGCCAGCCGCTGAAGGCGTCGAACATCAACTCGACGTCGTCGCCCACGCTTTCGCGGAGGGCGCGGACGAGGTCCACGTTCTTCTTGAGGCCCGCCAGGCCGTCGCCGGGACCGTAGGCGAGGAACCATTTCTGGTGGCGGTAGCCTTCCTTTTTCAGGGCGGCGGCTTTGGCGGCGGCGGCCGGCGGCTCGACGGAGTAGCCGAGGCAGCTGCCGTAGGCTTCGATGGCGGGGCGGGTGGGTCCTCCGAGGAGGCGATAGACGGGGGCGTTGTAGTAGCGGCCGCGGAGGTCCCAGAGGGCGTTGTCGACGGCGCTGATGGCCATCATGAAGTGGCCGCGGCGGGAGTGGCGATTGCCGCGGTGCATCTGGTCCCACAGGGTTTCGACGGCGAGCGCATCCTTACCGATGAGGAGGCGTTTCAATTGCTGGTCAACGACGATGGCGGCTTCGCGGTCAATGGGGCCGTAGAGGCCGTCGAGGCCGGCATCAGTGCGGATCTTGAGGTAAAGCGCGGAGGCGTTGACGCTGGTGGGCTTCGGCTCGGTGTCGCGGTAGGGCTTGGGGCGGTGCTCGTCGTAGATGTGAAGGGGCTGGACCTGGTGCTGGCCGTTGACGCCGGCGATGGTGTCGCGGCGGCCCTCGAGGCGCCAGAACTCGAGGGCGGCGATCTTCAGCTTGTCGGAACGAGCCGGCTGCTGTGCAGAGAAGGCGGCGGGCAGGGCGGCGGGTGCGGCTCCCAAGGCGAGGAGAGATCGGCGGCGCATACGGGGCGCATTCTATCGCTCCAAAACCAGGGCCGTCCAGCCGTTCTCGTCGTAGCGGGCGAGCTCGCGCAGTTCGGTGAGGGCGGTACGGATGGCGGGCACGTCGGAGTGGAGGAAGCCGGAGACGACGAGGCGGCCGGAGGGCTTCAGGATTCGGACGAAGTGGTGAGCGAGTGCAGCGATGGTGCCGGTGTTCAGGTTGGCTCCGATGAAATCGGCGGTGGCGTCGCGCACGGCATCGGCGGAGCCGAGGAAGAGGGGCACGTGGAAGCCGTCCTGGGCGAGGTTTTCGCGGGCACAGGCGAGGGCTTCGGGGTCGATTTCGCAGGCGAGGGCGGAGGCGGCGTGGAGCGTGAGGGCGGCGGCGCAGAGGATGCCGGTGCCGGTGCCGATGTCGAGGAAGCGGTCGCCGGGGCGGAGGAGGCGATCGATACCGGTGAGGGCGAGGCGGGTGGCTTCGCCGGCGCCGGTGCCGTAGGCGCGGCCGTAGTGGGTGGTGATGCGGATGCGGCCGGGGGGAGTGGGATCGTCGCGCCAGTCGGGGGCAAGGAAGAGGCGGTCGCCGGCTTCGATGGGCTGGAGGGACTCGCGGGTGGCGGCGACCCAGTCGTACTCTTCGACCTCGTCCCACTCGCCGCCGAGTTCGCGGGAGAGGGTGTCGTCGCGCTGATCGAAGAAGGCGCGGAGGAGAGTTTCGCCGCCGTAGGCCGGCTCTTCGACGATGCCGGTGGCTCCGCGGTCCCAGAGTTCGGCGGAGAGGATGTCGACGCGATCATCGGGGCAGGCGAGGGTGAGCGTCCAGGTCAACCCTGCACCCGCTTGGTTTTGCCTTCCCAGAATTTTTCGCGCAGGATGAGTTTGCGGATTTTGCCGGTGCCGGTTTTGGGGAGGGGTTCGTCGGAGAACTCGATTTTTCGCGGCATTTTGAAGCGGCCGAGGCGGTCTTTGAGGAACTCGCAGAGTTGCTCTTCGGTGAGCGTGGTGTCGGGCTTGCGGACGACGATGGCGACGGGCACTTCGCCCCACTGGTCATCGGGCGCGGCGACGACGGCGCACTCGAAGACATCGGGGTGGGCAAAGATGGCCTTTTCGACTTCGAGGGAAGAGATGTTCTCGCCGCCGCTGATGATGATTTCCTTTTTGCGGTCGACGATGTGGATGTAGCCTTCGCGGTCCCAGACGGCCATGTCGCCGGTATGGAACCAGCCGCCGTACATGACGTTCTTGGTGGCGTCGGGCTCTTTGTAGTAGCCCTCCATGACATGGTCGCCGCGGGCGACGATTTCGCCGATGGCCTCGCCGTCTTTGGGCACGTCGCGCATCTCGAGGTCGACCACGCGCAGTTCGACGCCGGGGACGGACCAGCCGGCCATGGCTTTGCGGCGATACTCGTCGGCTTCGTTTGTGACGGCGACTCCGGGCTTGGGGAGCGCGGTGGTTAAGACCGGCGCGGTCTCGGTGAGGCCATAGCCGGCGAAGCAGCGGCACTTCAGGGCCTGTTCGACGCGGCGGATGAGTTCGGGAGAGGACGCCGCGCCGCCGATCATGACGTTGCGCAGGCTGGAGATGTCGTAGGCGTGGATGGAGGGGAAGTTGATCAGGGCGTTGGCCATGGTGGGAACCAGGCACATGTCGGTGGCCCGGTGCTCCTGGATGAGCGAGAGGACGCCGGCGGGTTCGAAGCGGCGGACCATGATCTGCTTGACGCCCATGAGGACGTCGAGCTGCGGGCGGCCCCAGCCGTTGGCGTGGAAGAGCGGGATGGTGTGGAGGTCGATCATGGCGCCGGGGTCCTGGAGGCAGAGGCCGACGTTGAGTGCATGCAGGTAGAGGGTGCGGTGGGTGAGGGCGACGCCTTTGGGCGTTCCGGTGGAGCCGCTGGTATAGAACAGCTCGGCGACGGCGTTCTCGTCGACGCGCATGATGTCGGCGCGTTCGGGGGAGCCCTGGCTGAGCAACTCTTCGTAGGGCAGGTCGGCGAGCGGGGAGGCGTCGTCGAGGGTGACGTACTTCAGGATGCAGGGGCAGGCGGGCTTGAGCTTTTCGACGAGGGGCGCGAAGTCATTCTCAAACATGAGGACCTTGGCGCCGGAGTGGTTGAGAATGCCGACGAGTTCCTGGGGTGCGAGGCGGACGTTCAGCGGCATGACGATGGCGCCGGCCTGAACGACGCCGTAGTAGCCTTCGAGCAACTGATGGTTGTTGAAGCTGAGGTAGGCGACGCGGTCGCCGGGCTCGACGCCGAGTTTCTGGAGGGCGGAGGCGAGGCGTTCGACGCGCTGGCCGAACTCGGCATAACGGAACTGGTGACTTCCCGAGATGACTCCGATTTTGTCGCCGAACAGGTCAACGGCGCGGTGCAGGAAGCGGATGGGTGTGAGCGGTACGAACATGGTCCTCCCGGAATGTCCGCCGCTATTCTCTCACGTCACCAGGCGCGGGCAACACGATGGCCGAAGGGATCGGCGCCGGCTTCAATGACGCCATCCTGGATGACGCGGACGAGGACCGGAGCGGCGCCGCTGTTCCAGCGGGAGCGGCGGCCGACTTTGTGGCCTTTAGCGCTGAGGGGTCCGGCGAGGGCGCTGTGGATGCGTTCGTCGAGCAGCAGGTCACCCGGGTTCATGGCATGGTTGTCGAAGCTGGAGACGAGGTGGCGTGTTTGGAAGCGGGGGGCTTCGGCGGCCTGCTGGGCGTTCATGCCGAACATGGTGACGTTGAGGAGCAACTGCAGGAGCGCCTGGTCCTGGTTGTCGCCGCCGGGGGTGGTGAGGGAGGCGTAGGGCTTGCCGTCCCTGGTGACGAGGGTGGGGCTGAGGGTGACGCGGGGGCGCTTGCCGCCGGCGAGTTCATTGGGGTGGCCTTCGACGAGGAGGAAGCTTTGGGCGCGCTGGGTGAGGGGAATGCCGAGCCCCTCGACGATGACGGAGGGAAGCCAGGCGCCGCTGGGTGTCGCGGAAAAGACGATACCGTCTTTATCGATGGCGCTGACGCAGGTGGTATCGCGGGCCATGAGGGCGTCGTCGATGGGGAGGCGCACCATCTCGACGAGAGCCGGATGGCGGCGGGGCTTGCCGCCGGGGTTGCCGGGACGGAATTCGAGGGAGGCGCTTTCGCCGATGGTTTTGCGGCGCTGGGCGGCGTACTCGCGGGAGAGCAGGCGGTCGGCGGGGATTTCGACGAAGTTGGGATCGCCGTAGTAGGTATCGCGGTCGGCGTAGGCGAGCTTGAGGGTTTCGGCGAGGGTGTGGACGTACTCGGCGGAGTTGTGGCCCATGGCTTCGAGGTCGATGCCGTCGAGCATGTTGAGGGTCTGGAGCATGGCGGGGCCCTGGGTCCAGAAGCCGGGTTTGTGGACGGTGTAGCCGCGGTAGGTGGTGGAGAGGGCGGGCTCAGGTTTCAGGCGGAAGGCGGCGAGGTCTTCGTAGCGCAGGAGGCCTTCGTTCTGGCGGCTGAAGGCGTCGATCTTGCGGGCGATGTCGCCGCGGTAGAAGTAGTCGCGGACGGCGTCGATGGCCTTCTCACGGGAAGCGCCGTTTTTGAGCGCCTGCTGTTCGGCGGCGACCATGGAGCGCAGGGTGCGGGCGAGATCGGGCTGGCGGAAGTTGGCGCCGGGCATGGGCACAAAGCCTTCCGGCAGGAAGACGGCCTTGGAGGCGGGCCAGAGATCGAACCAGCGGCGGGAGCGGAGGATGCCGCCGGCGCGGGTTTCATCGAGGGCCATGCCTTCGCAGAGTTCAATGGCGTGGGCGATGACTTCGCCGAAGGAGCGGGTGCCGAACTCGCGCAGGGCAACGAGGCCGGCTTCGACCATGCCGGGCACGAGGACGGGCATCATACCGGCGGCGGGCACCATGCCTTCGAGGCCGTTGCGCTCCATGACGAGCACTTCGCCGGCGCGCATTTTGCGTTTGCGGAAGAAGTCGGCGGTGGCGAGCTTCGGCATGGTGCCCACGCCGGCGAGTGCGAAGACTTTGCCGTCTTTGGTGCGGATGAGGATGGGCGCTTCGCCGCCGAAGCCGAAGTGGGAGAACTCGACGACGGAGGCGGCGAACATGGTGGCGACACCGGCGTCGACGGCATTGCCGCCGGCGGCGAAGGCTCTCATGCCGGCTTCAGCGGCGTAATCCGTGCCCGCGCCGACGGCGCCGCGCATGCCGCGGGCGGCCTGGCGGGCAGGGCGCTCGTTCTCCTTCCCACGTTGCGCAAAGCACGCCAGAAGGGTCAGCAGCGTAAGGAGGATAGTGCGGGCCCGCATCCAACTATAATAGACGCACGGGATGCAGGATCGAGATCAGAAGGCCGCGGATACCTGTCCAATCGCTTCGAAGGACGAGCCGATGTTGTACTGCCCGGTGTGCAGCGTGCGGTTGAGTGAGCTGAAGTGCAAGCTGTACTGCGAGCGCTGCGGCTACTACATGAGCTGTTCGGACTACTACTGAGATGAGCGAGATTGCGGAACTGCTGGAGCGCTTCCGGCGCGGCGCGGAACTGGTGGCGGTGGTGACGACGGGCGCCGCGGGCACGGAGCTGGATTTTCGGCCGTCGGCGGAGAAGTGGTCGATCCGGCAGGTGGTGTGCCACCTGGCGGACTCGGAGATGGTGGGAGCGTACCGGCTGCGCTCGGTGCTGGCGGAGGAGAACCCGACGATTCCGTGGTACGACGAGAAGGCTTGGGCGGAGAAGCTGGACTATCAGCGGCGCAAGTTCTCGCAGGCGCTCGAGACGTTTCGCCGCACGCGCGGCGAGAATTACGAACTGGTGAAGGATCTGCCGGCGGAGGCGTGGGCTCGGCCGGGAGTGCATAGCAGGTTTGGCCCGACGACGCTGCAGGGTGTGTTGCAGACCTACGCGGAGCACGCGGAAGGGCACGCC
This sequence comes from Bryobacteraceae bacterium, assembly GCA_033763935.1. Classification (GTDB taxonomy): domain Bacteria; phylum Acidobacteriota; class Terriglobia; order Bryobacterales; family Bryobacteraceae; genus DALYJJ01. Next base: position 14,646 of record JANRJO010000080.1, read on the forward strand.
CGGCAGATTCGCGAGCTGCGCGACGCTTATAAACAGTCAAAGAAGTAAACAGCGCGAACTTTGGACAGCGAGTTGGCGTCTAAACCGGCATGATGCGCAATTGGCGATTCAAGACATTCTTGTCTGTTGGTTTTATGCTCGCGTTGACGGGCGCGCTGGCGGCGGCGGAGAAGCCCAATTTTACCGGGACTTGGAAGCTGAACGCCGATAAATCCGACTACGGCGGGCGGCCGGGCGGCCCCGCCGTTACCGTCAAGGTGGACCACCAGGAACCGGCCTTCACCTCGCACGTGACGGTGCATCGCGACGGCGACCCGATCGTTCAGGAGTTCAAGGCGAAGACGGACGGCAAGGTGTATTACGACACGTACGGCCCGCAGAGCTGCACGATGAAGTGGGAGGGGGACGTGATCCTGATGGAGATGTTTGACGGCGCGGGCAACCTTCTGAACTCCAATCGCATTCGGTTGGAGAAGACGGGCAAGGTGATGTTTCGCGAGGGTGTGATCAAGACAGGCGGGGGCGACGTGAAGATCCGCGAGGTGTGGGAAAAACAATAGTGTGACGCCGCTGTCCCTCTTCGATGACGCGCCGGGCGGATTCGACCGGCGCGCGTTGGGTCAACGTCTGCGCGAGCTGGCACAGCGCGGGGTGTGGCTGGGGACGAGTTCGTGGAAGTACGAGGGCTGGCTCGGGCAGATCTACACGCGCGAGCGCTACCAGACGAGAGGCCGTTTCTCGAGGAAGCTGTTCGAGGAGAGCTGCCTGGCGGAGTACGGCGAGACGTTTCCGATTGTCTGCGGGGACTTCTCGTTCTACCAGTTCCCGACGGAGATGTATTGGCGCCGGTTGTTCGCGAGCGCGCCGGGTTCGCTGCAGTTCGCCTTCAAGGTTCCCGAGGAGGTGACGGTGAAGCGGTGGCCGTCGCACGCGCGGTATGGGCCGAGGGGCGGGCTGATGAACGAGTGCTTCCTGAACGCGCAGATTTTTGACGCGGGTTTTGCACAGCCGCTGCTGCGCTACCGGGAGCAGGTTGCCGTGCTGATCTTCGAGTTCGGCGCGTTTCCGAAGGGCGCGTACGACACGACCGCGGACTTTTTGCGGGAGTTGGCGCCGTTTCTCGAAGGGCTGCCGGCGGGGTTCCGGTATGCGGTTGAGATCCGGAATCCGGAGTTTCTGTCGCCCGAGTATTTCGGGTGCTTACGCGAGTACAACGTCGCTCACGTCTTCAACGCCTGGACGCGCATGCCGGAGCTTCCCGTGCAGACGCGCATCGAGGCGGCCTACACGGCAGACTTCACGGTGGCGCGGGCGCTGCTGGCGCGCGGGCGGGCTTACGAGGAAGCGGTGCAGAAGTTCTCGCCGTATGAGGCGGTGCAGGAGGAGAACCCGGGCGCGCGGGAGGCCCTGCGAGTGTTGACGCGCCGGGCGCTGAAGGAGAGCCAGCCGGCGTTCCTGTTCGTGAACAATCGCCTGGAAGGCAATGCGCCGATGACCATCGAAGGCGTGATCGCGGAGGTGTGAGTGCTCTGGCTGCTGGCGCTTCCCACGTTGATCGTCGTGAACGCGCGGGTGTGGACCGGCACGGCGTGGACAGAGGCGGTGGCGGTGAGCGGCGAGCGGATACTCGCTACGGGGACCAGCGGCGAAATGCGAGCGCTGGCTGCGCCGGGGGCGACGATCCTCGACGCGCTGGGCGACTACCTGACGGCGGGGTTCAACGACGCGCACTTCCATCTTCCGGACCCGCCGCTAGGGCACGTGCCTCTCCCGCTGGCTGGTATGAAGACGCGTGCGGAGATGCTGCGGCGGATCTCGGTGTATGCCGCGAACGTTGCTCCAGGCGAATGGGTGGTGGGCGAGGGATGGACGAACGTGGCGCCGTCACGGGAGGAGCTTGACCGGGCGGCGCCGCGCAACCCGGTCTCTTTGGTGCATCGGGACGGGGACCGGGTGGTCGCGAATACTCTCGCTGTTCGGGCGGCGGGCGGGGACGGGCTCGACGCGCTCGAGTTGGCGCGGCTTCCCGGGGCATACGTACGCCGGCTCGAGGCGGCGCTCGCCGCGCTGCCTTCGCTCGGCCTCACCTCCATCCAACACATCGGTTCGTGGCAGCAGTTGCTGGCGCTCCGGCGGGTGAAGCTTCCGGTGCGGGTGTATGCATCGGTTCCGTTGAAGCATTGGCGGCGGCTTCGCGATCTTGTCGAACGCGAAGGGCGCGGCGATGAGTGGCTGCACTGGGGCTTATTGAAGGGTTGGGCGAACCAGTGGCGAGGCGAGGAGGAGTGGTCGGGCCACATTCAGGGCGCCACCGCGGCCGGCCTGCAGGTTGCGATGCATGTGGGCGATGAACGTGTTCTGCACGGGTTGCTGAGCATCATGGCGCGCGTTGATTCGCCGGGCTCGCGGTTTCGGCTGGAGCACGTGAACGGGCTGCCGCTCGACACTGTGGCGGAGATGGCCAGGCGGAAGGCGATGGCGAGTGTGCAGCCGACGCTGCTTGCCGAGCCGGGGAAAGCGAAGCTGCTCTTTGCCGGGCGGGAACTGCTGGAGGCCGGGGTTCGGGTGGCCTTCGGGACGGACAGCGGGAGTTCGGGCGCGACGCCGCCGCTGGCGGTAATGAAGATCGCGTTGGAAAGACCGGGACCGGATGGCAGGCGGATTTCTCTGGAGCAAGCGATCGATGCGTATACGTACGGTTCGGCGTACGCAGAGTTTGCGGAAGAGCGGAAGGGGCGGCTGACACCGGGGAGCCTCGCCGACTTCGTAGTGTTCGACCGGGGCCTGGGGGCGATCCGGCTGACAGTGATCGGCGGGCGGATCGCTTACCAGGAACCGAAGGCAGCCATGTCGGCGGCGAGCGGCGCGCGGTAGACCTCTTCGCCCTGCTCCGTTTGGAAGACCGCCTCCAGGGCGTGCAGGGCATGGCGGCGAAAGGCGAGTTTGGCCTCGAACTCCGGCGAGTAGCCGGTCTGCATGAACTCCAGCATCAGCGAGTCGTCGCTGCCGTATAGCTTGTCGCCGAGGAGCGGATGGCCGAGCGAGGCGGCGTGCACCCGAATCTGGTGACGACGGCCGGTGCGCGGGTGTACGCGGGCGAGCGTATGCTCGGGTTTGGTTTGCAGCGGAATGAACTCAGTCACGGCGGGCTGGCCGCCCTCCTCGAGCACCGCCTGCCGCTTCACGAAGGCCGCGCCGGCGGCGGGGCCGATGGGACGATCAACGATTACCGGCTGCTCGAGCGCGCCTTGGAGAATCGCCAGGTACGTCTTGCGGACGTCGCCCCGATACATGGCGCGCTGCAAGCGCGAACCTGCATTGCGGGAGAAGGCCAGAACCATGAGGCCGCTGGTCTCGCGATCGAGCCGCATCGGCATGTGGAGCCGCTCCACGCCGAGATACTCCTTACACGCGCCTACCAGGCTGGACCACGGCCCGTGCCGAGAGGGGTGACAGACGACGTGAGGCGGCTTGTTCACTACCAGCACGTCGTCCCGGCGCTCGACGATCCATCGTTCGAGCTCCTCGGGAGTGATCAGCCAGCCCCACTCTGTGGCCGGCATCCTATTGCGCCGCGGGAACGCGAACGATGCGGAAGCCGAACTCCTCGAAGCTCTCGGCGGGATTGCCGCCGGAGCGGAATGTGGTGTGAAGCATCATGAGCTGCGTATTCCAGGAGCCGCCGCGCACGACGCGCATTTCGCCGGTCTTCGGTCCGGGCGGGTCCATGCGCGGCGAGTTCGCGTAGTAATCGCCGGCGTAATAGTCCGCCGTCCACTCCCAGAGGTTGCCGAGCATATCGAAGAGGCCCCACGCGTTGGGCTCCTTGCGGGCCGTTTCGACGGGACCCTGCATGCGGTTGTTCTGGTACCACGCGACACGATCGGGGTCTTTGAGCGTGTTGTCCGGGGCGCCCGCGCGGGCCGCGTACTCCCACTCGGCTTCGGCCGGCAGACGATAGCGGAAGCCGTCAGCGCGGGCGTTCAAGCGCGCCAGGTACACGTTCGCCTGGTTAAAGCTCACGCCACTCTTCGGGAGCTTCGCTTCGTCCGCCTTTGCGGCGCCCCCCATTACCGCGTGCCACTGGGCGACGGTCACTTCCGTGACGCCGAGGTAGAACGGCCTGGTGATTCTCACCAGGTGCCGGGGCTTCTGGTCGTCGTTGTCGCGGGGGTCGTCGGAGCCCATCATGAACTGGCCGGGTTCGATGCGCGCGAACTCGAACTCGACGCCGTTCACGGTGAGACGTAGGGGATCGGCGGCAGGCTTGGCGTCGACGACAGCCGCAGGTGGCGCCGGGGCGGGGGCCGTGGGTGCGGGGGCGGCCTGTTGGGGCGGCGCCGATGCGACCGGCGCGGCGGGCTGCGGGCGGTTCTGCCACCAGTAAACACCGGCGGCGATCAGGGCGACGACGGCGACGGCGGCCAGGACCGGTGCTCTGCGAAAGGCCATCTGGGGCGCCGCGGCGGACTTGCCGGCGAACGCCGCCGCGAACTCGGAGCACGAACCGAACCGGAGAGATGGATCGCGGTTGAGGGCGCGCTGCAAGGCGGCCGCCGCCGCTTCCGGCAGGGCTGCGTTGATGGACCGCGCGGGGGGCGCGTCCTCGTTGAGCATTTTGTAAGAGAGCGCGATCCACGATTCCGCCTCGAACGGCAAGCGGCCGGTGGCCAACTGGTAGGCGACGACGCCGAGCGAGAACTGGTCCGTGGCGCCGGTAATCTGCTCACCGCGAATCTGCTCGGGCGCCATGTATCCCAAAGTGCCGACGGTTCGCCCGGGCCCTGTCATGGTGGCCTGGGTGGAGCCGTCGAGGGCGAGCCGCGCGATGCCGAAGTCGACGAGCCGGACCTCGTTCTTCTCGTTCAGCAGAATGTTGGCGGGCTTGATGTCGCGGTGGATGATCTTGTTCTGGTGTGCGAAGTCGAGGGCCGAGGCGGTTTGCTCGACGATCCGGGAGGCGAATTCGAGCGGGGCGGCCTTCTTCTCCGCCGTCACCGTCTCAAAGCTGCGCCCCTTCACCAGCTCCATGACGATGTACGAGGTCTGGCCCTCGCGCAGGATGTCGTAGACTCCGGCGATATGTGGATGCGCGAGGCGCGCCACGGCTCTCGCTTCGCGCGTGAAGCGTTCGATGGCCGCTTCCTGCTCGGCGGGCGGAACGCCCTCGGCGGCATGCATGGACTTGATCGCCACTTCGCGATCCAATTCGGGGTCGTAGGCCCGGTATACTACGCCCATTCCGCCGCGGCCCACTTCGCCTCGGATCCGATAGCGACCGATCTGCTGCATATCAGGCTATTGTGTACCGGCTTCGACGGCGTCGGGAAGTCCGGCGGGCAGCAACACGCCTCGCAGGTGAAGCGGGTCCGTGGCAGCGAGTTCGAGGGTGGGTTGCGGCTGGCTCCTGCGCAGTGAGCGCAGGAGGTCGACGGCTTCCGGCAGCGCGAACTGTTCGCCGACGAAGCCGGCGACGAAGCGTCCGCCGCGGATCTCGCCTCGGGCTTCGAGGCGGCGGTACACGGTCAACAGCTCCCGCCACGGGGGAGCGACGGTTTCGCGCGCCAGGAGGTCACGGAAGACGACGCCGTAGCGGGACAGCAACTGGCGAGCGATGGTTTCCAGCCGGGCTTCCGTGGGTGCTGCCTCATGCCCATGGCGGACCAGCGACCATCGCCCCGCCGCGTGGCGCGGCCTCGCGCGGCGTCCGCTTCCCTGCCCGCGGCGGCGTTTTGGATCCAGCAGGGCGCGGAGGTTTTCGAAGCCGTCCGCGGTGACCAGCGCGGCCGCCGTCAGTTCCCACAGCGCGTCCTCTACTTCACTGGGGAGACGATGTGCGCCGCGGACCAGGTCCGGAAAGAACGAAGGCCCCCGGGCACGCAGTTGTTCCAGGACGTCGCGCGCGGGGTGGGAGAGCGCGGCGGGTTCGGCTGCCTCGTTCGTGGGTAGGAGCCAATCGGCGGACTCGCGCAGAAACAGCGAGACGGGGGCGAGGCGCGTGGGGCGGACGCGATCCGACTGGGGCGGGGAGAGCCGCGCCCACATCACTTCGCCCGAGAGGCACAGCTCGTCGAGGTACTCGGGCTGGTAGTTTGCGACGCGCCGGGCCAGCACCTCCGGCTCCCAGGAAGAAGCGGGCGCCTCGAAGCCCTGCAACTGGGCGATGACCTGCAGCAGCCCGTCGGCCCCGTGCAGCTGCGACCCCGGCGCCAGGTGCTGCCAGCGTAGCAGGAAGCCGTAGAACTCCAGGGCGCTGACGGGCTCGATCTCGCGGCGCAGGCGGCCGAGCGTGGTGCGGTGAATGCGGGCGAGGACGCGGCGATTGCACCACTCGGTCTCCGCGTCCGGCCCCTTGAGGCGGAAGTGACCGCGAAGCACCTGGCCTTCGGACTCCAGCTGCGCCAGCGCGGTGTCGACTTCCGCGCGGGGCAGCGCCAAGCGGGCGGCGAGCGCCGGCGCCGTCCACGGTCCGGTGCACTCCAACCATCCCCGAATCGTCGCCACGGCATCACCGGCGAGCTCGCGGCGCTCGGCGGCGACCCAGAACCGCTGCTCGCCCCGCTGAAGGAGGAACGCGCGGCCATCGTCCCGCAGCTGATCGAACCACGCGCGCATAGCATCGCTTGGCGGCAGCGCGACCAGCGTGAGGAGCGCGTCATGCAGCTCTTCAGCGTCGCGCAGGGGCGGCCAGACCTCGGCCTCCACCTGCTCGATGGCGGCCTCATCCAGTACGCCGGCGCCGCCCGCGACGTCCTCGCGCAAGGTCCGGCGCAATTGCACGGCGCGTGTGCGGCGCTCTTCGAGCGGGGCGTCATCGAGGAACGCGTACGGGTTGGCATTCAGAATCTCGTGCGAGAAGGGGGATGGGGCGGCGTTGTCGACCGCGACGGTGCGAATGCGGCCGGATTCGATGCCCTCGAGAATTTCCTTGAGGCGGTCGATATCCATCGCCTCGCGGAGGCAGTTGTCGATGGTTTCGCGAACCAGCGGGTGATCGGGGATGCGAACGGGACCGGTGAGGTTTTCGGCGCACGCTACCTGGTCGGGAAAGACGGCGGCGAGAAGGTCGTCGGAGCGCATGCGCTGGATCGGGGCGGGCACTTTGCGCCCGCCGAAGGCGCGCGGCAGCACCAGGGCTCGCGAAGCGTTCCATCGCCACCGAGCGGTGAACATAGGCGCGGCGAGCAGGGCCTGGGTCAACACGTCCTCGACGTTGCGCGCGTCGAGAAACGCGAAGACCAACTCCAAGGGGAACGAATGATGCTCGCCCAGCGAGAGGACGAGGCCGTTGTCGGTCGCGGCGGCCTGCAGTTCGAAGTTGAAGGTGCGGCAGAAGCGCTTGCGGAGGGCCAGGCCCCAGGCGCGCGTGACCCGGGAGCCGAACGGCGCGTGCAGCACGAGTTGCATACCGCCCGCTTCGTCGAAGAAGCGCTCGGCGACGACGCATTCGGTGGAAGGCAGCGCGCCCAGCATGGCTGCGCCCGTCTGTGTGTAGAGGGTTGCCTGGATGGCGCCCGCCTGGTCGACGCCGCACTCGGCGGCCAGCCAATCGCCTGCGCTTTCCTGAATCCGCCGCCGCAACTCCGAGACCGCGTGCGACAACTCGCGCGACCGTCCGGGGGCTTCTCCGAACCAGAAGGGCACGGACGGCGCCTGCCCCTGGGCGTCCTCCACGCGGACGCGTCCCGGCTCGACGCGCTTGATCTTCCAGGAGTGGGTGCCCAGCAGAAAGATGTCGCCGGGCAGGCTCTCCACGGCGAAGTCCTCGTCGACGGTGCCGATGGTCTTGTTCTCGGGCTCGAGGACAACGGCGTAGTTGGCGTTGTCAGGAATGGCGCCGCCGGAGGTGACGGCCGCGAGGCGCGCGCCGCGGCGGGCCCGCAGCCGGTGATGGATCTCGTCGCGGTGCAACATCGCGCCGCTCCGGCCGCGCGCGGTCGCGATGCCGTCGGACAGCATACGAACGATGTCATCGAAATTGGAGCGCGAGAGGTCGCGATAGGGCCAGGCGGTTCGCAGCAGATCGAAGAGCTGGTCCTCCTCATATGGCTCCGCGGCGACCTCGGCGACAATCTGTTGCGCCAGAACATCCAGGGCGTTGCGCGGGATGCGGATCTCCTCGAGTTCCCCGCCCCGGATGGCACGGATCAACGCCGCGGATTCGATCAATTCGTCGCGAGTGGCCGGGAAGAGGCGCGCTTTCGGAATCGCGCCCACCCAATGTCCGGCGCGGCCGAACCGCTGCAGGCCGACGGCAATCGAGCGAGGCGAGCCGATCTGGCAGACGAGGTCGACGGAGCCGATATCGATGCCGAGTTCGAGCGAGGCCGTGGCGACGACCGCCTTCAGTTCGCCGGATTTCAATCGCGATTCGGCCTCAAACCGCAGCTGGCGCGCGAGGCTCCCGTGGTGCGGCAGCACAGCGCCCTCGCCCAACCGTAGGGAGAGCGCGTGGGCGACGCGCTCCGCCAGACGCCGCGTGTTGACGAACACGAGCGTGGTGCGGTGTTCCCCGATGAGGGACGCGATGCGGTCGTAGATCTCCGCCCACATCTCATTGGAGGCGATGGGTCCCAGTTCGTCGCGAGGCGTCTCGACGGCGAGGTCCATGGGGCGGCGATCGCCTACGTTGACGATGCGTGTCTGGTCGCCGAGGAATTGCGCCACCTCTTCAATGGGCCGCACGGTGGCCGACAGCCCGATGCGCTGCGGGCGCCCGGCGAGCGCGTCGAGGCGCGCGAGTGACAGTGAGAGGTGCGATCCGCGTTTGTCCCCGGCGATGGCGTGAATCTCGTCGAGGATGACCACGCGCGCCGATCGAAGCATCTGGCGCGACGATTCCGCCGTCAGCAGGATGAAGAGCGACTCGGGCGTGGTGACGAGGATATGCGGAGGCTCCTTCACCATCTGGCGCCGCTCCCACTCCGGCGTGTCGCCCGTTCGCACGGCGACGCGAATCGGCACGTTCATCTCGGCCACCGGCTGTTCGAGGTTGCGGCGGATGTCGTAGCCGAGGGCCTTGAGGGGCGAGACGTAGACGGTGTCGAGCCGGTTTTCGAGAGCGCCGGCACGGGACATTCTGACGAGCGTGTCGATCGAGATGAGGAACGCGGACAGCGTCTTTCCGGAGCCGGTGGGCGCGGCGATCAGCGTGTCGCGGCCGGCGGCGATCTCCGGCCAGCCGCGCAACTGTGGCTCGGTCGCCTTGCCAAAGCGGGCGAGGAACCAGTCGCGCACGATCGGATCGAAGGTATCCAGCATCCCCTCGATTTCATTGTCACCCGAAAACTACGGCGTGTTGCGCAGTGTCCTAATCCGGGGTTGTGCGGTTGCGGTTGGCGGCTCGAGAACTGGCCATCTAGTGGGCTGCGCCAGCCATAACGTTACGATTCGTGGAGCGAAGACGACTTGTAGTTCTGCGACACTACGCGACAGCCTTGTGTGGCGCGATGTCCCTCGAGATTCCCGCTCCCATAGAAGCGACCGGCTGCCGCCGTAGCTCACCCGAAGAGCCCCACTCCCTGCACCTGGTGCCCGGGAAACACACCAGCGGCGGGCACACCGAGATGCCGCCCCACCATCTCCCCCAACACATCCCGGAAATCCGTCGTCACCGCCAGGTCCCGACCCTCGTACAACTGCT
>JANRJO010000094.1:0-86600 GCA_033763935.1 Bryobacteraceae bacterium
TGCCCCTCCGGCATGCGATGATAATACCATTGGATGGTGAGCCCGCGGCTCCAAATGCGATTGGTGTCTGTATAATGGGGAAAACAAATTGAGATACATTTGTTTGATCCTCGGGGCTACGTTGAGCGCCGGTGCGGCGCCGGCGGCGACTGCTGGCGACAGCGGCGCGGTCCGAAGCGTGGTGCGCGTGGACCGCAACACTGGACGCCTCGTTCGTACCATCCTGGTTCCAAAGAACTATCTGTCTTCTCTCTCGCCCGCCGCCGCACCCGCGGCCGGCGCTCCCCAGCCGCCATCGGCGCTCGAGAAGCTGGTGGACGAGACCGCTCGCACCCATGGAGTCGACCCCGCTCTGGTGCACTCCATCATCTCCGTAGAGAGCAATTACAATCCGTTCGCCGTGTCGCCGAAAGGCGCCGAGGGGTTGATGCAACTGATCCCCGGGACCGCCAGGCGCTTCGGCGTAAGCAACAGCTTTGACCCCCGCCAAAACGTAGCAGCGGGCGTGAAGTACCTCAAGTATCTCCAGGAGCTCTACCAGGGGGACCTCCGGCTGGCGCTGGCCGCCTACAATGCCGGCGAAGGCGCGGTAGCCCGTTACCGCGACGTGCCGCCCTATCGCGAGACGGAAGGGTATGTGTATAAGGTCGGCCGAAAGCTGCGGGCCGCGCGCGCCCGAGAGCAGGCAAAGAAACCTGTAGCGGCCGCGAAACCGCAGGAGCACGCCGAACTGGTCGCCTATCGCGACAACGAGGGCCGGCTGCATCTGCGGACTCGCTGAGGAGAGGGGGTAAGGGATGGCCACAACCTGGCGCTCGACGCGGCTTGCGTGGCTGCTGCCGGCGGGCCTGCTGGCCACGGCTACGCTTGCCTCCAGCCAGGAACTGGCGGTGCGGGAAGTCCGGTATTGGTCCCTCGGCGACGTGACGCGCATCGCCATCGAAGCCACGGGCGACTTCACGTACCTCAGCGATAAGCTCACCAACCCCGACCGCGTGTTCTTTGACCTGCAGGGCGCCACGCTCAAGCTCGAGGGCAAGAACCGCGGGGTGCGCACCATCGCCGTCGGCGACGGGATTGTCCGTCAGATCCGCATGGCGCTGACCCAACCGAGCGTCGCCCGCGTCGTCCTCGACCTCGAAGGGCCCGCAAGCCTCACCGTATCGAAGCTCGCCAACCCCGACCGGCTGATGGTGGAAGTGCGCCGCGCTGGGCCGGTCCCGCAACTTGCCGCGCCAGCCAGTCCCGCGACCCCCCGGCCCGTTCCGTCAGAGCCTCCAGCGGCCGCTGTGAAGACAGTCGAAACGCGCCGCGAAGCGGTTCGGCCGCAGCCGAAGACACCCCCGCCGGCCGCGGCGCCCGAACCTGCTACCGCCGTGATGCCGCCCGGCAGTCCGGCGCCCGAAGCGAGTACGAACCCTCCCGCCGAGCCCGCGCGCGTCGCGCTGCCGGCCCGGCGCAACCGTGACGGCAACCGGTCGCTCACCCGCGTTCTCGGTTTGAAGCTGGGTAAAGTCGTGATCGACGCCGGCCACGGCGGCCACGACGCCGGCACCATCGGACCCTCCGGGCTGGCCGAGAAGGACCTTGTCCTCGATATCGCGCTGCGTTTGGGCGAGCTGATCGAAACGCGCCTCGGAAGTGAAGTTCTCTACACCCGCAAGGACGACCGCTTCCTTCCGCTCGAGGAGCGGACCGCGTACGCCAACGGCCACCGGGCAGACCTGTTTCTCTCCATTCATGCGAACGCCTCGCCCTACCAGGCGGCGAGCGGCGTGGAAACCTATTACCTGAACTTCACCGATTCCAAGGTGGACCTCGAGGTCGCGGCGCGCGAGAACGCGGGCCATGAGAAGTCCATCTACGAGTTACAGGATTTGATTCAGAAGATCGCGCTCAAGGACAAGCTGGCCGAGTCGCGGGAGTTCGCCACGCGCGTACAGACGGCGCTCTTCCCTTTGTCGCTCAAGCTCAACCCGCGTGCTCGCAACCGCGGTGTGAAGAAAGCGCCGTTCATCGTGCTGATCGGCGCCTCGATGCCATCGATTCTCACCGAGATCGGATTCGTGAGCAATCCAAAGGAAGAGGCGCTGCTCAGAACCGGCGAACATCGCCAGCGGATCGCCGACGCGCTGTTTAAGGGAGTGGCGCAGTATGCGGCGACGCTTAGCCACTACACCGTGGCTCAGAGTCAGTCGATTCCGGGGGCCCAGGAAGAATAGAGGCTAGCCGCCCGTGGCGATGGTTGACGCGCAGGGAAGGCTGATCGAGCTGTTGCGCCCGTTCCGCTTCGCCTGATACAAGGCCTCATCCGCGGAGTGGATGAGGGCTTCTGCGGAGATGCTCATGCCGGGCGGTACCGCGGTGACGCCGAAACTCGCCGTGACGGCTGCGCTTCCGGAGGGAAGCGAAAACGACTCCGCAACCAGCGATTCCCGCAGCCGCTCCGCCTGGAGCCAAGCGGTATATTCGTCGCAATTCGGCAAAATCAAGAGAAACTCTTCTCCTCCATAGCGCGCCAGCGAGTCATACGCGCGGATCTGCGAGGCGAGTCGTCCGGCGGTCTCGCGCAGCACCGAGTCTCCCGCCGAATGTCCCCACGTGTCGTTCACCCTCTTAAAGTGGTCGATATCGCAGAGGACGAGCCCCAGCCAGTTGCTCTCGCGCTGGCTGCGCGCCAACTCGCGGCCGAGAATTTCGAGAATGGCCCGCCGGTTCCACAGCCCGGTCAGCGCGTCGCGCGTCGCCTGCACCCGCAGTTCTTCCCGGGCACTCACTAGCTCGCTCTGCAAGTCCAGAATGCGGTGGCCGGCCCGGAGCCTCACCTTCAATTCGTGTTGGTCGAATGGCTTGACCAGGTAGTCGTCGGCCCCAGCTTCCATGCCCTCAATCAAGTCTTCCTTCAGCCCTTTTGAGGTCAGCAGAAGGATGTAGGTGTACGGCTCCTGACCGTTCTGCCGGATCAAGCGGCAGAGTTCCAGGCCCGTGAGGCCGGGCATCATCCAGTCCAGAATCGCCAACCGCGGCGCGTCAGCCCGCTGCAGAGAGGACCAGGCAGTCTCACCATCGCAGGCCACTTCGACCTGGTACCCCCAACGCGTGAGGGTCGCCTCGAGAAGGCGGCGCGAGACGCTGCTGTCGTCTGCAATGAGGACCTTCATCCAGTTCCTTGTCGCCGGGCTCTCAACGATTCACGGCGCTTACTCAAAGTATCGGCCGTTGCGGGCGGTGCCCATAGAGAAAATGCTCATAGACCACCTGTACGTCTGAGCCCTGTCTCGTCAGTGTATCCGGAATTGGAAGGAGACGAAAGTAGCCAGCGGGGGTTGCCGGAGTATGACCCGGGTTCGGAGTACAGTGAACCCCGTATCCCACCGGTTGGGAGTGGGTCACCGTTACTCTCCGATGCTCCGGATATGATTGAGGAATCCAATGAGCACTGAAGAGACTGCCTTTCTTCTGGACAGCCGCGACCCCGCCGCCCTGAATGTCCGTTCGAAGGCGCCCGGCCCACCCGGCCGATTGCCCTACAGCAGCGACATGCTCCTCCAACGCCCGTCCGGCGACCTGTTCGGGTGGACCCAGAATGCGGGCATGGGCTGGGAACCGGGCCGCATGGGGGGAACGGAAGTCGTGCTCCTGAGCACCCACGGCGGCATCCGGGCGGCCGACGGCGCCCCCGTCGCTCTCGGTTACCACACCGGCCACTGGGAGGTGGGGCTGCTGATGCAGGCGGCGGCGGAGGAACTGAAAGGCGCCGGCGCGGTACCGTTTGCCGCCTACTGTACCGACCCTTGCGACGGGCGTACCCAAGGAACCCCGGGGATGTTCGACTCCCTGCCGTACCGCAACGACGCGGCCACCGTGTTTCGCCGGCTGATCCGCTCGTTGCCCACGCGGAAGGGCGTAGTCGGGTTCGCTACCTGCGACAAGGGACTCCCGGCGATGATGATGGCCTTGGCGGGCACCCCCAACCTGCCGTGTGTGCTCGTGCCCGGCGGGGTCACCCTGCTCTCAGAGGATGGCGAGGATACGGCCCGCGTGCAGACCATCGGCGCGCGATTCGCACACGGGCAGATCACACTCGAACAGGCGCAGGAGGCGGGGTGCCGGGCCTGCGGGTCGCCGGGCGGCGGGTGCCAGTTCCTGGGTACGGCGGCGACGTCCCAGGTGGTGGCGGAGGCGCTCGGGATGTCTTTGCCGCATTCGGCGCTGGCGCCCTCGGGCGAGCCGGTTTGGCTCGACATGGCGCGGCGGTCCGCGCGGGCGGTGCTCGCCCTCGAACGCCGCGGCCTGACGATGCGGGACATCCTGACCTCAGGTTCGCTTGAGAACGCGCTGGTGACGCACGCGGCATTCGGCGGGTCGACCAACCTCATCATCCACCTAGCGGCGGTGGCTCATGCCGCCGGGCTACGGGCTCCCAGCGTGGCCGACTGGACCCGCGTCAACCGGCTGGTCCCCCGGATCGTGGATGCGCTGCCGAACGGGCCCCGGCACTTCCCGACCGTGCAAGTCTTTCTGGCGGGAGGAGTTCCGGAGGTTCTCCTCCACCTCAGGCGCTCGGGTTTGCTCCAGACGGGCGCCATGACGGTAGCCGGTATCACGCTCGGAGAGGCCCTCGACTGGTGGGAGGGCTCGGAACGCCGGGCCCGGCTGCGGAAGCTCCTCCAGGAACGCGATGGAAGCGAACCCGGGGACGTGATCATGGACCCGGCCTCGGCCAAGGCTCGCGGCCTGACCTCCACGGCCTGCTTCCCGACCGGCAATCTCGCCCCCGAAGGCTCGGTGATCAAAAGCACGTCCATTGACCCGTCGGTGGTGGGCGAGGACGGCGTGTACCGGATCAAAGGGCCCGCGCGCGTTTTCGACAGCGAACCCGACGCCATCGCCGCCATCAAGGACGGCCGCATACAGGCGGGAGATGTCATGGTGCTGGCATCGCGGGGCCCGATGGGGTCCGGCATGGAGGAGACCTACCAACTGACGAGCGCTCTCAAGTACTTGCCGTTCGGCAAGCACGTCGCCCTGCTGACTGACGCGCGTTTCAGCGGGGTATCTACCGGCGCCTGTATCGGGCACGTCTCCCCGGAAGCGCTGGCCGGCGGTCCCATCGGGAAACTGGTGGAGGGCGACCTGGTCGACATTATCATCGACCGCGACCGTCTGGAGGGGACGGTCCACTTCGTGGGGCGCCCCGGCGCGGAGGTGACACCCGAGCAGGGAGCGAAGATTCTGGCCGAGCGTCCCCCGCGGCCCACCCTTGCGCCGGACCCGCTTCTTCCGGCGGACACCCGCCTGTGGGCGGCACTGCAGGACGTTTCCGGCGGCGCCTGGGCGGGTGCGGTTTTCGATGTGGACCGGATCATCGAGACGCTGAAGGCCGGCCAGGAGGCGCTGCGCGCCCGGGAGGCGGCGCATGTGGCGCGATGACGCAGAGCTGTTTACCCTCTTGCGGGAGAGGTTGTTCACGGCGGTGGTCGGCGACATTCTCGACTCCCTGGGCCTGACGCGGCAGTTTCTGCCGGCCGGCATCCAGCCGCTCGAGCCCTCGATGGTGGTAGCGGGGCGGGCGATGCCCGTTCTCGAGGCGGATTATCCGGAGCAGGAGTGGGGCCGGCTGGGCGCCAAGCCGTTCGGGTTAATGCTCGAAGCGCTGGACGACTTGAAGCCGAATGAGGTCTACGTGGCGGGAGGCGGCTCGCTCTCCTACGCGATGTGGGGCGAACTGATGTCCACGCGGGCCGCGAGACTGGACGCCGCTGGCGCGGTGCTGGACGGCTACTCGCGCGATACGCGCGGCATCCTGGCCCTGGGGTTCCCGACGTTCTCGCGGGGGCGCTACGCGCAGGACCAGCGGGCCCGCGGAAAGGTCGTCGACTTCCGGCTGCGGCTGGACATCGGCGGCGTGGCGGTACGGCCCGGGGACATCGTGTTCGGGGACCTGGACGGCGTGGTGATCGTACCCCGGGAGGCCGAGGCGGAGGTGCTGGAACGGGCGCTCGAGAAGGCCAGCACGGAAAACCGCCTGCGCACAGAGATCCGGAACGGGATGGGCGCTGTGGAAGCCTTCGAGCGGTTCGGCGTGATGTAATCGGATTTGCACGTAAATCGTTGTTTGTATTGATGGAAAGCACTGCCTATGCTACGCTTGGGACGAGGTTTCGCATTTTTTGACCTCCCGCATAATCGGTTTCCGTGCACGCCGGGAGACCGTTCAGTTGAGACCCACAACCAGAGTTTTATAGGAGTCGTGACGACCCGCCGATGAACCTCCGCTCGCTGTTTAGTCTTTTTTCCTCCGACCTTGCTATTGACCTTGGCACCGCCAACACGCTGGTGTTCGCGAAGGGCAAGGGGATCGTGGTGAACGAACCGTCGATCGTTGCCATCAACAAGAACACCGGTGAAGTGGAAGCGGTGGGCCGCGAGGCGAAGGAGATGTTAGGGCGCACCCCGGGCAACATTGTCGCTATCCGCCCCATGAAGGACGGGGTGATCGCCGACTTCAAGGTGACCGAGCGCATGCTGAATTACTTCATTCAGAAGGCGCACGGCAGAAAGATGCTGGTGCATCCACGCATTGTCATCGGTGTGCCGAGCGAGATCACGCAGGTGGAAAAGCGGGCGGTGATCGATTCCGCCTACCGCGCGAAGGCCAGCGAGGTACACCTGGTGGAACAGGCGATGGTGGCGGCGATCGGCGCGGGCCTGCCCATCACCGAGCCTTCCGGCAACATGGTGGTGGACATCGGCGGTGGCACCACCGACGTAGCCGTCATCTCCCTTTCGGGCATCGTCTACTCGCGCTCGGTTCGCGTCGCGGGCAATGAAATGGACGACGCCATCATGCAGTACCTCAAGCGGAAATACAACCTGCTGATCGGCGAACGCACGGCGGAGCAGATCAAGATTCAGTTGGGTTCGGCCTATCCTTTGGACCGGCCGATGACGATGGAGATCAAAGGACGCAACCTGATTGAGGGCGTGCCGAAGACGATCACCATCGACGACAAGGAGATCCGCGAGGCGCTCTCGGAGTGCGTGGCGACGATCCTGAACGCCATCCGTGTGGCGCTCGAGCGCACGCCGCCCGAACTGAGCGCGGACATCAGCGATCGCGGCATCGTGCTGACCGGCGGCGGGGCGATGCTCAAGAACCTGGACAAGCGCATTCGGGAGGAGACGGGCCTTCCGGTGTCCATCGCGGAGGAGCCGCTGGCCAGCGTGGTGTTGGGGACGGGCAAGATGCTGACCGACTTCAAGCTGCTGCGAAAGGTCGCCATCGAGTAACGCGGGGCGGACCCGCTTGTTATGGATCTTCTCCTCAGCCGGTTCCGGAATCTGACGGCCTTGCTGGTCATCATCCTGGCCCAGCTGGTGCTGCTCGCCTACCAGGTGAAAAGCCGCAAGGACGTGCCGCTGATCCGGGTGTGGGCAGTGACGGCGGTGACGCCGGTGGCCCAGGTGCTCGAAACGGTTCGCAGCAACACCGTCCGATTCTTCCGGAACTACTTCTTCCTCCGGGATACGCAGGACGAGAACCGGCGGCTGCGCGAGGAGTTGGGACAGCTCAAGCTGCAGAACCAGTTTCTGCGCACCGAACTCGAGACGGCCGACCGGGTCCGCGCGCTGACCGCTTTTCGCGAGCGCACGCCGTCGAGGACGATTGCCGCCCGGGTCATCATGTCGGGCACCGGCGCGAGCGCCAATGCCGTGTTCATCGACCGGGGATCGACAAGTGGGGTAGTTGCCGGAATGGCGGTGATCACGCCGGACGGCATCGTAGGCATGGTCCTGCACGCCTATCCCACGGCCTCGCAGGTTCTACTGGTCACCGATCCCGGCTTCGCGGCAGGCGTGATCACGCAGAAGGGGCGAATCCACGGAACGCTCAAGGGCGGTGCGGGGCGGTCCACGTGCATGCTCGACCACGTGCAGAACGAGGAGAAGGTGGAGGTCGGCGAGTGGTTGTACACGTCGGGCGACGACCGCATTTTCCCCAAGGGCTTGCCGGCCGGCCAGGTGCGCGCGGTTCGCGAGGGAAAGCGGCTGAAGGAGATTGTGGTCTCGCCGAGCGGGCTGCAAGCGGGGCTCGAAGAAGTCCTGGTGGTGGTGGAGGGCGTCCATCAGGAGCTTCCGGACGCAAGCGTTGCGCCTTCGTCCGAGTTCCGGATTTTGCAGCCGCCCGCTCCCGCGGTGACGGAGACGACGGGGCAGCCGGAGGCGGGTGCGCCCGCAGCGCCGCAACAAGCGCCCTCGGGCCCCCGGTATAACACCGAGGCAGACCGGCTCCGGGAGAAGTACCAGAGAATCGGCGAGGCGCAGAAGCACGTTTTCGGCGAGGGGTTGCCGGGATCGAAGCCGCCGGATTTCAACATGAAGGCGCCGCCGGCGGGAGCTACGCAAGGTCCGGCCGGGGCCGGGCCGGGCGCGGCCGGCGCCGGGGGGGCTACACCCGGCACGCCGCAGCAGACCGCTCCGTCCGGCCGCGGGTCGGTGACGCCGCCCGCGCAAACAGACGCGGCTAAGCCTGTCAGTCCGCGGCCTCCGGCAACGGCGCCGGCCGACGGCGCGGCCCAGCCCCCGGCTGCGTCGAAGCCGAAGCCGTCCGGGGCAGCGCTTCCATGACGGACCTCAGCGAGCACATCCTCCTCGATTCGCCTCGCCGCACGCGCTCGTTCCGCTACCGGCCGGCTGTCCTGATCCTCATTCCGCTGGCTGCCATCCTCTTCCAGGTCTACGTGCCGAAGTTCGTTCCGGCGCTCTCGTACCTGGACCTGCCCTTGTTGGTAACGGTCTACTTTTCGCTGATGCGCCGGAAGCCGATCACCGGCTCGCTGATCGGCGCGACCATCGGTTTGGTGCAGGACTCGCTGTCACACCAGCCGCTCGGGATGTACGGCATCGTCAAGACCCTTGTGGGTTACTTCTCCGCGTCCGTGAGCCTGCGCTTCGACGTCGACAACTTCGCCCTGCGATTTTTTCTGAGCCTTTTCTTCTTTGTGTTCCACCAGTTTCTGTACTGGGTGATGTCGCGCGCGCTCCTGAATCAGCTGGTGGTTTTCGACTACGCGCAGGCGGGAATCTTCGGGCTGCTCAACGCCATCGTTTCGCTGCCCTTGTTCGCGGTATTGGATAAACTGAAAGAGACGGCTTAGTCTTCCGCCGTGGCACTGGTTCCAATCCAACCTGAAACGACCCCCGCCCCTCACGGCCGGTTCCGCGAGGACAAGCACTTTGCCGCGGGTAAGGTCGCCGTCTTCCAATACGCGACGGTGGCGGTCTTCCTGTTCCTGGTCTCCGGGTTCTGGGAACTGCAGGTGCAGAACGAGGACCTGTACAACGAGCGGGCGGAAAAGAACCGCATCAAGTCCGTGCCGATCCTGGCGCCGCGAGGCAAGATCCTCGATCGCGACGGGCGGGTGATTGTCGACAACAAGTCGAGCTTCAGTCTGCTCCTCTCGCGGGAGAATCTCAAGGAAGAGCACCTCAAACCGATCGCGGAAGGCCTGAACATCGACTACGACGAATTGGCGGCGCGGCTGCGGCGATTCCGGAACCGTCCGAAGTACGAGCCCATCGTCATCAAGGAAGCGCTCACGCCGGCCGAGTTGGCGTTTGTCGAGTCGCACCGCGAGGCTTTTCCGGAGATGGAGATCATTGAGGAGCAGCGGCGGCTCTATCCGACGAGCGGGCTTGCGGCGCACCTGATCGGGTACGTGGGCGAGGTCAGCGAGACGGAGTTGAACAGCCTGGAGTTCACGCGCTTCGATCCGGGCGACATCGTCGGGAAGTTCGGGCTGGAGCGTCAGTACAACGACACCCTCATGGGAGTCGACGGCCAGCGCCGCGTTATTGTGGACAGCCGCGGAAACCAGCGGCAGCTGTTTTCCATGAAGGAAGCGATCCCCGGCAAGAATCTACAGCTCACCATCGACTTGGACCTGCAGGTGGTAGCGGAGCTGGCGATGGAGAACCGGCGTGGCGCGGTAGTGGCGCTGGACCCGCGAAACGGAGAGATCCTGGCGATGGTCAGCCGGCCCGCGTTCGATCCGAACCGGTTCGCCGGCCGCATCCGTCCGTCCGATTGGCGGGAGATCATGGACAACCCGTACCGGCCGATGCTGAACCGGGCGATCCAGGCGCAGCTGGCGCCGGGCTCGACCTTCAAGCCGATCATGGCGCTGGCAGGCCTGGAAACGGGGACGATCGACGAGAGTTTCGCGGTGAGTTGCGGGGGCGGCGCGACCTTCTACGGGCGGTACTTCAAGTGTCATGAAAAGAAGGGGCACGGCCGGGTGTCCCTGAACCGCGCCATCGCCCAGTCCTGCGACGTGTACTTCTACAACGTGGGCAACAAGCTGGGCATCGACAACATCGCAAAATACGCGGAGGGCCTGGGACTGGGCCGGCCGACGGGCGTCGATCTGCCAAGCGAGGCCGGCGGCGTGGTGCCGTCGAGCCAGTGGAAGCTGAGGAATTTCCGCGAGAAATGGTACGCCGGGGAGACGATCTCGGTGGCCATCGGCCAGGGTGCGCTAACGGTGACGCCGCTGCAGCTGGCGGCAGCCACGGGGGGGATTGCGGCGGGCGGCGTCGTGGCGCGGCCGCACCTGGTGAAGGAACAGCGCAAGTTCGAACCGGCGCGCAAGATGACCGTCGACTTTATGAACGTGAACCGCGTGATCGACGGCATGTCGGCGGTGGTGAACGGCGGCGGCACGGGCGTGCGGGCACGGATTCCGGGCATTGAGGTGGCGGGGAAGACGGGCACGGCGCAGCTGGCCTCGAACGATTTTCTGAAGAGCCAGAAGAGCCACACGATGAAGGACAACGCGTGGTTTGTGGGATTCGCTCCGAAGCAGAGCCCGGAGATCGTGGTGGTGGCGCTGTTTGAGAACGGTGAACACGGCAACCTGGCGGCGCCGATCGTGCGTGATGTGATCAAGGCGTATCTGGACAAGAAGGCGCGCCGCGAGATGCCGGATCAGATGCTCTCCCAGGTGATTCTGAGGTAGCCATGGCGGTCTATCGCTCGGTTCGAGACCTGGATTGGACGCTGCTGGCGATTACGCTCGCCATCTGCGGGCTGGGCATTTTGCAGATCTACAGTGCGACGTATGCCACCAAGTGGGCCGACGCGTGGTGGAAGCAAATGCTCTACGTGACGGTGGGGATGATGGTGATGTGGGCGGTGACGAAGTTCGACTATCACTGGCTGATGGAACACGTGCCCATCTTCTACGCGGTGTGCGTGCTGCTGTTGATCGTGACGGCCGTGCTCGGAGCGACGGTGTTCGGCTCGAAGCGCTGGATCCCCCTGGTAGGCGGCTTCCACTTACAGCCCTCGGAGTTCGTCAAGCTGGCTCTGGTGCTGTTCGTGGCGCGTTACATGAGCGAGCTGAAGACGGAGCGGCTCGAGATGGTCGACTTCGCCAAGCTCGGCGCGATGGTGGGCGTACCGATGGCGTTGGTGATGAAGCAGCCGGACCTCGGCACTTCGCTGTGCTACCTTCCGATCCTGGCCATCGGGGTATTTCTAGGCGGGATCCGTTGGCAGTACGCGGCGGCGATTGGGCTGGTGTTTGTGCTGATGCTGCCGCTGGCGTGGAACTTCTACCTGAAGGACTACCAGAAGGCGCGGCTGGTCTCGTTCCTCGATCCGGAAGGCGATCCGCTGCAGTCGGGCTATCAGGTGATTCAGTCGAGGATTGCGGTGGGCGCCGGGGGAATGTGGGGCAAGGGCGTGACGCGGGGCACGCAGACACAGCTGCAGTTCATCCCGGTTCCGCACACCGACTTCATCTTCTCGGCGTTCGGCGAGGAGCACGGGTTTGTAGGCGTAGTGGTTGCGTTAGGTTTATACTTTGTGCTGTTGATGCAAATTGTCCAAAACGCCCAAATGGCCCCTGACCGGGCCGGGATCTACATTTGCATGGGCGTGGCGGCGCTGCTGTTGTTCCACGTGTTCGTGAACGTGGCGATGGTGGTGGGCAGGATGCCGGTAACCGGCATTCCGCTGCCTTTGATGAGTGCCGGAGGTTCGAGCACCATCTCGTTTTTCATGATGCTGGGGCTGGTGAATAATGTCCGGCTCCGAAGATTTGTGAACTAGCGGCAATCGGGTTTTCGCCAGGATTGCGAGAGTTTGGCCCAGGTTCTGTAGAGGTGTAAAAGGGAAGGCAGCGGGCGGCGCCGCGAACGCGCTGTACCAGGAGCAGGCCTTCCGGGCTGTCGAGCGGGCGTTTCCGAGAATCGCTCCGTCCGCGACTGGCGGCCCCCAACGGTTTTTAAACGGAACTCGCGAAGCAGGCCGGGTAAGACGCTCGGCCTCGAGCGCGACAGAACGCAACGCCCTCCTCTCAAGGTCAGGGATGACCTCCCGGCAGCCGCCGTGGAGTGTTGAATGAGCAAAGAGCTAGTGATTTCCTCGAATCGCCACGAGACGAAGGTGGCGATTCTCGAAGACGACCAACTGGTGGAAGTCTTCTTCCAGCGCGCCAACGAGTACTCTCTGGCGGGCAGTATCCATAAAGGCCGCGTCACCCGCGTGCTTCCCGGTATGCAGTCGGCGTTTGTCGACCTCGGCCTGGAGCGGGACACGTTTCTGTATGTCTCCGACTTCTTCGACGAAAACGAAGAGTACGACGCGCTCCCGGAGGACCGGGGCGGGCGGCGGGACCGCGGCGAACGGGGGGAGCGGGGCGAGCGGCCCGACGCGCGCGAGCGCGGGGAGAGGATAGAGGGGCGCGAGCGCGGGGAGAGGCCCGACGCCCGGGAGCGCGGGGAGAGGACTGATGCCCGGGAGCGCAGCGACAGGCCTGACGCGCGGGAGCGCGGGGACAGGATCGACACGCGCGGACGCGGCGAGCGCCCGGAGGGTCGCGAACGCGGAGACTCGCGAGAGCGCGGTGAGCGGGAGCGGCCGGAGCGCGAAGCGCCGCCTTCGGCCATGCCGCTGAGCATCACCAGCGGATCGGAGACGATTCCGGGCATGGTCGGCGAGCGGCCGCCGGCGCAGGCAGGCCCGGCGTCTCCGAACGAGCGCACCGACGATGACCGGGGCGACCGGCGTGGCGGACGGCGGGGACGCCGGCGCCGGGGCCGCGGCCGCGGGTTCCCGGAGGCGAAGTATGCCAGCCCGGGAGCAGAGCCCACCGAGGAATCGGCGGCTGAGCCGGCCGCCGTCAGCGACGACGACTTCATGGTCCTCCCCGGCGAGTCCCTCGCCAAGTACCGCCGCGACGAGGATGCGGCGGAGGATCATGACTCTGTCGAGGCTCATGAGGAGGCCGATGCAGACGTCAACGAGTTCCCCGCCGCTGAGACCAAAGTCGACGAGGCCTTAGACGACGACCTTTCCACTCACATCCTGGAACAGGTGGAGGCGGAGGAGGAGCGGCGGTCCTCGCTCGCTGAGGCGCCGGAGGAAGTGGCGGAGGCCGGCGAACCGGCAAACGAGGCCGCAGAGGCGGACGAGCCTGTTGAGCCGGAAGAGGCGGTCGACGAAGACGACGAAGACGAGGATGAGATCGCTCAGGCAGCCGAACTGCTGCGTGAGGCGATTCACGAGAAGGCGCTGGCGGCGTCGGCCGATCCGGACGAGGAGATCGCTGCCGCGGCCGCGGACGAAGAGGTGGTGGTGGCCGAGGGTGAGCCGGACGTCGATATCGACGGGGAGGCCGACGCCGAGGCCGACGCCGATGAGGCGGCGGTAGTGGAGCCGCTGGAGGACGAAGCACCGGTGGAGGCCGCCGAAACGGACCTGGAAGCGCCGGAGCCGGCGCGGATGCCACAGAGCCTGACGGCGACATTGCGCGAGCAGGGCGGCCGCTATCCGCATCGCGGCAGCGGCGGGGGAGGCGGCGGACGACGCATGCGCCGCAGAGGCCGCGGCGGATTTCCCGCTCCCGCCGCACCGGGCGCGGAACTGACGGCGCCCGCGCCGCGCGCGGAGTTGCGCACGGAGGCCGGCGCGCCACCGGCCAAGACCGCGCCACGGCCCGAGCGCGGAGACCGCTCGGCGCAGCCTTCCATCACGGAACTGCTCAAGGAAGGGCAGGAGATTCTCGTTCAAATCGCCAAGGAGCCGCTGGGCCAGAAGGGCGCCCGTATCACTTCCCACATCGCCCTGCCGGGGCGGTACGTGGTTTATATGCCCACGGTGGAACACCTCGGTGTGTCCCGCAAGATCGGCAGCGATGAGGAACGGCTGCGGCTGAAGCGCATCCTGCAGACGCATCGCGCGGGTATGCCCGGGGGCTTCATCATGCGCACGGCGGGGGAAGGGAAGTCTGAACAGGACCTCGCCAACGACATGCAGTACCTGTTCAACCTGTGGCTGGACATTCGCCAGAAGGCGGAAGCGCGGCCGGCGCCGGCACTCATCTATCACGATCTCGAAATCGTGCAGCGCATTCTGCGCGATCAGGCGAGCGACGAATTCAAATCCGTCTGGACCGACAGCGAGGAGATCTACGAGAGCGTGCTGCGGTTCGCCCAGCGATTCCAGCCGAACCTGGTGGGCCGCATCAAGCTCTATACGCGGTCGGCTCCGATCTTCGACGCGTTCAATGTGACCGCGGAGTTGGAGAAGGCGCTGCGGCCGAAGGTCTGGCTGAAGTCGGGCGGCTACATCGTCATCAACCAGACCGAGGCGCTGGTCGCGATCGACGTCAACACGGGCAAGTTCGTCGGAAAGTCGAACCGGCTCGAGGATACGATCGTCAAGACCAACACAGAGGCGGTGAAGGAGATTGTGCGGCAGATCCGGCTGCGGGACCTGGGAGGGATCATCGTCGTCGACTTCATCGACATGGACGAGCGTAAGAACCGGCAGAAGGTGATGCAGGCTCTCGAGGAGGCGATGCGGGCAGACCGCGCGCCGTACAAGATTCTGCAGTTTAACGATTTCGGGCTGGTAGCGATCACGCGCAAGCGGGTGAAGCAGAGCCTGGAACGGACCTTGTGCTCGCCCTGCCCGTACTGCGAGGGCGCCGGCTACGTGAAGAGCGTGCAGACCGTGGTGGGCGAGATTCTGCAGGAGGCGCAGAAGATCGTGCGCGCGGTGGAAGACCAGAAGGATTGCATGCTTCGGGTACACCCGGAGGTGGCAAAGCTGTTGAAGTCTACGGGCAACCAGTATCTCGAGGAGTTGGAAGGCATCCTGGGGCGGCCGGTGATCGTGATCGGCGATCCCGCGCTGCATCAGGAGAAATACGACTTGGCGTGAAACGGGGATTGCTTTATCTGCTCTGCGCGGCGGCGCCGGTCGCCGCGCAGTCGCTCGCCGTCCGGTCCGAGTTCTCTCGGGTGGACCCGTTTGGGGAGACGGTGCCGGCGGATCGGGGATCGGAGCCGCGGGAGATCCTATCGCCGGCGGTCGGGCGCGGCGGGTTCGCTTCGTACCGCCTGGTGGTGGAGCATCCGCCGGACAAGGACTTCACGCTACACGTGGCGCAAAACCCGGACAACACGGTGAAGGCCTCCTTGTATCGGGAGATTTACGCGAAGGCCGGGGAGGCGTGGATGCCGGACAAGCTGGAGCCGGTGCCGCTGCCGTACACGGGGAAGGTGGTGGACTCGGAGCGGCCGATTCCGAACCAGAAGGTGCAGACCTTTTGGCTGGATGTGTTGGTGCCGCCGGATGCGGCGGTGGGGCGGTTCCGGCTGGAGGTGCAGTTATGGACGGGTGACCGGTGGATCATCTATCCGCTGGAGATCCGGGTGCAAGCGCACATTTATCCGGCGGACCGGCCGTACCGGGCGAGCTTGCCGGCGGTGGGTGGGCAGGGGTCGGCGAGCGCGGTGAATGTGTTCCGGTCGTATCTGTGCGCGGGGGCTCCGCCGGGGAATGGGGCTGTTTCGGCGGGGAACGGATCGGGTACGGTGCGAGGGATGATCCGCCGGAACGCGCTGCAGGACGCGGCGCTGGCGGCGTGGCTGGAGAGCGAGCGTGGCGGGGCAGCGGCATTGCGGAACACAATTGCACTGGCGGCGGGTGTGGATACCCCCGAGCGCTTCTGCAAGGAGCCGAAGGTGGCGCTGGAGAATGAGGCCCTGCTGCGTGTGCGGGATTACCTGTTGACGAACCGCCTGCGGGGCGCGAACAGCATCACAGTGACGTCGAAGTGAACGGGCATGTTGAATGTTGCGTGTCAGTGGCGCCAGAGTGTTGTCGGACTTTCCCCCGTCGCTACCCCCAAACCCTCTTATCGCTGTTTCTGGTAGGCGGTGTCGGGCTCCTTCATGGACCGGCAATTAGCACATGGAATCGGTTCGGATTGCCCCGCATAACGTCGATCGAACTCCTGCAGAACGGCTGAAGGCGACCGTTCCGCGAAACCGGCAGGCACATCGAAATACGACGGTGCCGGAGGGCCCATCTCAACGCGCGTCACCTGTTGGGCGTTCACGACAGCGAGCGGGCCTGTCGCGGGGCCGATGAGTAACTTATCCTCAAGAGGAAAGCAGTTCAAGGCAGGAGCACGCCAGCTCTCAGACTTACGCCGTTCACCGGGCGGCCCAGGCAGCACCTTCTCCACGAAGATAACATCGAATCCTAGAATCTGTTTCCGCGGCTGTCCTTCGACTAAGCACGAAACATCTCGTCGCTTTCTTGCTTCCGTCTCACCCGAACGAAGTATATACGTGGTGGTCGACTCCGTGAGGCCATCGACCACGGTGCGCTTACCAGCGCGAATGTCCGTGATTGATCGCTGTTCCACCTCTTGGCCAGTAGGAGCGGGCACGTTCCTCTTCTCAACCTCGGAGCCGTCGCTGCGAAAGCCTCGCAGACTTCGCTCGGTTCGAACCAGCTCTCCCGTCGGATGACGATACTGGTCTGTCCGCAACTCCACAGTAAACTCAACCGGTGCCACGACTTGAGAGTATATTCTCTTGGTCAGTGTGATAGTGGCAAGGCCCACTACGAAAACAGATCCGGCAATCGTCAGAATCTTGATACTACTGGTCATAAACACCACTTAGGCACAGATATCGTTCCAGCAACCGTGGTACCAACCACAGTAATAATCGTAGACGCAGAAGCTAATCCACCCTGAGCCGCATCCGGGGGAATAACACGTGTCGTATTCACACATATCCCACTGGCCGCCGCAGTTGGAGAAATAGCAGTAATGGGTATCGAGTCTCCAGTAGTTCTCGGCACCCTGATTGCACGCGAGCAGGGTAGCCCCGGCTGTAAGGGAGACGAAGAGCACAGTGGCTGCTACGCGTCTAGCAATGGCATAACGCTCACCTGGGAACCTTTTACACCAAAAGAGGGGGGCTGTCAAGAAAAAAGCTATTGCGCTTGCAGCAATCACCCCGGAACTGCGCGAGCATTGCAGCGAGACGGTATGCAAATTGCCGCATTAGGTGGCCAGACCACGTGCTCCAGGGGTGCGTGGGACCCGTACTCTTTACGAACACCGGCGGACGGGCAAGCAAGACAAGCCGATGAACCTTAGACCAGATCAACGAGGTCCTGCATCACGAGAAGTAGAATCTCCCTGAGCGGCCCGCTTCCACTTCTTGTGTGCCGATCGGCTCGGCGGGACGGTGACGCAGGACCGAGGATTGGCGAGCCGAGGGACCTCGCGTCGCCGCTGTCGGGCGGAACGGCTTTGCGTCGTACCGGCTGGTGGAGCCTCCGGTGGAATGAGAGTTCACCTTGCACGTGGTGCAGGACCCCGATGACACGGCGAAGGGGAACGCAGCGCCGCAGGGAACGCGAACGGGTCGGGGGACGGTGCGAGCGATGATCCTCCGCAACACAGTGCACTACGCAACGATGGCGGCGCGGCTGGAGAGCGGGCGGCGGCCGTGCGAGATACGCTTGTGCTCGCAACGAGGATCGAGACGCGGACCACCCGTTCAAGGGCGCCAGGCTCGTGCCCGAAAGCAAGGCTCTGCTGCGCGTTTGGGATTACCTGTTGACGAACCGGCTGCGGGGCGCGAACACCATCACGGTGACGTCGAAGTGAACGGGAATGTTAAACTGAGTTGGTAGCCCAGCACACCCCGGAGAGATGGCCGAGTGGTTGAAGGCGCACGCTTGGAAAGCGTGTATAGGGGTAACTCTATCGAGGGTTCGAATCCCTCTCTCTCCGCCACTCCAGACCGTAAAAAAGACTGGAGAAATCGCCGGTGCCCCCGCGTGCGATAGCCGCAACGATTCCTCTCCCTGAGGGCTTCTCCTGTTTCCCGTCACGCCCGATTAGCTCCTGAGGCTGTGAAGGCGCGAAAAATGGCGCAAGCGATCGATGAAGCGATCACGGAAATAGACAGACGTGATGTTAGTCAGAAAAACGCTCGCAAACGCGGTAGCGAGGAAAGAAGTCCAGGGAGTAGTTTGTGTACAATCAGGGGCACAGCATGCTCACGACGATCTTCCGGTCTGGCAAGGTCGCGGCCGGACTGTCACTGATAGTACTGCTGCCAACCTCAGGTGTGTCCGGAGCTGAACCACCACGAATTAGGGAGATCGGGAGCGCCGCTGTAGCAACGGACAAGATCGCACCTTGCGGCTGGGGAAGCATTTACGGCGAGGGACTTGCCTCGAAGACTGTCGAGGCCCAGGCGCCGTTTCCAGACACACTGGATGGTGTGGTCGTCCGACTCAACGGCCAGCGCACGCCGTTGCACTTCGTCAGCACCTCGCAGATCAACTTCCAGGTCCCGTGCACCATGCCGCCAGGGCCTGCCACCGTAAGCGTCTCGCACGCAGGCGGCAGCACGATGGCGCAAACCAGCGTCGAGCAGATGGCGCCGAGCATCTTCATGTACAGAGCAAGCAACACCTTGCTTGCCGCGGTACAGCGTCATCCGGACTACAAGCTCATCGGGCTGGGGCAGTATGACAGCGTCCCCGCAAGGCCGGGCAACATCCTGATTGTCTACGGAACCGGATTCTCATTACCGAAGACACCTACAACAGGAGCGCCGCCAGGTGAGGCCATACCCATCCCCAACGTCAGCGCATCGATCGACGGCAACCCGGTAAAGGTCCTGGGGGCTGCAACCAGCCCCTACCTCGTAGGACTGGAACAGGTGGCGATCGAAGTGCCCCAGATGACAACCGGCATCAAATCGCTGCGCATCGCTCAGGGAGGCATCGAGAGCGCAGCAGCCAGCCTGCCTGTCGTCGAACACGACAACTACTACACCGCAACCGTGGAACCCACCGACGGCAAGGAGGTTATATTCAGCGGAAAGATCACCAACCCGAACGGACAGGACCAGTGGTTCAAGGCAACCAACAACAATATCCTCACGAACATCCCTGGGGGAAAAACCGACAAGCTCACACTCGAACTCATTCATAATGACTACGTCCCCTGGAAAGCAACAGTAAACAGCACCTCAGGACAAGAATACCGCGTACTGCCAGTACTGTCGGATCCTGAGTTGAAGGTACGGTTTCTGGAAAACGCTCAATTGCAAGTAGGAAGCATAGATCCATCTACATACCTATTCACACCAGATGAAACAAAATCATTTAGTCTCCTCGATATGATTCGATACAAAGGAAAATTTGGCGGCAACTACCCGATTGTTGAACATTGGCATCCACCAGGACCGATAAAGGCGTACATCGATCCTACAGGGATCGCACCGGAGAAGATGGAGGCCATCAGGGAAGCGCTCCGATACTGGGACACCCCAACACAGAAGCACTTTGTCGAGGTGAATTATGATCCCACCACTCGCAGCGGTGAGACGGGCATAAGAATCAAACACGGGATAAGAAACTTTGCACAAAGCATTTACACTCCGGACAGGGAAGACGCAATGGAGATATCCATAGATACACGATTGTCACCATACATCCTTTACAGAAATGGCGCCCATGAGATAGGTCACACACTTTTATTACCTCACACCCCCGCATACTTCGCAGAGCAGGATAATCTCACAAAGAAGGCAAAGGAGTATGTGATGCATTCAAGCATGAGCCTTGAAAGGTCCGCAACTCCCCAACCCATCCTCGCGCAGACCGTGAGGATAATGCGCAGTGGTAAGCCGCTTGACATGAGGCCCCACCTTCTGGGAATCGGGGAGCCGAGCGCGACGCCGATGACGGAGGGTCAGGCGGAGCGCCTGGCAGAGGGGACGGTCAAGCAGTACATGTCAGGAACGGCACAGGGATTCTGTGATGGCTACCGTGTTCCGCTCAAGGCACGCACGAGCAGCTACCTTTATTAATCTCCCGTCGGTCTTCCCGCACAACGCCTCCGTAGCACAGCAGCTAGTGCGTCTGACTTGTATGCGTACCAGGAGATCAGAAGGTCGTGGGTGCAACTCCCATCGGGGGCTTGAGAACTAGGAATCTCGGCGGTTAACCCTTGTGAAGCGCGAGAACCCGTGGCGTCAGCCTCCCCCAGCCCCCATACTTCAGGGAAACCTCACCCCGGAGTGTATGCTGCCTCACAGTCGCATGCAATAGCGTGCAATGGTCTATTGCGTTCCTTGCATCTGTTGCATTCGTTGCAATGTGCCCTCTGCAACTTGCAGATCCTAAAGGACCGTCTTGTTTCCGAATCCCTCTCTCTCCGCCATTGCAAACGCGCCACTACGTTCACTTCACCGCCAGGAATTGCTGTGCCATTCGGCCGCGCTACAAGCGGAGTGGTATCAATCAGGATCACTTGGCAGGGCTGAGCTTGTGCAGAATCGCACTCCGAGGCGCTCGCCGGTCGTGGACATCATCGTCGCGAGAAGGCAAGTCAACTGGGTCGGGGTACGGTTCAAATATCCCTGCAATCATCATCTGGGCGTCGGCCGTGCGTTCGGAGCGGAGACTGAGGAATCGCTCGTCAATCGCCTCCCTCAGCAGGTCGGACAGCGTTATACCGCACTCCCGAAGCACTCGCGCCTTGCGGAACCGTTCGGAATCGAGCCGCACGTTGATCAACGAACTCATGCCCCAACCTCAGTGTAAAGATCGAGTGTCTTTACGTCCGGCGCAAGGCATGGGAAGGTGCCGCCACTGCACCGCCCAACGCTATACTCGGGGCATGGTACCGATCTGCGAGCGCCTCCTGACGGCAGGTCTAGATCCGGAAACCATCCGGGAGGTGGCAGAGCAGCACGGAGCCACTCACGTTCGCGTGTTCGGCTCGTTTGCCCGTGGTGACAATACCGCGAACAGCGACCTGGACTTGTTGGTCGAGCTCAAGCCCGGTCGCAGCCTTTTGGACTTAGTCGCGATTAAGCAGGATCTGCAGGACGTGTTCGGGCGGCGCGTCGACGTGGCCACCGAGCGCTCCCTTAGTCCATATTTTCGCGATACCGTCCGCGAGGAGGCGGTGACGATTTGAGGGACGACCGAGCGTACCTCAAGCACCTGAGCGATGCGATTGCCAGGATAGAATAGTACGCCGCCGTCGGGAAAGATGAGTTCCTAAGCGGATCACACTGGCAAGACGCCATCATTCGTCAACTGGAGATTATCGGCGAGGCGAGCAAGCGTTTATCTCCTGCCGTGCGAGAAAGGTCTCCGGAGATTCCGTGGCGCCGCATCTGCGGTTTACGTGACGTCCTCATCCATGACTACATGGGCGTAGATGTCGAGGCGGTGTGGGCGATCGTCGAGGTGGGGATCCCTGCCTTGAAGGCAGCGGTCGAGGCTTTATTGCGGTCCGATTCGACTGGCGACGGATCGCGCTGACGCCTGCGCGCACCTGTTACCCAAGCGCGTGCCGCTCCGCCGGTTTCTTGTAGGGGTGCATGTGATGGCCGGTAAGGTGTGCTCGCGCGGCGTTGTCAGCGAGCGAGCTTCGCCGCGAAGGCGGTCGAGAAGCCCGCCGGTGTCCCCTTCGTCGATCCGTCGGTGCTGGGGAGCAGGGTCGAGTACGTCAGGCCGGCGATATACAGCGCACCTGAAGCGTCCGTATCCAACCCATAGATGACGTCGGTGTACTCTCCGCCGAGATACGTGGCGTCGGCGATGCCGCCGGCGACCGCGGGGTCGATCACAGCGAGGAAGCCTTCGGCCCATTCCGAGGACGGGAGCCCCTGAAGTGCGCCGGGCGTGGCTTCGAGGCCCCCGGGCATGACGTAGCCGGTGAGGGCGACGCGGCCGTCGGCGAGGGGCGCGATGGCGTACGGGATCTCGATGCCGGAGCCGCCGAAGTACGAGGAGTAGGTGATGGCTTGCGAGGGCGAAAGACGCGTCTCCACGCGCATCAGGAAGGCGTCAGTGGTCCAGCCGAGGCTGCGCTTCGCGGCAGTGTCGGTCAGCGGCAGATCCTGCGACTGCGTATAGCCGGCGATCCACAGATTGCCCAGGCTATCCGGGCGCAGGGTGAGGGCGATGTCGCTGCCGTTGCCGCCCCAAAACGTCCCATAGCGAAGCACGTCCAGACCGGAGCGGGTGAAGTCGAGCAGCGCGACGAAGGCATCCGTGCCGCCCGCCTTGCCGCCCTGCTGGGCGCCGTCGGTGATGGGGAAGTCCCCGGAGTTGGTCCAACCGGAGAGCCAGAGGCGGCCATCGGCGGCCAGCGCCATGCCGGTGATCGCGTCCGTGGACACGCCGCCCAGGAAGGAGGCGTACGTGAGCGGCGACGTCGAATACGGGTTGACGCGGATAAAGAAGCAGTCCTGGCCGCCGCGGTTGCTGCCTTGGAGGTTGCCGCTGACACTGGGGAGTTCCTGGGAGACCGTCTGGCCGCCGACGTACATCACGCCATCGGGCCCGACCGCCATGGCGCGCACGGTCTCGGCGGCGGTGCCGCCATAGTACGAAGTGAAGAACAGCGAGGCAGCGCCGGACTGGTTGGTGTCGAAGACGGCCACCCAGGCATCGAACGATCCGCCGCTGCCGGTCTGGAAGGTATTGCCGGCGCGGGGAAAGTCGGAGGAATCCGTGTTGCCGGCGAGGTAGATCCGGCCTTGGCCATCGAGTTCCATCGCGACGACATCCTCGTTCCCGGTTCCGCCGAGCCAGGTCCAGAACAACAGGGTGGCGCCGCCGTCGCCGTTCAACCGGTACTGCGCAAGGAAGACGTCGGCGCCGCCGTTGTTCTTGTTCTGGTAGGGGTCGTTGGGGCCGAAGAAGTCGAAGACTGAGGTGGTCGACCCGGCGACCCAAATGGTTCCGTCGGGGGCCACCCGGACAACGCGCGCCGCATCGGCGTTATTGCCGGGCAGGTAGCGCATCCAGGAAACCTTCAGCGGGTTGGGAGAAACGGGGCCCTGCCCGGAGGCGAGGGAGGCCGCGGCGAACAAAGAGATCGCCAATAGGAACGACTTCGTAAACAAACTGGTATACCTTCCGCGAGAGCTTGAACTATCTATTGTAGACTTGCCAAGCCGGTGAAATGGGTACAGCCGACTACGGAGCGGGAAGGGTGAAGTGGAACGTGGAGCCCTGGCCTCGTTTGGACTCGACCCAGATGCGACCGCCGTAGCGCTTCACCACCTTCTCGCAGATGGCGAGACCGATGCCGGCGCCCGGGGTGTCGCGGCCATGGAGTCGTTTGAACATGCCGAAGATGAGGCGGGCGTATTGCGGGTCGACGCCGATGCCGTTATCCCGAACGGAGAATTCCCAGTACGGGCCGCGTCGCTGGGCGGAGACGTGAATGCAGGGCGGCTGGTCCGGGGAATGGTACTTGATGGCGTTGCCGACGAGATTCTGGAACAGTTGCACGAGGTGGATTTCGCGGCAGGGCACCTTGGGCAGCGCTTCGCGGGTGACCCGGGCGCTATTCTCCTCAATGGCCTGCCGAAGGTTGTCGAGGGCCGTGTTCAAGGCGGCGGTTGAATCGACCAACTGAGGCTCCTCGACGAGGTCGCGCCCTACGTCCAGGTATTCGCGCAGCCCTTCGAGGAGCTGTTGCATGCGGCGTGCGCCGTCCACGATGTACTTGAGCCACTGCGACGCTTCCGCTTCGAGTTGGGGCGCGACGCGGCGCTCGACCAGCTGCGTGTAGGTGGAGACCATTCGCAGCGGCTCCTGCAGATCGTGGCTGACGGCGAAGGCGAACTGCTGCAGTTCGGAGTTGGCGCGGGAGACCTCCTCGGCGCGGCGCTCGGCTTCCTGGCGAGCCTCCTTCTCGCGGCGCAGCAGTTCCAGCCGCTCTTCCTCGGCCCGCCGGGCGTCGGTGCAATCCCGCAGGACCTTGACGAAGCCCGTGAGCTTGCCGGCCGGGCTGCGAATCGGCGTCAGCGCGCCGGAGGCCCAGAACAGCGAGCTGTCCTTGCGCCGATGCCACCGCTCGTCGAGCGCGGTGCCGGTTGCCAGGGCGTTGCTGCGTTCGGCTTCGGGAACGCCCGCCTGGATGTCCTCCTCGGCGAAGATGATGGAGGCCGGCGACCCGACGATCTCCGCTTCCGCATAGCCGAAGAGCCGTTCGGCGCCGGAATTCCAGGTTGTGAGAAGGCCGCCGGCATCCATGGAGACGATGGCGAAGTCGCGAATCGCCTCAAGCAAGGCGCTGTAGCGAAGCTCCGACTCTTCCAGGCGCGATTCCACCCAGCGTTCGGAGAGCGCGCGTTCGACGGCTAAGGGCAGCCGGTCGAGGCGCTGTTTCAGAACGTAGTCGGTAGCGCCTCGCTTGAGGCTTTCAACCGCGAGTTCTTCACCGAGCATCCCGGACACAAGGATGAACGGAGTGTTCGGCGAGAGACGTCGCGCCATGTCGAGGGCGTCGATACCGTCGAAGTCGGGCAGGTTGAAGTCCGCCAGGATCAGGTCATAACGCTTGTCGCGGAGCGCCTGCATGTAGTCGGCGCGGGTCAGCACCCGGCGCACACGCAGGGGCAGGCCGGCGCGCTCCAGGCGGGCGAGCGTGAGCTCGGCGTCGAGGTCGCTGTCCTCGAGCAGCAGCGTCTCAATTTCCTGTTTTGCGTACGCTTTCATCGTAGGACTCAATGAAGCTCATTTCTTTTCCACGGACCAGACGCATGCTGCCGGGCGGCGGCTCGTTCAGGACGGCCCAAAATCCGCCCACCTCCTGGACGGCGGCGAGGAAGTCCTCAAACGCGACCGGCTTGACCACGTATGCGTTGACGCCGAGCTGGTAGCTGCGCAGCAGGTCGCGCTCTTCGCGCGACGAGGTGAGCATCACCACCGGCATGTTGCGGAGAGCTTCATCGGTGCGGATGGTCTCGAGCACCTGCAGTCCATCGAGTCGCGGGAGCTTGAGGTCGAGAAGGACAAAGCAGGGGTTCCCGGGCTGGCGGTCGGCGAACGTCCCTTTCCGCTGCAGGTAGTCGAGCGCTTCGACGCCGTCTCGAACGACGATCACCTCATTTGCAAGGCGGCTGCGTTCGAACGCGACGAGCGTCAGTTCGAGATCGTGCGGGTTGTCTTCAACCAGCAGGATAGGCTTCAGCAATCGTTAAACCTCCTCCGGGCGGGGCAAGGTGAAGTAGAAGGTGGCGCCGGCGTCGACCTGCCCTTCGGCCCAGGTGCGGCCTCCGTGGCGGCTGACGATCCGGCGTACATTGGCAAGGCCGATTCCTGTGCCCTCGAAGTCCTCCAACCGATGCAGGCGTTGAAAGACGCCGAAGAGCTTGTCGGCATACTTCATGTCGAAGCCGACTCCGTTGTCGCGAACGGAATAGAGAGTTTCGTTGCCCTCCACCTGGCCGTTGACATCGATGCAGGCGATGCTTCGAGAGCGCGTGTACTTGAGGGCGTTCGAAAGCAGGTTGCGGACCACCAGGCGCATCAGCTCGCGGTCTGCGTGCGCGGTCGGCAGCTCGCCGAGCTGCCAGCGGACATCGCGAGAGCCCGTCTCATATCGCAACTCTTCGATCACCTCCGCGAACAGCACTCGCATATCGGTGTCCATCGGGTGGAGCGAGGCGCGGCCGATGCGGGAGAAGTTGAGCAGGTTGTCGACGAGCGTTCCCGCGTAGGTGGCGGATTGGATGATGACATCCAGGTAGCGGCGGCCGCGGTCTGTGAGCTGGTGGCTTTCGTCTTCTCTCAGCAACTGGCCGTACCCGACGATGTGGCGGAATGGGGCGCGAAGGTCGTGGGAAACGGAGTAGGAGAAGGACTCGAGTTCCTGGTTGGTGCGCTGGAGTTGTTCGCTCAGCTGGGCGGTCTCCTCGGCGCGCCGGAGTACCACGCCGACGATCGCGTTTCGGAGTTCTGCGGCCGCTTGAATCTCCGCCGGCCGCCAGGGCTTGGAACACCCCCGCACCAACTCCCGCCAGGCTTCGAAGGAGCGGCGGGGATGGAGCCGGTCGGGAGCGCCGTCCTTTTCGGGAGCGCCGCCCCATTCAATCGTGGTCACGAACTCGGGCCGGAACCAGAGGATGACGCTGTTGTGGAGCTTGGAAACGGTGATGGCGAGTAAGCCGCTGGCCGCTTCCTGGTACGCCGCGGCTTCCGGCCACAGTTGCTGCAATCCCTCGGTCCAGAAGACTTCGTGGCGCGTCTGCATCACCCGCTGCGCGAGCGCGCGAACGTCGGGCTCCGGGGGAGTCCGGCCCACCAGCGCCACCTCGTCGCTGACGATGATGGCCGCTCCTTCGGCGTCGGCGAAAGCGAGCAACTCGCCGGGGTCCTTACGGAGGCCGTCAGTGAAGTTTTCCTCCTCCGCCATCAGTGCCAGGAGGCGCGTTTGCCGCGATGCGCAGAGCAGGCGATGCCGTGCCTGCTCCGCTTCCTCCAGCGCGGCGGACTGAAGCGCGAAGACGCGCGCGATCAAGTCGCAGGCGGCGCGCTGGCGGTAGGGCGCGCCCTTCGGCTCGGCGTGGTGGCAGGAGATGAGGCCCCATAGTTGTCCCTGCTGAATGACGGAGAACGACATCGATGCCGCCGTGCCCATGTTGCGCATGTACTCGACGTGGATCGGCGAGACGCTGCGAAGGTTCGCGTAGGTGAGGTCGAGGGGCTCGGCGGGGTGCGGTGTGAGGGGGACCGGTTTGTACGTGGCGTCGGGAATCATGCGCAGGCGATTCAGGCGATAGAGTTCCCGCGCCTGGGCGGGGATGTCGGAGGCAGGGAAGCGGAAGCCAAGGTAAGAGGGCAGCCTGCCATTTCCGTCGCTCGCGATGACCGTCCCGTTCCAGTTCTTGTCGAAGCGGTAAACCAGAACGCGATCGAAGTCGATGACCCGCCGCACCTCGCGGGCTGCAAGCGCGGCGAGCTCTTCGATGGTCCCTCCGAGCTCGAGATGAGCGACGAAGCCGCGGACGAGGGCATCGAACTCCTGGGCCGGCTGATCTTCGTTCGGCTCAGCGGGTTCGTATTCGATGATGATGTGGCCGGCGTGCGCATGCCCGACCACATCGAACCGGCCGGTGGGCAACTCCCACACGCACAGGTGAGCGGGTGGCAAGCCGACCCGGCTGAGGAGCGGAGCGGCGTCCCGAAGAGCGCGTTCGGGCGGAAGGCCGAGAAGCGCTTCCGCGTTTGCGCTTGCGCGCACGAGCTGCCGCGTGTGCGCATCGAGAACAAGTAGTGCGCCATGCGGTTGAATCGCGTCAGGGATGTGTATCGGCTCGCGGTCGCACGCCGTGAGGTCGACCGCGGCCCTGGCGTTTTCTGTTTGCACGAAGCCGCGGCCTCAACTCTTGGACGCTTCGTCAGGTCGTGGTGTGTCGCGTTTTCGTTTTGGTGTATGCGAGGTCGAGCACTTCGATGACGTGCAGTACACGCTGGCCCCGGCCGTGGCGTCTCACGCCGGCTTCCAGTTGCAGCATGCACCCGGGGTTGGCCGTGACGATCCATTCGGCTTCCGTGGCGTTCACATGCATCATCTTCTTACCGAGGATCTGCATCGCCATCTCGTTCTGGACGACGTTGTAGATGCCGGCGCTGCCGCAGCAGAGATCGGAGAGGGCCATCTCGCGGAGTTTAAGTCCGGGAACGGCGGAAAGGAGCTTGCGGGGAGCGGATCGGATGCGCTGACCGTGCGCGAGGTGGCAGGAGTCCTGATAGGTTACGGTTGCCGGCGTTTCGGCCAGGTCGGGATTGAGTTCGACGGACGCAAGAAATTCGCTGATGTCGCGCATTTTGGCGACGAAGGCGCGGGCCTTGCAGGCGTAGGCGGGGTCGTGCTCCAGCAGTTCGTGATACTCCTTGAGCGTCGAGCCACAGCCTGCCGTGTTCGTAATGATGGCGTCGAACCCGGCCGGGTCGACGGCATCGATGTTGCGCCGCGCAAGAGTGCAAGCCTCTTCGCGCAGGCCCGCGTGGACGTGGAGCGCGCCGCAGCAGCCCTGCTCGCCGGGGATGACCACTTCGCAGCCGTTCTTGCGGAGGACGCGGACGGTGGCTTCGTTGAGGCGGGCGAAGAAGACGTTCGCGATGCAGCCGGCGAGGAACGCCACGCGATAGCGGCGAGGGCCCTCGGCGGGGAACGTCTTGCCGATTTCCGAGAAGAAGAACGGCGGTTGGGGCGAGGGGGCCAGCGCTTCGGCAGCGCCTAGTTTGCCCATCAGCTTCAGCAAACCGGAGCCCTGCACCGCGCCGCGAAGGCCGGTGCGTTCGTAGACGGAAAGCAGGGCGCCGGCAATCTTGAGGTTGGTCCGCGAAGGCAACAGGTGGCGGAAGACCAGGCCGCGGAGGAAGCGGGCGAGGAACGGGCGCTCCGCCTGGCGCTCGATCCCGGCGCGCGCGGCTTCCACCATGCGGCCGTAGGGAACCCCCGAGGGACAGGCGGATTCGCAACCACGGCAGGCCAGGCAGAGTTCGATGTGCTCAATATAGGATTCGGAGATGGGCATCGCCCCTTCGGCGACTTTCACCATCTGGTACACGCGGCCTCGGGGCGAGTCCATTTCAAGGCCGAGTTCGCGATACGTGGGGCAGGCGTTGAGGCAGAGTCCACAATGAACACACTTGTCGAGGTCGACCTGCGCGGGGCCGTAGCCGTGCAGCACGGGGAGTTCAGAGGCGGCCATAGAGCCTTCCCGGATTGAGCAATTCCTGGGGATCGAACATCGCTTTTACGCGGCGCATGGTCTCGAAATCATCGCCCGGGCCGGGCCAGCGGTCGCCGTCGAACTGCTCCGCGAACTCCACGATGCGCGGCCATGGCTGGCTCTTCATCCAGTCGGAAGCCAATGCGCTCTGGGGGAAGTATCCGTACGTCACACCCGAACCGGCGCGGGAAACCGCGGGACCGTTGAAGGACTCCATGACCGCCCGGACTTCGCGAAGCTTGGTGGAGGCGCGGACGACGGCGCCCGCGGCGTGCTCGGCCAGGTAGATCGGGGTGAACTCCTGCACCGCTGTCCAACTGTCGATCCCCACGGCCTCGAAATCGTTCAACTCGCGCGCGTAGCGCTTCATAACGGCAGCATTGCCCCCGGCGCGGAGGAGCAAGGTCCAGCCATCGAAGCGCAGGCGCGCGGCAGCGGCGGGGTTCAGGACGTCGATCGCCGAGGGCTGCAGCACGCCTTCCAGGATTCGGTCGAGCCAGGCGAACACCGGTTCGGCGGTATGCGCGCGGAAAACGAACGTCCGCTCTTCCTCCGGCTGCGGCGTGAGCTTGAAGTTGACGACGGCGATACCGGCAAGCGTACCCATGGAGCCGATCATCATCTTGGCCATGTCGAGGCCGGCGACGTTCTTCACCACCATGCCGCCCGATTGGATCAAGCGGCCGTCGAGGGTGGCGAAGTGCATGCCGATGACGGCGTCCCGCACGGACCCATAGAGGCGGCGGCGCGGGCCGCTCGCGCTGGCGGCAACCACTCCGCCAACGGTGGCCTCGCCCGCGAACGGCGGGTCAAGGGGAATCATCTGCCGGTTCTTCGCGAGGAGATTCGTCAACTCGCACCACTTCACGCCGGCTTCGACGCTGATGGTGAGGTCAGCCGGTTCGTACTGCACGATCCGCGTCAGCCGCCGGGTCGAGATCTCGATGTCCACTTCGCGGCAGGGGCCTCCCATCAGGCGCTTGGTGAAGGCGCCACCAAGGTGGATTCGCTGTCCGCAGGCAAGGGCCTCCGCCAACTCCGCAGGTGTAGCTGGTTCGAGCCGCTTCATGACGCATCTCCATTCTATCGGTCTCGCCACGATACCCTGGGAGCTTGGGGAACTTCTCCCAACTTCTTCGCACCAACCGCAACTACCGCAATCTCTGGCTGGGTCAGGTGGTCAGCGAGGTGGGCGACCACTTTAACACGGTCGCTGTGCTGAGCCTGTCACTCAAGATGACGGGGTCGGGCGGTGTTGTCGGCGGTGTCATCATCGCGCGGGTGCTGACACTCGGGTTGGCGGGAATGGTGGCGGGCGTGGTGCTCGACCGCTTTGACCGCCGCTGGGTCATGATCTGGAGCGACCTGTTCCGCGCGGCGGTGGCCATCTCCTACATCGCGCTCCTGTACTGGCCCAACGTGACGCTGCTCTACGTGCTGAGTGGCGCGCTGTTTCTCGGGTCGCCGTTCTTCACCAGCGGGCGCTCGGCGATCTTGCCGCGCATCACCAGCCCGGGCGAGTTGCATACCGCGAACGCGCTGACGCAGACGACGGCGTGGCTCACGCTCTCGATTGGAGCCGGCATCGGAGGCGTGAGCACCGTGAAGCTGGGGTACGAGTGGGCCTTCGTGGTGAACTCGCTCTCATTTCTCTTCAGCGCCCTGGCCTTGGCAGCGTTGAAGAGCGACACAGGAGACTTCAAGCCGGCAGGCATCGGGTCCGGTACGGCGAACCGGACCGCGTTTACGCGCGATTGGGGGGAAGGGATCCGGTACATGCGCGGGACGCCGCTGGTTGCGGGTATTGCGCTTGGCTACGTCGGTTGGGCGAGCGGCGGCGGCGCCGCACAGATGCTGTTTACGCTCTTTGCCGAGCGCGTGTTTCACACGGGCGCCGCGGGGTTGGGTTTTCTGTGGGGGATGGCCGGCGTGGGCCTGGTGCTCGGCGGAATGCTCGGCCACCGGCTTCTTCCGCGACTCAGTTACGTGCAGTACAAGCGCGTGGTGACGGGCGCGCATTTTCTGCACGGCTCGTTTTACGTGCTGTTCGCCGTCATGCCGACCATCGCGCTATCGGCGCTGTTCATCCTGCTCTCGCGGGTGGCGATGGGCACGAACAACGTGCTGAACCGGACGATGCTGTTGACGCATGTGCCCGATGGATTGCGGGGCCGCGTGTTTACGGCGGTGGAGACCTTGACCAACGTGACGATGATGATTTCGCTCGCCGCCGCGGGCGCGGCGAGCGCTATCTATGACGATCGCACCATCGGGTTGATCGCCGGTCTTCTCAGCACCTCCACCGCTCTGTTTTGGGGGCTTGCCAACCTGGCCGGCAAGCTGCCGGAGCCGCCGCTGGAGGCGGCTAACCCGCCAGATCCAGCCGAAGACGTTCGGGAAACGCGCGCTGCTGGATGAAGAAGTGTCCGCCCGGAAGCACGTGGCAGGCGAACGCCTTCGTCGTCTGCTCCCGCCACGCCTCCACGTGGTGCGGTTGAACGTTCGGGTCGGCTTCCCCGCCGTAGGCGAC
Organism: Bryobacteraceae bacterium; assembly: GCA_033763935.1. Taxonomy (GTDB): domain Bacteria; phylum Acidobacteriota; class Terriglobia; order Bryobacterales; family Bryobacteraceae; genus DALYJJ01. The sequence goes on from JANRJO010000094.1 coordinate 31,427, forward strand.
GATCGGGAGATCGAGGGGCGCGTCTTCGCGATAGACGTAGTTGCGATAGAGGCGGGCGTCGGCAAGCAAGGCGGGCATTGCGAGTTTGAGCAGTTCAGGGCGGTCGAGCACGTTGGCGGGGAAGCCGTCGAGCTTGCGCAACTGCTCCAGGAACTCGCGGTGATGCGGTTCGGGGGCCGGAGTGTAGTTTCTGCGAAACTGCGGAGCGCGCGCGCCGGAGACGTAGAGAGCGCGGGGCAGAGGCAGGCCGTCCGCACGCAACCGGCGCACGAGTTCGAAGGCGATGGCCGCGCCCATGCTATGCCCGTAGAAAGCGAACGGTCCCCCGGCGAGGTAGGGTTCGATCAGGCGGCGAAGCTCGTTGAGGAGCGTCGCCATGTCGTCGATGAGAGGCTCGTGCGCGCGCGTCTCACGCCCGGGGAGGCGTACGGGACATACCGCTGCTATTCCGTTCAGCGCTTCTTTCCAGGGCCGATAGGGAAGCGCGCCGCCGCCGGCGTAGGGGAAGCAGAACAGCCGTAGTGGCGCGCCCTCCGCCTCCTCGATCCACGGGAACCATGGGTCCTTCTCCTCGGTCCGCACCGCGGCCCGCTGCTTCAAACGCATGGCGAGCAGGCGTCGCTTCTCGTCGGTGAGCGAGGGCGCGGGCTTCGACTCACGCTTGGGTTTCTTGACTACGTCGAGCAGCAGACGCTCGAATGGCTCGGCGGTCAGGTGTTGCGCGTAATCGAGCGCTGCGCGGCGAGATTCGCGTGAGATCAGGTCCCAATGCTCACGGTCCGTCGAGAGTCGTTCCAGAGCCTCCTGCCACGGCGCGACGTCCTGCGGCGGCACTTCGGCCACCGGCACGAGGTTCTCATCGAGGGTGAGGCGGTATCGGACGACCGGGTTTACCGGCAGCAGGTAGGGTACGCCGAGTTTCGCCTCGGGAATTCCGCCGACATCGGACGCCAGCACCGGCACGCCGCGCGACATCGCTTCCACAATCACGCGCGAACGGGCCTCCGCCCAGACGGAGGGCACGATCATGGCGCGCGAGAGGCGGAGGAGGTCGTCGATGTTGTCGACGGGATCCATGATGGTGATGTTGGCAAGGCGGCCCATCGCCGCCAAGTCTTCCGGGGTCGTCCCCCACGTGGGAATCGCCGCAAACTCGCGGTGCGGCATCCGCTCGGCGAGCTGCAGCAGAATGTCAATGCCCTTCACCGCGCAGGGATTCACCATGGAGATGTAGCGGCTCTCAAAGCGGCCCAGGAGCGGATATTCGGGGACGGGGTCGAGGAGCGAAATGGGTACGTGCACGGCGTCGATGCCGCCCCACTTGCGAACGTAGTCCGCCACGTAGTTGCTGACGCCGACTACCAGGTCCGCCCGCCGCAGCATCTCGGTCTTGTGGGTGGAACTGGAAGATGCGTCGGGCCCGAAGGGAACGGCGATGGTGGCACGTACCAGGTACACGACGTGGGCGCGCGGGGCGTTCAATGCCGGCTCGAAGAGCAGGTGGCCCGGATCGTCGGTAGAGGTGACGATGATATCGGGATCGAAGGAAGCAATCTGCTTCTGAAAATAGCCGCGAAGCTGCGGGCTGAGGGCGAGGGTATGCGTGTCGACGCCGCGGAGACGGAAGCACACGGCGCCGTCTTCGTTCGTGGCCGTGTCCACGCCGCGCTTGGCCAGTTCCTCGAGGAGCCGCCGATGGCCCACTTCCCCAAACTTCTCAATGCGTGTGATCACCCGAACATCGTGGCCCCGGGCGGCGAGCGCTTCCATCAGGAGCCGGTTGGAACGGTCTCCGCCGCCGTGCGCCGGATAGTACGTGGAGTTGTGAGCGAGGAGGATACGCATGGCGGCTAGTGCGGAATCCGCGCACGAAGCTTCTTCAAAAGCAAGGCCCGGCGGCTGTCGTCAAGTTCCTTGTGACGCGCGGGCGCGGGTGAGGCAGCCGGTGTCAACGATTGCAGCAGCCGCTCGAAATCAGCCGCATTCAGCCGGGAGACGAAGCGGTGGGCCGACGCGCGTGAACACTCCGATTCGCGAAGATACTCGGCCTCGTCCGAGAGCAGCCGGCGCAGTGCGGCCTCCCACGGGGCTATGTTTTGCGGCGGAACGACCGCGCGCGGCATGTGCCGTTCGTCGAACGCGGATTGGTACCGCTCGACGGGCCTGACCGGCACGACGTAGCCGGTGCCGTCCTTGGCTTCCTTGAGGCCGCCCGAGTCGCTGGCGATCACGGGCAAGCCGCGGAGCATGGCTTCCATCGCGATGAGCCCGAAGCCCTCGTACCAAACGGACGGCATCAGCAGGAGTCGCGACTTCGAGAGAACGTCGTCGATGTTCGGAACGGAGGAGAGCAGCCGGACGTTGGGAAGGCGCGCCAGCAGTGCGCGGTCGGCAGAGGTGGTGCCCCAGCCTTCCAGCGCCACAAATGCGACGTCAGGGAACTGCTCGGCGAGCGCGGCGAAGATGGCGATGCCCTTCACCACGCACGGATTGATCATCAGTACCCAACCGGTGTCGAACGAGCCGAAGTGAGGCCACGGTCCCGCGCCGTAGATCGGCGGGTGTATGACGGCGGCGTCCGACCAGGCATGCTCCTTGATGTATCCGGCCATGTGGCGGCCGATCGCCACGATCGCGCGTGCGGAACGCACGATGTCGGTGGCGGCGGGGTCGGGGTGCCAGCTCTCAGGTCCGAAGGGGAACCACTGGGGCGTATGGGCCAGGTAGACAAGCCGGCCGGCGGCGCACGAGTGCGCTTCCCGCAGAAGCACGTGCGCCAGGTCTTCCGACGAGACCAGGACCCAATCGGGCTCGAAGCGTTCGATCTCTGAACTCAGTTCTCGCACGTGGCGGGAGAGGTCGTGAACGGAACGGATCGTGATGCCTCCGCGCGTGGTCTCTGCGTCAAAATCACCGGAACAGACGACACGGCAGGAGTGGCCGGCCGAGGCGAGATGGTCGAGCCACACAAGGTTGCTGCGAGTGGAGCCGCCGCGCGGTGGATCGTACGATGCGTTGGACGTCAGCAGTACGCGCATCTAGTCGGCCGCGCCGCTGCTCTGCTCTTCCGCTAGCAGGGCGCGCACTTCCTCGTCTGAGAGGCCTTCGATCTCGGCCAGCAGAGCGTGATACTCGTCGGGGTCGAGCGCGCCGAGTTGGTGCATCTCGATGGTGCGTGCGAGATCTTCGAGGGTGAGCGTGCCCGAGTAGACGTCATCTACCGGCAGTGCAACGCCGAACTCCTCCTTGATGCGCAGGATGAGCAGGACGACCAGCAGCGAATGGCCCCCGAGATCGAAAAAGTTGTCCGCGCGGCGGACGGGCTTCTCCAGGAGTTCGCTCCAGATCGCCGCCAGGCGGCGCTCGATGTCGTTGCCTTCGAACACCTGAACCGCGCGGTGGCTGAGCGAGATCGCCCGCGAGATCTGTTCGACGGTGGCGAATTCGGCGGCGATGCGGCCGTAGTCTACATCGCGTCGGGCGGTCGAGACGCGCTTGACCTTGGCGACGGGTGCAACGGTTTGCGGGGCCTGCCATTCCGCACGGCGCGCCGCGGCCGCGTCGATGACGAAGTCGGCCTGCTCCTTCGCTCCCAGGTTTTGGAGAAACTGCCAAGCCGGCTGGTTCTTCTTTGTCGGCGAGAACCGCAGGAGAAGCTTGGATAGGCCCCGCGCCGCGGCAAGGTCCGCCAGATGGTGGAGGACGCGAAACTCGACGCCGCGCCCGAGAGCCCGGCAACTCAGCAGGAACGTATCGACGTCGAGGGCGCCATCGTTCGCCGACACAATGACGTCACCAATCACTCCGTAGTCACCGAAGCGGTCGGAAGCCTGAACCGTATAGACCTCCAGATTCCGCAGTTCGGCTTCGGTCCGGCGAACGGTGGTGAGGTTGAACTGGTTGGTGCGTTGCGTGAGCTGTGCGGCGCGGGAGAGGCGCTCCGGCGTCAGGGGCTCCACCTGGACCTGCAGGTTCAGGCCGGCCATGAACTCGTTGAGGGTGGCCGCCTGCCGCTGCGCCCGGCCGAATTCGCGGCTCTGCTCGTAGTACGTGTTGCGCTGGCGGTCCTCGTCCGTGACGATCGCATGGTCGAAGGCCCACACGTGATGCAGGAAGGTGGGAATGCGGGAGACGTCTTCCGGAAGCGTGAGCGCGAGTACTTCGGGCGCACCCTCGGTGACCTCGGCCGTCTCCTTCGGGTTGTCGTCGACGAAGATGAAACTGTCGAGGCCCAGCGAAAGCTCTTCGGCGAGGGAGGCGAGGTTGCCCGGCTTCGCATCCCAGTTCAGCCGCCAGGAGGCGAAATGGCGGGGCTGGAGCGGCCAATCAGGATGCGCGGCGAAGGTGTCCAGCACGTCCTGCTCGTTGTTCTTGGAGGCCATCACCAGCAGCATGCCGGCGTCGCGCTGTTCGATCAGGAGTTCGTGCAGGGCCCGTCTCGGGGGATCAAGCATCACGCCATCCGGCCCGTCTTCGCCGCAGATGCCCTGCCACAACGTGTTGTCGCAATCCACCGCGATGACTTTGTACGGGGGCCGCAGGAGCGCGTCGGCGCGCCGCGCGATGGCCGTTCCCAGCGCCGTAAAGTAGGCCTGCGAATACGGAATGCGCCCCAGCCGTTCGCCCTCAGTACAGTGAAAATCGGCAACGGGATAGAGTGCGGCAATCTCTTCATCCGATAGCAACTGCAGCCCCGGGGCGTCGGTGAACTCCTGGGCGATCCACAGGCGCATGCGATCGTGAAGCGGGCGCGCCTCGGGCGATGGCGGGCATAAGACGAACAGCAGCGGGACGTGGAACCGGGGCGGGGCGGCGCGCACTTCCTCGATGAGGTGCCTCGCGTTCGCCTCAATCGCCGAGAGGTCCTGGTGATCGAACTGCGCGAGGTCCTCGAGTCGCACCAGCAGCACGTTCATGCCGTGCTGGTTCTGGCCGAAGACGCTTGAGGGGTCGAGGAGAGTCTGCAGGGGCTGGTTATACGGAGCGAAAACGATCTCTACCGGCTCGCCCAGTTGCCGTCCCCAGAACTCGAGCGACCCGCGGAGGGGCTCGGCGGTGAAGCTGGCGCTGACGGCGTAACGCAGAGAATTCGCGGTTCCCAACTTAAATTGTATCGCTCCTACGATAGGATAGAAGCAGTTACGAAGGGCACCATGAATTCCCGCCGTTCTTTCATTGGCCAGGTTGCCGGACTGGCCGGCACGATGGCCGTCCCCGGCCGCGTCCTCGGCGCCAACGACCGCATCCGTGTCGGCATTATCGGACCCGGAGACCGCGGCATGCAACTGGTGCGCGAGGTCATGGCCTGCCCGCATACGGAGATGGTCGGCTTCGCGGACGTGTACACGCGCCGCCTGGAGGCCGCGCGACAGCTTGCGCCCGAAGCGAAGACCTACCTGGATTACCGAAACCTGCTGGACGACAAGAGCGTGGACGCAGTGCTGGTGGCGACACCTCAGCACTTGCACTGCGAGCACTTTGTGGCGACGCTCGACGCCGGCAAGCATGTCTACCAGGAGAAGACCATGGCCTTCACGGTAGACCACGCCAAGAAGATGCGCGAGGCTTACCGGCGCGCCGCGGGGAAGTTTGTCGTGCAGATCGGACACCAGTCGTGCTCGACGGGCATGATGACGGACGCGAAGAAGCTGTTGAGCGAGCCGGGCATCGGCAAGATCACCGCGGTGCACGCGCACATGTTCCGCAACACGCCCCACGGCAAGCCGCAGTGGTCGCGCCCGACGTATCCGGACATGACGCCCGAGAACGTCCTGTGGAAGAGCTTTCTGGGCGAAGCGCCGCAGCGGGAGTTCGACGCGAACCGCTACGTGAACTGGCGTTTCTTCTGGGACTACTCCGGCGGGAACGTCTACGAGAACATGTGCCACCAGGTCGCGTTTTGGTACGGGGCTCTCGGGCTGCAGGTGCCGAACGCGGTCACCATGACCGGCGGCATCTACCTGTGGAAAGACGGACGTGAGGTGCCGGACACGATGGCCGTCTCCATGGAGCAGCCGGAAGAGATGCTGTTCACGTGGGACTCCGGGTTCGGCAACAATCACCTGGGCGTCGAAGAGGAAGTGCTGGGCGCGGACGGCACTCTGTCGAAGAACAACAACGTGCGTTACACGCCGCAGAAGGTGAACCGCGCGTCAGGGACGGAGTTGTCGCCGAACTCGCCGACGCCGCGCAATGCGCACATGCAGAATTTCCTCGACAGCATTCGTGGCGCGGCGCAGCCGACCTGTCCGTTCGATCTCGGCTACCGTGTCTCCATCGCCTGCCGCATGGCGGTGGAGAGCTACCGGCAGAGGCGCACCGTGAAGTGGGACGCGGCGAAGGAAGAGATCGTCTAGCAGGCTCGAGCCATGAACTTCGGATTTTCGGCGGACCTGGAACACCTGCGGCGTGAGGTGCGCGATTTTGCGGAGTCTGAGGTCGGTCCGCACGTGCTCGAGTGGGACGAGGAGCAAGTCTTTCCGCTCGATGTCGTGAAGAAGTGCGGGCAGCTGGGTTTCCTCGGCGTGATCTTTCCCGAGGATCTCGGCGGCGCGGGGTTCGGCTACATCGAGTACGCGACCATTATCGAAGAGCTGTCGCGCGTCGACCCGTCGGTAGCGCTGATTGTCGCGGCGCACAACTCGCTCTGCACGAACCACATCTTTCAGTCGGGCGATGACGAACAGCGGCAGCGATACATCCCGAAGCTGGCCACGGGCGAGTGGATCGGATGCTGGTCCCTCACGGAGCCGGAAGCGGGATCGGACGCGGCGGGCACGCGCTCGCAGGCGGTGATGGAGGACGGCTGCTGGGTATTGAACGGCGGCAAGACGTTCACGACGAACGCCCACCATGCGCAGGTGTGCGTAGCGATGGCGGTGACGGACCGTGCAGCGGGAGCGAAAGGCATTTCCGCGTTCATTATTGAGGCGGGCACGGCGGGGTTCAAGGCGGGCAAGAAAGAGAACAAGCTCGGCATGCGCGCGAGCGATACCGGCGAAGTGATCTTCGAGAACTGCCGCTTAGGGCCGCGGCAGTTGCTCGGGAAGCCGGGCGAGGGTTTCGTCGATAGCCTGAAGATCCTGGACGGCGGCCGCATTTCGATTGCCGCGCTGTCCGTCGGCCTTGCGCAGGGCGCCTACGAGGCGGCCCTCCACTACTCGAAGCAGCGGAAGCAGTTCGGCAAGCCGATCTCCGAGTTTCAGGCGATTCAGAACAAGCTCGCGGACATGGCCACGTCCATCGAAGCCGCGCGCCTGATGACGCTGCGGGCTGCGTGGATGAAGGACCAGGGGCAGCGCGTGACCAAGGAATCCGCGATGGCTAAGCTGTTCTCATCGGAGATCGCCGTGCGCGTGGCGGACGACGCGCTTCAGATCCATGGCGGTTACGGCTTCATCAAGGACTATCCGGTGGAGAAGTTCTACCGGGACGTGAAACTCTGCACCATCGGCGAAGGGACAAGCGAGATCCAGCGGCTGGTCATCGCGCGTCAGCTTCTGAAAAGCGGATGACGAGTCTGGCGGAACGTGTACGGTCCGGCGATGTTCGTGCGCTCGCCCGCGCGGCGACGTCCATTGAGAATCGGGAACCTGGCTCCTTCCACCTGCTGCGGGAGCTCTTCCCGCTGACCGGCCGTGCGCTCGTCGCCGGCATCACCGGGTCACCCGGGGCAGGGAAGAGTACCCTGGTCGATCAGTTGGTCCGCGCCCTGCGCGCCGAAGAGCGTCACGTGGGCGTCATCGCCGTAGACCCGTCGAGCCCCTTCAGCGGTGGCGCGATTCTGGGCGACCGCATCCGCATGCTGCAACACTACGCTGATCCCGGCGTCTTCATTCGCTCCATGGCTACGCGTGGGTCGCTGGGCGGGCTGGCGGCGCCGACTACCGATCTGGCATTGCTGCTGGACGCCGCCGGGCGGACGGAGATCCTCATAGAGACGGTGGGCGTGGGCCAGGATGAAGTGGAAATCGCGCGGCTGGCCGACGTCACGGTGGTGGTGTTGGTGCCGGGCCTCGGCGACGACGTGCAGGCGATCAAGGCGGGACTGATGGAGATCGCCGACGTCTTCGTGATCAACAAGGCGGACCGCGAGGGCGCGGACCGCCTGCAGGCGGAGATCGAGGCGAGCCTCTCGCTCGCGCCGCGCGCGGACGGCTGGCGCCCGCGGATCGTTCGGACGGTCGCCACCGACGGGCAGGGCGTGGCCGAGCTGTTGCACGAGATCCGGCAGTACCATGCCAGCGGACTTCGCCGCCGCCGCGCTTCGGACGACTGGCGAAGGCGCTTGCGGGAGATGCTGCGCGACCGGATCCTTGAGCGCCTGCCATCCGAGCGCCTCGACGCGCTGGCCGAGGAGGTCAACGACCGGCGGCGCGACCCCTACACCGTGATTGAAGAGTTAACAGCGGAACTACTCAACCAGGAGCAACCTCATTGACGAAAGCGGATATCGGCATCATCGGCGGTAGCGGCCTCTACTCGATGCCCGGCTTCGAAGCTACGGAAGAAGTGCGCATCGACACGCCCTTCGGATCACCCTCCGATCCCTATGTCGTCGGCACACTCGCCGGACGGAAGGTCGCGTTTCTAGCGCGGCACGGCCGGGGGCATCGAGTCATGCCATCGGAACTGAACTTCCGCGCGAATATCTTCGGGTTCAAGTGCCTGGGTGTGGAGAGGATCATCTCGCTGTCCGCCGTGGGATCGCTCAAGGAAGAGCACAAACCGCTGGACTTCGTGATTCCGGACCAGTTCTTTGACCGCACCGGCGGCCGTGTCTCGACGTTCTTCGGCGAGGGTCTCGTAGCGCACATCAGCTTCGCGCACCCGGTGTGCCCGCAACTGGCGAAGGTGGTCGAGGGAGCGTGCCGGTCCGCCGGCGTTGCGGCGAAGAACGGCGGCACGTACCTCTGCATGGAGGGGCCGGCGTTTTCGACCGTGGCCGAGTCGAACGTCTATCGGAGCTGGGGCATGGACGTCATCGGCATGACCAATCTGCAGGAGGCGAAGCTGGCGCGCGAGGCGGAACTCTGCTACGTCACGGTGGCCATGGTGACGGACTACGACTGCTGGCACCCCGAGCACGACGCCGTCACGGTGGACCAGATCATCAAGGTGCTGACGACGAACGCCGAGCATGCGGCGAAGGTGGTGAAGGAAGCTGTTGCGGCGATGCCCGCGAAACGCGAGTGCAAGTGCGGCTCCGCGCTGGCCCATGCCTTGATCACCGACAAGAAGACCGTCCCGGAAGCGACGCGCAGGAAGCTGGAGTTGATCGTTGGAAAGTATTTCGCCGAGTGATCTCGCCATCGAGCTGCTGAACCACTGCCTTCGCGGTTCCAGTTGGCCGGTGGACCTGCTCGAAACGCTGCTGCGCATGGCATCGCATCCCGATGAAGACCGGGCGCGCGCCGGCAGCCACGCGCTGTTCTCGATTGTCGTGGAGCGGCTCGGGGACCTCTTCGAGCCGGCCCTCTGCGACACCTACGCGTCACTCTTCTCGCATGTCATCGAATATGTGCGCCCGGAGTACGTTGCCGCCGAACTCCTCGAGCGCTACCGGCGAGTGCGCATGCCGCGGCGGTTCGAAGGCGACGCCGCGCGAGTAGAGAACGTGTTCGTGTTGTCGCGCGTGACGCTGGGGGCGGACGTGGCGATCACCAGTGTGCTGCTCGACGCCGCGAAACAGCGCTTCCCGCGGGCCTCGGTGCAATTCGTGGGCACACACAAGAGTTATGAGCTGTTTGCCGCCGACCCGCGCGTGAAGCATGTGCCGATTTCATACGGACGCACGGCTACATTGCGGGAGCGATTGTCCGTCTGGCCGGAGCTGGAGCACCTGCTGCGCTCGCCGCGCTCCATTGTCGTCGATCCCGATTCCCGCCTGACCCAGCTCGGCCTGCTGCCCGTTTGCCCGGAGGACAACTACTTCTTTTTTGAGAGCCGCGGGTACGGCGAGTACGGCCCGGAGCCGCTGTGCGCGCTGACGAAGCGATGGGCGCGGGAGACGTTCGACGTGGAGTGCTCAAGGCCGTACATCGCGCCCAGCTACCAGGCGGAAGAGTTTGGCGACCGGCCCATCACCGTGAGCTTCGGCGTCGGTGAGAACCCGGCGAAACGCATTCGCGATCCCTTCGAAGAGGAGCTATTGCGGGCGTTGCTGCAGCGCGGGTCCGTAGTAGTGATTGATAAAGGCGCAGGCGGTGACGAGAAGGAGCGCGTGGAACGGGCCGTGGCGCGCTCGGGCGCAAAGGAGGGCCAGGTGCGCACTCGGTATGGGCCCTTCGCTCCCTTCGCGGCAAGCATCGCCGCCAGCCGGCTGTACGTCGGCTACGATTCCGCTGGTCAACATGTCGCCGCGGCTTGTGGCGTGCCGCTCGTCACGGTGTTCTCCGGGTTCGTCAGCCCACGCATGCTGAACCGCTGGCACCCGTCCGGCAGCGGACCCATCGCGGTCGTGCCCGTTCATGACCCCGATCCGGCCATCGTCCTGGCTGAGACGCTACGGGCCCTGGACCGAGTGGCTTAAGACGTGCGCTCCCGGACCACGATGGCCGGCCCGGGCAGCAATACCTCCAGGCCATGTTGTTCCGTGTCGGACAATAATTCGATCTGGTTCGGCCCCTGCCGCAGCCAGATGGGCGCCAGCGTCAGCACGCGATAAATCACATCGTGCCGTCCGCGCGCGGCCACCTCGAGCGGCCGGCCGTTCAGCTTGAAGTGGTCCTTCGTATTGCCGCGCCCGCCGTCCCAGATGACCACGTGCAACTCGGCACGCTCGATCTTGTAGGGGTCGAGGTCGACGTCGATGGTCGCCCGGTGCCGCTTCCCGGCGCGCGACCAGAACGGCGCCGGGAGATCGCTGGACCGGAATACTCGCACGGGTCCGCCGGCGGAGAACTCGGGGGACGGACCAGTCTCGTAGAGCAACTGTTGCTGGCCGTGGAACCGGACATACCCGCGGACGCGCATGCCGCCCTGCTTCGGCAGCATAGAGGTGTCCCAGGAAGAGCCGACGAACGCTACCGGGCGCCGCGCCTTGGTGAACCCGTGCCAGTCGCGCCACTGGCCGTCGCCGTTCTCGTCGTAGCCTTCGTAAAAGCCTTGGAACTCGGCGGAGGCGATGGGGCCCGGGTCCGTTGCCCCCAGCCGCAACTTCGCCACTTCGCCCGCCAGTTCCGCCTGTACCGTCGCCTGAAACCCCGTAAGGCCGGCGTCTTCCGGCGCGATGTGCGCGCGGATACACGCATTGTCGACAATGAAGTGCCCCCAGAAGGACATCCCCTGGTCGCACGCAAACTGCACCGCGTTCCAGCCCGGCACAAGGTCGCTGACCTTCAGCGGAATCACCGGGTATTGATGCGTACAGTGGCCACCTTCGCTCCCGATCTCCGGGATGGCGTACGTCGAGCGCCCGTTGATCGTCACGCGCTTGTTGCGCGTCCCCGCGTGCCCGCCCCACAACTCGCAGTAGAGTTCCGCTCCCCGCAGTTTGCGCAGGTCTTCGTCGACACGGATCAGCATCAACCCGTTCGCTCGAACTTCAGGCCGCGCGCCGTGCTCTTTGCTCAGCGCAGCCTCGGGAGCGTTCACACGAAAGCGCTGTTGGGCATCGCCTCCCGGTTCGTACCACCACTCCCGCAAGAGCCGTCCCTCGGAGGGCTGTGCGCCGGCCCGTACGGCGACCAGCGACGCCGCTCCCGCAGCAACAAAGCTCCGCCGCCTCATGACCGCTTCTTCAGCGGCCGCAACTCGACCTTGCGGATCAGGATCTCAGCGCCCTCGGACTGGATCTGAATCTTCCCTTCGGATCGCGTCAGCCCGCGCGCCGACGCGACTACCTTCCCGTTAAACACGTTCGTGATGCTGTCGCCGTCACAAATCACTTCCAGCCGATTCCACTTGCCGAGCGGCTTCTCCAAGTCCCCCGTCCCGCGAAAATCGATGGTGTCCGTCCATTTGGGATCGCGCCCGTACCAGTTCAGCCGGCCGGAGGTCATGGTGATTGCCGGTGCGCCCGGCTGATAATAGACCTGCCCGTTCGGCTCCTTCCGCGCCTCAGCGGTCAGCGAGAGCACGCCGCGCGGCGCCACCAGGATGATGTCGCCATTGCCGCCCTCAATGATCTGTGCCTCGTAAGATTCCAGCCAGCATCCGCTGTGCGCGCCATCCGCACCGGCGCCATGGACCAACACTCCGCTGTCGCGCGCGCGCGTCTTGCGATCGCCCCAGGTGGCCCCGCCCCACTTCCACTCGACAATCAAATGGTAGTCGCGGAAGCTCTCCTTCGTAGCGATCCCGCCCCACTCTTCGCCGGAGATGCGCAGCAGGCCACCCTGCAGCGTAAACACCCTCTTGGGGTCATCGTACTTGCTCTCGCGAAGGTACGTATACCAGCCGTCGAGATTCTTACCGTTGAACAGACGCAGCGTGCGTTCCGGCAGCACCGGGGACTGCGCGCAAAGCAGACTCGCCGCGGCCAGCGCCGCGAGAGCGAGCCTCATTGGCGCGCGAGCGCATGCAGGAACATGTTCAGATACTCCACTCGCCCTCCTTCACCGCGGACGAGGTTCGCTCGCTCCGCGGCGGCCGCGCCCGGCGGCGTGAAGCTGATCTCGTCACCCTCATGGACCGTGAGAGGCATGGTGTGCGATTCGCGCCGCAGCCAGAGTTTGCCTTTCTCGGCCAGGATTTCTACTTTCATCCTACCCTGCGCGTACAGCCCGGTATAGAGAGGAAAGTCGGCTTCCACGATGGTGCGCGGCGGCTTCAGGTCGTCTTTCTCTGGCGGCCCGAAGGGCAGCAGCATCTCCGCCGCGGCGTTCGCAGTCTTACCCATGATGGCGGCGCTCCGATTGGCGAGCGCTATGACGGCCACCCGCTGCTCCGGGGCGAAAGTCATCAATGAGCCATACCCCGCGCGGACACCGCCATGGCTGGCGACAGTGACGCCCCGCTGCTTCCCTTTCATCAGCCCGTAAACGTACATGCCGTCCGAGCCCGCCACCGCGATGCCGCGATCCATCAGCATCGAAGGCAGCCTCTCGGGCAGCACTTGCTTGCCGTCCAACCGGCCCTGGTTCAACATTGCAATCGCGAACCGCGTCAGGTCATCAAGGCTCGAAAAGATAGAGCCGGAGGGCCAAGCCGCAGCGTTGTTCACGGCCGGACGCACCACTCGCCATTCCCCTGGCTTGGGCGCCTCGTGCCCTTGGGCGAGCGGATACGTCATGGCCAGTAGGGGACGCAGCGTAGTGTGCTTCATGCCCACCGGTTCGAAGATGCGCTCCCGGAGAACATCGGCGTATCGCTTGCCCGCCACGCGCTCCGCCAGGTAGCCGGCCAGCCAATAACCAGGGTTCGAATACGAAAAGACGCGGCCCGGCTGAGTGAAGAAGATGTCGTCCTTCCAGGACAGCACCATCTGTCCAAGCGCTGCCTCATCGTCGGGACCCGCGAGCGCGGGCTCGTCCCGCAGGCCCGCGGAGTTCGAAAGCAACTGGTGTGGCGTAACGGCAGCCAAACGCGCGGGCAACTCCGGGATGTGCTTGCCGATCGGCTCGTCGAGCGAGAGCTTCCCTTCGATCGCCAGGCTCACCACCGCGGCAGCGGTGAACATCTTCGTCGTCGACCCCAGGCGAAACAGCATGTTCGTGGCGAGCGGGTCTTTGCTTTCGACATTGGCCGTTCCAACCGCCCTTGAGAAGATGGCGCGGTCGCCCTGGATGACGGCGACGGCCGCGCCGGGAATGTTCGCAGCCGTCATCTCCTCGCGCACCGTCTTCTCCAGAGCCGCGGCATCGAACTGCTGTGCCGCGATCGGTAAGACGACCAGACACGCCAGCGCCGCAAGCCGTCTCATAGCCGCGCCATAGCACGTAGCGACGTAGTGAGGTACTCCACTCGGCCGCCCTCTCCTCGGACCAGGTTCATACGATCGGCCCTCGATGCGCCGGGAGGAGTGAAGCTCATCCTGTCGTCTTCATGCAACGTCAGCGGCGCGGTTCGGGAACCCAGCTTGATAACCAGTTTGCCGTTCTCCACGGCAATCGCGACCTTCCGTGCACCATGTGCGTACTCACCCACGTACAACGGGAAGTCCTTCTCCGGGACTGGGACTGCGGGCTTCAGCTCGTCGCTGCCGCGCGGCTTCAGTGGTAGCAACATTTCGAGGGCCGCCGTCGCTGTGCGGCCCAGGTCTGCTCCGTTCCGGTTCCCAAGGATGATGACCGCTGCCCGGTGCGCCGGCGCCATCCGAAGGGTCGAGCCGTACCCGAGCCTGGCCCCACCGTGTTGTGCCAACCGCACACCCCGGAAATCTTCGTCCATGAGCCCGTAGGCGTACTTGTTATGCCCGCCGGGAATGGACACCCCGCGCTTCAGCATCATGCCGGGAAGCGAGGCCGGCAGAACCTGCTTGCCGTCCAGCCGGCCCTCGTTCATGAAAGCCATGGCGAACCGCGCCAGATCCTCGACGTTCGAATAGATGGAGCCGGAGGGAAAGGTGCCGGCGTGGTTTGCCGCCGGGCGCGCGATCACCGTCGCCCCTCCCCGCGTGTCGTGCCCCTGCGCCAGCGGATAGGTCATGGCCACCAGCGGGCGGAAGGTGGTGCGCGTCATGCCCGCCGGCTTGAAGATCCGCTCGTCCACGACATCCGCGTAGCGCTTGCCCCCGGCCACTTCCGCCAGGTAGCCGGCCAGCCAATACCCGGGGTTCGAATAGGACATCACCTTGCCCGGCGCGGTGAACAGATAGTCTTCCTTCCAGGCCAGGATCCCTTTGCCCAGCGCCTCCTCGTCGTCCGGACCGTACATGGGAGCTTCATCGCGAATGCCGGCCGTGTGGGTCAGGATCTGATGGGCGGTAACCGCGGCGACCCTTGGCGCAAGACCCGGGATGTACTTGCCCACCGGCTCATCCAGTGACAACTTGCCTTCCATCGCCAGACTGACGACGGCCGCCGCGGTGAACATCTTCGTGGTCGAGCCCAGGCGGAAGAGCATGTCCTTGTTGATCGGCTGGCCCGTTTCGATATTGGCTACGCCCAGACCGTTGACGTAGATCACCTTGCCTTCCTGAATGACGGCGATTGCGGCGCCCGGAACCCTGTCGTTCTCCATCTCTTCTTTGGCGACCTTCTCGAGCGCCGCCGCGTCGAACTTCTGAGCGCTGGCCGTGGCCAGGAGCGCCAACAACAGAATCCAAACCTTCATCATCAATTCGCTCCCGCTGCCTTCCTGAGTGCCTCGATCCGCGATGCCCGGCTCTTGGGGCTATCCAGGCTGAACGAACGGAAATCGCCCAGTTGCTCTCGGATAAACTCCTCCGTGCGCCGGATAGCCGTCAACAGGCCCTGGTTTGATTTGACGAACGAGGTCCACACAACTGAACCTTTACTTGTGTCAAATTCCCAGAGGCCCACCAGGCGGCCGCGATCGACGATGGGATGGCTTTCCAGGTCCGTTAACCGGCCCGCAAGAACCGTTCGTAGCGCATCGCTACTCTCCACCAACAACGAGACGTCTCTCCGCAGCAGGACCAGAGAGTCCAGGCTACTGAGCAGCGCGTAGTGCGCGTCCTTCGGCGGACGGAACGCCTGGTACACCTCCAAATCGTCGCTGAACATCAGGCGCGCGGGGTCCTCCTGGAATGGAACGAGACCCAGGGGTTCCACTGCAGCCTTGGCGGCCTTCACTCCCAGTCCCGAGAACCACTGAAACTCGCTGATTGTCGCCGGCCCAATCCAACGAAAGTACCGGCGGGCCAGTTCGATGTTCGCCTCCTCCGGCGTCAATCGGAACCGATCGAGCGGGTTCGGCCTCCAGAGGGCGTACTTGTATCGCTGCTGATCCAGACGGCCGTTGACGGGGATGCGTCGGATCTCGCCAATCGCCTGCAACCGGCCGAGAGCGACCGGCATCGTGCTCGCGAGCCCCTTTTTCTGGCCCTCTGGCCCCAGTGAGCGGCACGTTCGGCCGGCCGCCTCGCGCAGCTGCTCCGGATCGAGCGGCCCCTTTGCAAGCGAGAGGATGACCGAGTCGCAGAGTCGCTCTACCTCGCCCTCCGTCACGCCAAGCTTCAACGCGGTCTTCATTTCGCCGCCGGCAAACGGCCGGCCGGCGCAAAGACCCAAAGCAAAATCCTTCTTGGGGAGGACATACGTGCAGTTCCGGGCGCTCGGCAGCTCGTGAATGTCCAGCGCGGCGACAGCGGCATCCGCGGCATCCCGTGGTGTGCCGGCCCGCTCGAAGAGCGTCAGGTAGGGTCCGGCTCCCCCGACCGACCGCGCCCACCCCGATTGCGCCAGCACTTCAGCGGGCTGCCGCCCTGCCAGGGAGCCGTCCAATCCCTGGCGCGACCACCACCACGCGCGGAGCTTCTCGTGCACTGCACCTACGATACGATAGGCCGTGATGCGGCGCACTCTACTTTGCAGTTTGATCACGACAGTCTGCGCAATGGCCCAGTTGCCTCCAAAACAGGCGGGCGAGGGTTGGGTGCAGTTGTTCGACGGCGAGACGCTGTTCGGCTGGACCGCCGAGGGCAAGTCGCAGTGGCAGGTAAAGGACGGCGCCCTGCGGCCCGCTGACAACACCGACACCGGATGGCTGCGGCACAACGCGCGCTTCGCGGACTTCACCCTTTACGTCGAGTTCCGCGTGCCCAAGCCGGATACTAACAGCGGGCTGTTCCTGCGTTCGGCGAAAGAGGGTGCGCCGGAAACCACCGGCTACGAACTCCAGATCTGGGACCAGCGGCCGACCTTCAAAACCGGCAGCCTCGTGAACCATCTCGAGGCCAAACGTTCCAAGCTGAAGACGAACTTCTGGCACACCTACGAAGTAACGATGCTGGGAGACCGCATCACTGTTAAGCTCGACGGCAAGACGGTGCTCGACGGGCGGGACGCGAAGAGCCGCAGCGGCTACATCGGGCTCCAGTACAACAAGGACAATCCGTGTGAGTTTCGCAACGTCCGCGTGCGCCCTCTGGGCCTGGAGTCCACCTTCAACGGCAAGGATCTCAGCGGGTGGCGCGAGGTGAAGACGCCGAATGCGAAAGAACCGCCCGTGTGGAGCGTCAAGGACGGCATGTTGAATGTGGTGAAGGGCGCCGGACAGCTGGAGACGGAGGGGACGTGGGCGAACTTCATACTGCAACTCGATATTCGGCCCAACTCGCAGGACCCGAACCGGCACCCGAATAGCGGCGTTTTCTTCCGCGGAATGCCGGGGCAGTTCTGGTCCGGCTACGAGTCGCAGATCCGCAACGAGTATAAGGATGACCCGTCAAAGCCGGTCGACTTCGGCACCGGTGGGATCTATCGGAACCAGCCGGCGCGCAGGATCGTCGCAAAGGACAATGAGTTCTTTACGAAGACCATATTGGCCGATGGCCGGCGTCTCATGGTGTGGGTCAACGGATACCTGGTGAGCGATTGGGAGGATCCGAATCCCGAGGGAACCAACGTGCGCCAGAAACAGGCCGTGCTGGCGCCCGGACCGATCAGCCTGCAGGCGCACGATCCCACCACGAACCTCGACTTTCGAAATCTGAGAATCGTCGCTCTACCCTGACGCTCCCGGCCGCGAGCCTGTTCCTCGTCCTCGCGGCTCTCGCTTCGGCCCAGACGCTCGAGATATCGGTGCGCACCGGCGAAACGCCTTTGCCCGGCGCTCTGGTGACCTCCGCCGGCATAACCGCCACCACCGGCGCAGCCGGCGATGCACGAATCGTCCTCCCTTCCGCCGGCGAGTTCCGGGTGATCGCCGCGCGCGCTGGCTTCGTTTCACTTGAGCGAATCGTGACCGTCGGGGCTCAGGACACCGTCTCTCTGGAGTTCACCTTGGAGCCCGCCGCGCCGCAATCCGTCACCGTTGAGGCGAAGATCGACGACGGGCAGGGCGTCGCGCCTCCCGTCAACCAGATGCGGGCGCTGCCGCTTCAGCCGCGCACGCTGCGCGATGCCCTCCCCCTGATTCCGGGCATCGTTCGCACGCCCGAGGGAAAACTGCGGCTGTCCGGCACCGCGGAGCACCGCAGTTCACTCCTCGTCAACTCCATTGACGTTACCGATCCCGCCACCGGCCGCTTCGGAGCAACCGTCCCGATTGACAGCGTCGAAACACTGGTCGTGTACC
Organism: Bryobacteraceae bacterium; assembly: GCA_033763935.1. Classification (GTDB taxonomy): domain Bacteria; phylum Acidobacteriota; class Terriglobia; order Bryobacterales; family Bryobacteraceae; genus DALYJJ01. Next base: position 49,571 of record JANRJO010000094.1, read on the forward strand.
AAAGCCCGTTCCTCGCCGAGTACGGACGCTTCACCGCGGGCGTGGTCGCGGTGGAGACCCGGCGCGGAGGCGAAAAATGGCGCTATGAATTCAACGATCCCACGCCCGAGCTTCGGCTTCGCAGCCGGCGGCTCGTAGGGATTCGCGGGTTCACGCCGCGGCTCGGCTTCAACGGCACCCTCCGGCGGGAGCGCCTGTACTACTCGCAATCCACCGAATACGCGCTGCGCAAGACGCCCATCTTCGCGCTCCCGTTCCCGCGCAACGAGGAGAAGCGGGAAAGCTGGAACTCGCTCTCCCAATTGGACTGGCTGGCTTCTCCGCGGCAGACGTTGACGCTCACCGCGCACCTGGTTCCCCAGAAGGCCAACTTCGTCCATCTGAATTTGCTCAACGCTCAGCCCACTGCGCCCTCGTGGCGAGCCCACGAGGCAAGGGCTTCGTTGGGCCATCGCTACTCGGTGGCAGGCGGCCTGCTCGACAGCGCCCTCGCGTTCAGCGACGTCGAAGCGCGAGTGGGCGCGCAGGGCGAGGAGCCATTCGTCTACCGCCCGCCGGGCAACACCGGGAACTGGTTCGCCCGCCAGCAGCGGCGCGCCCGCCGGTGGCAAGGAGCGGAGACTTGGACGCCGGCCGCGATCGGCGGTCATCAGCCGAAGTTGGGCGTTACGCTTCTGCGAACGCAATTGTCGACCGCCTTCGACTACCGGCCCGTTCGTTTCGAGGATCTATTCGGCGGAACGCTCGCGCGCCTCGACTTCCTCAACCACCCGGGCGCGTCGATTCACGATACGGAGACCAGCATTTTTCTGCAGGATCACTGGACCGTGCTGCCGCAGCTATCCTTCGACTTCGGCCTCCGCGTCGACGACCAGCGCATCACAGGACGCACTCGCACTGCGCCGAGGGCGTCGCTGGCTTGGTCGCCCTTCGGCGACGGCGAGACGACCGTGCGACTCGGCTACGGCTGGTTCTTCGACCGCGTGCCGCTCAACGTCTTCGCCTTCCATTCCTGGCCGGAGCGGCTTGAAGACGATGTTCGCGTACTTCGCTCATTTCCCGATGCCGGTCTTGCGCCGCAGAGCCGGGCATGGCGAGTGCAACTCGAGCGCCGGCTGGGACGTTTTGCCCGTTTGCGTACTGCCTACCTGCAGCAGAATTCGTCAGACCTCATCGTTCTACGGCGTGCCGCCGGCGAGTTGCGGTTAACGGGCGAGGGCCGTGGACGCTACCGGCAGTTCGAAGTCACGACGCGCCTGTCGTTTCAGCGTGAGCAGGAGTTCTTCCTCTCATACGTGAACAGCGTGTCGCGCGGTCATCTCAACGAGTTCAGTGCGTTCCTGGGCGACTATTCCACGCCCGTCGTACGGCCCGACCTCTTCGCGATTCAACCGGGCAACGTCCCGCATCGGTTTCTCGCCTGGGGCGTCGCTCCGTTACGCTACGGTTGGCGCCTGGCGCCGGTCATTGAATACCGGAACGGTTTCCCCTACATGGCCGCCGATGCGCGACAGAACTACGCCGGAATGCCGAACGAGAGGCGTTTCCCGGTCTTCTTCTCGCTCGACCTTCGCGTGTCGAAGGACGTGCAGGTACGCCCGGGCAAGGTGGTCCGAATCTCCATGAGCTGGTTCAACTTGACGAACCACTTCAACCCCGACAGCGTCCGCTCCAACGTCGACGACCCGGCCTTCGGCCGGTATTTCGGGCAGCGGCCGCGGCGGTATCGCCTGGATCTCGACTTCTTCTTCTAAGAGCGTTTGTGTGGTCGAATAGGCGGATGGCTGAACGTTCCGCGGTTGTGGTAGGCGGCGGGCTGGCCGGGATGGTGATTGCGCGGGAGCTGCGACTGCGGCGCTGGCGCGTGGTTTTGCTGGAGAAATCGCAGCGGCTGGGCGGGAAGGCGGGGGCGGACTGGAAGGACGGCCGCTTGGTGGAGCACGGCTACCATGTGTTTCCCAAGTGGTATCCGAACGTGCGGGCGATGGTGGAGCGCATCGGCGCGCGGCTGATCGACTTCGACCGCTACCATTTCCTGCTGCGGGGTAAGTATCCACGGAAGACGACGGTGCTGGCGCCGGCGGGGATCCGCGCAATGTGGCACAACACGTTCCACGGAATCCTGCCGTGGTATCACAACGTGCTGTACAACTACTCAGTGCTGGACATGATCAGCCGGCCGCTTTCCGAGCGGAGTTATCTCGACCGCGTCAGCCAGCTGGGGCTGTTGCGGGGGAAGTGGTACGCGAGCGAGTCGGTGGCGGAGTTCGGGCAAGAGCAGGTGTTGAAGGCGTCGGCGATTCCGGTGTACGACTTGAGCGCGATGACGGCGAAGCGGGTGGCGAGCTACTGGGTCCGGCAGGCGGCTCCCTTTCTTTCGGTACTCGCGGGGAACCTGCAGACGGAGTTCATTGACCCGCTGGCGCGCGAGTTGGAGGAGTTGGGAGTGGAGGTGGCGCTCGGCTGCGAGGTGACGGGCGTGCCGATGCGGGACGGGCGCGTGGCTGGGCTGGAGACGAAGAGCGGCGAGGTGGCTGCGGCGGATGCGTACGCGCTGTGCACACCGTTTGAAGTGACGCGCGCGTGGCTCGACGACGATGTCTATGCGGCGGACCCCGAGTTGGGGAACCTGCACTACCTGGAGGCGCAGCCGATGGCAGCGCTGCACCTCCGGCTGCGGCGCCCGGTGCCCGAGTTGCCCCGCGAGCACTTGTTCTTTCACGCGAGCCGGTATGCGCTGTCGGCGATCGAAGTGGGAGGACTGTGGGGCGAGGGTGACAGCGGAGCCCACCTCTCGTTCATCTCGAGCGACTATGCGCCGCTGAAGGAAGTGAGCGAGACGAGGGCGAAGGACCTGATGCTCGAGGAGATCGGGCAGTACCTGCCGATTGCGGCGGCGGATGTGAAGGACTGGGAGATCAACCCGAACGTCGATGTGCCGCTGTTCATCAACACCATTGGGGCGTGGCCGAACCGGCCGCGAGGGAAGACGGCGATTCCGAATCTCTACGTGGCGGGGGATTACGTGAAGAACGCGATCGACCTGGCGTGCATGGAGGGGGCGGTTTCTTCGGCGCTGCACACGGCGGGGGAGATGCTGCGGGACGGCGGGGAGCGGGGGCCGTTGCCGGCGGCGGCGGTTCCGCCGGAGAGGTCGCGGGCGCTGCTGGTGGCGCTGCGCGTCGGGCTGATTCCGGTGGTGGCGGCGGCGCGGGGGATTGCGTGGGTGGAGGAGACAGTGGGGAGTCGCTAGCGGGTTCCTTGCATCTATAACCACGCTGGTTATAATCAGACGGTGACTACTCGGCACGAGATCGACGGGCTGCTGCCGCTGCAGCCGGCGGAGTATTACATCCTGCTCTCGTTGCACGGCGAGGACCGGCACGGGTACGCCCTGATCAAGGACATTGAGCGGCGGAGCGGCGGGGCGGTGCGGCTGAGTGCGGGGACGCTGTACCGGACGATTCAGCGGCTGCTCGAGAAGGGGCTGATTGTGGAGCTGGACGAGCGGCCGGACCCGGAGCAGGACGATGAGCGGCGGCGGTATTACCGGATTTCAGAGCTGGGGGTGAAGGCGGCGCGGGCGGAGGCGGGGCGGTTGGCGGGATTAGTGAGGATGGCGCGGCGGAGTGGAATTGTTCCGGAGGGGGCCTGAGCGATGAGCGTGTACCGGTGGCTGCTGAGGCTGTATCCGCGGAGTTTTCGCGAGGAGTACGCGGCGGAGATGGAGGCGGTGTTTGCGCGGCGGGTGCGTCACGGCGCGGTTGCAGCGTGGGCGGAGGTAGTGGTGGACGCGGCGGTGAATGCGCCGGGGGCGCACTGGGACGTGCTGCGGCAGGACGTGCGGTATTGCGCGCGAAGTCTTTCGCGGGCGCCGGGGTGCGCGGCGACGGTGGTTGCGATTACGGCACTGGCGGTGGGAGCGGCGTCGACGGTGTTGTCGGTGGCGGACCGGGTGTTTCTGCACCCGCTGCCCTATGCGGAGCCGGAGCGGCTGGTGCGGTTGTGGGAGAGCAAGCCGGGCTACCAGATGGAGCTCTCGCCGCCGAATTTCCGCGATTGGAAGGCGGCGGCGACGTCGTTCGCGTCCTTTTCGGCGTGGCGCGGGCGGGCGGTGAACCTGACGGGGGGCGAGCGGCCGGTGCACCTGGAAGGGGCGTCGGTGACGGCGGACCTCTTTGAGACGCTGGGGGTGAAGCCACTGGCGGGGCGCGGGTTCAGCGCGGAGGACGATCGACTGGACACGCCGGCGACGGTGATCCTGAGCGAGCGGTTGTGGCGGGAGCAGTTCGGCGGGAGTCACGCGGTGGTGGGGAGCTCGGTGCAACTGGACGGGATGCCGCACCGCGTGATCGGGGTGATGCCGGGCTTCGTGCAGTTTCCGAGCCGGCTGGCGGAGTTCTGGACGCCGATGCGGTTTGAGCCGGGGGACTTCGAGGACCGCACGAACAACTACCTGCACGGGCTGGCGCGGCTGAAGCCGGGAGTACCGCTCGAGCAGGCGGCGCAAGAGATGACGGTGATTGCCAAGCGGCTGGAGCGCGAGTATCCGAACGAGAACAAAGACACGGGGGCGGTGCTGGTGGAGTTGCGGGACCAGGTGGGACGGCAGCCCCGGCTGCTGTTGTGGGCGCTGGCGGGGGCGGCGGTGTGCTTTCTGGCGATCGCCTGCTTCAACCTGGCGAGTTTGTTCGTAGCGCGGTCGGTGGCGCGGCGGCGGGAGTTGGCGATCCGCACGGCGCTGGGGGCGGGCGCGGAACGGCTGGTGCGGCAGTTGGCGACGGAGAGTTTTGTGCTGGCGCTGGCGGGGGGCGCGGCGGGATTGTTGATTGCGGCCGCCGCGTTGCCCGCGCTGGCGAGTCTGGTGCCGACGACGCTGCCGGTGGACGCGCCGCGGCTCGACTGGCGGTCGGCCGGGTGGACGTTTTTGCTGGCGCTGGGATCGGCGCTGGTGTTCGGAGTGCTGCCGGCGGGGGGGGCGTCTCGGGGGGACACGGTGGAGGGGTTGCGGGAGGGGGCTCGGCAGGGCGTCGGGGGACGGAAGCAGAGCGGCAGGGCGGCGCTGGTAGTGGCGGAGGTTTCCGTATCGCTGGCGCTGCTGGTGGCGGCGGGGCTGTTGATCCGGGCGTTGGCGAACGTACGCGCGGTGGATCCGGGATTCCGGACGGAGGGGGTGTTGACGCTGCGGACGCCGTTGCCGATGCCGCGGTACGAGATGACGGATGTGCGAACGCAGTTCTACCGGAGGGTGTTGGGCGAGATCGAATCGCTGCCGGGGGTGCGGCGGGCGGCGTACACGAGTTTTCTGCCGATGGCGATGAAGGGAGGGATTTGGGCTGTTTCGATCGGCCCGGTGACGGAGGTGCGTTCCGAGTATCACACGGCGAGCTTGCGGTTCGTGACGCCGGGGTACTTCGACGCGATGGGGATTCCGGTGGTGCGGGGGCGGGTCGTGGAGGAGAGCGACCGGATCGGAACGCGGATGGCCGCGGTGGTGAGCGAGTCGTTTGTCCGGCGGTACTGGGCGGGGCGGGATCCGATCGGGCAGCGGTTCAAGATTGGAGACGCCGAGCGCGAGGTGGTGGGTGTGGTGGGTGACGTGCGGGTGCGGGGGTTGGAGCGACAGAGCGAGCCGCAGGTGTATGTGCCGTACCGGCAGGCGGAGGACCGGAGCTACGTGTGGTACGCCCCGAAGGACCTGGTGGTGGCGGGGGCGACGGCGGGGCTGGCGCCGGAGATCCGGCGGATCATCCAGCGCGCCGATCCGGACCAGCCGGTGACGAACGTGCAGTGGCTGAGCGAACTGGTGGACAACGACGCGTCGGCGAGGCGGCTGCAGGTGCGGCTGCTGGCGGCGTTTGCGGGGTTGGCGGTGGTGCTGGCGGGGATCGGGCTGTATGGGTTTGCGGCGTACGGGGTGTCGCAGCGGACGCAGGAGTTCGGGGTGCGGCTGGCTTTGGGGAGTTCGCGCGCGGGGATTTTCGGGCTGGTGGTGCGGGAGAGTGTAGTGTTGACGGCGGCGGGCGTCGTGCTGGGCGCGGGGCTGGGGATAGCGGCGGCCCGATGGCTGGAAGGACTGCTGTTCGGGGTGCCGGCCTGGGACGCTGCGACGTGGGCGGGAGCGGTGGCGGTTTGCGTGGGGACGACGATGGTGGGAGCGCTGGTGCCGGCGGGGCGAGCGTCGCGGGTGGATCCGATGACGGCGATGCGGCGGGAGTGAAGTTGGGGTAGAGTCTCTAGACGGAGGAGACACGATGCTCGGAGTGAACCCCTATATCGCTTTCAAAGGGAATTGCCGGGAGGCGATTGCGTTCTACCAGAGGGCGCTCGACGCGCAGGTTCTGTTCACCCAGACGGTGGGGGAATCGCCGATGGCCGACATGGGGCCAAAGGACAACATCATGCACTGCACCATTCAGGTGGGTGGATCGACCATCATGCTGTGCGACGATCCGCGCCCCGACGGCGCGGCGAGCGGTGGCAACATCAGCCTGGCGATCGGGATGAATGAACCGGAGCGGGCGACGCGCGTGTTCGAGAATTTGTCGGAAGGGGGATCGGTGGAAATGCCCCTGCAGAAGACGTACTGGGCGGAGGCGTTCGGGATGTTGACGGATCGGTTCGGGGTGAAGTGGATGGTGAACTGCGACGCGCCGAAGTAGAGTCGACGCTGCTATCGGGGGAGCTTCGAGAGCTGGATCTGGAGGGTGCCGAGGCGGCCGGTGGGGGCGTCGCGGACGGCGATGACGAGTTTGTGGGCCTCGGTGTTCGAGGGGATGGCGGCCTGGTAGAGGAAGCCGTTCTTGAAGGCTTCGTCGCGGTCGGGGGCGGTGAGTTTGAGGGGGACGGCTTCTTCGCTGCCGCCTTTGGCGTTGGCCTGGGCGTCGAGGTAGAGGAAGACGACATCGACGTGGCCGAGCCAGTGGCCCTTCGCTTCGCGGAGGGAGACGGCGGCGGGGTCGATCTTCAGCGTGACCCGGAGTTTGCCGGCGGGGGCGGGATCGAGTTGTGCGGCGAAGGGGACGGCGCCCAGTTCGAGTGGACCGGACATCGCTTCGAGGAGCGCTTCGCGCTGGCGCTCGCGGGTATCGACGGTGGGTTCGGCCGCAAAGTAGCCTTCACGGTGACGAAGCGCGAGGCCGGGTCGATTCGCTTTGACTTCGATCTTGCGGAAACGGCCGTTGTCTTCAATGGGGCTGGGATACCAGGCGAGGGTGTAGTTGTCGGCGGCCTCGTCGAGCGCGTCGCGCAGGAGGCCCGCGGTGTCGTTGGAGTTGAAAGACGCGCGGCCGCCGGTGCGCTTGGCGAGTTCGACCATGATGTCGTGGTGGGATTCGGTCTCGTCGCGGTCGGCGAAGACCATGGGGTCGGGGCTGGTGAAGGTGGCGCGGCCGCCGCGGCGTCCACCGCGAGAGCGCGAGAGCGCGACGACCTGGGCCATGGCGTAGTCGCGGTAGGGGGACTTCGCTTTGTAGAGGGGGTCGACCATGACGCCGCGGGCATCGATGGGGTAGATGGCGACGCCGGCGTTCGCGATGGCGCGAGTGGCGCGGGCGGCCATGAGGGCGAAGGTTTGCGGGGAGCCGGTGCCGGTGCGGACATCGGTGCCGACGACCATGGGGAACGCGGCGGACACCCAAAGCAGGTTCTTGCGGCCGGGGACGGGGGCGAGGTGCTGGGCGATGGCTTCGAGGGCGTCGAAGGTTTTCTGGATGCGCCCCTGGAGGCGAGTGAGGGCGACCTGCTGGTCCGTGAAGACCTGATTGAGGGCGCGCTCGGCTTCGCCCTGGTTGAGGATTTGATCGAGCTTTTGGTTGTTGAGGAGCTGGGCGAAGCTGCTCTCGGTTTCGGGGTTGGCGAGGAGTTGGGCGTTGGTGAGGCCAAGGGCATCAAGGAGGGAGCGGGCGTCGGTGGAGTAGTCGTGCACGACGCGGAGCTGGGCGCCGAGTACATAGAGGCCGATGCGGTCAGTGGGTTTAAGTCGGCGAAGGAGCTTGAGGACCTGGAGCTTGGCGTAGCGCTGGTCGTCGATGGGGGTGTTGAGGCCATCGAAGAGGATGACGGAGACGGCCTGCGGGGCGGCGTCGGCAGAGTTCGCGTTGGTGAAGATGTTGGCGGGGAGCTCCGGCGGGAGGCCGAGACGGGCGGCGGCCTGAGGTGGGGCAGGCGCGCCGATTCCCTGGCCCGGGGCTCGGAGGAAACGGACCTGCTGCGGCTTGCCGTCGTCGAGGACGGTGAAATCGGCGGCGGCGAGGTCGCGGACGGGGCGGCCGTCTTTATCGCGAACGATGACATCGACGGAGACGAGGCGGGTGGTGGTACGGATTGTGAGTTCGGGCTGTGCGGGGGCGAGGGCGCAGAGGATGAAGCAGAGGGTGAGGGTGCGGGTGATCATGAGTTCCAGATCATCGTTCGGCTGCCGGCGAGGGGGCGGAAACCGAGCCGCAGGTACAGGCGGTAGGCCGGGTTGGCGGGGTCGCAACTGAGACAGGCAGAGGGCCCGGTACGGAGCAGTGACGTGAGCAAAAGCGTGCCGGTTCCCTGCCCTCGGTGATCGGGGAGGACGGCTACGGTGAGCTCAGGGGTGGTTTCGTCGACGAAGCCGTAGCCGGGATCGGCGGCTGAGAAGAGGCGAAGCCACGCTGCGCCGACGGGGAGGCCGTTGAGTACCGCGATCACGCCGGAGTCACCCGCACGGCGGCCCCAGTCGCGCACGTAGCGCGAGATCGCGGGCTGCAGGAGAACGGCACGGGGAATCGGCGGCTGGCCAGGGGGGACGAACAGGGCGAGGTAGAGCATATCCCAGAGGAACGGCTCGTCGGCCTCGAGGGCGGGGCGGATGTCGAGGTGGGCTCGGAGAGGCACGAGTTTTACTATGTATAAGGCTAGCGCGGGAGGGTGGGGTTGAGGGATCAGGCGTTGTCGTCGTCGTCCATGGCGCCGAACAGGCTTTCCTGAGGGCGAGGAGGGACGTAATCGGGGCCAAGGCCGAGTGTGAGGGCCGCGTGGGGGCGGTTGTCTGGCCAGGAGCTCCGCTGCTGGGCCGCGGCTGTTTCCGCGAGGTGATCGCAGCGCTCGTTGTCGGGGTGTCCTGAATGGCCGCGGGTCCAGAGCCACTGGGTCTGGTGCCGTGAGACGAGGTGATCGAGTTCCATCCACAGATCCGCGTTTGGGATGGGGTTTCGCTTGCGCCACCAGTTACGGCGCTTCCAGCCGGCCATCCACTCGGTGACGCCTTTCAGGAGATATTCGGAGTCGGTAGTGACGGCGACTTCGCACGGCTGCTTGAGAGCGAGCAAGCCCTGGATGGCGGCCATCAGCTCCATGCGGTTGTTGGTTGTGGCGGGGGCGTAGCCGTACAGCTCTTTGGAGGCGGCTCCGTAACGGAGGATGCAGGCCCAGCCGCCCGGGCCGGGGTTCTGGAGGCAAGCGCCATCGGTGATGAGTTCTACCTTCTTCACTTCCGTTCGCCTTACCTGAGGGCTCATGATAGCTTGGGCCGGTAACGATTCGCCCGGCGGGAACGCCTGTGTTCTGGAAGAAGGGGACTCAGAAGAATGGAACAGAGATCGATGATCGAGCGGAAGAGGGCGACGGATTTTCCGCCGGAACTGCTGGCCCTGTTTGACCGGTATGTGCACGGGGAGATCGACCGGCGCGCATTTCTGGACGGGGCGCAGAAGTTCACGACCGCGGGGGTGACCGCGACGATGCTGTGGGAGAGCCTGCGGCCGAACTACGCGTGGGCGCAGCAGGTGGCGAAAGACGATGCGCGGATCGTGACGGAGCGGGTGAGCGTGCCGTCGCCGGAGGGGAACGGGAAGATCGACGGGTACTTTGCGAAGCCGGCGAAGGCGGCGGGGAAGCTGCCGGGGGTGCTGGTGGTGCACGAGAACCGCGGGCTGAATCCCTATATCGAAGACGTGGCGCGGCGGCTGGCGACGGAGGGGTTTCTGGCGTTCGCGCCGGACGGGCTGACGAGCCTAGGCGGATTCCCGGGGGACAACGAGAAGGGCGGCGAGCTCTTCCGGCAGGTGGACCGGGTGAAGATGGGCGAGGACTTCGTGGCGGCGGCGCGCTGGCTGAAGGCGCGGCCGGATTCGACGGGGAAGATCGGCGTGGTGGGGTTTTGCTTCGGCGGCGGGATCTCGAACATGCTGGCAGTGCGCCTGGGCGCGGACCTGGCCGCAGCGGTTCCGTTCTACGGCGGGCAGGCGAAGGCGGAGGACGTGCCGAAGATCAAGGCGGCGCTGCTGCTGCACTACGCGGGGAACGACCAGCGGGTGAACGCCGGCTGGCCGCCGTACGAAGAAGCGTTGAAGGCGAACAAGGTAGAGTACACGGCGCACTTCTACGAGAACACGAACCACGGGTTCCACAACGACACCACGCCGCGGTATGACGAGGCGGCCGCAAAGCTGGCGTGGTCGCGGACGCTCGAGTTCTTCAAGAAGCAGTTGCGGTAGAGGCGGGGGCGGCGGGCAAGGTAAAGCGGAAGGCGGAGCCGGTGGCGCCATCGGATTCGACCCAAATGCGTCCGCCATAGTGCTCGACGACGCGCTTGGCGATGGCGAGGCCGATTCCGGTGCCTTGCACGTCCCGCCCGTGGAGTCGCTTGAAGACGCCGAAGACGCGGTCGTGGTAAGCGGCTTCGATCCCCATCCCGTTGTCTTCAACGCTGAAGATCCATTCCGAACCATTGCGGAGGGCAGAGACGCGAATGACAGGCGCTCGATCGGGCGACCGATACTTCAAGGCGTTGCCAATGAGGTTCTGGAAGAGCTGCACGAGGTGCGGGGCGAAGACCTGGACCTGGGGAAGAGGCTCGACTGAGACTTGAGCGTTGGTCTGTTGGGCGAGTTGAGAGACGGCGTCGAGGGCCTGGCGGGCGGCTTCATTGGCGTCGATGGGGGTGGACGGCGCGCCATCATTGACCACGCGGGCGAACTCGAGGAGATCGCGGACGAGGATGGTCATGCGGCTGCCGCCGGCGCGGATGTGTTCGAAGAGTTCCCGGCTGGGTGCGTCGAGGACGCCGTCAAGGCGGCGGGCGAGGAGTTCCGAGTAGATGGTGACGTTGCGGAGGGGCTCCTGAAGGTCGTGGGCGGCGGCGAAGGCGAACTGCTCGAGCTCCTGGTTGTAGCGGCGAAGCTTCGTCTCGGCTTCTTTCAGATCGTGGATGTCGGTTGACGTTCCCACCCACTGCTGCACGTTGCCCTGCTCGTCTATGACGGGCACGGCGCGGGCCATGAACCAGCGGTAGACGCCGTCGTGGCGGCGGCAGCGAAATTCCACCTCGAAAAGACTGCCGGTGAGGCGCGCCTCAGCCCAGCTTTGTTCGACGGCCGCTGCGTCGTCCGGGTGGTAGAACCAGTTCCAACCGCGCTGCGCGATTCTGGAGAGAGAGGCGCCCGTGTATTGGTACCAGCGCTGGTTGACGTACAGAGAGCGGCCGGAGGCGTCGGAGACCCAGACGAAATCGGGGACGGCGTCGCCGAGGGTGCGGAAGAAAGCTTCGCGTTCGGCGAGGGCCGATTCGGCGCGCTTGCGATCGGTGATATCGAGGACGTACGCGCACATGCCTTCGTCGGTGGGGTAGGCGTGGACCTCGTAGTGGTTTGAGATGGTGGGGAGCGGGGAGCCGGTCTCAAAACAACGTGGTTCGCGCTTTTCCATGACGTGGTGATACTCATGCCAGAGGCGGGAGGTGGCGGCCTCCGGGAAGACGTCCCAAATGCTGCGGCCGATGAGTTCTTCGCGGGACTTGCCGCCGCGCTCGACGACGCGGCGATTGACGTAGGTGAAGCGCCATTCGCGGTCGAGGGCGATGAAGCTCTCGGTGATGGAGGACAGGATGTCTTCGACCTGGCGTTTGGCTTTCTGCAACTCCTGCTCGGCCGTCTTGCGGGCGGTGATGTCGGCGCCAACGCCGATCATGCGCGTGGGACGGCCGGAGCGGTCGCGGACGACGGAGCCTTTGCGGGCGATCCAGTGCAGCGAACCGTCGGGCCAAATGGTTCGGAACTCGACATCGTAGAGTTCGTCGTGCTCAAGGGCGCGCTGCACGGCGCTCTCCACGCGCAGCCGGTCTTCGGGGTGAACGATGTCGAGGAAGGCGGCGAAGGTGGCCGGTGCCTGTGGTTCGGTGCGGCCACTGAGGGCGGCGAGACCGCCGGACCATTCCACGCGTCCGCTTTCGATGTCCCAATCCCACACGCCCAGGCGTCCGGCGGCAAGGGCGAGGGCGAGACGTTGTTCACTGGCGGCAAGGGCTTGGGAGGCGTGCTTGCGGGTAGTGATGTCCTCGACCACGACCACGAGGCTTTCAGGAATTCCGTCCTCCCCTGGAGAGACCGCGGCCGTGAGGTTCACCCAGATCCAGCGGTCTTCCGAGCATCGCCAACGGGTCTCCACCGAGTAGGAGGAGATACGGCCGAATTCGAGGTCGCGAACGGCAGTCTGCCACTCGCCGGCGGACTGGGGATCGAGGTGGGCGGGAAGGGGATCTTTGACGAGGCCTTCCTGGTCGCAGCCGGTAATGTCGCAGAGCTTCTTGTTCACCACAATCCAGGCGCCATCGAGTGTGGTGTGGGCCATGCCGACGGCGGCGTTTTCGAAGGTGTTGCGGAAGCGCCATTCGCTGCGGCGGGCGTTGAGCTGGCTGTCGCGCAGGCGGCCGGCGAGCCAACTGATCAAGGCGCCGGAGAGCAGGAAGACGGTGAGGCGGAGGGCGTCGTCGGGCGAGCCTTTAAAGAAGGTGTAGCGCGGGGCGACGAAGCAGAACCAGCCGGCAACAATACTAATGGCAGTGGCCAGAAGTCCCGCCCCGAACCCGCCGGCGACAGCGGCGACCAGGACGGGCACGACGAACGCGATGAACGGAAGGTTGGAGAGGGTGGTATCGAGGGCAACGCGAATGGCGACACCGGCGCATGCGGCCGCCAGGCCCAGCAGAAGCGGACGGGTTCCTCGGAGGCGACGGATTCGCGATTCCAGCGGAGGACACTCCTACCGGCAAGAGTCAAAAATTGTATTCGACTTGAAACCCTAAAGCATTCGCCCCGATGGAGAAGAGGTAACAGCAGTCTCAGAACGAATCCCTATTTTATCGTGGCTTTGCGCGGCGGCGAAGGGATTTCTGGTTAGAAGTTAGAAATCCTGTACCGTCGTACTTACAATCCTTTACAGCCTCGGGGAGGGCGTACCCGTCCAAGCCTTTGAGGCAATCGATGTTTCAAATAAGACGGCGCTTTGTAGAGCCGGGAATCGCTCCAGCGCGTTCTGGGGACGCGAGAGCCGGTTCGATACCAGCAAGCCGCCATCGAAACCGCTGACATTTCACAAACGATTACGGCTACGGGTAAGTTACAAGCAGTCGTGACGGTAGAAGTCGGCACGCAGGTGTTAGGGACGATCTCACAGATCGATACGGATTTCAATGGCCGGGTGAAGAAGGCACAGGTGCTGGCGGAGACGTACCCGTCGATTCGCAACTGAACGGTGGAAGCGGGGAGTCCTTCACTGCTCGCGATGTGCGCACGGCGGCGCGTGTGGCGGTGCTGGGACGGAAGCCGTGGGCCCGCGGTCGAGCCATGTGCGTATGCAGTTCCTCACGGAGTCAGTGTTTCTGGGCGTTGCCGGCGGGCTGGCCGGAATCCTGTTGGGTGTTGGTTTGTCGTTCCTGGTGTCGCGCGCGTTCGGCTGGCCGCAGTTGATTTTCTCCGATTTGGATTGCCGCGCCGGTGGTGTTCTCCATCGGGTGGGCGCGCTCTGCGATCGCGCTGCGGCCGCGATGCAGGGACGTTTGCCGGCATCGCCGCCGGAGGCGGCCGGACATCCGGCAGGCGGAACGGCAGATCGCCGGGTCGGCGGCACGGGTGGGCGTAGCGGTATCGAACCTCTATCCGAAGTTCTCGCTGATGGCGAGCGGGGGCGGGCAGAGCAGAGCGCTGGGCAGCCTGCCTGTCGGGCGCGGCGCGGCGGTAGTCGTTCGGGACGTCGTTTTCGTGGGGGCTGTTGAACTATCCAGCGACGAAGGCCAACATCAACGCCGCGGAATCGCGCGAGCAGCAGAGCATGATCGCCTACGAGCAGAGCGTGCTGACGGCGCTACGCGAAGTGGAGGATGCGCTGACTGCCGATACAAAGGAAGTGGAGCGCCAGCACAAGGCGGTGGAGGCGAAGTACAGAGCCGGGCGAACCAGGATGCGAACCTGGTGGCACTGTATAAGGCGTTGGAAGGGGGCTGGTAAACAGCCCCCCTGGAAACAGTTACCAGCGGTTCCCGCCGCGGCCCCGGCCGCCGCCACCGCCGCCGTAGCCGCCGCGATTGCCGCCTTTGCCGCCGCCGAACCCGCCGCCGCCGCGCTCTTCACGAGCACGCGCTTCGTTGACATTCAGCGCGCGTCCGTTCATCTCCTGCCCGTTGAGGCTATTGATAGCGCGGCCCGCTTCGCCCGCATCGCTCATCTCGACAAACGCGAACCCACGCGGCTGGCCGGTGTCGCGATCGCGAATGATGCTCACCCGCTCCACGGCGCCGTACTGAGAAAAGGCGGACTGCAGCTCCACCTCTGAGGTCTGGTAGGAAAGGTTTCCCACAAAAATATTGGTCATTGAAACTCCTAAAGGCTGGCATCGACAGCCGGAATGGGCGAGCTAATCTAGGCCGGACTCGAAAGGGCGGGCAAAGGTAACACGCGTGGGCCAAATCCAAGGGCCCCCTTCCGAGTATTGCGCAGGTAAGACGAGTAAGCAAGTGAAAACCAAACACGGGTATTTCCCCGATTGCGTTTCCCGGTGGGCCGCCTTAGTCTGGGGGCATGAAGGTCCTCGTCCTGATTTCCATTCCTGCGCTGCTTCTCGCACAGGCGGAGAGCCGAACGAGTACGTACCGGGGCGCCAACGGAGAGGCCGTCGTCATGCCCCAGCCGCCGAAGGTAAAGGTGGAGGAGAAGGTCCTGCGTGAGGATGCGTCGGGTCGGGTGGTGGAGCGGGTGGTGCGACCGTTCGACTCAGAAGGGCGGCCGCTCCCCATTGAGAAGACCGTGATCGAAGAGAGCAAGGGCGCCGACGGCGGATCGGTGGTCCGGACGACGGTGTATCGCGCCGACATTAGCGGCCATCTGAAACTCACGCAACGGGAGACGCTGCAGGTCAGCGGTTCGAAGGACTACACCCAGGAGCAACGGATTGTCGAGCGGCCGGACCTCAACGGCGGGCTGGCCGTGGCCGAGAAGAGCCAGGCGGTGACGCAATCGAACGGGTCGGACTCCAAGCGCGACATGGTGGTGTTCCGTCCGGCGTTGAGCGGGCGTTTCGAGACCGCGTATCGCGAAGTCTCTCAAAGCCGCACGGTGGGAGGGCGGACGGAAGTGCAGACGGACAAATACGAGGCCGCGAGCACGGGCAATATGACGCTAACGGGGCAGGAGACGAGTTCGACGACGCGGCAGCCGGACGGCACGATGGTGCAGGAGGTGACGGTGTACGGGCTGGCGGCGCCGGGGCGGGTGGCGCAGCCGGGGAAACCGCAACTCCGGGAGCAACGAGTGGTGGAAACCAAGCCGGTAGCGGGCGGCACGGTAGAGACAGTCAGCATCCGGCGGCCTTCGGTGACGGACCAAAAATTACCCGCGGGTTATACGAAAGTAGCGGAGACGGTATGTGCGGGCTGCAAGCTCAGCGGTGGCCCAGATACATCAGCCAGCCAAGCCCAAACAGCGTCGCCAAAAAACTAGCGAAACAGTAGAGGCCGTAGCGAAGGCGTTCCCGGTCGGTCTTCTTCGTCGTGATGCCCATCACCACGGAGGTAAAGAGGGCGAAGAGGATCGCGGCTTCCAGATGGGAGAGTCCGAGTTTAGGCATGCGGTCAGTCCTTCTTGCCGACGGCGATTTCGAACGCGTCAACCATCGCTAGTACATTCAGCAGGCCCGCGCCCACCAGGAACTTGGTGCCGTAATCGTGCACGTGGCCGGCGACGTCCGGCTGCGCGTACCCAAGCCAGACCGTGAGGAAGTAAAGGATGCCGCTCGAGAGGTTGCCGAGGAAGCCGCCGACGTAAATGACGGTGGTGAGCAGGTCGCCCGTCTGCGGCTCAAACAGCGATCCCCGCATCAGCAGGCCGAGGACGAACATCACCAGCACGCATCCCGCCAGCAGCGCCCCGCGCATTGTCCGCTTCTGCAGAAAGTGTCCCGAGCCCGGCACGAGCCAGGCGAGGGCAATAATGTGGAGCCATTTGGCAGGCGAAGGCGCCGGGGCCTTCGGCTGTTGGAGCTTTTCCGCCATGTCTTTCCAGTGTAGCGTGGCCTGGGGACCGCGAAGGAATCGGTCACTCCGTACCAGCAGGCGCCTTGCCCTGCTTCGCGTCCTACAACCGATTCAGCATGGAGTTGACCCAATCGGTATCGCTTGCATCGAAGCCGATTTGCGTTGCGATCCAGTTGCCCTTCGGGTCTACAATCCAGTTCTGCGGAATGGCGTAGCCGTCAAACAACCCGCGGACCAGGCCGTATGCCGCAAGCGCCGGGAACGTAAAACCCTGCTCCTTCATATACGGCTCGACGAGTCCGAACTCGTCGTCCACGTTGAACGAAATCACCTGAACGTCCGAGCGGTCCTTTGTCTTCTCGTACAGCTTCTGGAAGTGAGGAAGCTCGGCGCGGCAGGGTCCGCACCACGTCGCCCAGAGGTTGATGAGGACCGCTTTGCCTTCTAGCTGCTTCAGCCTCCACATCGTTCCCGTGAGGTCAGCCAGCTCGAAGCCCGGTAGTGGCTTCTTCGGCTTCTCCCAACGGCCTTCGGCGAGTTGCTTTCCGTCGCCTAACAAGCAGCGCCCTGTTCTCATACTCACGCGCGACAGCGCTCTTGGACATCTTTCCACCGTAACCGTCGCTCCGCTCACCTCGACAGTGCGAGATGTGCCGTCGGAGGTCATCCTGGATGTCGAGGACGGAATGAAGAACCGCTGCGCCGTGAACCTGCACAACGCGGTCACGATCTCACACGAACGCTTGGGCAGGCGCGTGGCCAGCTTGAGCAATGAACGTTTGCAAGAGGTTTGTGCCGCGCTGCGGTTCGCCCTCGGATGCGGCTGACGCAGTTTGCCGTCGCGTCACTTGTGCCCGAAACCCGGTCCAAGCGACTCCCGAGCGCCGACCTGTTTAGGGGCGTCTCGGCCGTGGTGGCGACCTGTTTTCAACCGGGCATTTATGGCGTTACGATTCGGATGTGAGGAGACTGCTCCTGCTTAACCGTGCTGGTAGCGTCAGTCGCCGCCGGACAGAGTGGACCGCCCAGCACCACGGAAGTCGCGAAGGCTTTTGAATCCAAAGTGTTCGAACACGGCTCGCGGATCTTGTACTGGGAGAAGCGATTTGCGGTGTTCACGATTAGGGACATCCGAGAGTGGGACATCCGCTTCAGGCACCTCAAGAATGAGAAGACCGCATCGCTGCTCAAGCAACGGTACAGCGCCATCGCACAGAAGGCCGGCGTTTGTAAGGCGTACAGCGTGGTTCAGGTAGTGCCGTTCGGCCCTCCACCCCAACACGTCAAACGAGACACACAGGTCCATGATCTTGGAGTGGTGGCATGCAAGTAGGCCGCTACAGGCGAGCATAGGCGCGCCGCCCTTGCGCCCCGGAGAACCCCCGCTTCACCCGTGACATAATTGCGGCTTCGGGAGGTTTGCGATGCGCTTGTCTTTAATTCTCGCCCTACTCTTTGCCGCCTTTTCCGCGTCCGCCGAAGTCCGGATCTGGGAAGAGCCGATGACGATCCCGACGTACGTCACCGGGGCGCCGGATCCGAATCCGATGTTCTACCTCGGCCGCACGTATCAGGGAGCGCGCGGGGCGATCTATCCCTATCCGCTCTACGACAAGCTCACGGACCAGAAGGAAGACCGCAAGTACACCGCAGTCTGGCTGGAGAACGAGTACGTCAAAATCTGCGTACTGCCCGAACTGGGCGGGCGCATCTTCGCGGCCGTCGACAAGACGAACGGCTACGACTTCTTCTATCGCCAGCACGTGGTGAAGCCGGCGCTGATCGGCATGCTCGGAGCGTGGATCTCGGGCGGCGTTGAGTGGAACATCCCGCACCACCACCGGGCTTCCAGTTTCCTCCCCGTGCAATACAAAGTGACCGGGAACGCGGACGGAAGCAAGACGGTGTGGGTGGGCGAACTCGAGATCCGGCACCGGATGCGCTGGGCCATCGGCCTCACGCTCGAGCCGGGTCGCTCGTACTTGAAGGCCGATGTACGCCTCATCAACCGTTCGCCGGTAGCCAACAGCATGCTCTACTTCGCCAACGTCGCGGTGCACACCAACGAGAACTACCAGATTCTGTTCCCGCCGAAGACCCAGTTCGTTACGCAGCATTCCAAGCGCGAGTTTGCGCGGTGGCCGGTGGCGGACTCCGTCTACGCGGGCGTGGATTTTTCGAAGGGCGTCGATGTGAGCCGGTGGAAGAACCACCCGAGCCCGATCTCTATGTTCGCCTGGAACTATGAAGACGATTTCGTGGCCGGGTACGACCACGGCAAGCAAGCCGGCACCATGCACGTCGCCGATCATCACATGGTGCCGGGGAAGAAGTTCTTCGCCTGGGGGACGGGCCCGGACGGCAAGCTGTGGGACAAAGTGCTGAGCGACACCGACGGGCCGTACCTCGAACTGATGGTAGGCGCGTACTCCGACAATCAGCCCGACTATAGCTGGATGCAGCCCTTCGAGACGCGCCACTTCGAACAGTACTGGTATCCGTTCCGCGACATCGGCGGCGTGAAGAACGCGAACCGCGACGCGGCAGTCAATCTGGAGGGCACCGCTGGAGGGAAGGCGAAGGTCGGCTTCTATGTCACCGCGCCGCTCGCGAACGCGACCGTGCTGCTGACGGCTGCGGGCCGGGAGCTGCTGCGCGAAACGGTGGCGCTCGATCCCGGCAAGCCCTTCGTACGCGAACTGGAGATTCCGGCGGCCGTGAAGGACACGGAACTGCGCGCGTCCCTGCGCCGCGGCCAGCGGGAGGTCATCGCATACACCCCCGTGGTGAACGAGCGGCTGCCAATGCCCGCCTCCGCCACGGCGCCGCCCGCGCCCAAGGACGTGAAGTCGAATGAGGAACTGTACCTGGCGGGCCTGCGGCTGGAGCAGTTCCACAGCCCGGCGTCCGATCCCGACCCTTACTATGAAGAAGCGCTGCGGCGCGATGCGGGCGACGCGCGGGCGAACACGGCTTTGGGCATCCTTTATCTGAAGCACGGGCGCTTCGCGGACGCCGAGCAGAAGTTGAAGGCGGCGGCGGCGCGTGTATCGAATAACTACACGTACGCCAAGGACGTCGAGCCCTTCTACTACCTGGGCCTCGCCCTGAAGATGCAGAACAAGCTGGACGAGGCCTACACCGCTTATTACAAGGCCACGTGGGGGCAAGCGTTTTCCTCGGCGGCCTATTTCGGGCTCGCGGAGATCGCTTCGCTGAAAGGCGATCGCCAACAGGCCGTCCGCTTCCTCAACCGATCTCTCGAGACCAACGCCCTGAACACGCGCGCGCTCGCCTTACGGACCGCACTGCGCAACGGCAAGAACGACCGCCTGCTGGCGATCGACCCCCTCGATACGCGCGACCCCGAGACGCTGAAGCGGCACCCTCACTATGGGCTCGAAGTAGCGGTCGAGTTGGGAAACGCCGGTCTCTATGAGGATGCGCTCGCCGCGCTGGAGCTGCTGCCCAAGCAGCCGATGGTGCACTATTTCGCCGGCCTGTATCAGGAGAAACTCGGGCGCTCCGAGCGCGCCGCGGAGGAGTTCGCAAAAGCGCGGGCGCTGCCCGTCGACTCCGTGTTCCCATACCGCTGGGAAGCGATCGAGGCCCTTACCCGGGCCATCGCGGCGCATCCGAAAGACGCGAGCGCACCGTACCTGCTGGGCAACCTTCTTTATGACTGGCAGCCTCAGGCGGCGACGAAGCTGTGGGAGCGGGCCGCCTCCCTCGACGCTTCCCGGGCAATCGTTCATCGCAACCTCGCCGTGGCCTATGGCCGCGAAGAGAACGGGCTGAAGAAAGCCATTGCGAGCCTGGAGAAGGCCGTGGAGTTGAGCGGCAAGGACGCCATGCACCTGTTCGAACTGGACCAGCTGTACGAGCGCGCCGGCGTATCGCCGGAGAAGCGGCTGGCTGCCTTTGAGCGGCACGCTGCCGCAGTCGAGGAGCGCGACGATACCACCGCGCGCTCCGTGTCGATGCGCGTGCATATGGGCCAGTATGACCGCGCTATCGAGCAACTCCGGAATCGCCATTACAACTCCTGGGAAGGCGGCGCACGCTTCAACGTCCACGATGCCTGGATCGATGCCCACTTGCTGCGCGGGCACGGCCGGCGGCTGAAGGGCGACTGGGCCGCCGCGCTCAAGGACTACGAGGCGGCAAATACCTATCCCGAGAACCTGGAGATCTCGCGCCGCTACCGCGGCGGCAGGGTGTCTGAGGTGCTGTTCTGGATCGGCGAGGCGCGCCGGGGCATGAAAGACGAGGCGGGCGCCAAGGCGGCGTGGAAGGAGTCGGCGGCGCAGTTGGTCGGTGACGACGAAGCGCCCCATCCCACCGTATCGAGCGGATCGTCCCTCTACTGGCAGGCTCGTTCGCTCGAACGGCTCGGCGATGCGAAGAAGGCTCTCCTGGCCTACCAAGCCCTCGTCGACGTCGGCGCAAAGGCGCTCAAAGACACCCGCGTCGACTACTTCGCGAAGTTCGGCGAGCGGCAGTCTAAGAACATGCGCGACGCCGACGCGCAGTACGTCCTCGGCCTGGGACAACTGGGCCTCAAGCAGCCCGCGAAGGCGAAGGCAGCGTTCGCCGAGGCGGTCAAGCTCAACGGCTACCACCTGGCCGCCCGCACCATCTTGGAGTCCGTGAAGTGAAAATCACGCTGGCACTGCTCGCCGCCGCGACGCTCGCCGCCCAGGACGGGTTCGTTCTGGTGAAAGGCGGCCCGGTGCGGGGCGGAGCTCACCGCGTCGACTCCTTCGAGATCCTCGACCATCCGATCACCAACGCCGAGTACAAGGAATTCGTCGACGCCACCGGCTACAAGCCGCCGCCGCACTGGGTGCGCGGGAAGGGCGAGGACCAGTTGCCCGTCACGTTCGTGAACCGTTGGGACGCGCAGGCCTACCTGCGGTGGCGGAGCGCGAAGGAAGATCGGATCTACCGTCTGCCGACGCAACTCGAGTTCGAACTGGCGGCGCGCGGGGGTGCGGACAACGGAGCGAAGTACCCATGGGGCGACGAGCCGCCGGCGGGAAAGGCCAACTACGACGCCGACGGGACGCGTACGCTCGGCGCCTGGCGGCGGCACGTCCAGCCCGTGAAGTCGTATGCGCCCAACGCGCTGGGGTTGTACGACATGGCGGGCAACGTCTGGCAGATGGTGAACGTGAATACGGACCTGGAGACCAACCGGTTCGTCTATCGCGTAACCGATCCAGTAGAGCGCGAGAGTTCTATCGCCGGAGGTTCGTGGGCCCGCGGCGAATACTACCTGCGATGCGGCGTGTTCGGCGGTGCCGGGCCGGGAATCCGTCACCCCGACATCGGCTTCCGTCCTGTCCGGGCGCCGCTGGGCGCCCAGCACTTTCGAGAGCTTCCGCGCGGACTCGTAGCGCTGCCGGTCGCCGGCGGCGTGTTTCTCAGCTGGCAGTTCTTTGAGAAACCGGAGACCGGCTACCACTTGTATCGAGCCACGCGCCGCGACGCGGCGGGCGAGCGCATTACGCAAACGCCGGTCACCAGGAGCACCACCTTCACCGATCTGAATCCCCCGCCGGGCCGGCGGCTGTACTACCGGGTTCGCAGCGTGGCGGACCGCGGGGAAGGGCCGCCGTCGGAGTGGGCCGGCATCGAGCCGGGCGCTGCTCCCACAAGCCTCGTGATGCAGGTGGAGCCCGCGATGAAGCAGGGCGGGTTCACGCCGGTGTTCGGCGATTTGAACGGCGACATGCGGCTGGACGTCGTCCTGCGCCTGGACAACGGCATCAAAGAGATGTCGCGCGATGCCGGTGTCCCGGTGGAGCTCGAGGCCTTCACCCACTACGGTCGCAGCCTGTGGCGGCGTCCATTGGTCTCCCACGCAAAATGCTACGGCAATGCGAACAACGTCCCTGTCGTGGTGTGGGACATGGACGGCGACGGGAAAGCCGAGGTGATTGCCGCCGTCGAAGAAGCCGGCGTGCTGCACCTGGCGATCCTCGACGGCATGACCGGCGACGTGAAGCGCAAGACCCCCTGGACGCCCATGGCCACCGACTTTGCGAAGTCGTCGACGCGCGTGCACGCAGCCATCGCCTACCTCAACGGCCGCATGCCCGCCATCGTCACCCAGACCGGCCTCTACGAAAACGAAATCTTCGACGCCTACGACGCGGAATTGAAGAAGATCTGGCAGTACCGCAGCGACGCCGAGACAAGCGGCAGCGGCTCGCACCATATCGACATCGCCGACGTCGACGGCGACGGGCGCGACGAGGTCTTCAACGGAACCACGCTGCTGAACTACGACGGCACCATGCGCTGGTCCATCTATCGCATGCATCCGGACATCGTGGCCATCAAGCACATCCTGCCGGGCTCGAAGGAGCGGCAGGTGTTCTTCGCGGTGGAGACGAGCACCCACGCTGGCGCCTACCTCGTCGAAGCGCGCACGGGACGCATGCTGTGGAAGGTGAATCGGGAAGATGATCCCCGGTGGACGCACGCGCACACAGGGTGGGTGGCGGACATCTGGGACGGCTCCCCCGGCATGGAGATGCTCACCAACCGCGACGGCCACGAGGCGAAGGACCTCGTACTTTTCGCCGCCGACGGCAAGGTCCTCATGAATCCCTTTCCGCAAGGGTGGCGGCCGGTGAACTGGACAGGCGCGAACACCCGTGAGCTGCTCTCGAGCGACGGCAAGCGCCTCGGGCGCTTCGACGGCAAGTTCGTGGTGGCGATACCCGGCGCCCCCAACGAGGGGAGCGGCAACTGCCAGATGGTGGCGGACTTGGTGGGCGACTATCGCGACGAGGTCGTGTGCACCGGAACAACCCGCGAAGGGCGGCCCGCGCTTTTCGTATACACCAATACGGAGCCGGCGCCGCGCCGGGAGGTCCTCCGCCAGGCAAACCGCGAATACCGCCTCTGGCTCGCGCGCAACCTGGGCGGCGGCTACGGTTCGTATTTCGAGTGGGAACCCTAACGACACGTTTTCGCAGGCGCAAGCGTCACACCGGACGGCATGCGTCTATCACCGGCAGCGGCGGAGGCGATTCGCCGCGAGAGCCTTGCCGCCTACGTGCGTGGTCCGAAAGGCGGCGTCGAGTCCGGCGGTATCTTGTACGGCCGGCAGCGGAACGGTGAGACGGAGGTGGCCATGGTCCGGCCCGTACCCTGCCGGCATGCCTTCGGCCCTGCCTTCCGGCTCTCCGACGACGAGCAGGCGGCGATGACCGCCGGCCTCCGCGCGCCTGACGGCATGGAAGTGGTGGGATGGTACCGCTCCTGCCACAGCCCCAACCGTTCTTCCCCCGATGGGCACGACGTGGACCTTCACCGGCGTCACTTCAGTAATTCCCCGGCGCCTGTGTTGCTGCTGGTTCGTCCGTCGCTGCGCGGTCCCATCGCGTGTTCGGTGTACCGCCCCGGAACGGACGCCGAAGTGCAAACATTCCACCTGGGCGCTCCCGAGGTTCTCCCACCGCCCAAGCGGAAGTCCCTGATCAGTGGTTTCGCCGCCGGCGCAGCCGCCGGTGCTCTCCTGCTGCTCTTGGTGCTGGTGACAAGGGAGGCCGACACCGGCCCGCTCCCCAACCTGGCGCCGGGCCTGTCCGTGGATGTCGAGCCGGCCGAACTCGTCGTGAAGTGGAACCGCAACGCCCCGCAGATCCGGGAGGCAGAGTCGGGGGCGGTCATCGTCGAGGACGGAGCGCTCGGAAACAGCATCCCGCTGCAGCGCGAGGATCTTCTCCGCGGCTTTCTGGCCCTCGCGCGGCGCTCCTCGGAGACAACCCTGATCCGGCTTCGGTTGAACGTCCACGGCCGCACCACCGAGGAGACCGCCCTGGTTGTCACTCCACCGCGGGAGCCCGCACTGGCGGCAGCGATGCTGCCCGCCGCCCCTCTCCCAGCCCCCACGAAGGCGGCCGAACCGCGCGCCCGGTCGGTGAACCGTTCCGGCGATCCGCCTGCCCGCCCGGCTCCCCCCGCCGAGCCGCTGATGAGCGTCGAGCGACCTTCCGCGCCGCAGCCGAAACTGCTCACTCACTCCGGGCGGCTGGTGTGGACCGGGAGCCTCGAACCGGGCCAGGTGCTCGAACTGTTCGATGGACGGCCCTCGCGCGGTGAACTCAATGGGGCGCTACCGGAGCGCCTGACTCGCGTCACCGCGTGGCCGGCCGAGCGCGGGCGCGTCGGAGTCGTCGTCCACTCTCCGGAGTTCCTCTACGACGAGCCGCCTTCGAAAACGAACGGTTGGACAAACCTCCGATTCCGCTTTGACCCACAGACCTCCAGCGAGATTGAGGTGATCGAGCGCCCCTCCGCCGCCAACGGGTGGCGGGCCCGGATTCGCAATGGCTCCAAGCCGGCGTCGATGCTCTACCTCCAGTGGGAGGGCCTTCGCGAGGAGACCGGGACCGTCGGCCAATAGCTAGCGCTTCAGCACCATCGCGCCGGCCCTTGCCGCACCCCGTTCCTCGCCGTTCCAGTTCACCCGCGCACCTTCCCACTGCGGAGGAACGTCGATGGTGAGCGCCGCCACACCGCGCGTCACCACCAGGATCTCCTTGGAGTCGGCCAGGTACTGCGCGCGCACCCGCGCCGTAAAGAGTTCTTCACGCTTGGGCACCACCGTCCGCGTCTCCAGCCGCCGCCGCTCGCCGCCGCGCTGAATCATCGCCACCACCGGCTTCTCCTCCACCATCTCGTCCATCAACGACTGGTAGCCGTGAGCATCGCTGATCGGTTTGCCATCGAGAGCGAGGATGCGGTCATCCAGCTTGAGCGGGCCCTTGTATTCGGGCGGCAGCCAGGCGACGAGGATTCCGGGACCAGGGGCAGCCTGACTGTAGCCGAAAGGGCCGAAGGCGAGCGAGGCGCCCGCGCCTGGAACGATGCGCGAGGTGGTGACCGCGTCGTTCCGCTGCGCCGGGTCCAGCGCCTGGAGCGTCACCCAGTAGCAGCGCCCGAAGGCGGTGTTGCCGGTTTCGCAATCGGCTGTCTCCGGATAGGAGTCCAGGCGCGAGGCGCCCAGCTGAGCCAGGTCCGCCGGCCCCGAACGGACGGGAAAACCGGCGTTCGCCAGGCGCGTGACGGCGTCGTCGGGGTCCACCCAGTAGACCGGGACCAGCGCTGCGTTGGCGGCGAAGAGGCGGTTCGTCTGGATCGCGGGGCGCGCCGAGCCGCCAATCGCGAGTACCGCCGCAAACAGGTGCGGTACCCGCGAGGCCGCGTAGGCCGCCATCCACGCATCATCGGCCGCGGCGATGAGGTAGGTCCGGGGCGTGAAGGGGCGCTTGGCAAGCATCTCTTCGAGCGCCTTCAGGCCCCGATCCCCGAGAGGCGCCGGATCCGGCGCCACCACCTCCCACCCGGCCTGCCGCACCGCCGCTGCCAGCTTCTCCCGGCCTTCGGGCGGCGCCAGAACCACGGCCACCGGTGCCGGTTCGGCTTGCAGAAGGCATGCGGACAGCGCCGCCAAAAAGAGTGCTTTCATCTTTCTTTATAATGAGTTTAGCGTGGATGCCAGAGGCACAGATTGCGTGCCCCGGAGCGCTCCTGCTACCGCAGCAATTGCGTCTTCAAGCCTCTGACGCCAGTGGGAGGTGCGCCCGTTGCAAGCGCCCCCGCCAAGCCCGGAATCGGCGGCCAACGGCGATCCCGGGAGGAGTCGGTTGCGCGTTGTGCCTTTTCGTTTACAAGACGCTTGGCAACCTCAGCTTCACCGAGGACTTCTCGCCCACCGCCGAGGGGACCTTTGCCGCTGCCAGAGCGGGCATCGCTGCTGCTGACCGCCATAGGGTTGCTCGCCGTTGCAACGACTCGAGCGCGCCGCTCTCACTCCTGAGCCTCACCGTGCGCCCGCGACGTGCTCATCGTCGCATCGCGCATCACCACGAGCAAGCCGGCCAATCGCCTTCTTGAAAGCGCTCCATCGCAAGCATCACCGAATTGTGTATTTTCCGCCGGTTGGGCTGGCGAAGTCGCACGACGAGAATCCCGTTGTGGCCCTCCACTGCGCGATATTCTGTGAAGCCTTTGTCGGTGCTGATCAGCAACCGACCCTCGGTCATCGCTAGTGTCCACAGGTCGGAATCCTCCAAGCCCTGGTCCGCTGTGCCGCGAATGTCCTTCACGTCGTGGCCTGACTCGCGCAGGTGGTCCACCGTCATGTGCGGGATGTTCTCGTCCACCAGGACGTTCATCGATCAGCGACCGGTGGCTTCGATGGGGGTGACCTGCTCTTCCGCCAGTTCCGCTG
Source organism: Bryobacteraceae bacterium (assembly GCA_033763935.1). Lineage (GTDB taxonomy): Bacteria > Acidobacteriota > Terriglobia > Bryobacterales > Bryobacteraceae > DALYJJ01. The sequence goes on from JANRJO010000094.1 coordinate 76,096, forward strand.
CGTAGTCGACGCACGCCATGATGTCTTCGCGAGACAGGGATGGGTATTCAGCCAGCAGGTCTTCGGGCGTATCGCCGTTCGCCAGCATGCGGATGATCTGGTGGACCGGAATGCGGGTGCCTTTCACGCACGCCTGGCCATGGCAGATTTTGGGGTCGATGGAAATCCGCTCGAACGACACGCTCGCGACCTCCATCCCAAGTTTACCAGTCCTGCTCACGTCCGCTGCATGTTCCCGACGAATCGGGAACTGTAAACAGGGCACGGGTTGCCCCTGCCAGGGTCTCTCTTTGCCGCGGCGCAGACGGCCACGAGGACCCAGACGCCAACTCGGGCCGGTGGATGCGCCCCTCACTTCCGGTTGCACAAGCCGGACTCGCCGTGCTACCGTAGCAATTGCGTCTCCAAGCATTTTGACGCCCAGTGGGAGGTGCGCCTGTTGCGCGCGCCGCTCGCACCACGGAGGATTCATGGCAAAAACCCACGGCAAGAAGTACGAAGCCGCGTTCAAACAAGTCCCCGAAACGCCCGTCACCCTCGAGAGCGCCGTTCCTCTCGTTCAGAAGATCAAGTTCACGAAGTTCGACGAGACCGTGGAAGTCCACATGCGTCTCGGCGTCGACCCCAAGCACGCCGACCAGATGGTCCGCGGCACCGTCGTCCTGCCGAATGGCCTCGGCAAGTCAAAGAAGGTGCTGGTGATCGCCTCCGGCGATAAGCAGCGCGAAGCGCAGGCGGCCGGCGCGGACTACGTCGGCGGCGAGGACATGGTCAACAAGATCCAGTCGGAAAACTGGCTCGATTACGACGCCGTCATCGCTACCCCGGACATGATGCGGTCGGTCGGCAAGCTCGGTAAGATCCTTGGCCCCCGCGGCCTGATGCCGAACCCGAAGACCGGCACCGTTACCAACGACGTCACCACCGCGGTGAACGAGGTGAAGGCCGGTAAGGTGGAGTTTCGCGTGGACAAGACCGGCGTGATTCATGCCCCCGTCGGTAAGGTCAGCTTTGAAACCGGCAAGCTGCTCGAGAACGCCAACACCCTGATTCAGGCGGTGCTCAAGGCGAAGCCGGCGGCGGCCAAGGGCAAGTACGTAAGAAGCGTGACGCTGTGCTCCACCATGGGGCCCGGCGTCCACATCGACGTCAACGTGTTCAACGCCCGCCAGTAGGGCCCGGGTCAAACAGCGAGGTTTTCAGCAATGAAAGATCGGGAACAAAAGAAGAAAGACTTTGAGGCCCTGCACCAGCAGCTCGAGAAGACACCGAACGTCTTCGTCACCAACTTCGAAAAGATGACGGTGGCACAGGACTTCGAGCTTCGGAAGACCATCAAGGGCACCGGCGGCGACTACGAAGTGGTGAAGAACACCATCGCCGAGAAGGCCTCGGCCGGCACCGCCGCCGAGAACCTCTTGAAGGGGATGAAGGGTATGACCTCCATCGCCTTCACGGAGAAGGATCCCGTGGCACTCGCCAAGGCGCTCACCGCCTACGCGAAGACCAACCCGAATTTCACCTTCAAGGCCGGTATGGTTGAGGGCCGCGTGATCGATATCCGCGCCATCAGTGACCTGGCCAACATGCCGCCCAAGGAAGACCTCATTGCCAAGGTGATGTTCCTCATCAATTCCTCGGCGCAGCGGGTGGCCGTTTCGTTGAACGGCGTTGCCCGCAACATGGCGGTAGCGCTGAACGAAGCCATCAAGGAAGGCAAGTTTTCGTCGTAACGGTTTTGGTCGCGGGGGCCGGCTCTTCAGGGCTGCGGCCGCCGCGAGTGGGTCAGGAACAGCGCACGCGCGCGACAAACGATTTCTCGAAGAGGGAGTTTAGGCAAGACAATGGCGGACGTTAACGCAATTCTCGAACAGATCAAAGGGCTGACGCTTCTCGAGGCAGCCCAGCTCGTCAAGGGCATCGAAGAGGCTTTCGGTGTCAGCGCCGCGGCGGCTGCCGTCGCGGCGGCTCCCGCGGGCGGCGGCGGTGCCGCTGCCGCGGCCGCTCCGGCAGTGGAAGAGAAGACCGAGTTCACGGTGGTGCTCACCGCCGCGGGCGCCAACAAGATCAATGTGATCAAGGCCGTCCGTGAGGTCACCAGCCTCGGCCTGAAGGAAGCGAAGGACCTCGTGGACGGCGCTCCGAAGCCCATCAAGGAAGGCGTCTCCAAGGAAGAGGCCGAGACCATCAAGAAAAAGTTCGTCGACGCCGGCGCATCCATCGAGGTGAAGTAGATCTCCCGGCTCTCGAGACATCGTCTCGCCCCGGCTTGCCCTCACCGGTGGGCCGGGGCAGTTGTCTTTGTTTGCAGAGCGAACCCGGGGCTCGTTTGACGCCTTCGTTTCGGCTCTGTTAAGATGGGGAAGATTTCTACCGGAGTAGAACCCGGACTTCAATTGCGCTTGTGATTCTTCCATCCCGCGACTCCGCCTGCGGTGGCCCGCGGTACGCAACAGGTCAGTCCCTGCGTGCCCGTGCAACAGGAGTCGTGTCTCTGCTCTCGTTCCAGACTCGTACTGTCTTCGAACCGCCGCCAGTTTCTCCTCTTTTGGCCGTACGGCTCCGCCTCCGGCCGCCATTGGTTGAGTCGCCCGCACCAGCCGGGCGTACGCGCCGCTCCGGGTGCCGCAAGGGTTCCCCTTTCCCGGGACGCGGCGTTTTCCGTTACCCGGGCTGACAGCAGCCCGTTTCTTCCGGGCACGGCTGGCCTCCACGCTGGCCGCCGTCGTCCGCACCGCGGGCAGCCGCCCGTCACCAAGGGCCAACCGGCCCAACAGCGTTTGGGCCCCGTGCCCGGACGTTCGTGTTCGTAGAGCGAACCGCAGTTTTACGCCGCGTTTGAGTTTCTCGAGGGAGTGGACATGCAAAATCCGGCAATCGGTGCACGAGAACGACGTGATTTCTCGAAAATCAAAACTTCCATCCCGATTCCTAACCTGATCGAAGTACAGAAGCGTTCCTACGAGCGCTTCCTCCAGATGGACCTGCTGCCCGACGAGCGCGATGACATCGGGCTGCAGAGTGTTTTTAAGTCGGTCTTTCCGATCTCGGACTTCCGCGGACTCAGCGAGTTGGCCTTCGTCGACTACGCTATCGGCAACTGGGAGTGCAAGTGTGGAGCCCTGAAGGGCCTCAACCACCTCCGCACGGTCTGCCGGAATCCCGGCTGCGGCGCTACCATCCAGACTGACCCCTTCCATCCCGGCGACGTACTGTGCGAAAAGTGCGGCACCTTCAACAAGAACATCGTCACCTTCTGTAATCGCTGCGGCGACCCCGTCGGCCTGCAGTTGAAGTACGACGTGCCGGAGTGCGAGGAGCGCGGCATGACCTACGCCGCCCCCCTCAAGGTCACCATCCGCCTCACCGTCTACGACAAGGACGCGGAAACCGGCGCCAAGTCCGTTCGCGATATCAAGGAACAGGAAGTCTTCTTCGGCGAAATTCCGCTGATGACCGACAACGGAACGTTCATCATCAACGGGACCGAGCGCGTCATCGTCAGCCAGTTGCACCGCTCCCCGGGCGTCTTCTTCGAACGCGTGCCCGCGCAGGGCTACTTCCTCGGCAAGATCATACCCTACCGCGGCTCCTGGGTGGAATTCGAGTACGACAACAAGAACCTGCTCTACGTCCGCATCGACCGCAAACGGAAGTTCTACGGAACGGTGTTCCTCCGCGCGCTAGGCCTGAAGAGCGATACCGAGATCCTGCGGGCCTTCTATACCGTCAGCGAACTCGCCATTCGCGACCAGAAGCTGATGTGGAAGGTCGGCCCCAGCCTTATCGGGCTGAAGCTGTCTTACGCGATCAACAACAAGGCCGGCGAAACCGTCGTCCCCCAGGGCCGCAAGATCACCAACAGCGTCTACAAAGAGATCCTCAAGCACAAGATCGAAGAAGTGGTGATCGCGCCCAACGACATCGAGGGCGCCTTCGTGGCCGCCGACGTCATCGACATGGAGACCGGCGAAGTGCTGGTCGAGTCGAATCAGGAACTCACCGCCACCACCATCTCCAAGCTGATCGAAGCCGGCATCGGCTCCGTGGAAGTCTTCTTCCCCGAGCGCGATGAGGTCGGCAACGTGGTCTCCGTCACCCTCAAGAAGGACCCCGTCAAGACCCAGAACGACGCCTTGCTCGAGATCTACCGCAAGCTGCGTCCCGGCGACCCGCCCACGCTCGACACTGCCACCCAGTTGTTCCAGGGCATGTTCTTCGACCCCCGCAAGTACGACCTCTCGCGCGTGGGCCGCATGAAGTTCAACATTAAGCTGTACGACAAGGCCGACGAAACCTCGCTCGACAAGCGCGTCCTCGACCAGAAGGACTTCATCGACACCATCAAGTACCTGCTGAAACTGCGCCGCGGTCTCGGCGCCGTCGATGACATCGATCACCTGGGCAACCGCCGCGTCCGCGCCGTCGGCGAACTGCTCGAAAACCAGTTCCGCATCGGCTTGGTCCGCATGGAACGCGCCATCAAAGAGAAGATGAGCGTGTACCAGGAAATGTCGACGGCGATGCCGCATGACCTGGTGAACGCCAAGCCGGTTATGGCCGCCATCCGCGAGTTCTTCGGCTCCTCGCAGCTCTCCCAGTTCATGGACCAGACCAACCCGCTCTCCGAGATCACGCACAAGCGGCGTCTCTCGGCGCTCGGACCCGGCGGTCTCTCCCGCGAGCGCGCCGGCTTTGAAGTCCGTGACGTGCACCCCACGCACTACGGCCGCATCTGCCCCATCGAAACCCCGGAAGGTCCGAACATCGGGTTGATCTCCTCGCTCTCCTGCTTCGCGCGCATCAACGAGTACGGCTTCATCGAAAGCCCGTACCGCCGCGTGCTGGCCGGCACGGTGGTGGACGAAGTCCGCATCCTGAACCCGGGCGACACGCACTTTAAGGTCGGCGACGTGTTAACCCGCGGCGAGATCGAGAAGGCGAACAAGGACGTCTCCGCCAAAACCAAGCACAACCAGCCCGCCGAGTTTGAGGCCCACAGCGACTACCTCTCGGCTTGGGAAGAAGACAAGTACATCATCGCCCAGGCCAACGTACAGCTCGACGAAAAGGCAGCCATCGTCCCTGAGCTCGTCAACGCCCGGCAGGCCGGCAACTTCGTCCTCAAGCATCGCGACGAGGTCGAGTACATGGACGTCAGCCCCAAGCAACTCGTCTCCGTCGCCGCCAGCCTCATCCCGTTCCTCGAGAACGACGACGCCAACCGCGCGCTCATGGGTTCGAACATGCAGCGCCAGGCCGTCCCGCTGCTGCGCGCCGAGGCGCCCTTCGTCGGTACCGGCATGGAAGGTGTCACCGCGCGCGATTCCGGAGCCGTCGTCATCTGTAAGCGCTCCGGCATTGTCGACTCCGTCGATAGCGAACGCATCATCGTGCGCGTCGAAGGCGCCGCCCACGAAGGCCAGATGTCCCGCGAAGTCGGCGCGGACATCTACCAGCTCACCAAGTTCAAACGCTCCAATCAGAACACCTGCATCAACCAGAAGCCGATCGTCCAGCAGGGACAGCGCGTGAAGAAGGGTTCGGTGCTCGCCGACGGCCCCTGCACCGATAAGGGCGAGCTCGCCCTCGGCCGAAATGTTCTGGTCGCCTTCATGCCCTGGCGCGGCTACAACTTCGAGGACGCCATCGTCGTCAGCGAGAAGCTCGTTAAAGAGGACTACTACACCTCGATCCACATTGAGGAGTTCGAAATCGAGGCTCGCGACACCAAGCTCGGACCGGAGGAAGTCACCCGCGATATTCCCAACATCGCCGAAGGCTTCCTGCGCAATCTCGACGAGAGCGGCATCATCCGCATCGGCGCCTCCGTCAAACCGGGCGACATCCTGGTCGGCAAGGTCACGCCCAAGGGCGAAACCCAGCTCACCCCCGAAGAGAAACTCCTCCGCGCCATCTTCGGGGAGAAAGCCGGCGACGTCAAGGACGCCTCCCTCTACTGCCCGCCCGGTATCGAAGGCGTGGTGGTCGACGCGAAGGTCTTCTCGCGCAAAGGCGCCGATCTCGACGAGCGCTCGAAGAACATCCTCGAGGACCAGATCGAGCGGCTCCACCGCAACCTCGAAGACGAGAAGCGCATCCTGAACGACGAGCGCGCCAAGCGCCTTTCCGGACACCTCGAAAACAAAGAGATCCTCGCCGACCTGCACGACGAGAAGACCAACAAGAAGCTGCTCTCCAAGGGCGCGTTCATCAATCGTGAGACCCTCGAGAAGCTCCGCGCCCGCGATCTCAAACGCCTCCGCATCAAGGACAAGGACCCGCGCCTGAACGAGCTCATCGACGAGATCGAAGAGATGACCTCGCGCCAGATCGCCGTCCTCGAGAAGATCACCGAAGAAAAGATCGCCAAACTGCGCAAGGGCGATGAACTGCCTCCCGGCGTCATCAAGCTGGTGAAGGTCTATATCGCCATGAAGCGCAAGCTCTCGGTCGGCGACAAGATGGCCGGCCGCCACGGCAACAAGGGCGTCATCGCCCGCATCGTTCCTGAAGAGGACATGCCGTACCTGCCCGACGGCACTCCCGTCGAGATCGTTCTGAATCCCCTCGGCGTTCCTTCCCGTATGAACGTCGGGCAGATTCTCGAAACCCACCTCGGCTGGGCCGCCAAGGCGCTCGGCGTCAACTTCGCCACCCCCGTCTTCGACGGCGCCACCGAAGGCGACATCAAAACCATGCTCGAGCGGTCCGAGAAACCCAGCTCCGGCAAGATCCAGCTCTACGACGGCATGAGCGGTACGCCCTTCGAACAGCCCGTCACCGTCGGCTACATCTACATGCTCAAGCTGTCGCACCTGGTCGACGACAAGATCCACGCCCGGTCCATCGGGCCGTACTCGCTCATTACCCAGCAGCCCCTCGGCGGCAAGGCCCAGTTCGGCGGCCAGCGCTTCGGCGAAATGGAAGTGTGGGCGCTCGAAGCTTACGGCGCCGCCTACGTGCTCCAGGAACTGCTCACCGCTAAGTCCGACGACGTCTACGGCCGCGCCAAGATCTACGAGGCCATCGTCAAGGGTGAAGCCGCAGCCGAGCCCGGCGTACCCGAGTCATTCAACGTTCTGATCCGCGAGTTGCAGTCGCTCTGTCTCGACGTCGAGCTCATGAAGAAGGCGCGGGAGATTCCTGACACCGCCCTTGCCGCGGACTAGCCAGTAACCCGGTCCGCTCCTTCCCGTCGCGCGCCTGAGCCGTCGCCGGAGGGAGCGGTCGCAAGAAAAAGGTTTTCTTAGGAGGCAGCTTTGTACCGATCCTCACCGTACGACAGAGCCAACCTGATCGCCGACTTCGATTCCATCCGAATCAGTCTGGCGTCCCCGGAAAAGATCCGGAGCTGGTCACACGGCGAAGTCACCAAGCCGGAGACGATCAACTACCGCACGTTCAAACCCGAACGCGACGGCCTCTTCTGCGCCCGCATCTTTGGCCCCGTGGCGGACTGGGAGTGTCTCTGCGGTAAATACAAGCGGATGAAGCACCGCGGCGTCATCTGCGACAAGTGCGGCGTCGAAGTCACTCTCTCCCGCGTCCGCCGCGAGCGGCTCGGCCATATCGAACTCGCCAGCCCCTGCTCGCACGTCTGGTTCTTCAAGGGCCTGCCCAGCCGCATCGGCTACCTGCTCGACATCACCCTCCGCGAACTCGAGCGCGTCCTCTATTTCGAAGCCTTCGTCGTGGTCGACCCCGGTGAAGTCGCCGGTATCTCCCGCGGCGAAGTCATCTCCGATGAACGCAAGCGCCAGCTCGACGCCGAGAACCCCGGTAAGTTCGTCGCCATGATGGGCGCCGAGGGCATCAAGGAACTGCTCAAGAAGATCGACGTCGAAGCGCTCTCGCAGGAAATCCGCGAGCGCATGAAGACGGAGTCCTCGCAACAGAAAAAGCTCAAGTACGCCAAGCGCCTCCGCGTCGTCGAGAGTTTCCGTAAGTCCGGCAACAAGCCGGAGTGGATGATCCTCGATGTCACGCCCGTCATCCCGCCCGAGCTTCGCCCGCTCGTGCCGCTCGATGGCGGCCGCTTCGCCACCTCCGACCTCAACGACCTCTACCGCCGCGTCATCAACCGCAACAACCGCCTCAAGAAGCTGATGGAGCTGCACGCGCCCGACGTCATCGTGCGCAATGAGAAGCGCATGCTCCAGGAAGCCGTCGACGCGCTGTTCGACAACGGCCGCCGCGGCCGCGTGCTGCGCGGCGCCAACAACCGGCCGCTCAAGTCGCTCTCCGATACCCTCAAGGGCAAGCAGGGCCGCTTCCGCCAGAACCTGCTCGGCAAGCGCGTCGATTACTCCGGCCGCTCCGTCATCGTCGTCGGTCCCGAACTCAAGCTCAACCAGTGCGGCCTTCCCAAGAAGATGGCCCTCGAGCTCTTCAAGCCCTTCATCTATCACCGGCTCGAACAGCGCGGCCACTGCACCACCATCAAGCAGGCCAAGGAACTCGTCGAGCAGCAGGACCCCGTGGTCTGGGACATCCTCGAAGAGGTCATCAAGGACCATCCCATCCTTCTGAACCGCGCTCCCACGCTGCACCGCCTCGGGATCCAGGCGTTTGAGCCCGTGCTCGTCGAAGGCAAGGCCATCAAGATCCACCCGCTGGTCTGCACCGCCTTCAACGCCGACTTCGACGGCGACCAGATGGCCGTTCACATCCCGCTCTCGCCGGAAGCGCAGATCGAAGCATCCACCCTGATGCTCTCCGCCAACAACATCCTGTCCCCCGCGCACGGCTCGCCCATCGCCGTGCCCACTCAGGACATGGTGCTCGGCCTCTACTACCTCACCAAGGCGCGCCCCGGCACCAAGGGCGAGGGCAAGAAGTTCGCCTCCATGGCCGATGTCCTCATCGCCCTTGAAATGGGTGAGGTCGAAACCCTCACTCCCATCAAGCTTCGCTACACCGGCAAGGTCATCGACCTCACCAAGGCCTTTGACTCCCAGAACGTCCTCCACACCGAACCCGCCGAGTACGTGAAGCAGGACATGGAAACCACCGTCGGCCGCGTCATTCTCAACGACGTGCTGCCCGACGACATGCCGTACATGAACGGCCTGCTCAAAAAGAAAGGGCTCTCGCAGCTCGTTCAATACTGCTACCTCCGCTTCGGCCTCCAGGTCACCGTGCAGATGCTCGACCAGATCAAGGCCCTCGGGTTCCTCTACGCCACCCGCGCCGGCATCTCCATCGGCATCGACGATATGGTCGTCCCCAAACAGAAGAAGAAGCTCGTCGCCGACGCCGAGAAGGCCGTCATCGAGGTCCAGCAGCAGTACCAGGAAGGCGCCATCACCCAGGGCGAGCGCTATAACAAGACCATCGAAATCTGGACCAAGGTCACCGAGCGCGTCTCCGAAGAGATGTTCAAGGTGATGGAGGAGGACGACCGCACCGGCCGCTACCTCAACCCGATCTACATCATGGCCGACTCCGGCGCCCGCGGCTCCAAACAGCAGATCCGCCAGCTCTCCGGTATGCGCGGCCTCATGGCCAAGCCCTCCGGCGAGATCATCGAGACGCCCATCACCGCCAACTTCCGCGAAGGCCTCGACGTGCTGCAGTACTTCATCTCCACGCACGGCGCCCGTAAGGGTCTGGCCGATACCGCCCTTAAAACAGCCGACTCCGGCTACCTGACGCGCCGCCTCGTCGACGTGGCCCAGGACGTCATCGTCACGGAAAACGACTGCGGCACCGGTGACGGCATCTACGTCGAACCCATCATCGAATCGGGTGAGATCATCGAGCCCCTCCGCGACCGTATCGTCGGCCGCGTGGCCCTCGAAGACCAGCTCGATTATGAGACCAACACCATCGTCGGCATGAACGAGGAGATCACCGAAGAGAAAGCGGCCGCCATCCAGGCCGCTGGCATCGAGCGCGTGAAAATCCGTTCCGTGCTGACCTGCGAGTCGCGGCGCGGCGTCTGCCGCCTCTGCTACGGCCGCAACCTCGCCACCGGCCGCATCGTCGAGCGCGGCGAGGCCGTCGGCGTCATCGCCGCCCAGTCCATCGGCGAGCCCGGCACCCAGCTCACCATGCGTACCTTCCACGTCGGCGGCACCGCCACCGGCGGCTCCGAGCAGTCCAAGCAGGACGCCAAGTCCGACGGCTACGTGCGCTTCATCAGCATCAACACGGTGAAGAACGCGCGCGGCGAACTGATCGCCATGAACCGCAACGGTATCCTCGCCATCGTCGACGAGAAGGGCCGCGAAAAAGAGCGCTACCAGGTGGTCTACGGCGCGAAAATCTTCTTCGAAGACGGCGCGCCCGTGAAGACCAACGAGATCATCCTCGAGTGGGACCCGTACACGTTCTCCATCCTTACGGAAGTCAGCGGCGTCATCCACTTCAAGGACATGGTGGACGGCATTACGCTGCGCGAGCAGGTGGACGAAATCACCGGCATGTCGCAGTGGGTGGTCACCGATTCGCCCGACGAAAAGCGCATGCCCACCCTCATCGTGCGGCCGGCCTCCGGCTCG
>JANRJO010000102.1:0-81975 GCA_033763935.1 Bryobacteraceae bacterium
AGGCGGGCGAGGAGGGTTTCCTGGGGGGCGCCGGGGGCGGCGACGGCCTGGGTGAGGGTTTCGAGGGAGGCGGGGAGGTCGCCGGACCAGCGCTGGGCCATGCCGAGGTGGCGGAGGACGAGGTTGGGGCCGGGGCAGCCGCGGGCGCCGTTGCGAGTGTTGAGGGACGTGAGGAGGGCGCGGTAGCGGGCGATGGCTTCGGCGGGGCGGTTGAGTTCAATGAGGAGGGTGGCCTGGTCGATGGGGATGAGGCAGTTCTCGGGGTACTGCTGGTGGAGCGCGTTGAGGGTATCGAGGGCGTCGCGGTAGCGCTGTTCGCGGGAATAGATGAGCACGAGCATGGTGCGCGCGTCGGGGCCGAGGAAGGCGCTTTCGCGGGCGGCGGTTTCAATGCGCTGGATACCGCGTTTCTTGTCGCCGTGGATACCGAGGATGAGGCCCCACGCCTTATAGAACCAGTTGACGCTGCCGGCGACGTGATCGTAGACGCCGAGGGAGAGCATGGCGTCGGCGAAGTCGGGGTAGCGGGCTAGGACGCGCTGGTGGGCGCGGCGGGTGTTTTCACCGGCGAGGAAGGCCTGGCGCCAACCGCCCTGGAAGGAGGCCTTGAAGGTGGCGAGGTTCTGGTAGGCGAGGCCCATGAGGAACCAAGAGCGGTGGTCATTGGGGTTGGCGAGGACGCGTTTCTTCGCTTTTTCGATGGCCTTGTCGGTAATGGCGTCGAATTCTTTTTCGATTTCGCGGTCGGGTTCGAGCTTGTAGCGGATGGACTGCTGTTCGACGAAGAAGTCCTTGGCGCCGAAGCGGGAGAGGGCGAGGGCCTGTTTGGCGCTGATCTCCTGCTGCCAGAGGGTGCGGGCGAGGAAGACGTCGGGGAGGGGATCGTCGGGGGCGGCGGCGGCGAGCGAGCGGCAAAGGCCGATCGCCTTTTGATACTGCACGCGGTAGATGGCGTCGATGATGGCGCGTGCGTTCTTGACGTCCGTTTCGCTAAACGGGCCGTTGGAGGCGGCGGAGAGAGCGGCGGCGCAGACGAGGGTGAAGAGGGCGGCGCGGATCATGCGGATACCTCGACGGGGAGGGAGACCCGGAAGCGGGCGCCGCGTCCGGATTCGACGGGGCTGACGAGATCGATGGCGCCGCCGAGCGCGGCGAGGTTCTTCTTGACGATGGCGAGGCCGAGGCCGGTGCCTTGTTTACGGGTGGTAAAGAAGGGGTCGAAGATCTGCTCGCGGAGGCCGGCGGGGATGCCGGGGCCCTGGTCGGTGACTTCGAAGACGCAGTGGCGGGGGTCGGGCAGTTGGGCGGTGAGAGAGACGGCGGCGCCGGCGGGGGAGGCCTGCACGGCGTTGAGGAGGAGGTTCCAGACGATTTGCTGGAGGGTGTGGCGGTCGACGGGGACCTGGCGGAGGCGCTCGTCGATGTCTTTGCGGATGACGATGCCGGAGGGCTGTTGTTCGCGGGCGATGGCGGAGGCGGTGGCGTCGAGGAGGTCGTAGAGAGGGACCTGGGGCTTGGGCTGGGCGGCGGGGCGGGAGAAGGCGAGGAGTTGCTGGACGCTGGAGGCGAGGCGGTCCGTCTCGGAGATGATGAAGCGGAGGTCCTGGGAGTAGACGTCGGCGACGGCGCGGTCTTCGCCCATGAGTTGGGCGAGGGCCCGGATGGAGCTGAGAGGGTTTTTGACCTCGTGAGCGATGGTGGCGGCGACTTTGCCGAGGGCGGCGAGGTGTTCCTTCTGAAAGAGCGTTTTTTCGAGGCCGATTTTCTGCTCGATGAGAGTGCAGGTTTCGAGCGAGTGCGAGATTTCGCGGGCGAGGTTGGTAAGGATGGGTTCCTTTTCGTCGAGGTAGAGGAGGGGGGCGGTGTCGATGAGGAGGACGCCGATGGGGTCGTCTTTGAACCAGAGGGGGAAGGCGTAGTTGAAGGGCGTTTTGTGGAGCAGGGCGCGAACTTCGGCATGGCGGGTGCGGCGTTCGTGGAGCACCTGGGCGTCGAGGTCGCGCGCGAGTTTCAGCAAGGGTTCGAGGGGCGGCAGTTCGGAGTGCTCGCCGTAACGGGCTTCGAGAGGCGGTTCGCCGGCGAGGAGGAGGGCGACGCGCCGGAAGTCGAACTCACGGCCGAGGTGTTCGGCGAAGAAGCGGACGCGGCCGGGGGTGTCGAGGAGGGTGTCGGCGGCGTCGATGATTCGTTTGGCGGCGTCGAGGTAGTTCTGGGCGCGCCGGGAGAGGAAGCGCGTGATGCCTTCGTAGAGGGGTAGCCAGAGGATGCCGGCGAAGCAGATGAGGGTGAACTCGATGAGTGCGCCGAAGGCGCCGAACTCGAGGACGACGTACTCGCCGACGACGAAGCGGACGAGGAAGAGGTAGACCGTCGAGAGGACGGACATGGAGAAGACGAAGGCCAAGCGGCGTTCGAGGACGAGGCCGAAGGCGTTGGCGCGGTGGACGAAGTAGAGAGCGCAGGCCGCCGGGAGGGAGGCACCGAGCTCCGTCAGCCAAGCGGCCGGGGCAAGGGCGGAGGCGCCGGCGAGCGCGAGGGCCACTGCAAACCAGCGATAGTGCCCGCCGAGCGTCCAGGAAAGCATGGCGGCAGGTACGACGGCGACGGGGAAGTAGGGGAGTGCGAGGAGAGGATAAACGAGCAAGCCCCAGAGGAAACTGAAGCCGCGCTGCATCAGCAGGTAGTGCAGCAGGAACCCGAGGGAGAACGGGAGTGCGAGCGCGGATATGGGCGAGTGGCCGGTGACGGATTCCGCTGCGAAGGCAACCCACTGGTATCGGACTACCGCCATGGAGCCGTGATAGAGGGCGGCAAGGGCGAGGGCGGCGGCGAGGAACAGGTCGGCGGCTTCGCGAGGACGTTTGCGGAGGACGAGGGGGAGCAGGAGCAGATGGAGTCCTGTCGCGGCGAAGCTCAGGATCAGTTCGAGCGCGACGGAGCGGTAGCCCATGGTCAGGCCTTGAGGCGTGCGCCTTTCGGGATGGTGACGGTGACGATGGCGCCTGCGCCGGGTTCGCTCCGTATGTCGATGCGGCCGCCGTGTGCGGTGACCACCTGCCGGCAGATGGGGAGGCCGAGGCCGAGGCCGATGCGGTTGTCTTTGACGGCGAAGCCAGGTTCGAAGAGAGTGGCGAGCTGGGCAGGCGGGATGCCGTCGCCGGTGTCTGCGACTTCGAGGCGAATGTCATCCGGGCATTCGAATGTCCGGACGGTAATGGCGCCGGGGCGGCCGGAGCGTTGGATGGCGGCGGCGGCATTGCGGACGAGGTGGAGGACGACCTGGTTGAAGTCGCGCGGGTTGCCTTCGATGGCGGGAACGGGAGCGAGCTCGAGGCGCAGCGTGACGCCCTCGCCGAGCTGGGCACCGAGGAGGGAGGAGACGGTGCGGACGGCGTCGGGGAGGGAGAAGGGCTGGAGGTCGGCGCGGTCGAGTTGGGCGAAGGAGGCGAGGCTGGAGACGACCTGAGTGAGGCGGTCACAGGCGTCGAGGGCAGTGTGGGTGGTTTCCTCGATGGTCTCGCGGAGGACGGGGCGCTGGTCGCCGCTCAGCAGTTTCGTGACGGCCGAGCGAAGGGACTGGAGGGAGCTTTGCAGAGCGCCGGCGGGGGTATTGCACTCATGAGCGACGCCGGCGGCGAGTTCGGCGAGGGCGGACATCTTTTTCGCCTGCAGGAGCGCGGCGTGGGATTGCTTCAGCTCTTCGCGCAGGCGGCGCTGTTCGGCGGCGTTGCGCACGCGGCCGCGGAGCTCTTCGATGTCGTAGGGCTTGGCGATGTAGTCGTAGGCGCCGGCGCGCAGGGCTTCGGTGGCGAGGCGTTCGGAGCCGTAGGCGGTGATAAGGATGACGAGCGGGGGGTTGTCGAGTTCCTGGAGGCGGGAGAGCAGCGTGAGGCCATCCATGCCGGGCATGTTGATGTCGGAGAGGATGACGTCGGGGTGGAACTCGCGGGCGACGGCGAGACCTGCCGGGCCGTCGGCGGCCTCGCGGAGCTCATAGCCGTGGCTCGAGAGGGCGCGGAGCATGCCGTAGCGCGCCGCCTGTTCATCGTCAATCACGAGTACTCGTGCCATGGGCTTCCTCTTCCTGGACGTTGAGCCGGAGCCGGCGAATCTTTTCCTGGAGGCTCTGGCGCTCGAGGCCGATGGCGGCCGCGGTACGGGTGATGTTGCCGTTGTGGTCACGTAGCTTTCGCGCGATGTAAGCGGCTTCGAATTTGCGCTTCGCCTCACGGTAGTCCGGCTCAGAGAGGGGGTCAAGGGTGGCGGCGCGCGGGCGGGCGCTGTCCTGGCGGAGGCCGGCGTCGACGTCCGCGGCGGTGACTCGCTCGCCTCTAGAAAGGACGTACAGGTTCTCGACTACGTTGCGAAGCTGGCGGACGTTGCCGGGCCAGGGGGCTTCGGTGAGGCGGAGGATGGCTTCGCGGGTGAGCTCGGGCGCGGAGAGTTGATGGCGCTTGCCGGCCTCGCGCCAGAAGCGATCGACGAGGAGGGGGATGTCTTCGCGGCGGTCGCGGAGAGGCGGCAGGTACAGGGTGACTCCGGCGAGGCGGTAATAAAGGTCCGCACGAAGGGCATCGACTTCGCGATTGGTGGCGCTGATGATGCGGACATCGACGGTTACGGGGCGATTGGCGCCGAGGCGTTCGACGGCTCCGGACTCGGCGGCGCGCAGAATCTTGGACTGGGTGGCGGGGGCCATATCGCCGATCTCGTCGAGGAAGAGGGTGCCTTTGTGGGCGGTTTCGAACTTGCCGGGACGGGGGGCGAGTGCGCCGGTGAAGGCGCCTTTCTCGTAACCGAAGAGTTCGCTTTCGACGAGGTTCTCGGGGAGGGCAGCGCAGTTGAGGGCGACGAAGCGCTGAGCGGCGCGGCGGCTGCGGGCGTGGATGGCCTGAGCGAGGAGATCCTTGCCGGCGCCGCTTTCACCGAGGAGCAGGACGGGGAGTTCGCTTTGAGCGGCGCGGGCGGCGGTTTCGAAGAGGGCTCGCATGGGGGCGGAGACGCCGGTCATGCGTTCGAATTCGGCGTCGGGGCCGAGGCGTTCGCGGAGACCCTGGACTTCGCGGCGGAGCCGCTGGCGCTCCAGGGCGCGGGCGACGATGAGGCGGAGTTCGTCGAGGTCGAACGGCTTGGCGAGGTAGTCGTAGGCGCCGGCTTTCATAGCTTCGACGGCGATGCGTTCGGAGCCGTGGGCGGTGATCATGATGACGGCGGGGGCGTCGTCGAGGCCGGCGAGTTCGCGGAGGAGGAGGAGGCCGTCGCCGCCGGGCATGGAGTAATCGAGGATGACGAGGTCGAAGGGCTGGCGCGCGAGGGTGGCCTGGGCGGCGGCGACGGAATCGGCTTCGGCGGTGAGATAGTCGTCGCGAAAGGCGCGCGAGAGGGAGTAGCGGAGAGCAGGTTCGTCGTCGACGATGAGAATGGCGCCGGCCACGGCGGCTTCATTATGGCAGAACACGATGGTTGTACCTAGGGTTTGCTTATCGGAAGGAGATGCCGATGCGTGCCGCGACGATGACTTCACCGCCGACGCCCTGGGCCCGGCCTTCAAAGCGGAGGCCGATTTTGTCACGGAACCAGTAGGTGAATCCACCGCCGAGATTGCCGGCGGAGGCGACGCCGTCGCGAAAGCCGACGCCGAAGCCGGCGGTGACGAAGGGGTCCCATTTGGCGCTGCGGCGGCGGTTGATGAAGTGATAGCCGCCCTGGACCTGGGCGAGGCCGAAGTGGAGGCCGTCGTTGAAGGTTTGGTAGCTGGCGTCGGCGCCGAGCGAGACGCCCTTCCAGAGGAAGGCTTCTCCGCCGCCACCGGCGCCGGCGAGGAAGTAGCCGTGCTGGCAACCGCCGAGGGTGGCGTAGGCGTAGCTATTACCGTTGTAGCGCTCGGAGGCGGCTGGGGTTTGGGCGGGGAGAGCGGCGGCGGCGAGTGTCAGGAGAATGATGCAGCGTGTCATGGCAGTTACCTCGCGGGGTGTCAGGACACGCCGGGGGCCGTTTGAACGGGTGTTGGCGGGGAAGGGGTTAGGTGGGTGTGGGGGGGTGTGGCGCCGCCAGATTTCGATGACAGTGTCAGCGAGATCTGGCGGCGCGTGGGGCTTCTAGGGGGCCACGTCGGCGGCGGCACAGCCAGCCAATGGGGCGTTGGGGCCCGCGGGACAGGCGAGCTGGAGTTGGGCCGGGCTGGGGTTATTGAGGCATCGGGGGTGACCGAAGCCGCTGGCGCTCACGGGGTGGCCGGTGACGTTGGGCGTGATGTCCTGGATCATGTTGTCGGTGCCGCCGGGGGCGACGCCGGAGGGGACGCTGTCGAGGTTGAGAAGATGGCGGACCTTCCAGGCGACGACGTGGTCGGTGCAGGAGGTGTCGCCGCTGACGCCGAGACCGCCGACGAGGCGGCCGTCGGTGGTGTAGAGGGCGAGGCCACCGCCGAAGACGTTGACGCCACCGATCTTGCCGCCGACCATGAAGTCATTCGCGCGGCCATAGTTGTTAGAGTTGCCGCCGTAGGCAAGGTCGGTATGGACGGGATTACTCTCCTGGAGGCCGAAGAGGTCGCCCCCGGGTTGAACTGCAGTGAACAGGTTCGCGGTGGAGAGGGCGAGGCCGGGGAAGATGCCGGCACTACCGGCAGGGAGGCTGAAGGCGTTGGCCGCGTTGGCCTTCTGTGCGGAGATGACGCGGCTGCCAGGCCATTGGTCGCCGCGGTCATTTCCGGAGAAGACGACGGCGCAGACCTCGCCGTCGCGATTGACGACGGTGGCCCACATGTTGTTGTCGAGGCCGCCGTTGGGTTCGCCGGGCTGAACGACGACAGTGCGCAGAGCCGCACGAAGGGCGGCGTGGTTCGGAAGGTTCTTGCAGCCGGCGCTGTTTCCATTGTCATCCGCAAACAGAAGGACTGGCGAGGACAACAGGCAGGCAAAAAGGGTCCAGCGATCAGGTAGGTGCATCCCGATCCTCCTGAGGGGATACGATACACGGAAACGGGGGCGGGAGGCGAGGGTGGGGAATCGACAATGGGTTGAAGATCTTCTTTGGGGGAGTTGCCCGAGCGGTCTGCGCGGGGTCTTTCAGTGAGCAGACTGTGCCGCCGGCGGCTGACGCCGTTCGGGCGTCACCAGGGGTGTCGGAGCGGGGCTTGGCCGGTTCTGGGGGTAGGGTGGCATGAACAGCATCAGTGACGCGGCTGCGGCGCTCAGCCCGGCGAGAACTATGAGGAGTGAGCCGTAAGACTGGCTGGTGTCGAAGGACCGTCCCATCAGGACCGGCCCAACCGCACCGGCGATAGCATAGGCGGTCCAAGTGAAGCCATACAAGGTGGAGAAGGAGCGGAGTCCGAAGTACCTGGCGATGAGGTAAGGGGTGACATCGGCTTCTCCTCCCAGGCCGACACCGATCAAAGCCGCCGCGGCAAGACCGTGGACGGGCGTCGTCGCGATGGAAAGCAGGAGGACTCCGCCGGCGGCGATCACCAGAAGGCATGCGGACACTCGTGGCGCGTAGAAACGGTCGAGGAGCCAGCCTGCGCCGAACCTCCCGGCGAGGCTGGCGGCGCCGAGGACGGAGACTGCGGCGGCGGCCAGCGATGGGTCGATGCCTCGATCCGTAAGGATGGCGTGCATGTGAGTAATGGCGCCGTTTTGCCCGAGCGACACGAGAAACAGCGCGCCCGCGATCAACCAAAAGGGCCGGCCGCCCAGCGCACAGCGAACCCCGGTTCCGTCCGCGGAGCCGTGGGCGGAGCGGTGACGGTCGGGGTTCTCCCGTACCGTCGAGGCGGCAACCGGAAGGCCGACGGCGAGGACACCAATGCCAAGACAAAGGAATGCGAACCGCCAGCCGGCTGCGTCGATCAAGGACTGCGCGATTCCCGGCAACACCATCGCGCCCACGGCGCCTCCGGTCATCAGAACGGCCAAGGCGAGCCCCCGGCGCCGGACGAACCAAGTGGAGACAGCGCGTGCGTACGCCATCTGCGCCGTTCCGTTCCCGACGACGCCGATTGCGAAGAAGACCAGATACAAGTGCCAGAGGTTCGGCGTGAGCCAGGCCAGGGATGCGTAGCTGAGACCGAGAACCGCGACGGAAGGCAGGATGGTGCGAAGCGGACCGTAGCGGTCGAGCAACATCCCCAACGGCGGCGAGCACGCCGCGACGGTAAGCGCGGCAATGCCGAAGGCCATCGAAACCGACTCGCGGGACCAGCCGAACTCGAGCGACACCGGCTTGAGAAACACGCCGAAGGTATACACGACGACCGAAGCGAAGCTGGCGAAGACGCCGACGGCAGCACCGGCAGCAACACGCCAGCCGGCGTAGTGGAGACGATCCTCCGTCACTCGTCACTTCCTGACGTAGCCGGCACTCGCTGAACGCCGGCCGCCGGCTTCGTGCGCTTCTTCGGATAACGCGTGCACTCCGGTGGCGTCGATCCAACGGTTGTAGAAGTTAAACAACGCGCACACGGTGACGGCATAGTAAATCGCCTCGTCCGTCCAGCCCAGGCCGCGGAGGGGCTGTATGTCCGAAGCGGCGATGTTGTGCGAGTCATGATTCACCTTGTCCAGAAACCGGAACAACGCTTTCTCCGGCTCGGCGAGCGGCGCCTCTTCCGGATTCTCGAGCACGGCGGAAACCAGTTCTTGCGAGGGCTTCCCGGTTTCCTGTTCCAACAGCACCGCCGCGACCGCGGCGTGGGACTTCGTTCAAAACGGGCATTGGTTGCGGGATGAAGTGCGGGCGGCAATCAGCTCTCGAAAGCCGGGTGTCAGGGGAGAGGGCCCGCGCAACAAGTCTTGAGTGAACCTCGCTAAGTGCGAGGTCATCTCCTGGCGGAACGCAAAGAGATGCCAAATCTGTGGATACTCGGCGCCGGACTTCCGCATGAGCTCGATCATGTCGGCGTAGGGACCGGGTTGGGGATGGTTCTCTACGCCGGGCAGAAACATGGGCTTCATAGGTTTACTCATTCGGATTCTCGAGGATCGGGCGGTCCGTTAGAACGTCAGTTTCAGGCCGAACTGAATCAGCCGCGGCGGCGCCGCCGATAGGATTCTGCCGAAGTTCGCGGAGTTGAGGTCGGCGACGGGTATGGTGAAGTTTGCATGGTTGGCGACGTTGAACGCTTCTGCCCGAAACTGCAGACCGGCGCGTTCCGACAGCGGGAAGGTGCGAAAGACAGAGACATCGACGTTCGTGAACGCCGGTCCACGGGCGATGTTACGGCCCGCGTTGCCGAAGCGTCCCGCCTCGGTGAGGGGGTTGAGACGCCGGAAGCCGGACCGGCTCAGCCACTCATCAACATTCCGCGGCCCACGATTGGGGTCGGAGACGACGTCGGGCCGGCTGGCGGCAAATCCGGATATGGGCGGGCTATTGGCCTGCAAGGCTACGTTGGCGGAGTCCGAGACGGTGAAGGGAGTGGGCGAGTTATGCGAGGCGATCGCGTTGATCTGCCAGCGGCTCAGAATGGCGCTGAGAAGGCGCGGCCCTCGGACGCGGACCTCATAACTGCCGCTGGCTACGAAACGATGCCGCGAGTCGAATAACGACGGACCGTGCTCAGCAGCGAGATTGAACGGGTTCTGGGCGAGGTCATTCTCTCCCGACAGCGGCTTCGCGGCGGCTCCGGATAAGTTCATCGCGGATAGATAGTCCAGCGATTTTGAGAACCAATACGAGACGTTCATGTAGAACCCTGACGCATAACGCCTCGAGACACTTACCTGACCCGCATGATAGGTGGAGTTAGTGATGTTGGACAGCATGGCGATCGTCGAGAAGTCGCACGCCGCGCCAGTCGGGGGGCAGTTTGCGTAAATGCGGCGACGGTCGGCATTTTGTGCTGTCGCTCCGGGTCCGTAAAGGGCGGGGTTCGCCTCCACGTTTCTGGGGAGGTGTGTGCCTTTTGTACCGACGTAGCGCGCCTCCACCAGGTACTGGCGGCCGAGACCTCGCTGGATGCTGAGGTTCCAGTTCTGAACACTGGGAGGCTTCGCGGTGGCATCAATGGCAAACACGGTAGAGGGCCGCACGAAGCTGCCGGGCACCGGCCGGACCTGGCCCGAGTAAGGGCTCGCGAAGTTCAATCCCGCGCCGCTGTACTGATTAAACTGCGCCCAAGGCAAGGAACTGACGGGGCCCTGCGAGGCAGTCCCGGATCCGTTCTGGAACTGATCGTAGCTGAGGCCGTAGGCTGCGCGAATGGCCCACACTCCCCTGCCCGAGGGGTCCCACGCGAACCCGAGGCGGGGCATCCAGGCACGATATCGTTGGGCTATACCTTCTCCAATGCCGGGATCACCCGGGAAAAGAAGACCGCGAGGAGCATCCGGACGAACGACGGATTGTACGCCCGGCACGAAGGCGTTCAGCCGGTCTCGGATCTCCGTGATCGGGCTGATGCGCTCGTAGCGAAGGCCGTAGTTCAGAGTAAGTGTCTTACTGACCCGCCATTCATCTTGCACGAAGACAGCCGCGATCGAGTTACGGAGTCCGCGACTAAAGTCGCCCAGTCCCTGGTAGAAGGTGACGGGAGCACCCAGCAACAGGTTCGCGACGGCATCGTTCGTCGGGAAGGTAGAGGCGAAGACAAAGAAAGAATTCGGCGCGATGGCTTGGAACATGTTGATCTGCGTCCGCAGGAACATGCCTCCGGCCTTGATGGAGTGCGTTCCCCTGACCAGAGAGATGCTGTCCTGCGCTTCGTAACTGGTCTGGGCCGAGTCGCGAGGGCCGGTGATGGCGCCGCCGATCGGCGAATAGCCGCTGATGTTGAAGAAGGGCGGCCCCTGGCCGAGCGCCGATGCGGAGTCGAGGTCGAATCCCAGAGCGCGCGGCGGGGTTTGGTTGAGCCGGCGATCGAAGTCAAAGACGTAGCGGAAGAAAGTAAGTCGAGCGGAGTTCTGCACGGTGGGAGCGAAGATGTGGTTCCAGGAGAGCGCGCTATTGTGGCCGGATATGTTGTTTCTGGTCGGGAAGCCGGGCACCTCCGAGCCCCGTACGGACACGGGATTAATGTCGTGGCCGCCGGAGAAAGAGTAACGAACGAAGAACTGGTCCCGTTCGGACTGATTGAGGTCAACCCGACCGCCTGCCTGATCGAAGTCATTGGTGGTGACGACGGTCTCCCGGTAGATGGTCGGCGACACGTTACCCGCCGGATAGAGCGCCAGCACCCGGCGCGCGACTGAATTCAGGGCGGCCTCCGGTATCCGATTGCCAGGGAATGTCGTTCCCCCAGCCGCGACGTTCACCAACGGGCGGCCGAGCCCCGAGAAATCGCCCGCTTTCTGCGCCTCAGTTGGTACGGTGGCGCTCGTCGTAAAGCCCTGGCGGTTGCGGAAACCCTCGTAATAACCGAAGAAGAAAGCGCGGTCCGGGCGAATCGGTCCGCCGAGGACGCCTCCAAACTGGTTCTGTTTCAGCGGCTCGACGTCCGCGGAGAAGAAATTGCGGGCATCGAAACGATCGTTTCGAAGGAACTCCCACAGGCTGCCGCGAAGTCGATTGGTGCCGGAACGAGTGACGACGGTGGTGGTGGCGCCTCCTGTGCCGCCATACTCGGGAGGGGCGAGTTGCGTCAAAATGCGGAACTCCGCAATCGCGTCGACTGGCACCTTCAGGGCGAAACCGCCGTCCATACGGTTGACGTTCTGTGCCCCGTCGAGCAAGTAAAGGTTCGACTCGGGCCGCATTCCGTTGACGGCGTAGGCCTGTCCCTGGCGCAGAGAGCCTCCAGCAGTAGCCACACCGAGCGTGAGCGGCGCCACGCCAGCCTGCAGAAGGCCAAGCTGCGTGAAGTTCCTGCCGTTCAACGGAAGATCCGTGATCTCGCGCCCTGTAACTGTTTTGCCAAGGGTGTTTGTAGATGTGTCGACCAGGGGCGCCTCGGCGGTGACGGTGACAGCCTCACGGAGGCCGGCCACGCTCAAGCTGACGTCCAGCCGAACGGTCTGGCTGACATTCAACGTGACGGCACTGGTGAATGGTGCGAACTGGGGAGCGTCCGTCGAGAACTCATAGTTCCCGGCGGGCAACCCCGCGACACGGAAGAACCCCGAATCATTGGAGACCGAATCGCGGACCAGCCCGGTGTCGCGGTTTCGCGTTCGTATCCGCACTGAGTTTACCGGGCGTGAATCGGGATCCGTCACCTGCCCTTCGATGGCGGCGGTGGGATCCTGGCAAAGCGCCGGCGCGATGGCGAGCGCACACAACGAAAAGGCGACGAGAGAAGTATTCATCGTTGGTTGCGATATTCAGTGATTGTGCTGACCAGAAGTAAATCGAGTTTCTACGAACCCAGACTGGGGGCAAGCGTAACCTGGAGACGTGCACTTTCGCAATAACGTGAAGGCATTAGTGGGTTCGGACTAGGGCAAGGGAATGTGAAAGTATTCGGATGATACGAACGGCTGCAGGTTTTCCGCGACCTAGTGATACAGGGTGCCGCCGGGCTCTTAGAACCTCAGGCGCGCGAGGATGGCTGTGAAGCGCGGGTGGCGGCGGAGGGGGTCGTAGGCGGGCTCGGTGTTGAGGGTGGTGATGGCGAAGTCGCGGTCGGCGAGGCCGCGGTCGATCCAGTCGAGGGCGGTTTCGGGCTGGTCGAGGGCAATGTAGATCTGGGCGACGCTGAGGGGGGAGACGTAGGTGTCGCGGGAGCGCTGTAGGGCGTCCTCAAGGAGCTTGACGGCCTCCGAACGGCGGACCGCTTGTACGTAGGCGGCGGCGAGCATGCCGAAACCGCGGCCGGGTGCGGGGGCGGAGGTTCTTCTCGAGTGCCGCAATGCCTCCGTGGTCTGTCCCTTGGAGAGCAGGGCGCGGCCCAGCCAATAGTGATAGGGCTGGAAGTGGGCATCCTTCTCAATCCAGGCGCGGCAGAGGCGGATGGTGCGGTCATAATCGCGGGCGTTGTAATAGATGTTGGCTTCGACAGCGCGGACGCCGGCGAGGGGTTCTGCGCGGCGCCCGGCTTCGGCTTGCTGGAGCGCTTCTTCGTGCCGGCCCATCTGGGACAGGAAGGCGGCGTAGAAGATGCGGTAGGTGGGCGTGTGCGGGTCCAGTTCGATGGCGGCGCGGAAGCGGCGATCGGCGGCGGGCCAGTCCCAGTCGTATCGCCAGGCGATGAGGGCGGCGAGGAATTGTGCGTCGGCGGGATCGGGGTTGAGGCGCATTCCGGTCTGCAGGGCGGCGCGGGCGTCCTCCATGACGGAACGGGGCGCGATGGCGCCGGGGGAAGCGAGTCGAAGCCAGGTGCCGGTGAGGCCGAGCCAGGGCTCAGCGTACTGCGGATCGAGGTGCATGTGGTGCGGGTGGGCGCGGAGAGGTTGGAGTTGGATGGGAGTTCCAACTGGACTTCAACACGGCTTTCGAGGCGCGGGCGCGGCCGCACGGGGTGGCGATGAAGTGATCTACGAGTAACAGCGGACCTCGAAGATGCGGGCGTCGGGGTCCCCGTTCGTCTTCTTGACGTGGATGCGGACGGATTTCGCTTCCGTGGGGGCGAAGGTCAGCTTGTTCAGGCGCTGGTGATTGGCGGTGACCTCGGCGACGGTCTTCTTTTCGCCGGAGGGTGTGATGACGATGACCGCGTAGTCGCGTACGGTTTCGGGCTGGGGTTCGCGGAGGGTGCCCCGGGTGTGGCTGTCCGAGGCGGTGAGCGTGAGTTCGCGTTGGAAGCCGGAGTCGAACTTGATGACGACTTCGCTTAGCTTTCGGGGTTGAGGGAAGGTCAGCTCGAGCCAGGGGCCTTCGGGTGTCATGGGGGCAGTCCAGCGGTGGGTTTCGGCGGGGGCGCCGGTGGCCTTATTGGCGGGGTAATCGCGGTCGACGCCGTCGATGATGAGCTTCGCTGGTGTGGTTTCGGCGGAGGCGGTGATGGCAGCGGAGCGGGCGTGGTCGTGCGGGTCCTGGTTGCGGAGCCAGCGAGTGGACTGATCCTGGCGGAGTAAGCGCTGCTGCAAGGCACTTACTAACTTCTTGTCTTCGGCTAACTGGCGAGGAAGGATCTTTCTTGCGACGCACAGTTGGGCGGCTGTGCCCGCGGCCTGACCGACGGAGGCGCAGGTGGCCATGACGCGGGTGGAGGTGAAGGCGGCGTGTGTGGCGCTGATGTTGCGGCCGGCCATCATCATGTTCGCGATGTTACGGCTGTAGAGGGCGCGGAGAGGGAGGTCAAAGGTCTCCGGCGTACGGATGACGGTGTTCGGCGGCAGGTCGGGGCGGTCGAAGCCGCCTGGGGGATGGTCATCCATGGGCCAGCCGCCCATGGCAACGGCGTCGTCCCAGGTGCCGCGCATGAGGTCGTGCTGGGTGACGAGGACGTCGCCGACGAGGCGGCGGCTGCCGCGCTTACCGGGCATCATTCCGACCCAGTCGAGGGCCCAGTTCTTGCTGTCCGGGAATGCGCCACTGTTCTTGATGTAGTCCCAAACGCCAGTCACGATGGAGAGTAACTCGAAGCGAATGCGCTCATTGTCGCGGATGATGTCTTTGTCGCCGCCCCACTCGATCCACCAGTAGCCGTACTCCCAGTTTTCCGGGCCGACAGAGCGGAAGCGTAAGTGGTCCTTGGTGACCTTACGGGCCCACTTCGGCGGCGTGTAGGGCATGGCCTTGCGGTAGAGGCGGCTGGTGAAGAGGATGCTGGATCCCAGCGTTTCTTCGTCTGCCTTTTCAGGTGCGAGGGATTCGTTGAACTCGCTGCGGGTCTCGCGGCCGGTGCGGAACTCGGCGCCGGCTTCGAGGCCGAGGCGGGAGTCGCCGGTGCAGTCCATAAAGATGTGGGCGCTGATGCGGTAGAGGTGTTCGCTCTTATCGCAGCGGGCCATGACACGCTGGATGCGGCCGTCTTTCACTTCGGCGGAGTAGAGCACGGTTTCGAGCAGCAGCGTGATGTTGGGCTCGCTGACGATCTTGTCGTAGAGCAGCAGGTCCCACATTTCCCAGCAGCGCTGGGGGTTGTTGACGGCGTCGTCGAGGCGGAGTTCTTCAATGAGACCGCCTTCGCGCCAGCCAGGGCGGCCCTTATGGCTGTTGGCGCCGACGATGTGCATTTTGACTTCGCTCGAGGAGTTGCCGCCGAGGCGGGAGCGGTCCTGGACGAGGATGACCTTTGCGCCGTTGCGAGCGGCGGCGAGGGCGGCGCAGACTCCGGAGACGCCGCCACCGGCGATGAAGACGTCGGCGGAAAGGTCAACCAGAGTCATGTTGGGTTCGGGGCCGGCGCCGCGACGGCGCCCGCGGGCGGCGTTGGGGGGAGCGATGCGGTCGAAGCGCTCCAGGTCGGCGGGGGTTGCGGTGGTTTGGGCGGGAGGGATTTGGTTGGCGAGAACCACCATCGAGTAGCCGCCGAAGCCGAGGAAGAGATCGCGTCGTCGCATGGTCATTGGCTCCTATCTAGGTGTACATGAACTCGGCAGAGGCAGTGCAGGCGGTCTTGGGCAGAAGGCGGACCCAATGCGCGGAGAAACCCGTGGGGAAGACGTGGTAGCGGTAGCCTTCGGCGCCGACCTTGAGAGTTTCGTAAGTAACCCAGTCGCCGGCCCCGAGGAAGTCGACGTGGATTTCGAAGTCGGCGGGTTTGTCGGCCTTGAGGTGGAGGACTTTGCGATCGAAGCCGGTCATGAGGAAGGGCTCGCTCGGTTCGCCGGCTTTGACAGGGGTACGCCGCCAGGGGCCGCCCCAGCCTTGCGGTTTGCCCCAACTCCAGAGGTCGTCGGTCTTGCCGAACCAGATGCCGGCCTGGGGTTGTCCGGCGACGGAGTTGTTGTCATTGTTGGGGCTGGTCTGATTGCCGCCGAGTGCGAGAAGACCGCGGAAGGCGCAGTAATCGGGGATGATGCGTAGGTGCTGGCAGATGGGCTTGACGCCCCAGATAGCCTTCTCCCAGGCGTGCGGCTGCAGTTCGAAGAACATGCCGTGCATGTCCATAAGAAAGTGTTCCGTCTCTACCTCGCGGATGCGCATCCATTCCGTCTGCCACGCTTGCATGAAGGCCTGGCTGGGGCGCGGGAGGCGGAATTTCTGCCACTTACCCTCCACTAACGCCCAGAACAGCGTGGAGGATTCGTCCCAACCCGTGCAGAAGATGACGTTCCCCATGTTCTCGCGGCCGGCGCACTCCATGTGTGGCTTGCCGCTCAACTTACGCCAGGACTTACCGTCGTATTCAAAGAGACCGGCGTCGTTCTCGCCGTACTCGTAGAAGCCGTTGTTGGCGACGACGACTCTTCCCTGCCCCGTATAGCCCCCCTTGAAATGCGGACGCTTGGCGATCTTCATGTCCTTCACAAGATCGAAGAGGAGCGTGGGCTTGAGGGATTCGACGTCGAGTTCGAAGAAGGCGCCTTCCATGGTCTGCATGTAGACCTTGTTGGCCGGGTCCGTGAGGTGCCGCATGGTGGCGGTGAGGCGGTGGTCCTTGAGGCCCTCGATGAAGCGGAAGTTACCGCGGAGGTCGATGGCGTAGGGGCCGATGAAGCACTGGTTGGACTCTTTGTGGACGAGGCGGTTGGCGTGCGTGCCGTTGTGGACGTGGACGCGCTCGATTTTGAGTGACTCGTCGATGCGGAAGAGGCCGAGGCCGGTGCCGGTACCTTCTTTGTGCGAGTTATAGGTAACGGCCCAGAGAGCGTCGGCCCATGGCATGAGGGCCCCGACGCCGCACTCGGTGCGGATTGGGCCGGTGTCGGCCTTGACCCCGACATTGGGAATGCCGGGGAGGTTGCTTTGGCCGAGGGCGGCGCCGGCCGAACCGGCGAGCGCCGCGAGGAGATGGCGTCGGGTGGGCATGGTTAGAAGATCAATTTCAGACCGAACTGTATCACTCGCGCGTCGCGCGCGGAGTTGATGGTGGCGAAGGCGCCGTTGTTGTTGCGGCCGTCGGGGCCGGCTCCGAAACTGGCGTTGACCAGGCCGAGGTTGACCCAGTTCAGCCAGTTGAAGGCCTCGGCGCGGAACTGCAGGCGGAGGCGCTCGAGGATCTGAGTGTCTTTGATGGCGGAGAGGTCCATGTTGAACGTGCCGGGGTTGCGAACATCGGGGAGGGTGCGTCCGACGTTGCCCAGCGTGAACGGTGCGGGGTTCAGGAACTGCGTGGTGTCGAACCAGCGGGCGGCGGTGCGATTGTCGATCTTGGCGCTGACGCCGGTGGAGTTCGGGCGATCGGCGCGCTGGTTGTTGGCGCCGCGGAGCACGATAGGCAGGCCCGTCTGAAGGGTGGTGATGTTGTTTAGCTGCCAGCCGCCGAGGAGGGTGCGGGCGACGGCGTTGGACGGGGACCATGCGCGGCCTCTGCCGATGGGCACCTCGTACACAGCGCTGATCACCATGCGCTGGGAGACGTCGGTGGGGTCGACGGAGCGCTCGGAGCGGCGGTCGTAGGCGCCGTACTGGTAGCCGACGACGCCGACCTGTTCGATGCCGGGACCGAAGTTGACAGGAGTTACAGCGCTATCGCTGATGATCTTACCGAAGGTATAACTCACGAGTAAGACGAGACCGTTCGACATGCGCTTCTCGAGACTGGCGAGTAAGGCGTGATAGATCGACGCGCCTAAGTGGGGATTTCGGACGGTAATTCCGGAGTAATAGGGGAAGGGGCGAAGGGATTGGTTGCGGGTGATGGTGGCGGCGCCGAGGGCCCCGGGGACCTGGCCGGCGTAGGGATTGGCGATGCGCTCGTTGAGGGCGTTACCGAGGGCGAAGGCCTCGGGCGGGAGATCGTTCAGGTTATAGCCGCCGGCGACGAGGTGGTTTGCTTTATTGGCGGAGTAAGTGAGATCGACGAGCCACCCTTTGACCTGCTGCTGGAGCGACATGCTCCACTGCTGGGACATCGGCACTTTCTCGCTGCCCTGGTCGAGGGAGACGGACTGGCCGAGGAATGCGGCGGGGCCGAGGCGGGCTCCGAGGGGCTCTGTGGGCGCGAAGGGGAGGCCGTCACGGAAGTAGAAAGCGACCTGGTTGTTGTCGCCGCCCGGGGGCAGATACGCGGTTGAGGTGTTGGCGAAGCCTTGGGTGCTGCCGAAGAAGTCGCGGTAGAAGGTGGAGGGGTAGAAGATGCTATAGCCGCCGCGCAGAACGGTCTTGCCACCACCGAAGACGTCGTAGGCGAAGCCGAAGCGGGGGCCGAAGTTCGAGTAGATGGGCTCCAGGGGAGAGCGGCCGTAATCGATACCAGCGTAGACGGTGCGTCCGCGGAGGTTGGTGTTGGGGATGACGGCGGCAGGATCGAAGTTGGTCATGCCGTTGTTGCGTTCGTAGGGCCACTGCTGGTAGTCCCAGCGCAGGCCTAGGTTGAGCGTGAGACGGCGAGAGACTTTCCAATCGTCCTGGAAGAAGACGCTGGTAGAAGAGGCGTGCTGCGCTTCGCCGAGGTAGCGGATGCCAGTGGCGCTGGAGACCGCGCCGAGGAGGAAGCCGGCGAACGCGCTGCCGGTGCCGGCGGGGCTCAGTGGGTTATTGGTGAGACCGCCGGAGAAGCTAAAGGAGTGGGAGGGCGTTTCCTGCTGGAAGTTATTCGCGTTGTTCAGGCGATAATCGATGCCGAACTTGAGGGTGTGGTTACCGCGCACGTAGTTCAGCAGGTCGAAGAACTGCCAGGTGAGCGAGCCCCGGGTGCCGACGGTGAAGGCTCCGAAGTTAGCGAAGCCGTTTCCGTTGATGAAGGGGAGGGTGGTGGACGGAATGCTGGGGTGCAGGTTGAGTTGGCGGGGGAGGTCCTGCCCGAAACTAGCGGCGCGAAAAGTGAAGAACTGACGGGCTACGCCGACGCGGATCTCGTTGAGGAGGCGCGGCGTGAAGGTATGGGTGTCGTTGAGCGTGATGTTGCGAGTTACTAAGTTGTCGATGCGGGCGCGGACGAGGGGATCCGGCCAGGGGGCCTGCTGGTTGCCACCGTCGGTGTAGTGGTTGTAGTAGATGTAGCGCACGAACATCGAGTTCTTGTCGCTGAAGCGGTGATCGCCCTTGATGGTGTGCTGCTGCATGTCGCGGTTTTCCTTCACGGTGCTCAGGTAGTTCTGCTGCTGCGTGAAGGCGTTAACCGGAGTACGGTTGGGAGCGGGATAGAAGCGGAGGAAGGCGACGGTGGTGGGGTCGAGCTGCGACTGGGGGATGACGTTGCCGGGGAACTGGGTGCGAATGACGCCGGCGCCGTTGGGATTGGGGGCGAGAGAGCGGGGGTCGTAGACACGGATCAGGTTGCCGGAGGCGTCGAAGAGGTTTGAGAAGTCTCCGCGGCGCCAAGTGTCGATGGGAGTGCTGGTGATGGGGTTACTGGTGCGGACGAAGCGCCAGTCTTCGTAGTTATAGAAGAAGAAGCTGCGGTTGCGGCCGTCGTAGACCTTGGGGATGAAGACGGGGCCGCCAGCGGCGCCGCCGAACTGGTTATAGCGGAACGGGGCGCGGGTGGCAGCGAAGGTGTTCCGGGCGTCGAATTTGTCGTTGCGAAGGAAGTGATAGAGCGAGCCGTGGAGGTCATTGGTGCCGCTCTTGGTGACGATGTTGACGACGCCGCCGGCGGTGAATCCGTACTCGGCGGACATGGTGTTGCTCTGGACCTTGAACTCCTGGATGGCGTCGACGGTGGGGTTCGCGTTGATGTCGGCGAGGTAGCCCTGGTTATTGGTTGCGCCGTCGAGGACGAAGGCATTGAGGGCGGAGGGGCCGCCGTTGATGGAGATGGCGGAGAGTTGGATGCCGCGGTCGGCGAAACCGGAGTTGGTGGGACCGGCTTGGGATTTGACGCCGGGAGTGAGGAGGACCAGGGAGAGGGCGTTGCGGCCGTTGAGGGGGAGTTCCTGGACGCGGCGGTTCTCGATGACCTTGCCGACGGTGGCGGTCCCGGTGTCGACGAGGGCGGCGTCGGCGCGGACCTCGATGGCCTGGGCGACGTCGCCAAGGTCGAGGACGACGTCGATCTGGGCGCGCTGATCGACCTGGAGGGTGATGCCGGTGCGGACCACCTTCTTGAAGCCTTGCTTCTCTACCGTGACGGTGTAGCTGCCGACGTTGAGAGCGGGGGCGGTGTAGAAGCCGGACTCGTTGGTCTCGGTGGTGAAGGGGATATTGGTGCCGGTGTTCAGTATGGTGACGGCGGCACCGGGCACGGCGGCTGATGTGGTATCGGTGACGGTTCCCTGGATGGAGCCTCGACCTTGTTGGGCGAGGAGGGCGGTGTGGCAGTAGAGTCCCAGAAGGACGAGGGCGGCGTGCAGACGAGGCATAGGTTCAACTCCCGTGAGAACCTGTATGAACCAGAAATTCGAGATGTGTAAGTCTCATTGCAGCTACCGGCGTGTTTTGTCCATTTCACCATTGCTTTCAATCGGTTGCGATACGTTACGTAATTGTTTCGTGGTGTGATAGAGTTGCGTTTTGAAGCAATTATGAACGCCGGTGGCATCAGTGAGGCCGAGAAGCGGCAGGCATTGGACGAGATCCTGCGGAGCGGGACGCTCCGGCGAGCGGAGCGGCTTCGGCAGTTTCTGACTTTTGTCGTAGAGGAGGAGTTGGCGGGGCGAGGGGCGGAAATTCGGGAGTGGGACATCGCGGTGCGGGCGCTGAATCGGCCGGCTGGAGAGTACACGCCCGAGATCGATTCGACGGTGAGGACGCGGGCGCACGCGCTTCGGCAGAAGCTGTCGGAGTACTACGAGGTGGAGGCTCCGGGGGCGGACGTACTGATCGAGTTGCCGAAGGGCGGGTACGCGCCGCGGTTTCACCGGCGGCATGAGGAGCGGAACGGGACCGAGGTGGTGGCACTGGAGCCAGCCGCCGTGCCGGAGATACTACCGCCCGGGCCGGCGGTTCGGACGGAACGAGTCCGGCAACGGTGGGGGCTGGTGGCGGCGGCCGGGTTCGCTTTGGGTGCGCTGATGGTGGGGGGCGTCGCCTGGAGTTTGGGAAATCGGGCGGCTAGCGCCGCGCGAGATCCGGCGCTGAGCGAGGCGTGGGCTCCGATCTTCGAGTCGAAGACGGCGGTGCGGGTGGTGATGAGTTCGCCGCCGCAGTTGTGGGTGCGCGACTACGGGACCCAGCCGACGCCGCTCGTGGATCCGGCACACTCGGTGCAATTGCAGGACGACCCGCGCCTGCTCGGGTGGTATCGGGATCAGATCCCGCTGGGGACGGCGTCTCGGCTCTACCTGCATGTGAACTCGGCGGGAGCGTTGTGGGGAGATGCCGCGGGCGTGGTAGTGGCAACGAAGTTCCTGACGGCGAACGGGGTGGGTAACGAACTGGTGCCGGAGAAGTCGGTCAAGGGGCCGTACGTCTTCCGGAACGACAGTATTGTGGCATTTGGGCGGTCAGAGTATTCGCCGCTGATGGCGGGCAGGATCCCGGCGAACGGATTCGACGTGATGTATCTGCCGGCGATCCGGCGGCACGCGGTGGCGCTGAAGACGAAGCAGGAGAAGGGGCCGCATTATCTCCCGACTCCGGGCGGGCGGAACTACGGGTTGGTGACGGTGCTGCGCGATCGCGCGGACGACGGGCGGCTCTGCCAGGCGATGTTCTTCGCGGGGGTCATCTCCAACGGCGCGCAGGCGGGCATTGAGTTCATGACGACGCCGCGGCTGCTGGAGACGTTGAAGGCCAAGTTGCGGGCCGAGGGGGTGCAGGAGTGGCCGAAGGCGCTGCAGGTGGTGGTGCGGACAGAGACGACGGAGTTTTATCCGATGCGGACGGCGTACGAGGCGCACTTAGTGCTGGAGCGGTAGGGCGGGCTTTTGTTGTTAGGATGAACTTCTGTGTTGCCTGCGATTGCCGATCTACGTGACTTTGCACGGCGCTACACGGCTGCCTGGTGTAGCCAAGAGCCCGCCAGCGTCGCCGCGTTCTTCTCCGAGGACGGGTGGTTGCGAGTAAACGATGGACCTCCGGCCGTGGGACGGCGGGCGGTTGCGGCGACCGCCGAGTCCTTCATGACTGCGTTCCCCGATCTTGCCGTGGTCATGGATGACTTAGTAATTCAACCCGAAGTCCAGTATCACTGGACACTCACGGGTACCAATACGGGACCCGGGGGAACGGGACGCCGGGTTCGTATTAGCGGCTATGAAGCGTGGCGCGTGGGGCGTGACGGTTTGATTGCGGGGTCGCAAGGTCATTTCGACGCGGCGGAGTATCGCCGTCAATTGGAAACATAGCCGGGCACGAGGGCGTGCGTCCAGTGTCAGCGCACGGTTCGCAGTGTTATCAGGCTTGGACGGCCAACTCGGTCAAAGCGGCTTCCTGGAGCAGCGGCTTGGCGATCTCGGTCAGCAGGAAATCGCTGCTCTCTTCCTCGCCCAGCGTGTGTTCCAACAATCGTGAGGCCTCACGTTCGCCCACCTGGCGGGCAAGCGTCTTCGCCGTGCCGTAGCCTGCGATCTCGTAGTGCTCCACCTTTTGCGCCGCGGCGATCAGCGCGAGGTCTGCGGCTAACGGCTCCTTCTCCGCGCCCTCTTCGATCACCTCCTGACCCTCGGCAATCAGCCCCGCCATGCCTTTGCAGGGCTTTGCTTCCGGCGATTCGCCCAGCATTTCGAAGATCTGCTCGAGTCGCGCCACCTGCCCCTGCGTCTGCGCCAGGTGCTTTTCGAATGCCTCGCGCAGTTTCGGCGCTTTGGCGGCCGCCGCCATTTTGGGAAGGGCGCTCACCAATTGCGTCTCGGCGCTCATCAGATCCTGTAACTGCTCGATCAGAAGCTCGCGTAGTTGGGCCATGGTTACCTCGCTCTCTTTCGTGCTGTTTTCGTGGTCCGCCGGGCGGGCGTTTCGGCCGCGGCCGTCGGCTTGCGCTTTGCCGACGCACCATTTCCTTCGGAGGGCTCGCGGCTGCCCGTGAGTTGAGACTGCACTTCCCGGAACGCCGGCGCTTCCACCAATTGCCATTCGCCGCCTTCGTTCCAGGGGCCGCGCGCGTCAGGCTCGCCGCGGTCGCCTACGCCTGTCGAGTCGTTGAAGTACTGGTTCACGAGATCCGGCGTTGGCGGGATCATGCCAATGGAGAAGGGGTCTTTGCCGAGGCTCTCGAGCGCGGCGGTGAACGCCTTCATGTGGGTGATCTCGCGGCTCATCAGAAACTGCAGCGCGTCGAGCGTGCCGGGGTCGTCGGTGAAGTTCATGAGGCGCTCGTAAACAATCTTGGCGCGCGCCTCGGCGGCGATGTTGCCGCGAAGGTCGACGTCGAGCTCGCCGGTGATCTTGAGATAGTCTGCTGTCCACGGGTCGCCTTGCGAGTTGTAGAGGTTGACGCCGCCGCCGCCGGCGATGGCAATGAGCGGGTCGGCGTGGGCGGCGTCGCGGTCCGATTTGGTGGGCTTCAGATGCATCCGCGCGAGCGTGCCGACCACCTCGAGGTGGCTCAGTTCCTCGGTCCCGATGTCCATCAGCAGATCCTTGCGCTCGGGGTCGTCGCAGTTCAAGCCCTGCACGGAATACTGCATGGCGGCGGCGAGTTCGCCGTTGGCGCCGCCGAACTGCTCGAGCAGCATGTTACCGAAGCGCGGATCGGGCATGCCGATCCTGACCGTGTACATCAACTGCTTGACGTGGTGATACATACGCCTCCGCGGGGGCGACACGCCCCACTGGCATAGATCGCCCTCTGGGGCTTTTGTTGCGCAATTTGCGGAGGCGCCGGCTCTTCGGCAGTTTGGCGACCCCCGGCGTATATACGGGTAGGTACTGTCCGGGCCGGGGTTGACGGGGGCTCCGGCGTTCTGGTTCACGTCTTCGGGACGCGGGGCGACGAGGGTGGCGGCGTTATTCTCCTAGGATGGGCGGTTGCGAGTGAACCATGGACCTCCGGCGGTGGGACGCGGCACGTTTCCCGATCTTACGGTGACGATCGATGACTTAGTAAGTCAAGCGGGAGACGTTCGGTATCACTGGACTCTTACAGGCACCAATACGGGAAATGAGGGAACGGGACGGCGGATTCATACCAGCGGTTATGAAGCGTGGCAGATGGGGCGTGACAGTCTGATTGCCGGGCCGGAAGGGCACTCGACTGCGGGAGTATGGCCGTCCGTTGACCGCTCCCTGAAGGTCGCGGCTTTGCTTTCGGCGGCGGCGGGGTTACGCGAGGGAAGGGCGACTGGAGGCGAGACGGCGGAGGTCCTCGAGCGATTGCTCCAAGGAAAGCGACTGACGGTTCAAGGCCTGTACCAGGGAGAGGCACTGATCGGAGTTTTTCACTGTCACCTGGGCCGCGCGGTCAATGAGATTCATGGACTGGTGGATTTGCCGCAGGCCATCGGTTTCCTCTTTCGAGGCGCTCTCCGTGAGGGCTGAGATCTGGAGCAGCGAGTTCATTTTTTGGACGATGCCGTGAAATCTGGATTCGATGAGGCGAGCGTTGGCGGCGGCGGCATCGCCGGCAGCGGCGGTTTCGTCGACGCGCCGGGCAGTCTCGCGGGCGGCCTCCGCGCTGCGCTGGGACAAGCTGCGCACCTCATTGGCGACGACAGAGAACCCGAGACCGGCCTCGCCGGCGCGTGCTGCCTCGACGGCAGCATTGAGGGCGAGGATGTTGGTCTGGAGGGCGAGTTGATCGACGGTACCGGTGATTCCTTTGATGTTGGCGCTGGCGACGGACATCGACTTCATGGCTTGGCTGAGGGAGAGGGCCTCGCAGCTTCCCGCATCGGCAGCCCTCTGCGTCTCCTCAGAGAGGGCTTTCAATTGGACCGTGCGCTGGTAGCTGTGCTGAATGACGCCCTGCATCTCAGTGAGCGCGGCGGCGGTCTCTTCGACGGACGCGGCCTGCGACGCGGCGCTGGCGGCCATTTCCTGGCTCACGGTTGAGAGATCAGTGACCCGCTGATTCAGGCCGGCAGCATTGTCCTCGAGGACCTGCATGATGGCGCCGAGCGAGCGGTAGAGCGAGCGCAGAACGAACCAAGCGGTGACGAACGAGAACAGGAGGGAGGCGACGGCTGCGGCAAGGGCCATCCAAAGTTTGTGCCAATGGGCGGCGATGCGCGCATCGAGAAGCAGGTCCAGTTCGTCGGCGGCGGCATCCCACAGTGCGATGGACGCCTGGCGGGCGTGGAGCGCGGCCTCGCGTACGAGTGGGTGGGCGGCATTCCGCTCGAGTGCCTCGAGCAGGGACTCCGAGGCGGACGCATACTGCGCGAGCCGCGGCGCCAGTCTTGGCTGCAGCGTGGAGCTAACGCCTTGGAAGTTTGCATCTTCATTGAAAGCGGACGAGAGGCTAGCCTTTATGTGGTCCAGATCCGAGGTCCGAATCAGAGCGGCCTGAACCAAGCGATCATTCTCGGGCAGTGATTCCGTGGCGGCGAGCGCGCCGAGGCGTTCCTGCGCCTGGGGGAGCGCGAGCAACGTTATGTCCATCAGGTAATAGCTATCGAGATCGGGATCGAGGATGAGGTTGGAGGTATCACCGACGTGGGCGATCATGCCGCGCAAATCGGCCACGAGGTGGGCATAGAGCCGGGCCGGGGCGCCACCGGGCGCCTGCCCGGATGCGGCTGACCACTCCGACCGAAGAGTCGTCAACGTGAGATGCTCCCGCTGGCGGGCGGCGAGGGCCGGCGCAGTGAATTGCAGTGCCTTGCCGTAGGCGGCGTGCACGGTTTCCAATTGCCGCAATCCCTCTTCGACGATCTCGGCGCCGCGCCGGAGGTCGCCGGCTTGATGTCGCTGCACGCCGTCGAGGATCTTCAACAAGGGCCGCAAGTAGGCGTTTCCATACCGCTCCGAGGTGGCGAAGCGAATATCCTTGGTGACGCCGGTAAGAGCGAAGTAGAGAGCCAGGCCGGCCATCGGTAAGGCGAAGGCGGTAACGACCAGGAGGATCGAATGCCGGAGCGTGAGCTTGTTAATCATGGCCTCAATTGCCCTCCACTCCGTCTCTTCGGCTTGTAATCGCGCTTTCGCTACAGAGAATCTCTGGCAAGACCGATACGATTCTGGATGACAAGCTCCTACAGGAGCTTCGTGACGCCCGGCGTGTAGACGGGGTAGGTGCCGTCAGGGCCGGGCTTCACCGGGGCTTCCGCGTCCTCGTGCACGTCTTCCGGGCGCGGCGCGAAGTAGAAGTTGGAGTTGCTCACCTTGTCCCAGGTGATCTCCTGGCCGGTGTAGCAGCTGAGCTGTCCCATGATGGTGATGAGGGTGCTGCGGACCATGTAGTCGCCGTTGTTGATCGGCGTACTCTTGCGGATGGCATCGAAGAGGGCGACGTGCTCCAAGTCGTACGCGGGGTTCTTCGATTTCGACCCCGGGGATTCGTACGGGTTTTCGCCGGTGATCCGGAGGTTGAGCAGGTCGCACTGGCCCTTGGTGCCGAGCATCAGGCTGGAGTTCTCGTTGTAGCAGTTATCGATGGTGCGGCAGAGGGCGTAGACGCGGACGTTGTCGGGGAAGTCGTAGACGACGGAGTGGTGGTCGAAGACGTTGCCGTAGATTTCGCCTTTCAGAGTAGAGCGACCGCCCATGCCGTAGCAGCGGCGGGGGGCGGCGTTGCCCAGGGCCCAACTGGAGCGGTCGAGGTTGTGGATGAGGGTTTGGGGGACGTCGTCACCGCAGAGCCAGTTGAAATGGTATTGGTTTGAGCCCTGCCAAACGATCTCCTTCATATTGGGGCGGCGCGGGTAGAGGACGTAGGGCGGACGGAGCCAGGTCTCCTGGATGGCGACGATGCGGCCGATTGCGCCGTCGTGGACGCGCTTCATCAGGTCGATGTAGCCGGGGTGGTAGCGGCTCTGGAGGCCGGAGACGACGGAGAGGCGCTTGGCCTTCGCGGTTTCGACGGCGGCGCGGACCATCTGGATGCCGGCGGGGTCGACGGCGTGCGGTTTCTCGACGAAGACGTGTTTGCCGGCGTCAATGGCGGCCTTCAAGTGCAGCGGGTGGAATTTCGCCGCGTTGGCAATGACGACGACGTCGACGTCGGAGGCGACCACCTTCTTATAGCAGTCGTAGCCGCCGAAGAGGCGGCTGTCGGGGACGTCGACCTGATCGGGGTACTTCGACTTCAGGGCGGTACGCTTCTCCTCCGCGCGGTCGCGGAGCAGGTCGCCCATAGCGCGGATCTGGATGTCCTTGCCGGCATTCATGGCGTTCATGGCCGCCGCCTCGCCGCGGCCGCCGCAGCCGATGACGCCGACCTTGATGACGCCGGAGCCTTGCAGAAAGAAGCCAGCCGGCAACGTGGCCAGCACATCGCGTCTCGTCATGGATCAACTCCTTTGCTACTTGCGACGGGCCACCCACTCGACAGTGTTGTGGAGCAGGCGGCGGAATCCGGGGTTATGGAAGGTTGAGGCCGAGTGGCCGAGCTGGATATAGACGACGCGGGCGGTCTTGGAGGGGCCGATATAGACCACGGGGCGATCGTTCAAAGAGTTTGCCGTTTCCATGAGCACCTCGATGCCCGGGGCGTGCCACATATCCTTATACATTTCGTCTTCGACGAGCAGCGGGGGGACACCCTCGAGAACGGGGTGACGTTCCTTGCCTCTACTGGGCGTGACAAAGAACTCAATATCTTCCTTGTAACTGCTTTTCTTGTATTCGCCCTGGGCTTCGACGAAGAACTTACCGCCGGTGACTTCCTGCCACCACCAGGGCCACTCCGTGTAGTCGACGATGGCGTGGTGGAGACTGATGACCCCCTTGCCCGAGTCGACCCACTGTTTGAGCCAGTCGCGGGTTTTGGGGTCGATCTTGTCGTACATGTCGTGGAGGAGGAGGACGTCGTATCGGTCCTGGCGATGGCGGATCATTTCGGCGTGAGACTGGGCGTGGCGCCATTGGACGCCGGGGAGTTCGCTGAGGGCGTGGTAGAAGTCTTCGGGGTAGCCGTGGCCGCCGGTGACGGCGAGAACGCGCACCGCGGTGGCGGCTGCCGCGCGTTGAGGGGGAGCAGCGCCGGTAGTGGCCCAATGGGCGGCGCGGCGGAAGAGGTGCTGTGTACCTCGCTCGTGGAGCGCGGTGGCGTCATGACCGAGGGAAGTGACGAAGACGCGGCCCTTGCCGTACTGATTGACCCAGGCAACGGGCTCGGTCCCGCCTGTTCCGCCAGCTTCCCGGGCGCTGGCAGCGGTAGCGACGACGTTCGTCC
Source organism: Bryobacteraceae bacterium (assembly GCA_033763935.1). Classification (GTDB taxonomy): domain Bacteria; phylum Acidobacteriota; class Terriglobia; order Bryobacterales; family Bryobacteraceae; genus DALYJJ01. Next base: position 28,085 of record JANRJO010000102.1, read on the forward strand.
CGGGCAGCAGCGTGAAGCCATGATAGAGTTCGTCGTTCGCGTGGAAGGCGGATTCGCCGCAGACGTCGTAGCCCGCGCATTTCACCTCGAAGAGGCCGCGGCGCGCGTGGCCGATCTTCGCCGCTTCCCAGCGGACGCCGAGCATCTTCGACCACTCGGGCCAACCGGCGCCGCCGTCGTGCCACATCATTGCGGCGTCGCGCTTCATGCCGAACCACTCGCCGTAGAGCGCCTGATGAAAGGCGACGAGGCCGCCCCCCTCGCGGACGAAGGCTTCGAGGGCCTTCTCCTGGGCGGGACCGAGGCGCGGGCCGTTGTAGTTGACGGCGACGGCGCGGTAGCCGCGCAGGGCTTCGGCGGTGACGGCGCGGGCGTCTTCGATCACTCGCGTTTCACAGGGCGCGAAGGCCCGCACGAGTTCAGGCGTGGTCTCCTGCCAGCGGTGGTACGGGAGGTCCGTCTCACCGGTGAGCAGCAGTACCAGGCACGCGGCGAGCATACGCTACGCCACCTGCGCCGAGGCAAGGGCGTGGCGGGTCCAGGCGAGGCTGCGTTCGATCATCTCGCCCCCGGCCCCCTCGCACTCCAGGCTCAAGACGCCGTCGTAGCCGTGGTCTTCGAGGATCCGGAGACAAGAGAGGATGTTAGCGGCGTTGACGCCCTCTCCAATGGCACAGTGAGAGACGGCGATGCCGGTGAGGTCGCCGCGGGAGGCGGCAGCGAGCGACTCGCTGACGTCCTTAATGTGGACGTGGCTGACCTTGGCGACGAAGTGGTCGAGGAACGCCACCGGGTCCTGGCCGGCGATGAAGGTGTTGCCGGTGTCCATGTTCAGGCGGAGATGCGGCGAGTCGACGAAGGCGAGCATTTCGGACAGGAACTCGGGCTTGGTGGTGTAGTAGCCGTGGGGCTCGATGTTGATGGTGATGCCGTAGCGCTCGGCTACGGGAACGACCTGGCGGTAGATGCGGCGCATCTGGTCGAGCACTTCGGCGTCGGTGGCGCCCTCCGGTTTGAAGCGGTCGTCGGTGGTGTCGACGTAGCGGCAGCCGGCAAGGGCGGCCCAGCGAATGGTGTGCAGGATGTACTCGACGCCGAGGGAAGCGCCCTCCGGGATGGAGAGCGGGAACGCGGCGTCGATCTGCGAGAGCTGGAGGCCGAGTTGGTCCAGCTTGCGGCGGATGGCGGCTGGATCCTGCCAGAGGGCGATGTGGGGCTGATAGCCGAGGCCGTGAATCCAGCTGACGCCGTCGATGGCCCCGCATTCGATCCACTGGAGGCCGTTCTTGGCGGCCCACTCCGCAGCCTGCTGGAAGGACCAGTAGGCGGAATTAAAAGCGTCGGTGTGAAATCCGATATTCATGTCCTAACGCCTCGTTGGAAGACTACCACAGGGCTTTGAAGCCGAGTTGGACGGAGCGGGGAAGCCCGTTCCCGATCCACTCGAAGCCGGGGAAGATGGTGCCGAAGTTGGGGTCGGTGGGATTCGCGTTGAAGCGGCCCCGCGGGATGTTGAAGTTGTTCAGGGCGTTGAAGGCCTCGGCGCGGAACTGGAAGCGGAGGCGCTCGGTGATCTGGGTCATCTTGTTGAGCGACAGATCCATATTCATCTGCGGCTTCATACGGATCTGGCCATCGCGGAAGGGCGAGAGGCGGACGTTGCCGTAGCGGTTGGAGGGGGCGATGAGCCAGTCATAGGAGGAGAGATCCGTGGCCGAGCAGCCGTTGCGCTGGACGGAGTAGGCCATGGGCGTGATGTTGCCGTTGAGGTCCATGTTGAGGACGCAACCGCCCCAGCCGCGCACCTGGTGTTGTTTCCAATCGACTTCGCGGGCGGAGTTGCGGAGGCGGAGCGCGCCGGCGGGGAGGTCCGCGGGTTCGCCGGACTGCCAGGTGAAGAACGAGTTTACGGTCCAACCGCCGACCAAGCGACGGACGAAGCCGTTAGCGGTGGCGAGGAAGCGCTGGCCGCGGCCGAAGGGCAGTTCGTAGGCGGTGGAGAACTTGAAGACGTGCGGGCGGTCGAGGAAGTAGAGGCTCTGCTGCGGCGTCCGGGTGAATTCATTCATCCAGCCGGAGCGCTCGATCTGTTTTGAGAACACGTAGTTGGCATTCAGGAAGAGGCCTTCCTTCAGGCGGAGGTTGTAGTTGACCTGGGCGGAGTTGTACCAGAGGCGGCCATCGTTGCGGCCGCCCTGAGGGAGGTCGCCGTCGAACTGCGGGAAGGGGCGGCTCATCTGATAGCGACTGAGGCGGGCGGCGCTGAAGAGGTTGGTGCCACGGAAGGCTTCGATGCCGCGGAAGGGGTTGTCGACGAGTTCATCGCAGAAGGAGAAGCGGCCGCCCTGGAGCGGATCGCAGCGGCGGAAGAGCTCGTTCGAGGGGTTGTTGGAGCGGATCCAAGTCTGGTGGTCGCGAATGCGGCTGCCGACGTAGCTGGCGTCGATGGTGGAGGTCTTCGAGAGCTGGTATTGGAAGCCGACGCTGAACTGCCGCGTCTGGGGGATGCGGTAGTCGGGGTTGAACCAGGTGAAGCTGCGGCCAAGGAAAGTATTGGCGCCCAGGCCGGAGCCGGCGGGCACGGCGAGGCCGTTGGGATACGGGTTGCTGAAGATGTTGGGCGTCGGCGAACGGCCGTCGTCGTTGGTGGTGACCAGAGGCGTGAAGGTGGAGAAGCCGACGGTCTGCATGAAGTCGTTGTTGATGGGGTTGGCGTAGAAGAGGCCGAAGCCGCCGCGCATGACGAGTTTGCTGGTGACCTGGTAGGCGAAGCCGATGCGGGGTTGCCAGTTGTTCCAGTCAATGTTGGCGGCGCGCGGGGGAGCGCCATCGACACCGGCGAAGCGGACGCTGCCGCTGAGGTTGGCGAGCTGCGGATAGAGGGCCAACATATTGGCTGGAATCTGGCTGCGGATGGGGCTGGCGACGGAGGCGTCGAAGCCGGCGTTGATGCGGTCGTACTTCTCGTCGGGCGGAGTGTTTACGTCGAGCCTCAGGCCGAGGTTGAGGGTGAGGCGGCGGGTAATTTTCCAATCGTCCTGGATGAAGGGCGATGCGTACCAGAGGCGAAAGAAGGGCAGCACGACGAAGTCGGACTGCCCGCTGGCGGGAGCGCCCAGCAAGAAACTGGCGAAACCGTCACCGCTGTTCACTTCCGTGGCACCGAGGTTCCAGGCTTCACGGGTGAACGTACTGCCGCTGAAGAAGTAGAGCGGGTTGCCGCTGTTGCGCACCATGTAATGGGTGCGGCGGAGGTCCATGCCGGCCTTGATGCTGTGGGTGCCCCAGATCTTGGTGAGGGAACCCTGCAGGCTATAGGTGTTAGTGATGTTGAGATTGCGGGCGCGGCCGAGGGAGTTGTAGTTCTGGAAGTCCCAGCGGCCGAAGTAGGCGGGCTGCGGGAGCTGGGAGATGAGGGAGGCGGGGAGGCCTAACGATGTGAGGTCGAAGCCTTCGTTCGCGGCGCCGAAGCCGCCTTCGACGTAGCGCGCGCCATTGAGGCGGACGTTGACGACGAGGGTGGGGCTGAGGGTGCTCACCCAATCCCACAGGTGCGCGTGATTGATGCGCAGGAAGGGCTGCTGCCCGTCGGTACCGGGCTGGTTGTCGATGCCGTTCGACATACGGTCTTCGTCAAAGCGGTTCTTTGCGTAGCGGTAATAGAAGCGGTTCTTGGAGCCGACGACGAAGTCGCCGCGCGCGGCGAGGTTGTAGAACTCGTACAGCGCCGAGTAGTTGGGGAACAGGAGGTTCTGAGTGGAGTAGCGGACGCCCGTGGTCGTCGCGTTGGGCTCCGGCATGAAGCGGGTGACGGCGCGGGCGACGGGGTGGATGCGCTCGGCGGGAATGCGATTACCGGGGAAGGGGGAGCGGACCCAGTTGCCATTGGCGTCGAGGCGTCCGGTGGCGGGATCGAAGATGGTGATGGGGGCGCCGGCAGCGTTGGTGAGGCGGGAGAAATCGCCGTTGCGCATTTCCATGGCGGGGTAGCTGAGGCGGAGCGGTTGGGGCAGGTCCTCGTTATAGTTCTCCCAGCTGCCGAGCCAGAAGATGCGGAGGCGCTCGCTGTTCTTGGTGAGCAGTTTCGGGATGTAGAGAGGGCCGTCCAACTGGAAGCCGTACTGGTCGACTCGCTGGGTGGCTTTGGGGGCGCCGATGGCGTTGTTCTGAAAGCTGTTGGCGTTGAGGGCGGTGCGGCGGAGGAAGCCCCAGCCGGTGGCGTGGAAGTCGCTGGTGCCGCTCTTAAGGGTCATGTTGACGATACCGCCGGTGGTCTTGCCGTAGGCGGCGTCGTAGCTATTGGTCTGGATGGAGACTTCCTGCACGTTCTCGGCGATGGGCACGTAGGCGATGTTGTTGGCGCCGACCTGCGCGTTGTTGGGCGCGCCGTCGATCTGGAACTCGTTGTTGGACTGGAGGCCGCCGTTGATGGACCACTCGGCGATGGCGCCGTTGGCGAAGGGCTGCTGCCAGATGGCCGCGCCGCGGAAGGTGGAGGCGGGCAGGAGGGCGCCGAGCATGAGAGGGTTGCGGGCGTTGAGGGGGAGCTCCTGGGCCATGCGCGAGTTGACGACGGCGCCGCGGGAGGCGGTTTGCGTTTCGAGGAGGGCGGCTTCGCCGGAGACGGTGACGGTTTCCGTGAGGGTGCCCAGGTCGAGTTGGAGATCGATGCCGGCGACCTGAGCGCTCTGGAGGATGACGTTTTCGCGCAGGAGGGTTTTGAAGCCGGTGGCGGAGGCCTTGATGGTGTAGGTTCCGGGAGGGAGGAAGCTGAAGGCGTAGACGCCTTCGTTGTTGGAGACGGTTTTCGAGACCTCGCCGGTGGCGGCGGCGGTGATCTCGACGGTGGCGTTGGCGACGGTGCTTCCGCTGGCATCGAGGACGCGGCCGCTGAGTCGCGCGCGGTAGTCCTGGGCCACGAGGGTGAGGGTTAGGGTGAGAACGGAAATGAGCCGTAGAACCGTCCGAAACATGGGACCTCCTGAGATCCTGGTCTTACCAAGGGATCGTGCTTATCGAGGCTACGGCGTTTTACTCTTGCAGCACAATGAGAAACGTGCGATTTTACTGAGTGCTGCCGAGGGCTGCCTTCCCAGGCACCCAAAGTGGTAAGACCGCTGAGCGGGAGGGTAGTGAATTGGTCTGGCTACGCCGGGTCGACGACAGCAAGCAGCCGGAGCGAACAGGCGGGCGAGCGGAGGGTGCGGAGGCGCCTCGGGGCGAAGACGGGAGCAGCCGCAGCGTGCTGGATCGACTTCGGACGTACTTGTTGGAGCAGGGATGGGAGACGGGGTCGCGGCTGCCGGCGGAGAGGGCGATGGCGGAGGCCGTAGGGGTGGGGCGGCCGGCGCTGCGGGAAGGGTTGAAGACACTGGCGGCGCTGGGCATTGTGGAGAGCCATCGGGGCGCGGGGAGCCTGCTGCGGTCGCGCGAGGCGTTGGAGAGCCTGGGGCGGATCAGCCAGCGGCCGGTGCCGGCGCGGTATGGAACGCTGGACGTGCTGGAGGTGCGGCGGATGATGGAGCCGAAGGCGGCGTGGTTTGCGACCACGCGGGCGGGGGAGCGGGAACTGCGGGAGGTGGAGGAGGCGCGGGTTGCCTTCGAGGAGGCGGTCGGCGGCGAGGCGGCGCCGGAGCGGGTGGCGCGGCTCGATCTGGAACTACACGCGGCGATCCTGCGGGCATCGAAGAATCCGCTGCTGGTGTGGATGGGGGACGTGCTGGAGCCGGTCTTGCTGCGTTCGCGGCGGGACTGGGCGCGGACGGGCTTCGACCATGCGAAGACGTGCGAGGAGCACAGCGCCATCGTACAGGCGATCCTGCGGCGGGACCCGCAGGCGGCGGAATCGGCCATGAGCGAGCATCTGATGGAGATGAGCGCGTCACTGGTAAAGGAGGCGCGCCGTTAACGATGGACCAGATCGGCTTTCATACAGACGCGTTCAATTCGGCGTACTGGTCTTTTGAGCAGGCGCTGGAGTGGGCGCAGCGGCATGGCGTGCCGTGGATCGAGTGCGGCGCGATCGACGGTGTGAGCTGGATACACGGACTGGGCTATCAGCCGCACATCGCGTTATGGGAAGACCCGGTGCTGTTGCGGCGAAAGATGGACCGCTACGGGGTGCAGTTCTCGCAGGTGGACGCCGCGTTTCCGTTATCGCGTCCGGAGGGGGCGACGCTGGGCGTCGAGTATGTCCTGCACACGATCCGGTGGGCAAAGCTGGCGGGATGCACGCGCATCGACACGACCGATGACCGGGTTCGCCCCGAAGGTCTCACCGACCGGCAGGCGCTCGAGCATTTGCGAGAGATCTACCTACGCATTCTCCACGTGGCGGAAGCGTACGAGATGATCATCAACATTGAGCCGCACGGCTACTACACGACCAAGCCCGAGTTTCTCTCCGAAATGCTGAACTTTGCAGATTCGCCCTATCTGGCGCTGAACATGGATCTGGGCAACACGTTCATCGCGGGGCAGGACCCTGTGGCGATGACGCAGACGTTTCTCGACCGCATTAGCCATGTTCATCTCAAAGATATCGGCGCAGACCTGGCGGCCGAGGCGCGCGGCGAACTGACGGGCGTGGCGGGCAGCCCCTGCGCACTGGGCGACGGCGTGAACACTGAGAATGTGCGGGCGGCGATTGCGGTCTTGCTGAACGCGGGCTACCGCGGAGTGTTCAGCCTGGAGTGCGAAGCCCATGGGGGACCGATGCTGGAGCGCAGCCTGGCGTGGGTACGTGGAGAGTTGCGGGGAAAGGTCGAGGCCCCGCGGGCGATGCCGAGCGCAATTCGATAGGCTTTTGCCTCACATACTTGCTTTTTCGAATCCTTTTTGGCGAAACTCGGGCCATGAATCCTGGATTATTCGACTGGGACGATGACGCGCCGGTTACACCGAAGGAGCAGAAACGGAAAGTCGTGTTCTTTCCCTTCGGGGCGAGTGTAGAAGGATTTCCGGGGCACTACACGTATCCGAACCGATTCGAGGATGTGCACCAGGATCCGATCAAGTCGTGGCAGAACGTAGCGGCAACGGTGTTTGCGGACGATAACAGCAATAAGAAGACCCTGACCTTGGGAATGCTGAGCACGGGCAAAGACACGCTGTACATTATGGGGCAGTGTGCGCCGGGGTCAGAGCATCTCCACTCGCTGAACACGAAACACAAGATTGACGCGCCCGGGATCGTGGCCTTGTTGAAAGGCTACTTGAAGACGGAGTTCGCGGGCAAGGTGAAGGTGTACGCGTGTCATTCGGCGACGGGAGGCGCCTCGCCTCGGCGGCGGAGTCGTTCGCGAAGCGCCTGGCGGACTTGATGCGTGCCGCGGGCTATACGAAGTGCAAGTACATCGGGTACAACGCACAAGTATCGGGGTTCGCCACGAAGGCGTATAAGGGCGACGCTAACATGAAGGACTCGAGCGGGCAGCATAAGTGGACGATGAGCGGCGACAAAGCGGGCCAGCGGGCGAGTGCTTCGCAGGTGGAGATACCGATCGGGTAAGCCGGCGGGCTAGGGGGCGTACAGGCCGTGGGGGAGAGAATGGTAAGCGCCGGTTTGCGGCGTCAGGAATGGAGAGGACGAATCAGCCTGTTACGAAAAGAGCTGTTCGCCCAGGGGGTCTGCCGCTATACTGCGAGGACATGGCTCTGGCAACCGTAGTCAACAACAATACTCAGATCGGCGGCAACGGCGTATGGACGGACCCGAATGGACATCCGCCGTACAACTTTGCGACGTCGTGCCATTTCGCGACGTGCTACTGGGCGTTTCTGGATGAGTTCGGCCGCGTGCCAACACAGGCCGAGTTGCTGAAGATCGGCAGCGCGCAGACGTTTATCAGCGGGCTGCTTCCCCATGCAACCCGATTGAACCGGCCGGGCGCAGGAAGTCTGATGTTGACGCAAGGCTCCGCGCTGCTGTTCGTGGACGGCAACGTGGCAGGACATTCCTGCATCGCCACAGCGGCGCAGACCGTGGCCGGTTACAACCAGATGGGCTGGTACACGCTGGGCGGCGTGGATCACGGGTTTTCAACGCACACCACCAACATGTTGATGTGGGGAGCGGGCGGAAATGCGAGCCGGGTGCGCCGGACGCAGTCGGCTGGTTGGTACGAGCTCTACTCTTTGCCAGAGGCTGTTTTGAGGGCGTCGGTTCGCGGTAAGGTTCAGGGATGATACCGATGTTCCTGCCGGCCGTAGAAGCCGGGGCGAAGCCGGAGAGTGCTTATACGAAGCTGATTGAGGCGTGCCGGGGGCGGGGGGCGAGCTACCCGCAGATCTGGCATTTATTTGCGTACAAGCCGGAGGCGACGCAGCATTTGGAGCGGTTCACGCACGAGGTCATGCGGGGGCCGTCTCCGCTATCGGCGGGGTTTCGTGAGTTAATTGCGGCGATGACGTCGGCTCGGAATGCGTGCCCGTTCTGAACGAAGGCGCACGCCGCGGTCGCGGCGTACTTGTTGGGGGATGAGGGGGTGGTGGGCTCGGTGCTGGAGGGGTTGGACGGGGCGCGGGTCACTGAGCCCGAGCGCGCGCTCCTGCAGTTTGTGGAGAAGGTGAACGCGGAGTCGCCGGAGATTGGGCCGTCCGATATTGCCGTGTTGCACGAAGCGGGATGGACGGACGAGGCGATTTATGACGCTTTGACGGTGTGTGCGCTCTTCAACTTCTATAACCGGTGGATCGATGCGTCAGGGGTACATCCGATGACGGAGGAGGAACACCGGGCGGCGGCTCCGAGGATGGCGGGCGGCTACCTCCGGTAGTCTGGCAGAAGCGGCGGGCCATGGCTAGGGAGCAGGCCTCACGCTGGTCGGATGTACTCCGCGGTACCCCGTTCTACAGTTTGTCTGTGGGAGCCGAGTTCCGGCAGGTTCGCTTGAAACCGGGGCGAGGTGACGCTGCCCCCGAACCTCGAGTACAACGTGGAACCCGGATATAGCTTCGTCGGCACATTCCGGTCACTGGGAAGCCCGACGGTGATTGAGCACGATTTTGGCCCTTACGCGGGGGTATGGGCCGAAAGCAGAAGCGCGATCAAGTTTCGGGAGTGGACGGTAAGCGGCGCGGGCGTGTGGCTGGCGAAGCGCAGGTGGCAGGAGCGGCAGGATCGAAGGGACGGATCGAGGCGGGGTGCGAAGACTGAGGCGGCGCGGGTCGCAATGACCCGCGCCAGTTGTCGGCCCGGCTTACTTCCGCCAGTCTTCCCAGACGACGTTGCGCATGTCGCCGTCGCGGGCGAACTGGCGGTGCATGGCGAAGGCGAGGGAGAGGGACTGCGGGGTGTGGCCCTTCTTCACGAGGTCGAGGTAGTCGAGTAGCTGCGGGCGGAAGTCGGGGTGGGCGCAGTTGTGGATGATGAGTTGGGCGCGCTCGTGGGGGTCTTTGCCGCGGAGGTCGGCGACGCCCTGTTCGGTGGCGACGATCTGGACGCTGTGCTCGCTGTGATCCATGTGGGTGACGGTGGGCACGATGGTGGAGATCTTGCCGCCTTTCGCCGTTGACGGACAACTGAAGATGGACAGGTAAGCGTTGCGGGTGAAGTCGCCCGAGCCGCCGATGCCGTTCATCATCTGTCGTCCAAGGACATGGGTGGAGTTCACGTTTCCGAAGAGGTCGACTTCGAGGGCGGTGTTCATGGAGATGATGCCGAGGCGGCGAACGATCTCGGGGTGATTGGAGATCTCCTGCGGGCGCATGATGACGCGGGGGCGGAAGAACTCGAGGTTATCCGTGATGCGCCGCATCATTTCCGGCCCTAGGGTGAAGGCGCACGTGGAGGCGAAGCGGCAGCGTCCGCTCTCGAGCAGGCCGACGACGGAGTCCTGAAGAACTTCCGTGTACATGACAAAGTCGGGGATCTCCTTGGCGCGGCCGAGAGCGCCGAGGACCGAATTCGCAATATCGCCGACGCCGGACTGGAGCGGCAGGAAGTCTTTCGGGATGCGGCCGGCGCGCATTTCACAGATGAGGAACTGGGCGACGTTCTGTCCGATTCGATCGGTGGTAGGGGTGGAGTCGCAGAAACTGCCGCACTCGTCTTCGAGGTCGGTGTGCACGATACCGGCGATCTTGGAACGGGGGACGGTGACGAGCGGGGAGCCGGCGCGGTCGCTCACGCTGTAGATCGGGATTTCGCGACGCGTGGGGGGATCTTCGGGCTCGAAGATGTCGTGCATGCCGAGAAGCGCGGGCGGGTGCTTGGCGTTCAGTTCGATGAGGATCTTCTCGGCGCGGTTCAGGAAGGTAGGTGATGCGCCGACGGATGTGGTGAGGACAATGCCGCCCCCGGCGGTGACGTCGGCAGCTTCCACGATGGCCCAATGCACTGGCCCGAGGAAGCCGTAGCGAACAGCCTGCGGGAGCACGCTGAGATGCATGTCGAAGAACTTCACGCTGCCGTCGTTGATCTGGCTGCGCAGGAGCGAGTCCGACTGGTAGGGCGTACGGAAGCTGATGGCCTTCGCTTTCGCCAGCGCGCCGTCGAGCGAGGCGCCGGTGGACGCGCCGGTAAGCACGCCGATCTTGAAGTCGCGGCCGGCGGCATGTTCGGCTTCGGCTTTGGCGGCAATGGCGAGGGGGATGGCTTTGGCTGCGCCGGCAGGCGTAAATCCGCTGAAGCCGATGGTGTCGCCGTGCTTAATAAAGGAAGCGGCTTCTTCGGGTGTGAGCGTAGGAAACACTTTACTGATCCTCCTGGGGATGAAAGAGCGAGAGAAGTTCCCGGGCGGCAGCGAAGGGGGTGGCATGGCCTTCGCGTACGGCCTTCTCGAGTTGCGGGAGACGGGCGGCGACGCGGCGGTCGCCGCGGAACAGATGTTCGAGGCCGAGCGCGAGGAGTTCGCGGAGCCAAGCGAGGGCCTGGACGGCGCGGCGCTCCTCGAGCAGACCTTTCGATTCGAGGTGGGTGCGGTGTTCTAGCACCATCTGCCAGATGTCCGCGATGCCCGTTCCTTCGAGCGCGGAGCACGTGAGGACGCGCGGGCGCCAGCCGTCGGGCGTGGGTGGGAAGAGGCGCAGGGCGCTTGCGTACTCGACGCGGGCGCGTTCGGCGCGCGGCTTACCGTCGCCGTCGGCCTTATTCACGGCCATGCCGTCGATCATTTCGATGATGCCCCGCTTGATGCCCTGGAGCTCGTCGCCGGCGCCGGCGATCATGAGCAGCAGGAAGAAGTCGGTCATGGAGCGGACGGCGGTTTCGCTTTGGCCGACGCCGACGGTTTCGACGAGGATGTTTTTGTAGCCGGCGGCTTCACAGAGCAGGATGGTTTCGCGGGTGCGGCGGGCGACGCCGCCCAGATGGCCGCGGGAGGGAGAGGGGCGGATGAAGGCATGGTCCTGGACGGCGAGGCGCTCCATGCGAGTCTTGTCGCCGAGGATGCTGCCGCCGGAGAGGGGGCTGGAGGGGTCGACGCTGAGCACGGCGACCTTCTCGCCGCGATCGCGGATGAGGTGCATGCCGAGGGTGTCGATGAAGGTGCTCTTCCCCGCCCCGGGTACGCCGGTGATGCCGACGCGGAGGGCGCGGCCGGTGTGGGGGAGGACGGCGTCGAGCACGTGGGCGGCGAGTTGGGCGTCAGCGGGGAGGTCGCTTTCGATGACGGTGATGGCGCGGGCGAGGGTGACCCGGCTACCGGAGAGGATGCCGTCGATGTACTGTTGGGGCTCGAGCCGGCCGCGGCGATGGCGGCCGGCGTGAGGTTTCGAATCAGTCAATCCGCGCGGCACTCGGGTTGCCCATGAGAACAGCGAGAATCTTCTGGGCGGCAACGGGGATGACGGTGCCGGGACCGAAGACGCCGGAGACGCCGCTCTCGTAGAGGAACGGGTAGTCCTGCGGCGGGATGACGCCGCCGACGAAGATGAGGATGTCCTGGCGGCCGAGCTTGCGGAGCTCGGAGACAAGTTCGGGCACTAATGTTTTGTGGCCGCCGGCGAGAGTGGAGACGCCGAGCACGTGCACGTCGTTTTCGACGGCCATGCGGGCTGCTTCGATAGGGGTCTGGAAGAGGGGGCCGACGTCGACGTCAAAACCGACGTCGGCGAAGGCGGTGGCGATGACTTTAGCGCCGCGGTCGTGGCCGTCCTGGCCGAGTTTGGCGACGAGGATGCGCGGGCGGCGGCCTTCGAGGCGCGAGAACTCCTCAGCCTGCTCGCGGGCTTTCTGGAACTCGGGATCGTTGAGGCTCTCCGAGGAGTACACACCTGAGATTGTACGGTTGACGGCCTGGTAGCGGCCATAGACGGATTCGAGGGCAGCGGAGATTTCGCCGAGCGTCGCGCGGAGGCGGGCGGCGTTGACGCTCAACTCGAGGAGATTGCCGTCGCCCTGCCCGGCTGCGTTGCGGAGTGCTTGCAAGGCCTGGTCGACGGCCTTCGGGTCGCGGGATGCCTTGATCTGCGAGAGGCGCTGCAGCTGGTTCTCGCGCACGGCGCGGTTGTCGACTTCGAGCGTGTCGATCTGCTCTTCGCGCTCGAGGCGATACTTGTTGACGCCGACGATGACTTCGCGGCCGGAGTCGATGCGGGCCTGGCGGCGGGCGGCGGCTTCCTCGATCCGCATCTTGGGAAGGCCGGTTTCGATGGCCTTGGCCATGCCGCCGAGCGTTTCGATCTCCTGGATGTGATGCCACGCCTTGTGCATGAGCTCATGCGTCAGGCTCTCCACGTAGTAGCTGCCGGCCCAGGGATCGACCACTTTGGTGATGCCGGTTTCTTCCTGCAGGTAGATCTGGGTGTTGCGGGCGATGCGGGCGGAGAAATCAGTGGGGAGGGCGATGGCTTCGTCGAGCGCGTTGGTATGAAGAGACTGCGTGTGGCCGAGGGCGGCGGCGAGCGCTTCGACGCAGGTGCGAGTGACGTTGTTAAAGACGTCCTGGGCGGTGAGACTCCAGCCGGAAGTCTGCGAGTGTGTGCGCAGCGCCATCGACTTGGGGTTCTTCGGGTTGAAGCCTTTGATGATCTTGGCCCAGAGAACGCGGGCGGCGCGCATCTTGGCGATCTCCATGAAGTGGTTCATGCCGATGGCCCAGAAGAAGCTGAGGCGGGGCGCGAAGTCGTCGATGGAGAGGCCGGCGGCGATGCCGGTGCGCACGTATTCGAGGCCGTCGGCGAGGGTGTAGCCGAGTTCGATGTCTGCTGTGGCGCCCGCTTCCTGCATGTGGTAGCCGCTGATAGAGATGCAGTTGAACTTCGGCATCTTCGAGGCGCAGTAGCGGAAGATGTCGCCGATGATGCGCATGGACGGGCCAGGGGGGTAGATGTACGTATTGCGGACCATGAACTCCTTGAGGATGTCGTTCTGAATGGTTCCGCTGAGCTGCTCGGTCTTGACGCCCTGCTCTTCGGCGGCAACGATGTAGAACGCCATGACGGGGAGCACCGCGCCGTTCATGGTCATAGAGACGGACATCTGGTCGAGGGGGATCTGGTCGAAGAGGATTTTCATGTCCTCGACGGAATCGATGGCGACGCCGGCTTTGCCGACATCGCCGATGACGCGCTCGTTGTCGGAGTCGTAGCCGCGATGGGTGGCGAGGTCGAAGGCGACGGAGAGGCCCTTCTGGCCGGCGGCGAGATTGCGGCGGTAGAAGGCGTTCGATTCCTCGGCGGTGGAGAAGCCGGCGTACTGGCGGATGGTCCACGGCTGGAGGACGTACATGGTGGAATACGGGCCCCGAAGGTAAGGCGGGAGGCCTGCGGCGTACTCGAGGTGCTCCATCGCGTAGAGGTCGTCGGCGGTGTAGGAGGGCTTGACGTCGATGTGTTCGGGGGTCTGCCAGGGCTCGGCCTGCGGCGCGGGGGTGGGGCTTTTCGGGGGGTTGAATGCGATCTTGGTGAAATCGGGCTTGTTCATCGAATGGGCTCCTGGTCGAGCTTTGGCAGCCCGAGTTTGTCCTGCCATTCCGTGAGAGTGTCGACGGCGTTGCTCAAGAGGTGCACGAAACCGGCGACGCCGGCGCCCTTGAGGGCGTCGATTTGGTCTTTCGGATTCCCGGCGACAAGAACGGGCGCTTCTGTTTGAGGGATGACGTCCAAGGCCAGGCCGAGGTACTCGGGGTCCGAACTGCAGAGGACGATGAGGTCTGCGTGCTCCAGCGTGTCGCTTTCCACAATGTCGAAGCCGGCGCAGCCAAAGAAGTTGAGGCAGAATTGAGCGCGGGCCATGCGCATCTTGACATCGCCGCGTTTCAGGAGAAGGACCTTCGGATAGCGGCCGTTGGCTTTTGCGTAGCGAAGGGTGCGGTTGCGGATGTTCTCGAAAGGCTGAGCCAGGCGCCAACGGGCGGGGATGATGCCCGAGGCGGGCGTCTTCTCCATGGTGTTGGGATAGTTGTTGACGCCGACGAGCGTACGGCGACGGGAGGCGACGGCCTTCTCTTTGGCTGTTCGGGAGGCGGCGATGGCGGCTTCGATAGCGGGCTTTGCCGCGGTAAAACCGCCCTGGGCTTCTACTTGTTGGAAGAGCTTCCAGGCTTCCTGAGCGAGGGAGTGGGTGAGGGATTCGACGTAATAGGAGCCGGCGGCCGGGTCGGCGACCTTGTCAATGTGCGCTTCCTCTTTGACGATGTGGTGGACGTTGGCGGCGAGGTGGCTGTCGAAGCCGTACGCTTCCACAGTGAGCGCGTCGCAGCCGCCGATGGCGGCGGAGAGCGCTTCGGTGGTGACGCGGAGCAGATTCGTGTAGGGATCGAACAGGCTCTTGTTGGAGCGAGCGGTGCGGGCGTAGATGGCGACGGGTTCCGTAGCGCCGAAGGCCTGGGCAACCTGCTGCCATAGCAGGCGGGCAGCGCGGAGCTTGGCGATCTCGAAGAAGTAGTTGGAGCCGATGGCGAAGACGAAGGCGGGTTTGCTTCCGTTCGCGAGTTGCTCGACGGCGGCGGAAAGGGCGTAGGCGAGTTCCTGAACGGCCGTCGCGCCCTGGTCATGCCACTCGTCGGCGCGGACGGCGTTGTCGGGGAGAGCGCCATCCTGGACAATGGCCCACCCGGCCGGAATGCCGACGGGAGCGGTAACACCAGCGGCGTCTTCCCGGCGGTAGTAGGGGCGGACGGCGAGGCCCTCGTCGGTGCGCCAGACGAGTTTCTTCTCGTAGTCGGCGCCCTTGAGGTCTTTCTGGATGGCGGCTTCCCAGGCGGCGGTGGGCGCCGGCGGGAAGTCGGCGGCGAGGTGGAGGATTTCGGCCCCGGGTGTCGGGTCAGTCATGGCCGTTGCCCTCCTGCACGACTTCCATGAGGTAGCCGAAGGCGGCTGTCTCGGTGGTCTTCGGGTGGACGAAGAAGACCTTGGTGCCACGGGAGCCGCTGCGGGGGGCCGCGTCGATGATCTTGAACCCGTGCTGCTTCATGTAGTCGAAGGCCTGCTGGATGTTCTCCACGCGGAAAGCCACGTGGGCGAAGCCGCCGCGGCCGCCCGACTTCTCGATCTGCTTCGCGACGGGGGAATCGGCGGTCAGCGGTTCGAGGAGTTGGACGAGGTTCGGCCCGTCACCCACCTGAAGGAGGACCTCGCGGACCTGGTCCGTGCCCAGGACGTCTTCGCGGTGCTTCTCTTCAAAGCCGAGGGCCTTGTACGCGTTGACGTGGGCTTCGAGTTCGCCCTGCTTGACGGCGATGGCCACGTGGTCAAAGAACAGAAAGCCGGGAATCTGTTTGATGTCGTTCTCCATTACTCGAACTCCACGACGACCTGTCCGGCCTGGACGCTATCGCCGCCATTGACGTTGACCTTGGCGATCTTGCCGGCGACGGGTGCGGTGATGTTGGTCTCCATCTTCATCGCTTCGAGCACGATGAGAATGTCGCCCGGCTGAATGGACTGCCCCGGCTGGGCGGCGACCTTGACGACGATGCCGGCGATGGGGCTGCGGCAGACTTTGTCCTCGTTTACAGGCGCGCCGCCGCCGTTAGCAGAGGGCGCGGGCGCGACGGGCGCGGCGGCGGGGAGCCGGACGCTGGCGGGCTCGACGGGATAACCGCGGTAGGGGGACGCGGCGGCGGGGGCCTCCGACTCGCTGGCCTCGACTTCGACTTCGTAGGTTTTGTCTTCGACGGTAATCTTGAGTTTCACTTGGGGCTCCTAGTGCAAACGATGCGAGGCCTGGATGCTGACTCGCCCTTCCTGGGCCCAGGCTCGCGAGGAGATGAGGCGGACACTGCGGATATGCGCGCGGTCGCCGAGGAAGGCGGCCACGGCCGCTGAGATCACGAGCAGGATCTCCTCGCTGATCGGCTCGGTGGGGGACGGCTGCGGGGCAGGTGCGGCAACGGGCCGCGGGGGGGCGGCAGGCTGCGGGACCGGATCGGGCCGCGGGGGGCTTACCTGCGCTTCGAGCCTCGCGAGGCGCGCGGTGAGCTCCGCGACCTGCGCGCGGAGCTCGTCGATGGTCTGCGTCACGTCGATGGTTTCGCTCATCATGTTGGCCTCTTGCTCTAGAGCGGCATCAGGCCGTGCTTCTTGGGCGGCCGGAGCTCGCGCTTGGTCTGGAGATACTCGAGCGACTGGGCGATGTACTTGCGAGTGAGCGAGGGCTCGATGACGTCGTCGATCAAGCGCCGGGAGGCGGCGACGTAGGGATTGGAGAAGGCTTCGCGGTACTTCTCGATCATCTCTTTCCGCTTGGCGGCCTTGTTCTCAGCCTCGGAGATTTCCTTGCGGAACACGATCTCAGCCGCGCCTTCTGCCCCCATCACGGCAACCTCGGCGGTGGGCCAGCCGAAGACGCGATCCGCGCCGAGATCCTTGGAGCACATGGCGAGGTGTGCGCCGCCATAGGATTTGCGCAGGATGATGGTGATCTTCGGAACGGTAGCCGCGGAGTAGGCAAAGAGCATTTTGGCTCCGTGGCGGATGATGCCGCCGTACTCCTGCTGCACACCCGGCAGGAACCCGGGGCAATCGACGAAGGTCACGAGTGGAATGTTGAAGGCGTTGCAGAAGCGAATGAACCGCGAGGCCTTGGAAGAGGAGTTGATGTCAAGGACACCGGCCTGGACTGAAGGCTGGTTGGCGACGATGCCGACGGTGCGGCCGGTGACGCGGGCGAAGCCGATGACGATGTTCATGGCATAGCCGGACTGCACTTCCAGGAAGTCGCCGAAGTCGACGACGTTGGCGATGACGTTGCGGACATCGTAGGCCTGTTTAGTCTCGACAGGCACGATTTCATTGAGCGCGGGATTCGGATCGACGTTCTGGTCGCCTTCAATGACCGGCGGATCCTCGAGATTGTTCGACGGAAGGAAGCTGAGGAGCTTTTGGCAGAGGGCGACGGCGTGGCCGTCATCTTCTGCGACGAAGTGGATGACGCCGGAGTTGATCATGTGCGCCTCGGGGCCGCCGAGCTGATCCGCGGTCACAGTTTCGCCGGTGACTTGTTTGATGACTTGCGGCCCGGTGATGAACATCTGTGCGGCGCGGGTTTGGATGATGAAGTCGGTGAGGGCGGGGCTGTAGGCGGCGCCGCCGGCGCAGGGTCCGCAGATGAGCGAGACCTGCGGGACGGCGCCGCTGAGCATGACGTTGGTGTAGAAGACCTTGCCGTAGCCGGAGAGCGAGTCAATGCCTTCCTGCACGCGGGCGCCGCCGGAATCGTTAATGAAGACGAAGGGCGAGCCCGTTTTGAGCGCCTGGCTCATGATCTCAGCGACCTTAATGGAGTGAATTTCGCCGGCCGAGCCGCCGGCGACGGTGAAGTCCTGACTGGCGAGATGGACCAGGCGGCCGTTGATGCTGGCAGCGCCGGTGACGACACCGTCAGCGGGGAGGTCTTTTCCGGCCATGCCGAAGAGCGTGGCGCGGTGCTGGGCGAAGAGACCGGACTCCTGTAAGCTGCCGGGATCGACCAATGCTTCGACCCGTTCGCGCGCGGTCATCTTGCCGGACGCGCGGTGCTTATCGAGCTTGTCGGCGCCGCCGCCGAGTTTGGCTTTTTCGCGGCGTTTCTTGAGATCTTCGAGCTTCTCCTGCATGGATGTAAGGGATGCGGTTGGCATTTATGAATCCTCGAGTAAGTGCACCTATAACATGGTCCGAGTCGCGTGTTACTGCACGGGCGAAACGGTTACCTTATGGGACTTGCCATTCACTTTCACCTGGTAGGTGATGGTGGTGCGTACGGGACCGGTTCCGGTGTCCGGACCGGCGGGGGCCGGCGCGGCTGCCGGGGCTGCCGCAGCAGCAGGATCCTTGCCGAGATTCTTGGGGCCTTCGTGCCGGGCGGCGAGGAACTTGGGCGCCACCTGGGGAAACATGGCGTAGGTGAGGACGTCCTCGTCCGAGCCGTTGCACCCATTCAGTTCAAGTGCCTTTGAGCGCAGTTCGTCCCATTCCGGCTTGAGTAAGTCGGCCGGGCGGGTCTCGATCGGTTTCTTCTTGGCCTGCTTCTCGGCGAGGGCGATCACCTTGGGATCGCGGGGACCGATAGTTTCGCCGTAGTAGCCGAGCATGAGGTCGGCAAACTCGCCGGTGAGGACCTTGTACTGGCCCATCATGACGTTGAACACGGCTTGGGTGCCTACGATCTGGCTGGACGGGGTGACGAGCGGCGGGTAGCCGGCAACCTTGCGGACGTTCGGCACTTCGGCCAAAACTTCGCGGATGCGGTCGGCCGCGCCCTGTTGTTTGAGCTGGCTCTCCATGTTGGAAATCATGCCGCCGGGGATCTGGCTATCGAAGATTTCGGTGTCCACGCCGACTATATTCGAAAGGAATTCCTGATAACGGGGGCGAATCTTGTTGAAGTGATCCTTGATCTTGAGGAGGCGCCCCTTGTCGAGACGGGCTTCGTAGCGGGTGCCTTCGAGCATCTCAACGAGGGACTCGGTGGGGTTGTGGCCAGGTCCGAGGCTCATGGAACTGATGGCCGTGTCAACGCAGTCGGCGCCGGCCTCAATGGCCTTCATCAGGCTGACCAGGGTGACGCCGGTGGTGGCGTGGACGTGGACATGGACGCGCATGTCGTCGCCCAAGGCTTCCTTGATGCCGCGGACGATGTCGTAAGCCGGTTGCGGCTTGAGGAGTGCGGCCATGTCCTTAATGCAGATGGAATCGCAGCCGAGGTCGGCCAGCTTTTCGGCCATCTCAACGAACTCGGTAGTGGTATGGAGGGGGCTGACGGTGTAGCAAATAGTGCCCTGGGCGTGTTTCCCCGTGCGGCGAACGGCGGCGATGGAGCGGCGGAGGTTGCGAATGTCGTTGAGGGCGTCGAAGACGCGGAACACATCCATGCCGTTCTCGGCAGCCTTGTCAACGAAGCGATCGACGACCGTATCTTCGTAGTGACGGTAACCGAGCAGGTTCTGGCCGCGGAGTAGCATTTGCAGGCGCGAATTCGGGAGGAGTTTCCGGAAGGTACGCAGGCGCTCCCAGGGGTCTTCGTTGAGGAAGCGAATACAGGAGTCGAACGTTGCACCGCCCCAGCATTCGACCGACCAGTAACCGGCTTGATCGATGTCCTCGCAAGCCGGGATCATATCCTCGAGGGCCATGCGGGTCGCCATCAAACTCTGGTGGGCATCTCGAAGTATGAGTTCGGTAACGTCGATTTTCTTGTTAACCATATTAAGACCTGAATATCCAGAATAGCACATCCAGCGCGAGATTGGGGAACGGCGCGTCAGCGGGCGCCGGCGAAGACGATTTCAATTCCTGCCAGGACACCACGTCCCGGCATATCCACACCCAGTATTTCCTGATACCGGGCATCACTAAGATTCGTGAATTGAGCAAAGGGTCGCAAACGGCCGCCGGCGCGGGCAGCCGAAAGATCCCAGACGGCATAAGCAGACCGGCCTCGGCGGTCGAGGACGCCGAATCGGGAGCGGGCCGCGACGTAGCGGCCAGCCGTTCCTTCCCATGTCCCAACAAGAGAATGCTTCGGGTAGTTGAAAACGTATTTCGAAAATAGACCGGATTCGATGTTTTGGGCGCCCCGGAGTGCGGTGTATGCGAAACCGATGCGCTGTGCGGGGCGAAGCTGCGCGCGGAGGGCGGCTTCGAGGCCCGTGAATTGGAGGCGTGTGAGATTGGCAGCCCGCCAGATCTCATTGAAAGAGCGGCGGATGTAATCGATGCCATCCTGCTCGCGGCGGTGGAAGACGGTCACGTCACCCTGGAGCCGGCCGCGCGCGGCATTCCAGTCCAGTCCCACTTCGTAGCTCCAGGCGCTCTCCGGGCGGAGGTCGGGGTTGCCGCGGTTGGCGGGGTCCGAGTAGTAGAGATCGGTATACGTGGGCAGGCGGAAGGCGTGGCCGACGCCGGCGCGCAGTTTGAGATGGGAGTTGGCCCAGAAGCCGGCGCTGGCGGTGGGGGAGAACTGGCGAATGCCGCCGGTGAAGAACTCCTGCCGAGCGGCGAGAGTGAAGGAGAAGCGGCGGAGTTGCCGGAGATCGAGGGCGGCGTAGGCAGCGCCACGGTCGCGCTGGTGGCGGCCAAGGTTAGAGCTGGCGATGGTGTCGTGGTAATACTCGGCGCCATAGCTGAGGGTGGCTGCAGAGGCAAGGGCATCGCGGCGGCGGACGGCGCCCTGGTAGCTTTCGGTCGCGTGCCGGTTGGTGTACCGAGCCGGATTGTAGCGTTCGAGGACAAAGAGATCGGTGTTGCGGCGGAAGCCGAAGGCCGCCTCAGTGCGGGCGCCGAGTTCCTGGCGAAGCGAGGCGAACCAGGTACGGGTGCGCTCCCAGGAGGGGAAGTTGCCGTAGAAGCCTTGGGCGCCGAAGGGGCGATCGGCGTTCGCGAGCAGGACGTCGGTGTTGCCGAGCGGCGTGCGGAGCCACGTGCTGGAAGAGAGGGCGAGGTTGCGGTAGTCGCGGTTCGGTTGGAAGCCGGTGGAGAAATCGCGGGAGAAGCTGAAGCGCTGGCCGAGCTTGGCGGTGCCGAAGCCGAGGGAGCCAGCCTGCTGCTGCGTGCCGAAGTTGCCGGCGGCACCGCGGAGACGGAATTCGAGTCCCGGGGACCTGGTTTCGGGGATGAGGTGGATGACGCCGCCGACGGCGTCGGAACCATAGAATGCGGAGCCAGTACCCTTGAGGACTTCGAGCCGCGAGACGGCGTCGATGGGGAGGGGCAGGTTCATGCTGTGATGCCCGGACTGCGCATCATTGAGGCGCAGGCCGTTCAGCAGGACCAGGGTCTGGCCAAAGCCGCCGCCGCGGATGGAGACGTCGGTTTGTATGGCGCCGGGGGCGCGGGCGCGGATGTCTACGCTGGAGTCAAGGCGGAGCAGATCGACGACGGTGTTAGAGAGGAGTCGCTGCTGGGGGGAGACGTCCCAGGCGCGCACGGCGCGGTCGGCTTCTTCGAGCGGGATCGGCTCAAATGTGCCGGTAACGATGACGGTTTCGCGGCGGGGTTCGAGGGTTTGCGGAAGGGTAGGGGGCAGCAGCCCCACTTGGAGAGGAAGAGGGATCAGGAGGAAGATCCACAAATCCATGAAATCTGATTCTACCAAGACTTCCTTGTCCGGAAATAGCCGGGGAGCAGCGCGACGAGTAAAGATGTTGCCTCCGTGTGCCGATGTACAAAAGGAATGAGTTTGCGGCCGGCTGTCCTCCTTCTAGTGGCATATCTTGGCTTTGGACAGACGCACGTGACGATGCCGCCGTGGCTGAGCGCGTACCCGGGGTCGCGGCCAGAGGTGCGGAGTTCGCAGAGCCTGGTGGACGTTTCCTATACGGCAGAGGCGCCAGTGGAGCAGGTGCTCGCGTATCTGAGCGAAATCTTTCAGAGAGAGGGCGTGGGGTTCCGGCCGAACGCGGACGGAGTAGGCACCTCAATTCGTGCGAGCGCACCGGAGTGCGACCTCCTCCTTAAGGTGCGAGAGGTTCCCGGCGGCACCTCGGTACGGATCAGTTGTTCGGCTCGGGTGGCGGGGGTACCGGCGGAGGGCACGGCGGTAGTGGACGTGCGGAGTCCGAGCCGGCGGCCGCTGCGGCGCGGCACCTATACCGAGAGCGAGCATACACGCAGGATGCGGGCGGAGGCGGAGGCGGCGCATCAAGGGCGGATCGACGAGATGAAGCGCTACGATCGTCCGGTTGCGGCGAGCGCGATTACACAGAAGCCGTTCTATAACGATGATGCTCCACCACTTGTGTGGCCGTCGTGGCTCGTGCAGGTTGGGTCAACGCAACCGCCCAAGCCCATGGCGGGAGAGTCGTACGGCAAGCGTCATCTGGAGCACCGTTACCGGACAACGCTCCCGATGACCGATGTCTACCGGTTCTATGAGGCGTTGCTTAAGACGAACGGTCTTCGGGTGGCCAACTCGCAGATTGGAACGGGCCAGACACTCGGGCGAATCGTGCAGAATGCGAGCGGATACGTCGAGGGACATCGGTCGGAGGACGGCACGGTCGGCGGACCGAGCACGCGCGTCGAAGCAACGTTCCGGCGCCACCATTTGAATGAGCCGATCACTGTGACACTGCGTGTTACGGTCTCAGGCAGCTTCGGGCGTCGCTAGCGGCGCTGCCGGATCGCCTACCATATCCGGATGGACGAGCACGGGGGGATCAGCCGCTGGTGGCGGGTGGTGGGCGGGCTGCTGATGAACATGGCGCTGGGGACGCTCTATGCGTGGAGCGTGTTTGTGGCGCCGCTTGAAGCGCGGTTTGGGTGGACGCGTGCGGAGACGTCGACGGTCTTCACGATCGCGGTCATCGTGTTTGCGGCGAGCTTCGTGGTGGCGGGTCGCCTGCAGGACCGGTGGGGGCCGCTTCCCTGCTCTCTGACAGGCGGCGTCCTGGTGAGCGCAGGGTTCTTTCTTTGCTCCTTTACATCGAGTCTGGAACACCTGTACTTGTACTTCGGCGTGATCGGGGGGCTGGGCAACGGGTTCGGGTACGCCACTCCAATTCCGGTGATGGCGAAGTGGTTTCCGGACAAGCGGGGGCTGGCGGTTGGGCTGGCGGTGGGAGGCTACGGAGCGGGGTCGGCTTTGTTTGGCCCGCTCGCGCAACTGAAGCTGATTCCGCAGTACGGGCTTCCGGCGACGTTTCAGATCCTGGGGGCGGTGTTCTTCGTGATGACCGTGGCCGGCGCGTTGCTGCTGCGGAATCCGCCGCCGGGCTATCGGCCGGCGGGGTGGACGCCAGGCGCGAAGGGCGGCGCGGCCACGACGGTGGATTATACGCCGGGCGAGATGCTGCGGACTCGTACGTTCTACCTGATGTGGGTGGCCTACGCGTTGGGGTGTTCTGCGGGACTGATGGTGATCAGCCAGATGGTGCCGTTCGCGCGTAGCGCGGGCATTGCGGGGGCAGCGCTCTCGACGATGACGCTGGTGGTGGGGGCGGCGGGCAATGCCGGGGGCCGCATTCTTTCCGGTTGGATGTCGGACCGGTTGGGGCGGATCAACGTGCTGCGGGTGATGATTGGAATCAGTGTGATCGCGATGCCGGCGCTCGCCGCGGCGGGGAGCAACGTGGCGCTGCTGTATGCGGCCGTGTTCGTCGTGTACTGGTGCTACGGCACGCAGCTTTCGGTGAACGGCGTAGCGGTGTCGGATTTCTGGGGAACGAAGAATGCGGGGGTCAACTATGGGATTCTGTTTACGGCGTGGGGCGTGGCGGGGATTATTGGGCCTCGGCTAGGCGGGGTGCTGTTCGACCGGTATCAGAATTACCAGGCGGCATTTCACGCCGCCGCGGCGCTGGCAGGGGTGGCGCTGGTTTGTGCGTGGCTGGCGAGGCCACGGGCAGCGCGAGCGTGATTTCACACCAAAATAGCTGAATTCTGAGATATGCTGGCTGCATTCCGATGCGGCAGTGGATTGGTCTCGTACTCTGTCTGCTTCCCCTTTCCGGGCAGACGGATCAGGAATGGCGTTCCTACCTGGACGCCGCCGCCCGAGCGGCGGAGGAGGGCGAGGTTTCGAAGGCGCTGGGGCACTACCAGTCGGCACGGCGACTGGCACAGCAGTTTCCGGAGGGAGACATCCGGCTGCTGTGGACACTGAACCGTATCCTGTCGTACTGCCTTTCGGACGACGACATGTGCGTCTACGAGGGTAAGGAGCGGTATTGGAAGGAAGCGCTGGAAGCGAGCGCGAAGGTGAGGCCGAGGTCGGAGGAAGCAGCCGACGAGTTATGGCACTTGATGAACTCGGCGCGGGAGCTGGGCAAGTATGACGACGGGCTGCGCCTGGCGGATGAAGTGGTTCGGATCCGAAGCAGGGAACTGGGTGCGGTTCATCCGAAGACGGTGGAAGTGCGGCAGCGGGCGGCGTGGCTGCACCAATACAAGAAGGACGGAGCGGCGGCGCGGCGTGCGTTCAGCGAGATCCTCGGGCTGTTGCGGGAATCAGGCGCCGTCAGATCGGTAGAGTATGCGCAGGCGTTGGACGAGTACGCGTATCTTCACGTCCAGCAGGAGAATTTCCGGGAGGCGCGGGCGCGGTATGAGGAGGCGCTGGCCTTGCGGGCTTCGCTGTGGGGGGAGGAGGACCAGCGCACGCTCTCCGACCTGCTGTTGACGGCGGAGACCGTGGAAAACTGGAAAGACAAGGCGTTCGCGGAGGAATTGTACCGGCGTCTGCTGTCGCGTACAGAAGGGCGTTCGCGCTCGCGCGAGCATGTGGCGGCGCTTCGGGGATTGGGGGCGCTGGCGGCGGCCGGAGAGCGGCTGGCAGAGGCGGACGGGCTGTACGAGAGGGCGGCGGCCGCCGGCTCTGCGGCGGAGTCGGCAAGGGCGCTGTACGAGCAAGCGGGAGTCCGGCGGCGCCGGGGGAAGACCAGAGAAGCGTTGGCGATTGCGGAGCGGAGTGTGGAACTGACTCCGTCGAACACCCCGGCCGGCATCCGCGTTAAGCGGCAGATGCAGGTGGTTCAGTTGGCGCTCGCCGTGGGGGAGGATGACCGGGCATTGCGAGTATTCGATGCGGCGCTGCCCGAGGCCAAACAATACGGCCAGGAGGCGCTCGAGAGGTTATCCGAAGCCTTGGCGGACCGCTTGACGGAGCGGGGGCGGTTCGCCGACGCCGTGACGAAGATGGAACTGTGCGTAGCCATGCACGAGACCCTCTACACACAGGCTTCGCCGCAACTCCCGCCGAAGTTGACCAAGCTAGGGGACCTGTACCTGCGAGTGGGCCGGAATGCCGATGCGAACCGGGTCAACGCGCGGGCTATGGCGTTGACGTGGAGTAATCTCTCGCAGCTCGTAGGACCAGCCAAAATGGCGGCGGTATTTGGCGTGTTAGTGGCAGGAGCGTTCGTGGGGGTGCTCGTCCTCTCGTTACTCTGCTACCTGGTGACGCGGGTATCGGACCGGCGAGTGATGGAGCTGTTCTTGACGACGGTGGGGCGCAGCGGTGCAGTCGTGGCAGATGGTTCAGGCCTGGCAGAGGGCGATGGCGGCTGCAGCGTCAGCGGTAACGGAGGAGGAGGAAGTCAAGGACCGCCGGTTCTCCTTCGACGGAGAGGGAAGTACGCTGTTTTCGATCCGTATCGTCAACCTGTTGTTGTCGGCAGTCACTCTCGGCATTTACTATTTCTGGGGGAAGGTCAAGGTACGGAAGTATATCTACAGCCATTTGGAGTTTGAGGGTGACCGATTTGCATTTCACGGGTTTGGACGCGAGCTGTTTGTGGGCTGGCTAAAGAGCTTGCCGGCGTTGACGTTCGTCGTCTTCTTTCCGTATGTGCTTCCCGTCTTCTGGCAGAGCATCCACGCGGTTTGGGTAGCCCAGCTGGGGGCGACGGCGGTACTTCTGCTGCTCTGGCCGCTCGCAATGGCGGGCGCCTACCGGTACCGCATCAACCGGATGTCGTGGCGGGGTATCCGCTTCTCCTTTCGCAAGAGCACGCTCGGATTTCTGGGCCTGAGCCTGAAGTCGTACTTATTACTGATTGTGACCGGCGGCTTCTATATGCCATTTCTACGTACACGCGTCCGGCGCTACCTGATCGACGGTACTTACTTCGGCAATCAGCAGTTCGCTTATGACGGGCGAGGTCTTGACTTACTGCCGATTCATATCTTCGCTCTTCCTCTCAGCTACCTGACACTGGGCCTGGCACTGCCGTGGTGGACGGCAATGCAGCAGCGGTACGAGTGGGCTCACACATTTTTTGGAGGAGCGCGATTCCGGTGCACGGTGACGGGGTGGGGCCTCTTCAAGCTATACGCGGGCAACCTACTACTGCTGGTTCTGACCTTGGGCCTGGCGATGCCGTGGATTTTGACGCGAACGGTAAGTTACTGGACGGGCCATCTGGCGCTGACCGGACCTCTCGAGTTAGAGGCCATCGAGCAGGACGCACAGACGGCTCCGACCGTAGGAGAGAGCTTTGCGGACTTCTTGGGATTCGATTTCGGGATATGAGGATTGCGCCTGCGCCGGATTCATTCGGGGGCTACTACTATAACGGCCGCAGCCCGCGCCGGTTTGAGGTGCGGGTGTGGCTGGAAGCGGGAGGTTTGCGGATCGAGGGCGGCGAGGAAGAACAGCGGTGGCTATACGGAGAGTTGGAGGTGTCGACGGCGCACAACGAACCGCAGAGGGTTGAGCGGCACGGTTCGAACGAAGTGCTGGTGATTGAGGACAGCCGGTTTGCGGCTGCCCTTGCGGAGTACCGGCCTCCGGCGGCAAACATTCACGATTTGCGATGGCCGGTGCTGCTGTTGTCGTGTGCCGGTCTGGCGGCGGTGGCGTGGCTGGCGTACACGCGAGGGGTGCCGCTGCTGGCGAATGCGATGGCCGCGCTGGCGCCGCCGTTCGTCGAGGAGCGGCTGGGGCAGGCGGTGGCTGGGATTCTGGCGCCACCTTCTTCACGATGCGCCGACAATGCGGCGCAACGAGGGCTGTCGCAGATTTTAGGGCGGCTGAAGGCGACGATTCCGGGGCAGACGTACGATTTCCGGTTAGCGTACGACGCGAGCCCGGTACCGAATGCGTTCGCAGCGCCGGGTGGGCAGATTGTTTTCTTTCGGGGGTTGCTCGACGCGGCGGAGACGCCGGAGGAGTTCGCGGGGGTGCTGGCGCATGAGATGCAGCACGTGCTCGAGAAGCATCCGACGCGGGGAATTGCGAGGGAGTTTTCGGGGAGGGCGATTCTTTCGATATTCAGCGTGGACAGCGCGGGGCGGCCGACGGCGGCGATCGCGGCGGCAGAACTCTTGAAGCTCGCATACCGGCGCGAGGAAGAAGAGGAGGCGGACCGGAAGGCGATCGCGATGATGGCGCGGGCGGGAATGCGGCCGACAGGCCTGGCGTCGCTGCTGGGGCGGTTACAGGAGCGGGGGCAGGCATCCGATGGACCTGCGACGTACCTCTCTACACATCCCGCAATGTCCGGAAGGGTTGCGACGCTGGCGCGGTTGGCAGCGACGGAAGGAAGGGAGTACGGGGAATTGCCGGCGCCCGAGGGGTGGCGGAGCGTCTGCCGTTGAAGCCGTGATACGCAGACCTCGCGGGAGGAAACTGCGAGGGGCGATGCGGCAGTGGCTCGGCGGCCGACCCGGCGGCGGTGCCCGCGAAACCCTCCAAGGCACGGCGCGTGCTTGCGGTCAACACCTGCGCGGGCTTCGATTCGTCGATTCCGCTAGCTGCAAAGGCCGTGGAGGAACTGGGAGCCAAGACTGGGACATGGATGACCACGGTGAGCTATGACGCGGCGGCGATCAACGCGGCGCGGCAGAAGGCGCTACTCGAGTTCGTGCGCAGGCGGGACAAGTGAGCGTTGCGGCCTTTCGGGCCGTGTTTCCGAAGCTGCTGGTCAGTATGAGTGGGTGCGGGCGACGGGGCGCTGCGCCGCCAGCCCCAGCTCCATAAGGCGGGGCCTGACCCGCAAGTGGGAACGTGGCCGGAGTTTAACAAGATGATCGTTCGGGATGAGGAGTTGGTCGGGGGAGGACCACGATTGCGCAGTGAGCTGGGTGCGCCATGAGGGCAAGGGGCGCGTGTTCTATGCGGCACACGGTCACACGGGGGCGCGGGACAGGCCGGCGGCACGGTACCCTGTAGGGGTTTGTTGGTCTTTCGGGGCCTCACACCAAACAAGGAGCACTCAGACAACATGTACCAGTCGAAGGCTTACGGGGCGGCGAGCGCGACTTCGCCATTGGCGTCTCTGACAGTTCCGCGGCGGGAGCCGGCGGAGCAGGATGTGCAGATGGAGATCCTCTTCTGCGGGATCTGCCATTCGGACTTGCACCAGGTGAGGAACGAGTGGAGCGGCGTGATGCCGACGGTATATCCGTGCGTACCGGGGCACGAAATTGTGGGCCGGGTGACGAAGGTGGGCCCGGGCGTGAAGAAGTTCAAGGTGGGCGACGTAGGCGCCGTGGGATGCCTGGTGGACTCCGACCGTACGTGCCCAGAGTGCCAGGAAGGGCTGGAGCAGTTCTGCCCTGGGCTGGTCTTGACCTACAACTTTCCCGATAAGCACCTGGGCGGAGTGACGTATGGAGGGTATTCAGACTCGATCGTGGTGGACGAGCGGTTCGTACTTCGGGTTCCGTCGGGGCTCGATCTCGCAGGGGCGGCGCCGCTGCTGTGTGCGGGCATCACGACTTATTCGCCGATGCGGCACTGGGGTGTCGCGAAGGGGAAGAAGGTGGGCGTAGTCGGTTTGGGCGGCCTGGGGCACATGGGTGTGAAGTTCGCGCACGCGCTGGGGGCGCACGTAGTCGTGTTCACGACTTCGCCTTCGAAGATCGAAGATGCCAGGCGGTTAGGGGCGGACGAGGTGGTGGTATCGCGCGACGCGAACCAGATGCAGAAGCACGCAGGTAGTTTCCACTTTATTCTCGATGCGGTGTCGGCGGATCACGACATTAATGCCTATATCCAGCTGCTGGGGCGCGACGGGAATCTGACACTCGTGGGGGCGCCGGAGAAGCCCCTGGCGGTATCGTCGTTCGGACTGATCTTCGGGCGGAAGAGTTTATCGGGATCGCCGATCGGGGGCTTGCAGGAGACGCAGGAGATGCTGGATTTCTGCGGGCAGCATGGGATTACGGCGGACGTCGAGGTGATCGCCATTCAGAAGGTGAATGAAGCGTACGAGCGGCTGCTCCGCTCGGATGTGAAGTATCGCTTCTCGATCGACATGGCTTCCCTGCGAGCGGAGTAAGGCGAGGCCGGAAAGCGGCAACGGCGCCGGTGCGCGGCGGGTAGAACTTCGGCCCGGCGCCGAAGGGCGAATGGCGTTTCTTGCGTTGACGCGCCGCACTCAGCGGCTCACGCCGGCGAGGAGAAAGACGAGGGGCGCCTGCCAGTTGATGGCGATTTCGTTCGAGGCGTAGGACTCCTGTTCATCGAGAAACATCCTGGCGGGCGGAAGCGATCCCAGCTTCTTCATGGCGGGGTCCTGCTTGCGCTGGTTGGGGCCGCCGGAGAGGAGGCCGGGCCAGGGTTCGTGGTTGGTGTCAGCGCCGCTGGGGCGATGGTGCGGGTTGCGGTAGGGATTCGCCCCGAGCTGCGTCACGAACGACACCGAGAAGGTATTGCGGCCGAGTAAGTAGTGCAGGTTCTCTAGCGCGGCTTCCACGTAGCGGCGGTCGGACTGGAGAGCGTTCGCGACTAAGAGCTGAACGCCATAGTTTGCGAGGACGCCGTTGGAGCCCCAGACGTAATCCTTCGTGGACAAGGCGATGCGATACCCGTTCGATTCCATGCGGGCTAGGATGTCCTCTGCCGCGCGGAGCGAGTCTTCCCGTATTGCCTTGACGGCGCCGGCGTCGGCTGGGCTTTTGGCGAGCGCGTAGGTCCAGAGGGCCATCGGGGCGACGTTGGGCCAGTTCGGCGGATCAGTGATACGGTGCTTACGGTAGTGTTCGAGGAAGTAGGCGAGGTAGCGAGCGGCGCGCGTGGTGCGCCAGAGTTCGGCCGCGGCCCAGAGGGTTTCATCGCTGCAGTCGCGGTCGCCGTATTCGCCGGTAAGGATGCCGGGCGGATTTCGGAAGAGAACGTTGGGATGGGCGGCAAGCCAGGTCCAGGCGTGCTCGGCGGCGCGGAGGGAGCGGGCGGCGAAGGGGGCATCGAGGGGTTTGTAGACGCGGGCGGCGATGGCGAGGACGGCGGCGAAGTCGGCTGTCGCGCAGGAGCTTTTGTAGGGTTCAGAGCCGGTTCCGATGACGACACTGGGCAGCGTGTCTTTATCGGGCATCACGAAGCCTGCGAATCGCTCACTGGTTTGTTTGTGCCAAACGCCACCGTCGGCGGAGTCCTGCATGGAGAGCATCCACTCGAGGTTCCAGCGGATTTCGTCGAGGAGGTCGGGGGTTGTGTTGGAGGACTCGGGGATATACAGCGTGAGGCGGGGCTGGTAGAGTTCCCACGCCCAGAGCAGTGTGCCGGTGGAAAGGCCGGAGTTGACGACGTAGCGGCCGTAGTCGCCGGCGTCGTGCCAGCCCTTGGTGGATTGTTGGGGACCGGACTTGCCGGAGGAGGCGTGCCAGGCGGCGGCACGATGGCAGGCCTCGTAGCGGTAGCCGGCGAACTCGGTGCCGAGGTCGACGGCGATGCCGCAGCGCTGGCCGTAGAAGGCGCGGGCGGCGAGGTAGAGAGCACGGGCGTAGACATCCTTCTTGACGGAGAAAGGCCAGCTGCGG
Source organism: Bryobacteraceae bacterium (assembly GCA_033763935.1). Classification (GTDB taxonomy): domain Bacteria; phylum Acidobacteriota; class Terriglobia; order Bryobacterales; family Bryobacteraceae; genus DALYJJ01. The sequence goes on from JANRJO010000102.1 coordinate 58,652, forward strand.
CCGACGCCGGGCACGTCGAGGTAGTAGTCGCCGGGCTGAGTGATTTTGGTGAAGTCGGCGTGCTGGACGGTGTCGCCAGTGTCGGGATCGGGACCCGGGTTGGAGAGGGCGTGGCGGAGGACTTCGGCGTCGTCGGAGACGCGGCGGACCAGGAACTCTTTCGCGGGACTGCTGACGATAGCGATCTTGGGAGTGCCGGGAAGGTAGCCGGCCTGGTTGACTTTAATGGCGGTTGTGGGCGGGCCGGCGGCTGCCAGCAGGGGGAGGAAGAGGAGGGCGAACGCTTTCATAGCGATTGCAGTATATCGACGATGGCAGCGGCGGCCTGCGGGTTGCCGGAGGTGGAGGGGAGGTTGCGCCAGGAGGCGAGGCGGGCGTGCTGGTCGTCGAAGGTACGAGGGAAAGGGATGGCGGTGTGGCGGGAACAGTAGGGGAGCGCGTCGGCCATAGCGTTATAGCCGGCGGCGGTGACGATGTGGGCGGCACGTTCGATGAGGTTTGTGGCGGGGTAGTAATCGAAGGCGCTCCAGGGGCTGACTACCGCGAGCGGGCCGCGGCCCTGCGCGGTGGAGATGAGTTGCTCCAGTTCAGGGGGCGGGCCGGAATGGATGACGAGGGCGGCGCGGCCGGAGTCGAGCAGGCGATCGAGGGCCGGCGGGACAGGTGCGGGAATGGCGCCGGGCGCGAGGCGGATAGGGCCTGGGAGTTCGAGCAGGGGCCGGCCGATGACGGCGTGGTGGGCCGCGGAGAGGGGCTCGAGAATGATAGTCAGGACGAACGAGTCGGAGCGGAGGGGAGCGGGGATTGTCTGTGCGACGGCGGCATCGTTGAGGCGCCGGGCAAGGTAGACGGCGGGCGCGGGGAAGCCTTGCCGCCACTCGCCGCGCATGCCATGCGGGAAGGTGTCGCAGATGAGGAGATCGGGACGGAGAGAGGCCGCACAGGCGCGGACGTCGTCGCGCCAGCGTTCGGTGGCGATGCCGGTGATGGGGACGCGGGCGAGGCGCGCGAGTGCGGGCGCGAAGGGGGAGTTGGTGACGATTTGCGTCTTCACGCCGCGGTATTGCAGTTCGAGGCAGAGGGCGACGGCTCGATGGAGGTGGCCGAGGCCGGAGCCGGGAGCGCTGTAGAGGACGTTCACGACCTAAGAAGGGCGAGCAGGGCGTCGATTTCCTTCTCCGGGGAAAAACGCTCGCGGACCAGGGCGCGGGCAGCGGCGGAGAGCTCGGTGAGGCGCTCGTTCGAACAGTCGAGCGCGCGGCGTGTGGCTTCGCCTGCAGCTTCGCGGTTCTCCGCCCGGAAGACGAAACCGTTCACCCCATCCTCTACTACGTCCCGCATGGCGCCGGCATCGGAAACCAGAGGGACGGCGCCGCACGCGGCGGCTTCGAGCAGCACGTTGGGCATGCCTTCGAAGGCCGACGGGATGGCGACGAAGTCACAAGCGGAGTACAAGGCGGGCAGTTCGGTTTGGGGAAGGAAGGGGAAGCGCAGGCTGCGTGGGGCGATGTTCCGGTCATCGAGGATGGACGCGGTTTCGGCGTCGAGTTGGCCGGCGACGAGGAGGCTGAGGCGGGAGAGCAGGCCGGCGTCGCGGACGGCTTCGAGCCAGAAGGGGATCCGCTTTTTGAACTTGAATTCACCGAAGAGGCCGATGACGCGGCGTGAAGCAGCGCCGAGGAGCGAGCGGAGTTCGTCGCGGCGGCGCTCGTCGGCAGGTAGGAGTTCCCAGCGGCGGGGGTCGATGCCGTTGGGCGTCCACTGGACGCGTTTGGTGGGATAGAGCCGGGAGATGCGCTCGGCTTTCTCTGTGGAGACCGTGCCGATGGCGGCGGCGCGAGAGAGGGCTTCGCGGACCCATGCTCCGCGGCGGGGAAGGAACCAATCGCGGTCGAGGTCGTTGCCCCGAACGAGGACGGTGCAGGGGAGTTGCAGCCAGGCGGCAAAGGTGACGCCGACGAAGCCGGCGAAAGACGCGCCGAAGGCGACGACGGCGGTGTACGGTCGGGCGGCGTGCTGCTGGGCGAGGATGGGCCAGGCGAGATTGGGGGCGGCTTCCGGGGACTTTTCGGGGCGAACCCAGATGTCATCCCCGCCGTCGGCGGGGCGGGTTTGGGTGGCGGCGCCGGCAAAAACCAGCAGGTCTGTGGGGATGCCGCGCTTACGAACGCCACGCACGAGGCGAGCGCAACTGACGGCCATTCCGCCTTTGACAGGCGGGTAGTGTTCGGTGACCAAGAGGAGGCGGGGGGTCATGTTTCGAAGGGGTCGTAGTCAGAGAGGCCGGAGGCGAAGGCGTCGGCAGCGGGGGCGGCGGCGGAGGAGTCAGAGCGAAGAGACGCGCGGTCCTGTGGGGTGAAGTAGCCGGCGGCGCCAAACTGGCGGTAGTACTGATGGCGGGTGACGGCGTCTCCGCCGGGGTCGTCCTCGTCAAGGTTGCCGGTGGCGAGGCGGCAATCGGGACATTGGCCGCCGATGCCGTGGGTAGCGCAGAGGGGCAGGCCGCAACCCGGACATATGGCAGCCACGGGTTCACCGCAGGGGCGGAGGACGAGCAGGCCGATTTTTGCCTGACAACTCATGACGCGGCCTCGGTACGGCGTTCGATGGCGGAGTAGAGGCGGAGAAGCATGCCGACGACCTCGCGGGATGGGGGCGCGGCGGTGGGCGGGTCAGAGGCTCCTTTGAAGACCCAGAAGCGTTCGAGGCGGGCAGCGGTAGCGCCCTCCTTCTCGACGAGCCGGGCGCGTTCGTTGTTGGCGTCGAGGCGTAACGCAGACTGGTTCCAGGCAGTGGAAACAGACGCGGGAACGAGTGTGGCCGCGGCGCGGCACTCCTTCCTCCATTTGGTCTTGTACTTGATCTTGTTGTTGCGGCGCCCGCCGCGGTATTTGCGCTCGAGCTTCTTCCAGGTGGTGTCGAATTCGAGTACGGCAGTGTTGCCGTCGACCAGGGGAAGGCGCACTTCGCACCAGGGGTCTTGAAAGGTGGTTTCGGTCAGCTTCATGTACCGGCCGGGGGGAAGGTCGCGCTGGCCTGCCTTCTTGCGGTCGACGGGACCGGCGAGATCCAGCCGGACGCGGATCTTCGTCTCGGGGTCGAGGTCGGCGGCGAGATCCTTGAGGCCGGGACGGAGGCACAGGCGGAAGTCGTCAATGAGGTCGGACTTCTTGTGGCGGGACCAGATGCGGCCGAAATAGATTGCGACGGGGACGGCGGCGGCGGGGAGGAGGAACGCGACAGGCTCTTCGAAGATAGCAGCAGCAGCGACGGCGATGAAGAGTCCCGCGAAAGCAATGACGATGACTGCGATCATGCGCTTCTTGGCTCGGTCGGCGGCGCGCTGGTTGACCTCGTCGAAGTGGGACAATTCGCCGAGCAGCTTTTGGAGTTTTCGCAGTTCGAAAGAGCCTGAGATGGAGCGTGCCTGGATGGCGGCTTGGGCCTCCGGGGAGAATTCGAAAGCGGTACGGGTCGCACGGGTCATGCGGGTCCTTCTGCAACGGAGCGGAACTGGTCTTCGAGACGACGGCGGATGAGTACGGGCGCGAAGCATTCAGCGGCGCGGCGTCGCGCGCCCTGGCTGAGCCGATTGCGTAAGAGATGATGGCGCAACATACGGTCAAGGGCCAGGGCCCAGTCGCGGGTAGCGGCGGGCGGGGCCAGGACGCCTTCAACTCCGTCGCGCACCCATTCGCGGACGACAGCAAGGTCGGAGGCGATGACTGGGGTAGCGGCGGCCATGGATTCTATCATCTTCAGGGGACAGCAGCCTTGGAGGGTGTTCCGAGGGGTGTCGGCAAGCGGCACGACGGTGAAGCGAAGGCGGGTGAGGACGGCGGCGACGCCGTCGGGCGGGAGCGGCGGGTGGAGGAGGACGCGGTCCTCGAGGTGGCGGCGGGCAACGGCTCTCTGCACGGGACGCAGGGCACGATCCTGGCCGCTATGGAGAATGAGCAGGCGGCTGTCGGGGTGGTCCGGCGCGACGAGGGCATAAGCGTCAATGAGAGCGTCGAGGCCCTGCCACGGCTGGAGTCCGCCGATGTAGCCGAACCAGTCCCCATGGGCGAGGGCGGGGATGGGCGAGGGGACGGCGGGAGGCGTGAAGAAGACATCGCGGGCTTCGTTGGGGATGACGGCGATTTTTGCGGGATCGGCGCCGAGGCGGATGAGGGCATCACGGGTGACGGAGGAGACACAGAGGATGCGGGCGGCGTCGCGGAGGCAGCGGCGCTCGAGGTCGCCGAGTTTGGCGCGGAGGGCGTGGTTGGAGGCGAAGGCGGGGCGCGAGTAGGAGAGTTCCCAGGTGGGGAGGGCGTTGACTTCAAAGATGGCGGGGCAGCGGGGTTGGGCGCGGAGGAGGGGGAAGCCGCCCCAGGGGTCGCGGAAGACGGCGAGGCTCAGTTGACCGGCGAGGGCGCGGACGCGGTGGTGGACGAAACGCGCGAAGGCGGTGGCGCGCGCGGGGAGGTTGCGGTGACGTTCGCGAAAGCGACGGATTTCGATGTGGCCTTCCTGTTGGAAAGCGGGCATATCAGGGGTGCCGAGGCAGAGGAGTTCGACGGCGCCGAAGGTTTGTTCGAGCGCGGCGACCATGGACGCGATGTGGGTGGAGGAGCCCTTGGCGCGGGGGAAGACGTCGAAGGCGATGTAAAGGGCTCTCACGTGCGAGTTGTGTTGTGCGTGTGCTGGGGCAGGGGTGGGAGATCGAAAGCCCGGCGTCTTCCCGAAGCCGCCGGGCAGGTTGGCAGGCCGGCCGCGTTACTGAATGCGGCCGAAGTTGAAGCGAAGGTCGAAGGCATTGTTGTCGCCGATGCGCATGTCGCCCGAATTGACGAGGGTAACATCGCGGCCGTCGGAGAGGTGGCCAATGACCTCGACCTTGGCGTTCCAGCCGCAACCGGTGCGCGAGCCGTGCAGATCGTTCGCCGATGCTAGGGGGCATGTTGCACGAGCAGGAGCATGGCGACGGCGCACGCCGCCGCGAGTGATCTTTTCATGTGACACCTCGTGAGTTTGGATCGGCGGCGCGATCGCTTTGTGCCCGGATGCGCCGCCTACGTGAGAAAGCGAAGGCGGCGCACGGGAGGGGACAGGAGTATCAGTCAGTGGGACTCGAGGCGGCGGGGACCTTCTTCAGGAACGGCTTGAGGACGTCGAGGGTCCGCTGTTTCTCATCGCGACGGACGTTGTGGCCGGCACCGTCGATGTGGACGATCTGGCCATGCTTGAGGATCGCGGTGGTCTTTTCGTTCTGCTGGCGAACCTCGCCTTGCGCCTCGGCTTTCAGGATGAGGGTGGGGACGGTGATCTTCGTGAAGAGTTCGGACATGGGCGTGCGGGCGCCAACGCCGCGGCCAAGGGCGGTGTCCGGGTGGTGGCGCCGCTTCGACGGGGCCCAGATTTCGCATTCGTTGCGGCCCCACTTCGGCGTGCCCTTCATGCATTCGGCGACGAGGTCCGCTTCCGTCAGGTTGTTCCGTTTCAGAGTCGCGGCGCGGCGTGATTCGGGGTCGGCGGGGGCGCCGGGGGGCGGGGTCATTGGGCGGTTGGCGAGGTTCGGGTCCTCGAGGACCACGGCACGTGGGACGTCGGGGTACTTGGCGGCGAAGGCGGCTGCGGCGTAGCTGCCCATGGAATGGCCCATGACGATGGGGCGGTCGAGTTTGAGTTCGCGGATGAGGCCGGCGAGGTCATCGGCCTGGACGTCGGTGGGGTCACCGGGCTTAGGCGGGTCGGAAAGGCCGTGGCCGCGGGCGTCGATCATGATGATGTCGTAGGCGCCTTCGAGTTCTTTGGCGAGATTGGTCCAGCAGAGGCCGTCGTCTGAGGAGCCGTGGGCGAGGACGAGGGGCACCTTGCCGGGAGCGGCGGCTCGCCAGTAGTGCATGCGGATGCCGTTGGTCAGTACGTATCCATCCGTCCAGTGGGCCGGCGGGGGCGGTGCGGCCACAGCGACGGCCATGAAGAGAAGCAGGGCAGACAGGGCTGCTTTGGCAAACATGGTGAGGAAACCTCCCGAGGGGAAACTCTATCGGGTGAAGAGGCGGTCTGTCGAGGTCAGGGGTTACGGAGGAACGGGTTTACCGCTCGGACCGGACCGTAGAGGCGGCCGTGCTGCAGGTCCTCGGAGAGGATTTCAGAAAGGCCGTAATGCTCGGCGTATGCCCACAAGTGGGCATCGAACCAATTCAACTGATAGGCTGCGCAGGCGCGTGCAGCGCTGCGCACGATGGCCTCATTTGGATAGAGGACAGGGAACTGGAAGAGCATCTCTTCCGCTTCCCGAAGGGCTTCTTGAAGGGGGAGGATGGTGTAGCCGCGAATGGGTCGGGTGACGGCGGCAACGAACTCGAGGATGGCTTGATGCGGCACCCGTAGGGAGTCGTCGAGTATGCCGCGGCGGAGGAGGGCGTTGGCGATCTTTTGCTTTTGCGGGAAGCGATCGTCGTAGCGCTAGACGAGTACGTTGGTGTCAACGAGCGCCGCCACTGCCGTACAGATCCTCGCGTTTCCAGCCACGGTCTTTGAGAGAAGAGGGACGGCGGCCGCGGCGCCGGTGGCGTTCGGTGGCCTCGTCAAAGAGGCGAAGCTTCTCGGCTGAATCACCAGGAGGGGTGGCCAGAGAAGCGGGAATGACGCGGATGGCGTCGCCGGCGGGAACCCATGCAATCTCATCGCCGGGCCGGATGCCGTAACGGTCAGCAATGGCCTTTGGGACCGTCACCTGGTATTTGGAAGTCATCTTCGGCATCGTTCTCCTTACCATATCAAGGACCGACTCCTTACTGAGGATGACGTCTTAGCATGACACGGCCGTGCGCACAAGACTGTTAGTGGCAATCTGGACAGCCATGTCCCCGCCTGTTCCCGACTGGGGGCAGGCGACGAAGGCGGAGTTGTACGGGAGACTTATCGCTTAAGAACCCACAACCAAGCGCGGAGGAGTGTAAGAAACTGGCGGGGGTGGCCATCAACGAAGCATTCTCAGCGCCCGTGACGCCTTCGGATGATACTGCTGACTACGCGCCCACACAGATGTTCGGCGAACACTTCCGGACGGCGGGCTGCGACGGAATCCACAGAAGCAGTATGTGCAAAGCTCGTGGACCGGCCGCCGCTTACACGGAATTAACTTCGTCATTTTCGACCTTGACGCAATAGAAGTTGATCGGAGCCAAGTCTTCTGTGCCAAGGAGTTGTGTTTCGAGGAGGTACCGTAGAAGACGATCATAGCCACAGCAAGCGTTTCGCGGTCACGCCACTCCTGGTAAGCGGCGATCCATTTGAGAATCCTTGTCACGCTGGGCATTGTACTCATTCGTACCTCAGCGTAACGACGGGGTCCACTTTGATCGCAAGGCGCGCGGGAATGGCGGCGGCGAGAAGCGAAGCGGCCACCAGGACGGCGACGGATTGCGACACCGACACGACGTCGAACGTGTCGATGCCGTACATCAGGCTACCGAGGAAGAGACTCCAGGAGAACGCCGCGACGACACCAATCCCTAAGCCCGCCACCACGGGTGCGAGACAGAAGCGCAAGACCATGCTGGCCACGTCTCGGCGGCGGGCTCCGATCGCCATGCGGATGCCGATCTCCCGCGTCCGTTGCGCCACTAGAGACGCCAGCACGCCAAACAGCCCCAGCGAGGCGAGGCCGAGCGAAAGGACTCCGAAGAAGCTCGAGAGGTACGCTACCAGGCGCTCGTTCGCCAGGCGGATGTCGATGTATTCATCCAACAGACGCACACGCTGGAGGGGAACGTTGGGGTCCAGGTCCCGGAGTGCACGGCGGATACTTGCGATCACCGGGGCGGCGCGGCTGGCGAACCGTACGGCAATCCAGCGCTGGTTGGCGCCGTTTGACCAAGCAGGCACATATAAAGTCCCGGATCGATCGCGTTGGGTGATATCCGCATAGTGCACATCTTTCACTACGCCGATCACCTCAATGCCTTTGTCGACGGTGCAATGCTCGCTGTTATAGCAGAGGCGGCGTCCGACAGCATGGATCGTCCCGAATCGCTGGCGCTTCCTCAGCCAGCAGACGAGCCCTGGTGAGGGCTTCAACGGCCCTGTCATTCACCCGTTCCACAGCCTGCTTCCACAGGACCGGCATTGAGGCTTGCGCTTGCGCAAAGGAAATGCCGGGCTTCAGCCGCGCCACGCTGGTGAGCCACGGAGTGCGCGGGAGATTCCATTCCTGCGCCGCGCCGGGGTTCGCCACAGGGTACGTGGCCAGGGACAGGAACACATCGGGCTCGTCGCCATTGAACAAGCCGCCGAATTCTTTTTCGGCCACACCGGCGATCACGAGCGGATGGTTGTTCACCGAGAACGTCTGGCCGACCACGCGCGGATCGCGGTCGAAACGCCGTCCCCAATAGCGATGGGAAAGAACAACCACCGGGGGCGCGCCGGCAGTATCGTCAGGCGGCGCGATTACTCGTCCCGCGGCGGCTCCAATGCCCAAAATTTGGAAGTAGCCGCCGCTGACGTACTGCACGCGGCCGATCTCGACGCCCGCGGGTCCGGCCGGACGAAGGCCGGCGTCGAGCGTGTCGCTGTTTGCGAGGACTCCGTCGAACACCTGGTTGAGGTCGCGATAGGCAAGGAAGAAAGGATAGGTGCGGCTGTACGCGCCTTCGATGCGCACCAGGCGATGCGGTTCGCGCGCGGGAATCGACCACAGTAAGAGCTGCTCGACAAGGCTGAAGAGGGCCGTGGTCAGGCCCATGCCGAACGCGAGTGTGGTTAAGACTACCAGCGTGAAGGCGGGACTCTTGGCCAAAGCTCGCGCTCCCAGCCGAACATCGTCGACGAAGGTGATCATGAAGCCTCCTCACTGCGCCCGGTCGTCCGTTCATTTCGAAGTCTCGACGACGGAAGAATGACAGTCAAGAGCTTTAGGACCTGCAACTCCGTTTCACGGGCGATAAGGGCGGCGGTTCACTGCTGCCCGGCCGAGCGGCGCGCGACTTCGTGGTGGAAGTATGCTCTCACCCATACCGCATTCGCCAATCAGTCCGGCGACTTCGTACGGGCCGATTTTGTCGCCGGGGGCGAGAGGCATAGGTCACCTGCGGGGGCGGGGGGAGCCCCGGCGTCCAGCGATAGGACGCCGGGCGAGATACGACGGCTAAAACTCCAGACGTAAGGCGAGCTGCCCTTGCCTCGGCGTGTTGGCCTGGCTGGTGATGCGGCCGAACTGGGCGTTGCTCACGTTTGACTGCGGGGCACCGAAGACGGTCCGGTTGAAGGCATTGAAGAACTCGGCACGGAAGGTGGCGGTGACTCGCTCGGCAAAGGTCACGCGCTTCAGCAGGCCGAAGTTTTCGTTGTAGAAGTTCGGGTTGCGCAGGTCCGTGTACGACCGGGCGGCGGTGCCGAGCTGGAACGACCCCGGGGGGGTGAAGGCGGCTGGGTTGATCCAGCGGTCGACGGTGTAGTCGAAGTTGTCGTCTTCAAGGCGGCGCGGCTGGCCGGCCACGACGTTGGGGCGGAGGACGGAGTTGAACAAACCAGTAGTGTTGTTGGCAGACAGGATGATGGGCGTCCCAACGGAGTACTGGTGGATGCCGGTGAAGACCCAGCCGCCGAGCACCTGCGAAGCAACGCCGTTCGAGAGCCACCGCTTGCCTTTGCCGAAGGGCAGTTCATAGCTGTAGCTCAGGGCGAAGATGTGCGGGACATCCGTGGTGGCGATAGCCTTCTCGAGCCGCCGGTTGTAGGTGGTCTGGCCGGCCGGTCCGCCGCCCGCGAGGATGTCGGCGTCAGAGATGGTCTTCGCCCAGGTATAGGCCATTTGCACGTCGAGACCCTTGAAGGAGCGCGCGCTGACCTGCGTTTGCAGAGCGTGATAGGTGGAACTACCGGCTGGGTTCGAGCGATTCCACACAGCCTGCATGTGTGGATAGGGACGCAGGGCCTGGGCGACAGAGCCGCGGAAACCGGGGTACGGCGAACGGATACCGGCGGCGACGGCTTCGGGCGAGTCGAACGGCCGCGTGAGCAGGGAGCCGAGCCGCAGGTACTGCGGATCGAGCTCGTTCCAGTGGACGAGGCCATTGCCGATGCGGGTGCCCTTCGTGCCGAGGTAGGTCGCTTCGACGTTGACTCGCGGAGCGATTTCACGCTCGATGGTGAAGGACCAGTTCTGGAAGTAGGGCGGGCGGCCATCGCTGCGCAGCATCATGCGCACATCGGCGCCATTGCCGGCGGCGGGGTTGATGAACGGCGGGCGGGCGAAGTTCTGCGGAAAACCGCCGTCCCAGTTGAAGCCGGGCGTGACGCCGTTGTCCTGGCTCTGGAAGACGGGCTGGGCTACAAAGCCGACGCTCGATTGGAGCGAATCGCGAAGTCCGGCGTTGGCATTCCCCTGGGCGTAGTAGATGCCGTAGCCACTGCGGAGGACCGTCTTCTCCGTGAGCTGATAGGCGATGCCGAGGCGGGGACCGAAGGACTTCCAGTCAATGTCGGCAAGGCGCTGCAGGCCGCTGCGGCCTTCGCCTTCGCCCAGGAAGATCATTGCGCCAGGGCGATTGCCGGCGGCGGGGTTGGGCAGGTTGAGGTCGAAGGTGGAGAGATTGTCGCGGCGCTCGTAGCGCGGAATAAAGACGTCGTAGCGGAGGCCGTAGTTGATGGTGAGTTTGCGGGTGGCTTTCCAGTCGTCCTGCGCGTAGCCTGCGTAGTACTGATAGCGATTGCGCGGGAAGTAGCTGAAGACCTGAAGCTGGCCGCGGTTCACGTTGCCTAGCAGGAAGCTGGCGATGGCGTTGCCGGTGTTGTTGACGCCGGGCTGCGCGGTTTCAAGGGCGTTGAACTGGAACCAGCCCATAGTGCGCCAGGGGTCGATGCCGTTGGTCTCCATCCAGCGGTAGTCGAAGCCGAACTTGATGTTGTGGCTGCCGCGAACCCAACTGAAGCTGTCGCCCACCTGGAATGCGTTGTTGGTCTGAAGCACGCGGCTGTTGCAGTTCTGGTCGCCGAGACGGGAAAAGCCCGAGGCGATGAACTCAATGCAGGGAAAGACGTTGTCGGGCCCGGTATTGACGCCAGTAAGGCCGATTTGCGTGGGCCAATCCTGGTTCAGGGTGTAGCTGGCGATGGTGACGGCGGTCCGGGTGTAGCCGAGCAGCAGATGGTTGAGCTTGGTGGGGGAGACGACGAAGTCGTGGGTAATACGAGCCCAGTTGTTGCGGGATGTGGTGGAGCGGTTGGGCGTCGTCGGTCCGGGCACGAGGATCGGATCGCGGGCCTCGTGCTCGTCGTTGTAGTAGTAGCCGCTGAGGCGGTTGCGGTCGCTCAGGTTGTGGTCGAGCTTGATGTTGTACTGGTTGCTGTTGGCCTGGCCGCGGCCTTCGCTGACGAAGTTGTTGAACAGGTTGTTGTTGTTCGGGGTCGGCAGGAGGGGAAGGATGTTGCGCGAGACGCTGGAGAAGCGGTCGAGCGGAATGCGGTTGTTGGGAAACTGATCGCGGACGATGCCGTTGGGCGTGCTGCGGTTGGTACGGGGGTCGTAGATGGGCGCAGCGCGGGAGAAGTCGCCCTGGCGGAAATCGAGCGGGATGACGCTCTGGAACGTGTTGGGCGAACCCTGACGGAAGCGGTAACCGCTGTAGACGAAATAAAAGAACGTCTTGTTGCGGCCGTCGTAGAGCATGGGGATGTAGATGGGGCCGCCGAGAGTGGCGCCGAATTCGTTCTGGCGATTGACCTGGCGGCGGGGCTGGATCATGCCGCGGGCGTCGAGCTTGTCGTTGCGCAGGTAGTTGAAGGCGGCGCCGTGGAGCTGGTTGGTACCGCTGCGCGTGGTGAAGATCTGCACGCCGCCGCCGGTGCGGCCGTATTCGGCGTTGAAGTTGGCGCGCACCAACTTGAATTCGCCGATGGTCTCGACGGAGGGGCGGCCATTGCCGGCGATCACACCGCCGCTTTCGATGCCGGTGGAGGCAACGCCGTCGATGAGAACCTCCTTGGCGCGGCTGGGGGAGCCGGAGATCTGCGTGTTGCCGGTGTCGCCGGTGACGCCGGGGGCGAGGAAGATGAACTGTTCAAGGTTGCGGACGTTTCCGCCGACGAACAGGGGGAGGTCCATCAGTTTGTTGCGCTGGATGGTGGTGCCGAGGTCCGAGGTAGCCGTCTGCAGGGTGCCGAGCTGGTCGGTGACTTCGACGGCTTGTTCGACCTGGCCGACTTCGAGGCGGGTATCGACGGTGAGGGTCTGGGCGACGTTGAGCTCGATGTTCTTGCGTACGTAGCGGCGGAAGCCGGCCATCTCGACGGTGATCTCGTAGAGGCCGACGGGGAGTTGCGGGAGGACATAAATACCGGCCTCGTTCGAGGTGGTCTTGTAAACGACGCGCGTACCGGTGTTAGTGGCGGTAACGGCGGCGTTGGCGATGGCGGCCTCGGTGGGATCAAGGACGCGGCCGGTGATGGTTCCTAATACGGTCTGGGCGTTCGCGGCGCCAAGGAACGCGAGGCACACAAGCAGCGTGGCCAGTAATCGAGTCATGGATCTTAAGAACTCCTGAGAGCAGTTGCTTGTAGAGTACTGTATGGGAAAGGGGTTGCGCAACGGAACTGTCATCTGGCCGACGGGCGCCGGATCTGCGATAACGGAGGGGAGGGAATGCCATGAGCGTGCTTGCTTTGCCGAACGCAGGAGCGAGAGAAGTCGAGGGGGTGCGACGAAAGCGGTTCACGCGGCGAGACGTCTCGAGGATGGTCGACGCCGGGGTGTTTGACGACCAGCGGTGCGAACTGATTGAAGGGGACCTGATCGACAAGATGGGGCAAAAGCCGCCGCACTCGTTTACGATTCGGCTCATCTCGAAGTGGCTCGCAGGCCTGTTCGGAGTAGGCCGCGTCCAGATCCAACTGCCCATTGAGGCGAATTCCCGTGACCGCGAACAAAGCATGCCGGAGCCAGACGTGGCGGTTCTGCGGGACGAGAGTGCAGATTATGGCCGCAGGGATCCAAGGGGTGACGAGCTGGTGCTGGTAGTCGAAGTAGCGAGCACGAGCCGCTACTTGGACCTGACGGTGAAGCCGGGCCTGTACGCGAGGGCGGGAGTTCCGGAGTACTGGGTGGCGGACATCGAGCGCCGGGCCATCGTGGTGCATCTGAGGCCGGATGGCGAGCAGTATCGTGAGATCCGGATTTACGGCGAGAGCGAGAGCGTCGCGCTGGCGGGGCGGGAAGAGACGGTGCGCGTGGTGGACTTACTGCCGCCGGCGGAAGCAGCCGTTTAACGCGTGCTGCGACTCTACTTCAACCTCATGGCGCTGGAGGACTGCGCGGAGTCGCCGGCGCGTTCAAAACGAGCCGGAGCGGCTGTGCGCAGCACTGCGGGAGGCTGGTTACGGCGGTGTGCAGTTCGTCGAGCCGCTGACTTCCGAGCAGGACCAGGCGGCCAGGCGCCATGGCCTCGGCCGATGCGGTTTGGGGCGTGTGAACGTTCCCGCTGATGCGGCGGTGCTGGCGGAGCGGCTGTCGGCCGAGGGTATGGATTGCGGAACGCTGCACGTGGGGTGGGGAATGGAGGACGACGACGAGGGGGCACGACTGCTGGACGCGGTGTTGAGCGCAGCGGTCCGTTACGCCATTCCGCTCCACGTCGAAACACACCGGGCCACTCTGTTTCAGGACTTGTGGCGCACCGTGCAGTTCGTGAAGCGGTTCCCCGATCTGACGATCAACGCCGATTTCTCCCACTGGTACACGGGGCTGGAAATGGTGTACGGCGGGTTCGAGGAGAAGGTGCGGTTCATCGAGCCGGTGTTCGAGCGGGTCCGCTTCGTGCACGGGCGTATCGGAACACCGGGGTGTATCCAGGTGGCGCTGAAGGACCTGGACGCCCCCTACGTCGGCCATTTTCGCGAGTTGTGGCGGCGGTCGTTCGCGGGAAAAGAATCTATGTACTTCGTGCCGGAGTTGCTGAGCCCGCGCATCTACTACGCGCGAAGTTTCGGCGGCGCCGAAGAAGGCGACCGATGGGCGGACGCGCTCACGCTGTGCGGCATCGCGCGCGAGTGCTGGGATACACTACGGACACTCGATGACACTCGCGGCGGGCACTAAGCTTGGTCCGTATCAGATTTCGGCTCTGATTGGGACGGGCGGAATGGGCGCAGTGTACCGGGCGCGGGACACGCGGCTCTCGCGCGAAGTCGCACTCAAGGTGATCCAGCCTGACGCAGTGAGGCAGGGCCGGGAGCGGCTGCTGCAGGAGGCCCAGGCGGCCTCGGCGCTGAGCCATCCCAACATCGTCACCATTTACGACATCGGGTCGGAGGAGGGCGTCGACTACTTCGCCATGGAGTTCGTGGCGGGCAAGTCGCTCTCGGCATTGATGGAGCGGGGTCCCATGCCCTGGCGCGAGGCGGTGCGGATCGGCATCGCGGTTGCGGACGCGGTGGCCGCGGCGCATGCGCAGGGCATCATCCACCGGGATCTGAAGCCGGGGAACGTGATGGTCGGCGATGACGGTCGGGTTCGGTTGCTGGACTTTGGGCTAGCGAAGGTAGCGGAGCCGTTGGCGCCCGGGTCGAGCGAAGACACTCGCACGCTGCGCTTGAATACAGCGGCAGGAACCATTCTCGGCACGCTGTCGTACATGTCGCCGGAGCAGGCGGAAGGCAAACCGGTAGACGGGCGGTCAGACGTCTTCTCGTTCGGCGCTGTGCTGTACGAGATGCTGACAGGCCGCCAGGCGTTCACGGGGGAATCCGGGGCATCCACGCTGTCGGCGATCTTACGCGACGATCCCTCGCCGTTACCCGAGTCCACGCCGGGTTCGCTTCGACGCGTCGTGAACCGCTGCCTGCGCAAGGACCGCGGGCAGCGATTTCAACACATGGCGGATGTGCGGATCGCTTTGGAGGACGCGGCGGAGGAGCCATCCGTTTCTGCACAGGCCACGAAGCGAGCGAGAACCCGCCGGTGGCCGTGGGCAGCGGGAGCAGGTCTGGCCGCGGCGCTGGCAGGTGCATATTTCCTCTGGCCGAAGGCGCAGCCGGAGGAGCCGCCGTACGAACTGCGTCAGTTGACCTTTGATGACGGGTTAACGTTTGCGCCGTCGATCTCCGCCGACGGCAAGCTGGTGGCGTACTCCTCGGACCGCGCCGGCGACACGGGCATGGACATCTGGGTTCAACAGACGGAGGGCGGCAGCGCGATTCGATTGACCCAGGATCCGGCGGATGAGCGCAGTCCGGCGATATCCCCGGACGGCACGTTGGTGGTCTACCGGTCGGAGAAAGACGGTGGTGGGTTGTATATCGTTCCGTCCCTCGGAGGCGAATCGCGGCTGCTGGCGCGGACGGGAAATGAACCGGCGTTTTCACCCGACGGGAGGCTGATCGCGTTCAGCACCGCACAGTCCGAGAACGATGTGATGAGAGGGAGGCAATCGCAGTTGTGGGTCACGACGCCGGGCGGAGACCAGGCAAGGCGGCTGCATGCCGACTTCGCCTCGGCCCACCATCCGGTGTGGGGTGCTGATGCACGGCATCTCTATTTCCATGGCCTCGCCGAGCGGCGCGAGAACACTCGCCCGGGCATCTATCTATCCGTGCTCAACGATCAGGCGCCAGTGCGGATCGCGGATGCGCGGTTTGACCTATCCGCCTGGAGCCCGGCGCATAGCCGCTTTTTGGCGAACCAGGGACCGGACGCGAACTTGTGGCTCGTGGATCCGAAGCCCGGCGGCGGGTGGGGGCGCGCGCCGGAACGGTTGACGTTGAGTTCACAGCGTCAGAGGCGGCCCACCGTGTCGACGGCAGGCGTGGTGGCGTTCGGCGAGGTGACGGGCACGGTGGGGTTGTGGGAAATCGACCTGTCGCGGCCCGGCGACGAGCCGCGCCGTTTGATGCGGGATATCGCGCCGAAATCGTCGCCGCAGGTGAGCCCCGATGGGAAGTATGTTGCCTACGTCAGCGGACAGACAGGCTCCGCGGACGTGTGGCTGGTGGACGTCGCGACAGGGCGGAGCCGGGCGCTGACACGCACGCCCGCGTTGGAGAGCAATCCGGTGTTCGTGGGAGACGCCGTGGCGTTCGGGGTTCGGCCCCCGCAGCCGGGGCCGCAGGCGATCTATCTGCAGGCCATCAGCGGTGGGCCTCCGGAGACCCTCTGCACTCAATGCGGACGGCTGGATGCGGTAACCAAGGATCGCCGGTACGTGCTGTTCCACGGGCGCGGGCAGCAAGATATCGAACTCTTCGACCGCACAACCAGGACGTATTCGACCGTTCTCCGCGACCCGGCGCGGGCGCTATACCAGGCTCGCATCTCAACCGATGGACGCTGGCTCACCTTTATCGCAAAGACGAATGATGTGGAGTCGAGAGCCTACGCGGCACCGTTCAAGGGCATGACGCCCGTTCCGGCAAGCGAATGGATTGCATTGACGGAAGGTACAGCGGGAGACGACAAGCCGCTTCTGACCGAGGACAACAGCGGCATCTATTTCACTTCCCACGCCGATGGAAACCGCTGCCTGTACTTCCAGAAGCTGAACCGCGCGGACCTGAAGCCCCTTGGGTCCCCGGCGGCCGTCCATCACTTTCATTCCGCTCGACTGTCCCTGGGAGCCGTGCCGGTGCAGTGGCTGGAGATTTCGAAGGCCGGAAACAAGCTCTACCTGAATCTCAGTGAGAGCCGGGGAAACGTCTGGCTGCTGGATCGAGCCAAAGAGAACCAGCCTCGCTAGAATCGAGGTGTATGCCGCGCTCGATTCTCGCCCTCCTCTTGTGTCTTTCGGTGCTGCCCGCCGAGGAGCGGAAGCCGTTCACGCTGGACGCGCTGCTATCGCTGGTGCGAATCAGCGAGCCGCAGGTGTCGCCGGACGGGAAGAGCGTGGCGTTCACCGTGCAGTCGATCGATGTCGAAAAGAACACTCGGCCGCGGCAGATCTGGACGGTAGGTCTGGACGGGGGCGCGCCGGTGCAGGTCACGGGCGAAGGGAACAACAGCCGGCCCCGTTGGACGCCGGACTCCAAGAGTCTGGTGTTTGTGTCGGACCGCGGCGGGTCGTCCCAGATTTGGCGGATGAACGCGGATGGCAGTGACGCCAAGCAGTTGACCTCCATCGCGACGGAGGCTTCCGGGGTGCTGGTTTCGCCCGACGGGAAGCACCTTGTATTCACCAGCGACGTGTACCCGGATTGCGCCGACGAGGCGTGCAACAAGAGGCGGCTGGAGGAAGAGAAAGCGAGCAAGGTGAAGGCTCGCGTGTACACTTCCCTGCTCTACCGGCACTGGAGCGACTGGCAAGGGTCCAGGCGTAAGCATCTGTTTGTAGTGCCGGCGGACGGCGGCGCGCCGAAGGACCTGACCCCGGGGCCGCGGGACGTTCCGCCGTTTTCGCTCGGCGGACCGGACGATTACGCGATCTCACCCGACGGGACCGAAGTGATGTACGCAATGAACGCGGACGCGGACCTGGCGACGTCAACGAACTCTGATTTGTTCGCGGTGCCGATCGGCGGCGGCGAGTCGAAGAAGGTCACGCTCAACCCGGGAGCGGACCAGTCGCCGCTCTACTCGCCCGATGGGAAATGGCTTGCCTACCGCTCGCAGCAGCGGGCTGGGTATGAGAGCGACCGTTGGCGCCTCGTGGTCATGGAGCGGTCATCGGGGCGGACGACGACGCTGACGGAGTCGATTGACCGGCCCGTGACCTCGATTGCGTGGACGCCGGATTCCCAGCGAATTGCCTTCACCGTAGAGGACCGCGGGCGGCAGATCGCCCAGTTGATTCCGGTGAACGGGGGCGGGGCGCGGGGGTTGATCCAGGGAGCCGGGCATGTGGACGATGTGCAGTTCACGAGCGACGGCAAGACGCTGCTCTTCACGGAGAGTTCGGGGACGGCGCCGGTGGAGATCTACAAGATCGCGTCGACGGGCGGCTCGCCGGTTGCGCTGACGAAGTTAAACGACGCGCTGCTGGCGCAGCATGCGATGAGTCCGTTGGAGGAGATCTGGGTGGATAGCCCAGATGGGGCGAAAGTGCATGCCTTCCTGCTCAAGCCGGCGGGGTTTGACGCGAAGAAGGCCTATCCCGGGCTCTTTCTGATTCACGGCGGACCCCAGGGCGCGTGGGGGCAGACGTGGTCCTATCGATGGAACCCGCAGGTGTTCGCGTCCGCGGGGTATGTGGTGGTGATGCCGAATCCCAGAGGGTCGGTCGGGTACGGCCAGAAGTTCACGGACGAGATCAACGCGGACTGGGGCGGCAAGGTCTACGACGACATCATGGCGGTCGTGGATCGGGTCACCTCCCTGCCCTACGTGGACAAGGAACGGCTGGCCGCGGCGGGGGGCTCTTACGGCGGATACATGGTCAACTGGCTGCTCGGGCACACGGATCGGTTCCGCGCGTTTGTTTCGCACGCCGGCGTCTTCGATCTGCGCAGCATGGCGGGTGAGACGGAAGAGTTGTGGTTCCCCACCTGGGAGTTTCGCGGGATGCCGTGGGACAATCCCGAGATCTATGCCAGGTGGTCGCCCAGTTACTACGTGAAGGACTTCAAGACGCCGACGCTGGTGATCCACGGTGAGTTGGATTACCGGGTGCCGGTGGGACAGGGATTGCAGTTGTTCACGGCGCTGCAAATGCAGAAGGTGCCGTCGAAAATGCTGCTGTTCCCGGACGAGGGGCATTGGATTCTGAAGCCGCAGAACAGCCGGCTCTGGTACAACTCGTTCCTGGATTGGGTGGGAGAGTGGACCCGGAAGAAATAGGGGCGCGATGTCCGTGGCTGGATGTGCCGCTCGAGGTGTACGAGGGGCACATGTCGTCCCCCGAGGTGCGGCAGTTGTCGGTTCTGGCAGACCTGTTCGAGGAGGCTCTGCGGTATTGCCGCCCCGCACTCGGTTGCCATTCTGGGAATCGCAGGTGGAAACGGGCTGGAGCGGCTGGACACCGAGGTCACCAGACGCATCGTCGGCGTTGATATTCACCCGGAGTATCTGGAAGCAGTGCGCAGGCGCTTTCCCAACCTTCCGTTGACGCTGTTCCCGGCGGACCTGCGGAGCGGGCGTGTTCCCGCCGAGCCGGTGGATCTGGTCCATGCGGCACTGATTTTTGAGCACGCGGGATCGGAGGAGTGCTTGCGCAGTGCCGCCTCGCTGGTGGCCGCGGGGGGACATCTCTCGGTGGTGCTACAGCTGCCGGCGGACAGCGCGGCCCAACCGCCGCAGATCGGTTCCGGTCCGATGAAAGCGGTGAAGGAGTGGTTCCGGCACGTCGACCCCGTCGAATTCAAACAGCGTCTGGCACTGCTGGGATTCTCGCCGGTGGAGGAGCGGAGGCGGGCGTTGCCGGCTGGCAAGGCCTTCTGGTCTGGCGTGTTCACGCGAAGCAGCGGCGCTACCGCGCGCCCTTCAGCATCGTAAGCAACATCACAACTTCCGTCCTGGCCTTGATGCCGTGGGGCAGTTGAGCGGGCATGTACGCCCAGGCGCCCGCTGCCAACTGGTGTATCGCGTCCCCGAGCTTGACATCCGCCTCGCCGCTGACGAAGTAGAGGGTGGCGGGGAAGGGTGCGGTGTGGGCGCTCAGTTCCTGCCCCGGCGCGAAGCGGAAGAGGACGAACTTCGAGAAATCGTCGTTCTGGAGAGTACTGGAGAGAATGCTGCTTTCCGGCACCTGGCCATGCTCGAACAGGTTACGGACAATCGTTTCGCTCATGCTTCCACGGTAGCCCCTGTCCGTGCGGGAAGCGGTGATGGAAGTCACAGCCGGAGCGGTGAGCCGAAACGGGGCATGTCCGGCGCGTTAGCATGTAACACGCTCAACAGGAGGGCGATGCTCATGATGACAGCAGCTCCGAAGGTCACGTTCAAACCGGTCTGGGACGATAGCGATATCGCACACTTTGTTATGTGTGACGGGTCTGTCAAGCCGGCCGGGTCATTCGACGAGATTGCGGCGATGGTCAGCCGGAGTTACGGGGGAAAAATCTCGCAGGCCGCGATCGGGCCGGTGCCTAAGAACCAGGGTTTTATCATTATTGAGCGGAACGGGATCATCGCAATTCTGATCGGGCTGCTGCTGCCGGCGGTGCAAAAGGTTCGTGAGGCGGCGGCCCGCACGACCTGCCAGAACAACATGAAGCAGATCGGCCTCGCGATGCACAACTACGAGTCCGCTCGCGGCGGCTTCCCGGCCTTCAGCAACACCAAGTACAGCGGAAAGAACCCGGCCATCCCCCAGGGCGAGAACCGGGCCAGCGCACTCGTCACGATCTTGCCCTACATCGAGCAAGACACGGTGCTGAAGCAGTTCAACCTGCTCGAAGACGTGAAGAACCCAGTCAACGCGGCCCTGCTCGCGAACACCTTCAAAATCTACCAGTGCCCGAGCACCGCGGAATCGAACCGGATGATTTCGGTCCCCAACGGCACCACGGGGATCAAGTACGTCAACAAGATCGTCCCGGGCGTCAACCCCCTCTGGGCGAGCAACAAGTGGAACTACGTCGAAACCACCTACACAACCTCGCAGGACTACAATCTCTTCGCGGCTGACTACGCTCCGCTGGTGCAACTTTCCGATTCCGGGTCGGGTGTGGTCGCCCTCGGAATGGTCCCTGGGATGACGACCGCCAACCTTCCCGTCCGCGGGGCACTCATCCAGAACCAGATCACCCCGATCCTTTCGATCACGGACGGCACGACGAATACCGTGATGTACGGGGAACTCGCCGGTCGCCCGGGTCTCTACAGGGGTCGCAATCGCGTCGAAGATGTGAACGTCAACGTCGCAGCCAAGGATCGCTTCGACTACAACTGGACCTCCGGCGACTTCGAAATCAAAGTGAAGGGCAACAAACCGGATGGTACGAACCTCGCCGCCGGGGACACCAGTGCCAAGATGATCAACGCCAACAACTACGGCGACGGAGCTTACAGCTTCCACACTGGCGGGGCCAACTTCCTCTTCTGCGACGGTTCGGTTCGGTTCCTCCGCGACAGCATCACCCCGGCCCAAATGGTCGCCTTCACGACCGCGAGTTTCGGGGAAATCGTCAACGCCGACTGACCCTAACCTTGCGAAACGACCAAAAGCCGACGAGATCCCTCGTCGGCTTTCTTCGTCCCGGGATGCGAAAAGTTCCTACACTGTCGGCGACCTCGATCGATTCCTCGGACCGCACTCGGAGCGACGACATGACCCGCCCGCCGCGTCCTGGATTCACGCTGATCGAATTGCTCGTGGTCATCGCGATCATCGCCATCCTGGTCGGACTGCTGCTTCCGGCGGTGCAGAAGGTTCGAGAGGCGGCCGGCCGGGTGAAGTGTCGGAACAACCTGAAGCAAATCGGAATCGCCTGCCACAACTACGCGGCAAACCTCGACGGCCTGCCGCCGAGCCGGATCTCGAAGAACGGCAGCCCGCCGAGCCCGCCGTACATTCCCGCCAACACCGGCCGGGCCAGCGTGCTCGTCCTGATTCTGCCATACCTCGAACAGACCGCCGTTTACAACACCTACGTCAAGGAAAAGGACTGGTGCGACCCCGCCAACACGAGTTCCGGCGTCTTGAAGACCGTCTTCTCGATCTTCCAGTGCCCCGCAACCCCGACCGGAACCCGCTTCGAGACCGTCAAGGATCCGAAATACCTCGTCAGTTTCGTGCCACCGTACCCGGACGTGAAGAACATCGGGTTCCACACCGGGTTCGTGGCCGACTACGGCAGCCTGGTGCAGGTGGATCAACCCAAGGATTCCCTGGATACCGGAGACCTGATCGGCCAGGGACTGGCCCCGCCCTACAGTTTCGTGAACCCGCCCGGGCTCGGGGCGATGCGGCAGAACATCACCACCCCGATCGTGTCGATCACGGATGGAACCAGCAACACGACCCTGTTCGCCGAGTTCGCGGGTCGCCCGACCCAGTATTACGCCGGCGGAATCGCGAACCCTGGCAAGTCCGTCGATGATGCGATCTGGGCCGGCCACGACATGCGGATCAACGTCACCGGCTCCGACCCGACCGGCACGACCGGTTCCAAGGGTGGGCCGTGCGTCGTCAATTGCAACAACGACAAGGACGTGTACGCCTTCCACCCCAGCGGGGCGAACGTCCTCTTCGCCGACGGCTCGGTGAGGCAGCTCACTCCCGCCACGCCGGCGAAAACCCTCGTCTACCTCGTCACCGCGTCCGGCGGTGAGATCCTCCCGGAATAGCCTCGATTCCCGAAATCGACCCCGAAACACGCGAGAAATCCGATGACTCTCTCGAAACTCGGCCTCCTGCTCGGGGGCTTGCTCACCCTCGCGACCGCCGCCGGTTGTGCCAGCAACACCGCAAGTTCCTCGCAAGCGGAACCGGTCAAGGAAACTCCCCCCGCGAACCCGAAGCCCGGCGCGGCTCCGGAAGTGGCCAGTCTGCAGCCCCGCGGAACGATCGCCGTCTCCGGCAAGATCCCCGGCGGCTCCGACCTCAGCGGCATCGCCTTCTCCGGGGATCTGCTCTACGTCGTCTCCGACGAGACAGCTCACATCGAGGTTCTCAAGAAGTCCGGTGACTCGTACAAGAAGTCGGGCTCCGTCGCGGTCGGCCAACCCGACACCGAAGTCGACCTTGAAGCGTTGGCGATCGACGGCGAGTACGTCTACGCGATCGGGTCCCACTCCGCCGCCCGGCCGAAACAGAAGGCCAAGGATTCCTACGCCGACAACCGTGCGAAGATGGCGATCATCCAGCCCGCTGGCCCCCGCGATGTCCTCGCCCGCTTCAAACCCACCGCCGACGGCACCGGAACCCTCGAGACGATGAACCTCCGAGCGATGCTCGAATCCGACCCCGTCCTCAAGCCGTTCGCGGCGTTGCCGGGGAAAGAGAACGGAATCGACATCGAGGGGCTGGCGGTCAAGGGGAAGGAGATCTACGTCGGCTTCCGCGGCCCGGTTCTGCGGGAAAACTACGTCCCGATCCTGCGGACGAGCTTCGCGAAGGACGCCGCCCACGACCTCCGCTTCGTCAACCTCGGTGGCCGAGGCGTCCGCGATCTGGCGGCGGTCAAGGATGGGTTTCTCGTCCTGGCCGGACCCGTCGGAGAAGGCCCCGGATCCTTTCAGATCTACTTCTGGGACGGAAACGACTGCCTGGTCGGAGCGAATCCGCTTGGGAAGTGCCTGCTCCTCGCGGAACTTCCCGCCCACGAGAAGGGCAAACCAGAGGGGTTGACTGTCACCTCGGAGGAGGAAAAGGGCTACGAGATCGTCGTCCTGATGGACGGGGTCAAGAACGGGAACATGACCCGCTACCACCTTTCGCGGACGAAGTAACCGCCGAGATCAGACC
>JANRJO010000107.1:0-254731 GCA_033763935.1 Bryobacteraceae bacterium
GATCAGGCGAGGACGGGGCTACAAGAACCTGCGCTACCTGCTTCTCAAAGCTCAGCGGCTCGCCGCAACGAAGGTCGAATTTGTCGCGTTACGGAAAGCCGCGTAAAATGGGCCTTCCGTCGGATTCTCGCGCAGAGCCCAGAAGTGCGAGGCGACGAGTTTGGGGGGCCGGAGGTTTTGCCGATGACTTCGCGGGGGTGGGGGGCCTACGTTCGGTTCGTTAGAAGGCACACTGGACGTCGGTGCGGCGGAAGTCGTCACCCTTAAAGAGCAGGGGTTCGCCGGTGGCTTTGGCAAGAGCGTAGGCGAAGCAGTCGCCGAAGTTGAGGTTGGCTTTGTGGCGGCCGCGACCGTAATCGAGGTAGGCGTCTCTGGCGAGCATGCCTTGTTGCAGGGTCACGGGTTCTTCGAGGACGGTAGTTCGAGGCGATTCACAACGCTGATGCGGCTGACGTCCGTGGAGAGGATGAGCCGGATGAACTCTTCGGCCTCGGGCTCGGTGAAGAGGATGGCGACGAGGGCCGAGGTATCGATGATCACTTCGGCAGCCCGTGCGGGTCGTACAGGAGATCGGCGTGATCGAGATAGGGCCGACGCACGAGGCGGGATGTCTTCCTGGCGATGGCCAGGATTTCTTCGAGAGTAGCCTTTCGCCGTTGCTGTTCGAGTTGCTCGTGGCGCTGACGGAGGGAGTCGATCACTACCTTAGTGATCGTTTCGCCAGTCTCCTTGGCAATCGCGGAGGCGAGACGGTAGGCTTCCGGGTCTTTGACGCTAAGGCTCAAACGGGCTCCTTTCCGGAATTATAGGCGCTTTTCTACCAGGTAGGCTGGCGGCGAGGGCATTGGCGAAGGGCGCTGTTACCAGAAATGCGAGGCGACGAGTTTGGGGGGGCCGGAGGTTTTGCCGATGACTTCGCCGCGGATGACGTATTGGAGGTTGCGGCGGCGCCAGTCGGGTGGGGCGGCTTTGAGGGCTTCGCCCAAGTGGGCCGGGTTGGTGAGGAACTCACCGGCGACCTGAGTGCCGAAATGGCCGAGGCCGGCGGCGACGATCAGGATGTCGCCGGTTTTGGAGTCGAAGACCCTGGAGATGATGGCGTAGTCGGAGCTGGGGTCGCCGGAGTAGATCCAGCGCTGGCCGGGGGATTGTTGATCGCGGATGAGGACGCCGGCGTTCTCGCGTGCGAAGACGAAGCGGAAGTCCTGGGTGAGCTGCATGGTCCACTGATTGGTGAAGGCGCCGATGAAGATGGCGGGGGCGTCGCGGAGTTCGGCGTAGGTGGTCTCCGTGCCGATGCGGATCTGGGTGGGTTTGTTGCGGGCGGCGAAGAACGCGGAGAGGCGGGCTAAGGAGAGGGAGTCTCCGATGCCGAGGTAGTGGTCGGGGTCGCGGACGATGTCGGTGCGGGGGACGGTGGGGGTCTCCGACGCCCGGCTGGTTCCGGTGAGGTGATGCACAACCGGATGTGCAACACAGAGCAACACGGGTTTGGACGTGGTGAGGACGGGGCGCCAGAAGTCGTCGAAGGGGTCGGCGGGGCGCTGGCGGAGGGCGATGAAGACGGCGGCGGCGGCAATGGCGACGACGGCGACGAAGATGGCCAAGGCGGTGAAGCGGCGAGGCGGGGGGGCGGGGGATGGCGGCGGGGCGGGGTCGGGGTCGCCGGGACGGGTGAATTCGGGCAGGTAGGAGCCGGGGGGCAGGTCAATGCGTAGTCCGGCGGGCGGGGCATCCTTATAGTACTGGGCGAGGCGTTTGCGGACTTCGTTGGCCTTGACGCGAACGATGGAGTCGCCGCCGGTGTCGTAATCGGGCTCGCGGCCGAAGACTTCGGCGCCGATGGCGCGCTCCTTGAGGTGTTCGTGGCGGCCGTCGAGGGCGGCGTGGATGACGTAGCGGAGGAAATCCTGAGACCGGCGGCTGCCTTTAAAGGCGGGGGATTCGACGATGCGGTCGAGTTCGGACAGGACGGATTGACGGCGGCGTTCGTCCGGGATTTCCACTCAAACCGAATATAACAGACCTTTGCATCCGTTTCTAACGGTTACGAGCGTTGGGTTTCGCGGCAGTTACGGCGCAGGTTGGAGGTGGAACGGGAGGTTCCGCGTATGGTGGCGAACAACAAGGTGACGCGGCGAACGGCGATGGCGGCGGCAGGCGTGGGGGCGGCGGCGGTGACGTATACGGCGTTGCGGCGGCCGGCGCAGAAGACGCGGGCGGCGCAGAACCAAATCCGGTACGGCATGATCGGCACGGGCGACCGGGGGAGCTTTCTGCTGCGGCGGCTGCAGAGCGTGGACAACGGGCGGTGCGTAGCGTTGTGCGACATCTACCGTCCGAACCTGGACGCGGCGGCAGCGCTGGTGAACGGCGGGAAGCCGAAGCTGTACACGGACTACCGGGAGATGCTGGCGCTGAACGAACTGGACGCGGTGCTGGTGGCGACGCCGTTGTTTGCGCATTTCGCGCCGACGCGCGATGCGCTGCTGGCGGGTAAGCACGTGTTCTGCGAGAAGAGCGTGGTGTTTCACGCGGAGGAGGTGCACGCGCTGCGGGCGCTGGTGAACGAGCGGCCGCGGCAGGTGTTCCAGGCGGGTTTGCAGCGCCGCTACAGCCCGTTCTACCAGGCGGCGATCGAGATGATCCGGAAGGGGCTGATCGGCGAGGTGACGCACGTGCGGGCGCAGTGGCACCGGAACGGTGCGGGGCGGCGGCCGGTGGCGGACAAGAAACTGGAGCGGCAGATCAACTGGCGGTTTTATCGCGAGTATTCGGGCGGGCTGACGGCGGAGCTGGCGTCGCACCAGATGGACGTGGCGGACTGGGTGTTCGGGACGCATCCGGAGTTTGTCTGCGGCGTGGGTGGCATCGATTACTGGAAAGACGGGCGCGAGACGTACGACAACATCAACCTGATCTTCAAGTACCCGAAGGGGCAGAAGCTGCTGTACTCGGCGATTCTGACGAACGGGCACATGGACATTCTGCGAGGGGCGCGGCCGATGTTTGCGGAATCGATCATGGGCACGGGCGGAACGATCGAGATCACGATCGGGGACGCGGCGAACCCGGCGGTGGGACCGGCGATCGGGGTGTGGTACCGGGAGCCGAACGCGCCGAAGCCGGAGAAGGGGAAGACGGCGGAGAACTGGGTGGCGGGGGCGACGGTGTCGACGGTATCGACGAAGAGCGCGGGGCTGCCGCTGCTGCTGCCGAAGGACCAGATCACGCCGGCGGATTCGTTCCTCGAGAAAGAGGCCAAGTTCGCGCGGCGGTGGCTGTACAAGCAAGGCATCGTGATGCCGGAGGAGGAGCGGAACCCGGTGGAGATTTCGCTCGAGGACTTTTTCCGGTGCTCGATGGAAGGCGGGCGGCCGAAGGCGGACGTGGAAGTGGGGTTGTGGGACTCGGCGGGAGTGATCCTGTCGAACCTGGCAATGGACGAGGGGCGGCGGGTGTACTACAGCGAGATCGACGGGATGGGAAGGAGGGTAGCGTCGTGAGGAATGCGGCGGTAGTCTTTGTCGCCGTGGTGGCGATGATGGAGACGGACCGGCGGGCGGCGATGGCGGTGCTGGAGCGGCTGGCGCCGACGCAGCGGGAGATGATGAACGTCAACGCGGCGGAGGGCGAGTACCTTGCCGACGTGGTGCGGAAGGTGGGCGCCAAGCGGGCGTTGGAGATTGGGACTTCGAACGGGTATAGCGGGATCTGGCTGGCGATGGCGCTGCGGGAGACGGGTGGGCGGTTGATCACGTTTGAGATCGACCGCGAGCGGTGGGCGCAGGCGCAGGAGAACTTCAAGCAGGCGGGCGTTTCGGGGCGGGTGGATTCGCGGCTGGCGGATGCGCTCGAGGAGGCGCCGAAGCTGGAGGGGGAGTTCGACTTCGTGTTTATCGACGCGTGGAAGCCGGACTACGTGAAGTATCTGCGGATGGTGACGCCGAAGGTGCGGCCGGGGGGCGTGATTATGGCGCACAACACGCGATCGCAGTCGGACGCGATGCGGGCGTTTCGGAAGGCGCTGTTAGAGGAGCCGCTGCTGGAGACGCAGTTTGTGGAGCCGGGGCCGGGCGGGTTTTCGGTGAGCGTGAAGAAGCGTGCGGTCAGCGCCGGCGTCGATTGAAGAGGGCGGCGAGGGCGATGGCGGCGCCGGCCAGGAGGAACGTGGAGGGCTCGGGGACGACTTCATCCTGCAGTCCTTCGAAGGCGATTTCGCTCACGAAGACCCACGGGCCGTTGCCGTCAGTCAGGCTGATCTGGACGTAGCGGCCGGAGCGCTCGAGAGGGGTGTTCAGGAAGCGGGCGGTGGTGTCGGCACGTTCGCCGGTGGTGGACAGGCGGAGGAGGTCGTCGCCGAAGACGATGCCATCGTTGCTAAAGCGGAAGAGTGCGGAGGCCCAGAGTGAGACGCCGCCGCTGACGAAATTGTTGGTGTGGATGCCGATATTGGTGAACTGCCGGACGTCGCCGAAGTCGAAGGTGATGACGGGATCGATGGATTGCCAGCCGACCCAGCGGTAGGCGGGGCCTTCGCCGCAGTTGGCGGCCCAGTCGTCGGAGCAACTCACGATGCCGTCGGTCAACTGGCCGAGCCCGCCGGAGAGGGGGCTGCTGTCGGCGAAGGGGTTGCCGACGCCGGAGTACGTTTCATCCCAGTAATTGAAGGTGCCGCCGTTGGCGTTGCCCTGGCCGTTGAGCATGGAATAGCTGACCGGGCTGATGGGGGCACTCCAGGCAAGGGCGGCAATCAAGAGGGGCAGAGCAATGCGGATGATCATGGGGCCTCCTCCAGGCTGGCTGGTGAATGAGTCTAACACGATAGAATCGCCTTCGTGAAGCGACAGAAGACGAAGCGGGTGGCCTTTCAGGGAGAGCGCGGCGCGTTCAGCGAAGAGGCGGTCTACAAGCTGTTAGGGGAGGGGGTGGAGGTAGCTCCGTGCGGGCGGTTCGAAGATGTGTTTCGCGCGCTGGATACCAAGGCGGTTGCGGCGGCGGTGATTCCGATCGAGAACACGCTGCACGGGTCGGTGCACGAGAACTACGACCATCTGCTGCATTTCGATGTGCGGATTGTGGGGGAGACGAATCTGCGGATCGTGCATAACCTGATTGCGCCGCGGGGGGTGCCGTTCCGGAAAGTGAAGAGGGTGTTGTCGCATCCGGTGGCGATTAATCAGTGTTTGAAGTTTTTTGCGGCCCATCCGGAGTTGGAGCGGGTGCCGCACTACGACACCGCGGGGAGTGTGAAGACGGTGGTGGAGACGGGGGCCGTGGATGCGGCGGCGATTGCGTCGGCGATATCGGCGGAGATTTATGGGGCGACGATTTTGAAGCGGTCGATTGAGGATGACCGGCAGAACTTCACGCGATTTTTCCTGCTGGAGAGAGGGAAGGAGGCGAGGGCGAGGGAGGCGGGGAAGGATGGGTGGAAGACATCGCTGGTGTTCAGTACGCGGAACCAGGCGGGGTCGTTGTTTCGAGGGTTAAGCGCGTTTGCTTTGCGGGACATCAGCCTGACGAAGATCGAGTCGCGGCCGATTCGGGGGAAGCCGTGGGAGTACATGTTCTATGTCGATTTCCTGGGGCATGAAGACGAGCCGCGGTGCGCGAAGGCGCTGGGGCACCTGGCGGAGCTGGCGGATTACTTGCGGGTGCTGGGCTGTTATCCGCGAGGGTAGTTACTCATAGCGAAGGGCAGTCATGGGGTCAATGCGGGAAGCGCGACGGGCGCTGGGCCAGGCGGCGGCCGCAGCGGCGGCGATGAGGATGGCGGCGGCGGCGATGTAGATGGGCGGGTGCCAGGGGTCGAGGCCGAATAGGAGGGACGCCATTTTCGTGGTGGCGAAGGAGGCGAGGGGGACGCCGATGACGAGGCCGAGGGCGGTGAGGGTGAGGGATTGTTTGAGGACGAGGCCGGCGGCCTGGCGGGTTTGTGCGCCGAGGGCCATGCGGAGGCCGATCTCGCGGGTGCGGAGAGAGACGCTGTAGGAGACGACGCCGTAGAGGCCGACGGCGGTGAGGATGAGGCCGAGGATGCCGAGGGCGGTGACGAGCTGCGCCTTTACCTGGTAGCCGCGGGTGGAGTAGCGGATGAGGTCGGCGAAGCGCGTGAGGGCCATGGGCTCGAGGCTGCGATCGATACCGGTGAGGGTGGAGCGAACGGCGGAGGCGAGGGTCATGGGGTCGGGGGCGGCGGTTTCGATGAGGAGGGTCATTTCCCAGCGGGCGGCGCCTTGGAAGTAGGGGAGGTAGAAGTAGGGCTCGCGGTCCTCGGTGAGGTCATTAATGGGGGCGTTTTCGACGATGCCGACGATCTGGCATTCGCCTTTCGCCATGCCGGCGACCTTGATGTACTTGCCGATGGGGTCTTCGTTGGGCCAAAAGCGGCGGGCCATGAACTCATTGATGAGGGCGACGGTAGGGGCATCGCCGCGGTCCTGATTGGTGAAGTTGCGGCCGCGGAGGAGACGGGTGCCCATGAGGGGGAGATAGTTGGGGTCGACGGTGTTGAACTTGATTTCGACGGGGCGTGGTTCGCCGGGGACGGCGACGTTGAGGAACATGCCGCCGGCGGAGAAGCTCAAGGGGGCGCGGGTGGCAACGGCGACGCGGGTGACACCGGGGAGGGCGGAGATGCGGTCAATGGCGGTTTGTTGGAGGGATTTTTCGCCGGAGAGCCAAGCGAGGAGGAGGTCTTTGCGGGCAAAGCCGACGGGCGCGGTGCGCGTGTTCCAGAAGCTGAGGACGAGGGCGCCGGCGGTGACGGTGAGGACTAGCGAGACAGCGACCTGCGAGAGAGCGAGGATGTTGCGGAGGGGGAACCGCTGCATGGTCTTGGGGACGCTGGTGGCGGAGAAGGCGGGCGCGAGGCCGAACAGGAGCATGGTGACGGCGCCGACGGCGAGCGTGGCGAGGGTGACGCGGAGGTCGAGTTGGAAGCGTTCGGCGGCGGAGTAGCCGGGGGCGGAGGGGATCATCTTCGGCAGAGCTTCAATGAGCCAGAAGGCGATGGCGAGGCCGAGGGCGACGGCGATGGCTCCGAGCAGCGAGCTTTCGACGAAGAACTGACGGACGAGGCGCCAGCGGGGGGCGCCGACGGCGGTGCGGATGGCGATCTCACGGCGGCGGGCTTCGGCGCGCGCGAGGAGGAGGTTGGCGACGTTGACGCTGGCGATGAGGACGACGAGGGCGACGATGGCGAAGAGGGAGGCGATGGTGGGGCCGTTGTTCTTCCAGCGCCAATCGAAGTCAGAGAGAAGGACGCCGCGGCGGGGGTTGTCGGGGCGCTGCCAGCGGCGGGCGATGGTTTCGACTTCGGCGCGGGCCTGATCGTCCGAGACGCCGGGGGCGCGGCGGGCGAGGACCTGGTAGACGCGGAAGGTGGGATCGTCGAAGTCGCGGGTCTGGCCGCCGCTCATGGTGCGCCAGGTGGAGGGCGGGGCCCAGAAGTGGCGGTCGCCGGCGGCTTTGAGTTCGCGGAATTCGGGGGGCAGGATGCCGGCGACGGTGACGGTTCCACGATTCAGGCGAAGGGTGCGGCCGACGAGGGCGGGGTCGCCGCCGAAGACGGTTTGCCAGGCGGCGTAGCCGACGACGATGAGGGGTTGGGACTCGTCGGCGGGACCGAAGAAGCGGCCGAGGTGGGGTTTGACGCCGAGGACCTGGAAGAAGTCCGGGGAGACGACGTTGACGAGGAGGGTGCGGGTGGACTGGCCGTCGTTATAGCGGGCGCCGCGGTTCATGGAGGCGGCGAGGCCGGAGAGGGATTTGGCGTCGCGCTGGAGTTCGCGGAACTCGGGGTAGGAGAAGTAGCCGTAGGGGTCTTCGGGGTGGGAGAGGAAGAGACGGACGATCTGGCCGGGGGCAGGGACGGCGAGGGGGCGGAGGTAGAAGCCGTCGAGGAGGCTGAAGATGGTGGAGTTGGCGCCGATGCCGAGTGCGAGGGAGAGGGCGGCGACGAAGGTGAGGGCGGGGCGCTTGAGGAGCATGCGGAGGGCGAGGCGGAGGTCGGCGAGCATGTTGAACGATTAGCACGCGAAGGGCCTCAGGAGAGTAAGGGGTTAATCGGTCGTTCGTGTCCGGAATTGGGATGGGGTGTGCGGGGATGATGGGCGGATATGTTGACGCGAGGGTCGTGTATGGCGATGGCGGCAAGCGGTGAAGGACGGGACGACGCCGCATGATATGTTTGATCTGGTGGAAAAGCCGGTTGTGCAGTTCGCATTGCTGCTAGCGACGACAACACTCGGCGGCTGTAATCAAAACACCGTTACATTATCGGTACCGCCTCAGTGGGTTTATCGCCCAGAAAGCTTGGTCAGGCTTCGCCAGGTTCTGACATTTGATCAGCCAGGCAGCACCAGGTTCGTGATTTCCGGCGTGCATGAAGGCGATCCCGGTTCAGCCCAGCGATGGACAGACCGGCGCGCGGTCCTTCGTTTTTGGCCGACGCAAGGCAAAGACCTTACGCTTCGTGCTCGCTTCTATCTACCAGACGTAACGTTGCGCGACACCGGACCAGTGGTGGTGGCCTTGGCTGTGAACCACCGCACGCTCGTCCGGCACCGCTACACAGAGGCAGGTTCGTATGACCTCGTCGCACCTGTGCCCCGGGCGGCGGTCGCGGTTGACAGTCCCCTGATTGTTGAGCTGGCGGTTGAACCTCCCTGGGTATCGCCTAGCGATCAGACAACCTTGGGAGTGCTGCTTCATGAGGTATCGATCATGTAGTGCTGAAGGGAATTCAGCCCGATTGGTATCAAACCTCGTTCAACCCTGAAGAATTAACCTCACAACTCCTCCGACGGGAGATATTTCGTAGATTGGGAGTCGGAGGCAGACGTGTGTTGATCGTTTTGCGCTGTCGCCCCCGCTCGAAACTCTACTAATACTCTGCGCGCCCCGGTTCGGGTAATCACGAGGGAGGAACGAACTAAAATCCCCATGGGAATGATGTCGATGACAGGAGCACTCTGGGATGCCGCCGTCGTGGTGACGGGCGCCAGTTTGACCGTTGCGACTTGTTTGGCACTGGGCCGCTTGATTCTGATGCCGATTCGTTCCTGTTTAACAACCATCGAGGATTGGGCGCTTGGGTTCCTACTCGGGGGGGCAGCGCTCAGTCCGGTTGTTCTGGTGCTGGGCCTCGCCGGCCTCATCTTTCCTGCGACGTTCATTACTGTTTCTCTCTTGGCGGTATCTGGGCAGGTGTTGATGTGGCGCCGTTATGCCGATCCGGTGCGCCCCCGATTCAAGAAATTGTCGACCATTTGGCGAGTGGCTCTGGCGATCACTGGAGTGGCGTACGGCGTGCTCTATTTCGTGAATGCTCTCGCACCGGATACCAGCCCCGATGGCACTGGATACCACTTAGGCCTGTTGGAACCCTATCTTCGTACTCACCGAATCGCGGCAAATCCGACCAGTTTCCACGCTATGTTGTCGCAGGGCATTGAGATGATATACCTCTTTGCGATCAGCGTAGGGGCGTATTCTTCCGCGGCGATCGTTCACTTGGCCTTCCTCGCCTCCTTGGTCACGCTTGTCGTTGCCTACGGTAAACGTCACGGAGGCCCAACCGCCGGTGCGCTCGGCGCCATTTTGCTCATCGCCTGTCCCGTTGTCGGCGTTGACGCTTCCTCCTCTTATGTAGACGTTGCAGCTTCGTCAATCGCCTTTGGGAGCTTTTATCTACTATCGATTTGGGCTAAACACAACACCGGACGCTTGGAGCTCTTCTACGCCGGTCTTCTCGCCGGATTCTGCTATGCCGCCAAGTACTCTGTCGCCGTAGCCGTGCCCATTGCGGCCGGAATGGTGATCTGGGAGCTGAGAACTCAATGGCGAAGCAGGCGGATGGTAAAAGGCCTCGGTCTTCTCGCTCTGGGAGCAGCGCTAGCGGCGGGGCCATGGGTCATCCGCAATCTCATCTGGTACCAGAATCCTACGGCTCCTTTTTTCAACCATCTGTTCCCCAACCAATACGTGCACGTGAGCCTTGAAGAGTCCTTGCGGGAGAGCTTGAAGAACTGGGGCCATTTGCCCTCGACGTGGCTGTTGCCGATCGAGCTGGCGACCGGGGGTTTCGCCTTGCAGGGATTGCTTGGTCCCCTGTTTCTGCTCGCACCTGTCGGTGTCCTGTCGGTGAGGACTGTGGCCGGCAGAAGGCTGCTCTTGGCTACGCTCGGCTTTGCAGCTGTCTATCCGGCGAGTCTTGGTACTCGTTTTCTGATTCCGTCGCTGCCCTTTGCGGCCCTCGCGTTCTCCATGGCACTAGGGTCTCGACAACGTCTCTCAATCGCCTGTGCGGTCTTTCATGCGGTTACATGCTGGCCGAGCGTCGTTGCGCTCTATTGTGCGCCGGGCAGCTGGCGGCTATGGGAGTTTCCGCTTCGCGCGGCGCTGAGGATCGAACCGGAGGAGTCCTATCTTCGGGGCCGATTGGGCGAATGGGAGCTACTGCAGTTCATCAACGAGAAGACGCCCACTCAATCGCGGATTCTCGCGCTCGGTGGCCTAGCCAAAGCGTATGCAAAGCGCGACGTGCTGGTCGCCTATGAATCCGCTATCGGAGAAGTTCTCAGGGACAGCCTCTGGACGTCGCACTTCAAGGACTTCAGCCCGTCCTTTCGGCGCGAGTTTGTGTTTCCCGAGACGCGGCTCCGGAAGCTCCGCGTTGTAAGCAGAAGTGAAGGAAAAGATCATTTTGCTCAATGGAGTCTCGCGGAGGTGAGACTGAAGGCGACGTCGGGAGAAATGATCCGGAGTCGTGATTGGTCCATTCGATCTGCTCCCAACGGATGGGACGTATCACTCGCATTCGACGGCAATCCCGCCACACGATGGATGACTTGGGAGCGAGCGCGGACGGGAATGATGGTTGAAGTTGTACTGCCGTCCTACATGATGGTGAACGGCGTTGTCCTCGAAACCGCTTCGGAGCATGTATGGGTAACGCCAGAAGTGCGTGCGGAAGTGAACGGTCAATGGCTTGTCTTAGCGCGTGATTCGACTGTCATTCCCACGACCGTCGATCCCCACATGCGGCGCGCGGGTATCGACTTCCTTCGGGATAGAGGCATCACTCACTTGGCCGTGCCCGTGGGCGACTATTTGGAAAAAGACCTCCATGATGACTGGTGGCAGTGGGGTGTCAGCGAACTCGGGCGTTTTGGCGACTGGCGACTCTTCGCCATCCGATGATCCGACCGTGGCTCCTGCCCGTTCACTTCCTCCAACGGCGTGCGGAACTGGGATGGGGGTGTGCGGGTATGATTGACGGATATGTTGACGTGACGGTCGTGTATGGCGATGGCGGTGGGGGCGATGGTGGCGCGCGGGAAGGTGCTAATGTTGAGGCATGAGTAGCGCCGCTCTGGATGAGCTCCTGGGCCCCTTGGCCTCGTCGTTGGACCCATCCGCACTGCGCAAGATCATCGAGTTCCGAATTCCCCCTGAAGTGCAGGCGCGTGTGGAATACTTGGCGAAGCGCGCGAACGAAGGAGATCTCGCGCCCGACGAGGACGCCGAGTATGAAGCCTTGATCGACGGCGCTGACTTGATCACAATTCTGAAATTGAAGGCGCAACGCCTTTTGGCGGCGTGAGGTCTGGGTCCGTCCGGGAGAGCGTTCGCAGCCGATCTGGCGATCGCTGCGAGTACTGCCAACTTCAACAGCGATACTCGGAATTTGCTCAGCACGTCGAGCACATTGTTGCTCGCCAGCATCTGGCCGACGACGACCTCGACAACTTAGCCTTGGCCTGCCACTTTTGCAATCGGCGGTTGGCCGGGCGACGGTGAATGTGCTTGCGTTGAACGACGGCAAACGAATGAGGTTGCGTCTGCAGCTACTTAAAGACGGCCTGCTGCACTAAGCTTGCGACGGCCAATCCCGTGGCGTCGTTTGAGGCGGGCGGCGCGGCGGTCGCGGGAAGGCGTCAGTGTTGCGATGATCAGGTGTACGGCCTGCGCGGAGAGCTATTTCGCCGCCGGCTCAGGGACCACTAATTCGCGCTTGTACTTACATTCGGCGTTCGGGCACTGGGCGATGGGGCCGGCCTTGAGCCACTTTTCGAGTAAGTAGGGGCTGCTGCACTGGGGGCACTGTTCAGGGATGGGTTTATTCCAAGCCACGAAATCGCAGTCGGGGTAGCGGTTGCAGCCGTAGAAGGTTTTGCCGCGCTTGGAGCGGCGTTCGATGATTTCGCCCTCGTTGCACTGAGGGCACTTGACGCCGATGGTCTTCTGCTTGACGTACTTACATTTCGGGTAGTTGGAGCAGGAGACGAATTCGCCGAAGCGGCCGTATTTCATGGCCAGCTTGGAACCGCACTTCGGACACTCTTCTTCGAGCGGGACATCCTGCTTCTTCTGCTGGCCGCCGATTTGCTTGGTGGTTTTGCAGTCGGGGTAACCGGAGCAGGCGTAGAAGGTGCCGAAGCGGCCCTTCTTGAGGACCATGGTGCGGCCGCAGTTTTCGCAGTACTCTTCGGCGTCCTGTTCGGTGAGGCTGTCGGCCTTATCAATGTCGGGTAGCTCGACGGCGAGCTGGCGCGTATTGGTGCATTCGGGGTAGCCGGTGCAGGCGAGGAAGCTGCCGTGCTTGCCCCACTTGATGACCATGGGCTTGCCGCACTTATCGCAGACGATATCGGTGGGCTGCTCCATGCGCTTGATGTCGCGCATTTCGACTTCGGCGCGTTCGAGGTCGCCCTTGAACTTTTCGTAGAACTCGCCGAGGGCTTCGATCCAGTCGCGCTTGCCTTCCTCGATCTCGTCGAGCTCCTCTTCCATGCGCGCGGTGTAGCGGACGTCGAAGATGTCGTTGAAGCTTTCGGTGAGCAGGTCCGTGACGACCATGCCGAGCTCGGTGGGGACGAACTTGCCGCCCTCCTTCTTGACGTACTCGCGCTCCTGGATGGTGGAGAGGATGGAGGCGTAGGTGGAGGGGCGGCCGACGCCGTCGGATTCGAGCTCCTTGACGAGGGTCGCTTCGGTGAAGCGGGGCGGCGGCTCCGTGAAGTGCTGCTCGGGTTCGATGGACTTGAAGCGGAGGCGTTCACCCTCGGTGACGGCGGGGAGCTTCGCCTTGAGCTCGTCGTCCTCTTCGTCCTTCTGGTCCTTGCCTTCTTCGTAGACGGCGAGGAAGCCGTCGAACTTGGGGACGCTGCCGGTGGCGCGGAAGAGGTACTCGGCGCCGTCCTTACCTTGCGCGGTGACTTCGATGGTGGTCTGGTCAAAGACGGCGGGGGTCATCTGGGAGGCGACGAAGCGCATCCAGATGAGGCGATAGAGCTTGAGCTCGTCTTCGGAGAGATGCTTTTCGAGCTCGTCGGGCGTGCGCACGGCGCTGGTGGGGCGGATGGCTTCGTGGGCGTCCTGCGCGTCCTTCTTGCTGCGATAGTAGTTGGGCTTTTCGGGCAGGTAGCGTTCGCCGTAGCGTTTACCGACGAACTCGCGCACTTCGCGGAGGGCATCGTCGGAGACGCGGGTGGAATCGGTACGCATGTAGGTGATGAGGCCGACGGCGCCTTCCTTGCCGAGTTCAACGCCTTCGTAGAGGCGCTGGGCGATCATCATGGTGCGCTTGACGCTGAAGCGGAGCTTGCGGGCGGCCTCCTGCTGGAGGGTGGAGGTGATGAAGGGCGGGACCGGATTGCGGCGCTTTTCCTTGGTGGCGACGGAGCGGACGAGGTAGCTCGCGTCGACGAGCGCGTCGACGATCTGCTTCGAAGCGGCTTCGTCGGGGATATCGACGTTCTCGTTGTTGCGCTTGGCGAGGTGGGCCTTGAGGACGGGCGGCTTCTGGGCGTTGAGGTGGACGTCGATGGTCCAGTACTCACGCTTTTGGAAGGCGCGGATCTCGCGTTCGCGGTCGACGATGAGGCGGAGGGCGACGGTCTGGACGCGGCCGGCGGAGAGGCCGCGGCGCACTTTGTCCCAGAGGAGGGGAGAGATTTTGTAGCCGACGAGGCGATCGAGGACGCGGCGTGCCTGCTGGGCGTCAACGAGGTGGACGTTGACGGCCATGGGCTTTTCGAAGGCTTTGCGGATGGCGTTCTGCGTGATCTCGTTAAACATCACGCGGACGACCTGGCGCTCGCCGTTCTTGCGGCCGGCGAGCTCTTCCTGAAGGTGGTAGCAGATGGCCTCGCCTTCGCGGTCCGGGTCAGCGGCGAGGTAGACGGTGTCGACGTCCTTGGCGGCCTTCTTCAGCTCGTCGATGAGTTTCTTTTTGCCCTCGATGATTTCGTAGCGGGGACGGAAGTCGTGTTCGACGTCGACGGCGAGGTCCTTCTTGGGAAGGTCCTTGATGTGGCCGAGCGAGGCTTTGACGACGAAGTTCTTGCCCAGGTATTTGCCGATGGTCTTCGCCTTCGCCGGCGATTCGACGATGACGAGCGCTTTACTCATAAGCCAAAAGATTCCTCTATTAGAAAGGCGAACGAACGAAATAAGACTGTCCGCTTGGGTCGCGGCTAGATCCGTGCGACGCGGCGAATCAGTTGTCGGAGGCTATTCCTTCCACACTCTAACAAAGTTCTTGCCGGGCATCTGCCGGACGAGTCCGAGGAGTTCGAGTTCGAACAGCGTCGCGATGACCTCCGACGACGACTCATTGTGCACGTTCGCCAGCAAGTCGTCAAGGTTGGTGGCCTGGTCGGGGCGGAGGAGGCCGAGCAGGGAACGGCCGAGGGGCTGGTTGGGCCCGAGCGACTCCAAGACGTTAGCGACCATGGACTTGCCGCTTACCGTTGGATGCTCGGTGGAGGAAAAAAGATTCCGCTGCCGGGCGAGCTCGGCGCGTTCGCGGAGGGGGAGGCCGTCAAGGATATCCTGTGGGCTTTGAACCAGATGAGCGCCATCCTTAATGAGAAGGTTGGGGCCCCAACTGGCGTTTGAGGTGATGTTGCCGGGGACGGCGAAGACTTCGCGGCCCTGATCGGCGGCGAGGCGGGCGGTGATGGAGGAGCCGGAGTACTGTGCGCCTTCGACGATGACGACGCCGGCGCTCATGCCGCTGACGATGCGGTTGCGAACGGGGAAGTTCTGCGGGTAGGCGGGGGTCATCATGGGGAACTCGGAGAGGAGGAGACCTTTGGCGGCGATATCGGCGGCGAGTTTACGGTTTTCGGCGGGGTAGACGAGGTCGACGCCGCAGCCGAGGACCGCGACGGTATCGCCGCTGACGGAGAGGGCGCCTTTGTGGGAGGCGGTATCGATGCCGCGGGCCATGCCGCTGATGATGGTGACGCCGGCGGCGGCGAGTTCGGCGGAGAAGCGTTCGGCGACAGAGAGGCCGTAGGGGGTGGGGCGGCGGGTGCCGACCATCGCGACGGTGACGCGGTTGAGGAGTTCGAGGCGGCCGCGGGCGAAGAGGGCGAGCGGAGGGTCATAGATATCGCGGAGGGGTTCGGGGTAGCGGGGGTCGTGGACGGGGACGAGGGCAGCGGCGAAGGCGGCGAGTTTCTCCTGCTGGCGGACGGCGTCGTCAAAGGTACAGCCGCTGGCGATGGACTGGGCGGTTGCGCCGGCGAGGCCGGAGGCTTCGAGTTCGGAGCGCGAGGCGCGGAAGATGGCGAGGGGGGAGCGGAAGCGTTCGAGGAGCTGGTGCGCGCCGCGGTTGCCGAGGCCGGGGACGAGGAGGAGAGCGAGCCAGTGGAGCTCTTCTTCGCGGGAGAGGGAGAGGGTGATGGAAGCGGTCATAACGTACCTGTGCGCCGGGGCCGGCCCATGAGGAGAGTGCGGGGGGAGGGGGAGCGCTCTCACGGGATTTCTCGGGGTAAGCTGGGGGCTATGGCGACACAAGCGACCTACGAGGACGTGAACCTGATTGTGCGGCTCTATGAGATGCGGCGCGAGGAGAAGATGCGGGCGGCTCGGGACTGGTTTACGAAGAACTGCAAGCCGAAGTCGATGGACGAGCTGATGCAGTTGATCCCGCAGGGGACGGATGCGAATGCGTACTTCCGGCAGGTGGTGACGTACTGGGAGATGGTAGCGTCGTTCCTGACGGCTGGGGTGTTGAACCGGGAGCTGTTCTTCCAGAGCGGGCGGGAGTTGCTGCTGGTGTACGCGCGGCTGCGGAATTTGATTCCGTCGATGCGGGAGCTATACAAGGACCCGACGCAGTTGAAGAATTTGGAGGCGGTGGCGCTCGATTACATCAAGTGGATGGACGGGCAGAGTCCGGAGATGTTCAAGGCGTTTGCGGCGCGGATCGGCGCCTGATGCGGCGGGAGGACGACGAGTTTGCGGCGCTGGATCTGGAGTTGGTGTATATCGCCAAGAAGCTGGCGGAGGCCAAGGAACTGGAAGACGCGCTGACGGCGGACGGGATCGACTATTTGGTGGAGCCGGACACGTATAAGGGCGGGGTGGTGTTTCAGACGACGCGGGTGGGGGCGTTCTTTTACGTGGTGCCGGAGGCGGCGGAGGAGACGCGGCGGTGGCTGGCGGCGCGGCGGTATAAGCCGCATGTGAAGCGGGAGGGGTGAGGGGGGCGGCGCCGACGGCGTTGCTTGCGCGTTAGATTGCCGTGAGGATCTCTTTGAGGCGCACGGCCAGCTGGCGGTATCGCGGAGTCCGTGCCTCGGCTTCCAACTTCGTGGAGAAGTGGTGAAGCCAGGCGATGTGGCTTCCGGCATACGCTGTGAGGACTTCGTCGTCCGAGGCCGCCTCGAGGAGGTGCGCATAGAAGATCAGGAGCAAGCCCGCATGATCCGCCGGCTCCTGTTCGGTTGCCGGTTCGAACCCGAAGCGCCGGTACCACTCGAGCGCACTGTGATGCGCCTCGCCCATAAGGCGGGGGTCTCCACCGTCCTGCGGCCACACCGATTGCCACGGGGGGCAAGCCGCGCCCTGGGGGCTGAGGAACAGGCGTACGTATTCCCGCTCCTCGTCCGGATTCCCGTCAGGCGGGCGCAGCAAGGCGCGGCCGAGTTCCGCGAGGAGCCCGGCCGGTTCTTCCACGTGCGTCATCGCAGCTTCTCTACGGCGCACACGGCGTCCATGATGCAGGACGCCCCGCCGTAGTTGCCCGCGGCAACGAAGTCGTCAATGGAGGCATCCGGCACAATGTCACCGTCGCGCACTCCCTTGGAGCCGGCGGCGCCCAGATAGCGCGAGCGGTGGCCGAAGCCATGCGCGACGAGCACGGCGTCGGGCCGGACGGTCTGGCTCAGGTGAGCCGGGAGTTCAATCTGGCCCACCCGTGAACGGACGCGCACCATCTGCCCTTCGCCGATGCCCAACTTCGCGGCGAGCGCCGGATTCAGGATGGCGGCGTTTGTGGGCATGATCTCGTTGAGGAGGCGATTATTTTGAGTGGTATTGCGCTTGTGAATGCCCGGAATGAAGGTCAGGAAGTAGAGCGGGAACTCGGCGTTCGGCATCTCCCGTTTGGGCCGCCACTTGGGCAGCGCATCGGCGCCGCGGGCGGCAAACTGGGGCACGTAGAGCTGGCACTTGTTGTTCGCGTCGCCGGTAGCGAAGGAGGTCCTTGGAACAAAGGGGGCGGGACGCTCGACGATGCCCTTTTGCCGGAACTCGGCGAAGTCGGCGCCCAAACCAGCGCGCTTGACCTTCTCGTCGAGCAGGACGTTGGGATTGATCCAGGACCCGTCGGGTGTCTTGAAGTAATCCGGGCACAGCCGCTTGCCGAGTTCGATTGCCACGTAGCCGGCGCTGCGGGTTTCAAAGATGGGCGGCGCCACCGCTGCGCGGGCCACCGCCTGGGGGTACTTGGCGTTGTAATCGCGCACGACGACGTCACTGGTTTCCAGATACATGGCGGAAGGCAGTACGATGTCGGCCATGGACACGGTGTCGGTGGGGATGAAGTCCATCACCACGCTGAAGTCGACGCCGGCCATCGCCTGCTCCATTTTCCTGGGATTGGGGAAGGCGAGGATGGTGTAGGCGTTCCAGAAGGCGAACTTGATCATGCCGGGGAACTTGTTCAGCATGCCGTCGGCGAGCGTTGAGAAGAGCCCGGTGTCGGTCTCCTGCACCAGGGGGAGTTTGTCGCGACCGTCGACGCGCCGCCCGCGCTTTGCGGGATACGCCGGCGGCGGATAGACTCCGTCCACGCCGGGCACGTTGATGGTGCGGGGGAAATAGCGGCCGCCCGGACGGTCCACCGTGCCGGCGAGCAGGTTCAGGATGGAGATGGCGTGCACCAACTGCGTGGCGTTCATGTAGTTTGCGCACAGCGTCTTTTTGTGAGCGGGCACGATACCGCCGCCGGAGGCCATGAGTTCGCGGGCGATGCGTTCGATGGCGGCCGCGGGCACGGCACTGATCTCTTCGGCCCACTGCGGCGTGTATTCCTGGAAGTGGGTGCGGATCTGCGATTCATACGCCGAGAAGTTGGTGTACGAATCGACGAACTCCTTGTTGTAGAGGTTTTCGCGGAGGATCACGTGGATCATCGCCAGGGCCACGGCGAGGTCGGTACCGGGATTGATGTTGTGCCACTCGCTCGCCATGCGCGAGGTTGCGGTGTAGCTTGGCGAGAAATGGACGACCTTCGCCCCGTTGCTCCGAGCCTTCACGATTCCGTTGGCGTATACGATTTTCGCCTTGGCGACGAGGTCCCAACCAAACAGCAGG
Organism: Bryobacteraceae bacterium; assembly: GCA_033763935.1. Lineage (GTDB taxonomy): Bacteria > Acidobacteriota > Terriglobia > Bryobacterales > Bryobacteraceae > DALYJJ01. The sequence continues at coordinate 18,622 of JANRJO010000107.1, forward strand.
ATGTACTTCGAGTTCTCGAAGTCGTTGCACCAGGTTTTGCCGCCGGTGGTGTAGCGCTGGACGATGCGGTCCGTCTGGAAGCAGACGTCGATGTGATCGATGCGGTTCACCACCCCCATGGCGTTCATGAAACGGGCCCACAGGTCCGGCGCCGGCAGCGTTACGAAGAGGAGCGACTCGGTTCCGTGTTGATCGATGGCGCCCTGCATCTTCGCGGCGATCGTATCGAGCGCCTCCTGCCAACTGATGCGCACCCAGCCGGGATCCTGGTCGAAGCCCTTGTTGGGGTTGGTGCGTTTCATCGGGTACTTGAGCCGATCGGGGTCATACAGGAACTGCGCGCCCGCCGCGCCCTTCCCACAGAGATGGCCTTCACCATGCGCGTCGCCCGGGAGGCCCTCCACGAACCTGACGGCGCCGTTCTCTACGGTGGCCTGGAGTCCACATGCGGGCGAACAGATGCCGCAACAGGTCGCGACCTTCGTCGCCTGTGCGGAGAATCCGCCGGCAGGGCGGAAGAACTCCTCTAACGCCAGCGCCGAACCGGAGGCGCCGAGCGCGCCGGCCGCACCGGACAGGCGCAGCAAACCTCGTCTTGACAGTGTCATTGGCGTCTCCTTCTAACTCACGGGGTAGGGATCGTTGATGAAGCGAACGTGGGGGCTGGTGTAGAGGCCGACGAAGCCCTCCATGGTGGGCGACCCCAGTTTTGAAATCTCGCTCCACTTGCCCCACTTCAGGGCGCCGGTGGGGCACAGTTCGGCGCACGCCGGCTGGAGCCCCTGCTGGATGCGGTCAAAGCAGCCGGTGCACTTCTCCATCGTTCTGGTGCGGGTGTTGAATTGCGGCGCCTTATGGGCGCAGAACTGCTCGCACTGCCGGCAGCCGACGCATTTCTCCCGGTCGATGAGCACCATCCCGTCCTCGCTCCGCCGCCAAATCGCCTTCACCGGGCACGCCTTCATGCAATAGGCGTTGTCGCAGTGATTGCAGGCGCCGCTGACGGCCTGCATACGGACGATGGGAAACACTCCCGATTCGGTGACGCGGACCTGGCGGTAGCGCACCCCTACACCCGTCTCGACTCCGTTCCACTGCTTGCAGGCAGTCTCACAGGCGCGGCATTCAATGCAGCGTTTGATATCCAATAGCCAGCCGTAGGTCTCCATATGAGAACTCCATTCATGAATGCGGTCCCGACGCTTCGCGCGCGTGCGCCCGGGGATTCGGGTACCGGTCGTCATCGTCGGGGGATGGCAGCGAGGTACGCCGGAAGTCTTTCTCGACGAGGATTTCCAGGCTCTGCTGTTTCCCGTAAATACCCACCTGCTGGGAATCGGGCCAACTCACGGCCGTTTCCCGTGGCACCACCACGTCCACGACGCTCCCGGAGAAGGCCACGGCGGGCTCCCCGACGGCAGCGCCGCTGACCCGGAACGTCAGCGTCGCACCGCCTGGGAAAACAACCGTTTCCGCGATGGAACTCCCAGCGGCCAGCTTCTCTACCTCGGAGCGCCGCATTCGCAGGCGCACGGCGTGTCCCGTCAGTCTCAGTTTCATACGCTAAATCGTGAGATTCCGCCCTTTCCGTTGTCGCGCGCGCAGAACGTCGCGCAGCAGTTCGCACGCGCTTTTCACCTCAGGCATGGCGAGGGAGCAGAACAGGCGCCGTCCCGTGCGCTCTGTGCGGACGACTCCGGCCGCCCTGAGAATGCCCAGGTGCTGCGAGAGATTGGCCGCGGTGACGCCCAGCCGCTCCTGCAACTCGGCGACGCTGCGCTTCCCGCCACCCAGCAAGTCGAGCATCTTCAGGCGCGTCGCGTTTGCAAAGGCCTTGCAGATCTGGACCTGCATGTGATAGAGGTGCTCGTCCGAATCATCCGGTTTGCGCTTAGGTGACTTGGTGATGGCTGCCACAGCGGCGAAGCACCTTTGGAGTTTCAGACCGTTCACTCCGGATTATACAAGAGTTGCAGAGTTGCGCAACTGTTTATTTGGGGGAGGGAACGAACGGGGCGTCCTGTCCGGCCGCGGGGACTGGGCTGGAACATTGAGCGGCCTTTGCGTTTGTGATGCGTGGCGGAGTTTACCCGCCGATGCTGTGCATGGGGCGGGGCGGGGGGACGAATTTCTGGGAGTTGATTTCGTGCCCGAGCCATTTGGCCTTCACCGTTGCGCGGATGAGGGTGGCGATGTCGGTGTCGGGGGCGGAGGAGCGGAGGAGGGATTTTACGTCGGTTTCTTCGATGGCGAAGAGGCAGTAGCGGAGTTTGCCGTCGGAGGTGAGGCGGAGGCGGTTGCAGTTGAGGCAGAAGGGGTGGCTGACCGACGAGATGAAGCCGACTGTGCCGCGGCCGTCCTGGTAGGCGAACTCGGTGGCGGGGGCGCGGGGGTCCTTGTCGGGGATTTCGACGAGGGGGCCGAATTCGCTTCGGAGGACGGCCAGGATGTCGTCCTGGAGGAGCACTTTGTCGCGGAGCCAGAGGCCCTGGGCGTCGAGGGGCATGAACTCGATGAAGCGGATTTCGATGCCGCGGTCGCGGCCGTAGTGGGCTAACGGCAGGATGTCGGGTTCGGTGAGGTTCTTGACAGCGACGGCGTTGATCTTGACGGGGAGGCCGGCGCGTTGGGCGGCGTCGATGCCCTCGAGGACCTTGGCGAGGTCGTCGCGGCGGGTGATTTGCTCGAAGCGGGCGCGGTCGAGGGTGTCGAGGTGGACGTTGATGCGGTGGAGGCCGGCATCCTTGAGGGCCGCGGCGGCGCGGGCGAGGAGGACGCCGTTGGTGGTGAGGGCGATGTCTTCGAGGCCATCGATCGCGGCGAGGCGGGCGGCGAGTTGGGGGAGGTCCTTGCGAAGGAGGGGTTCGCCGCCGGTGAGGCGGACTTTGCGGACGCCGAGTGAGACGGCGATGCGGACGAAGCGTTCGATCTCCTCGTAGGTGAGGATTTCGGCGCGCTGCATGTACTCGACGCCGGTTTCGGGCATGCAGTAGAAGCAGCGGATGTTGCAGCGGTCAGTGACGGAGACGCGGAGGTTGTCGTGGAGGCGCCCGTAGGTATCGAGGAGGGGCGTCATGGCGTCATTTCACTGGGAGGGGGAGGGCGAGCATGCGGTCGACGGGGACGCGGGCGCGGGCGATGAACTCGGGGGCGAGCTCGACGCGGGGCTCAAGGGTCATGAGCGCGTCGCGGAGTTTCTCGAGGGTGTTGCGCTTCATGTAGGGGCACTCGGAGCAATTGCAGTTCTCGTTGGCGACGAAGTGGAAGCGCTTGCCGGGGGCGAGTTTTTCGAGGGAGTGACGGACGCCGCTTTCGGTCATCACGATGAACTCGTCGTGCGGGTGGGCGACGCAGTATTGAATCAACGCGGTGGTGGAGCCGATGTACTCGGCCATGGCGAGGACTTCGGGCGGGCACTCGGGGTGCGCGACGACCATGGCGTTGGGGTGGCGGCGGCGAGCCTCGGCGAGGCGGCGGGCGGCGAAGGTGGCGTGGACGATACAGGCGCCCTGCCAGATTTTCATGTTCGCGCGGCCGGTCTTGAGCTTGACGTAGTTGCCGAGGTTGATGTCGGGCAGGAACAGGATGGGCTTGCCGGCAGGGATGGAGTTGACGACATCGACGGCGTTGCGGGAGGTGCAGATGATGTCGGATTCGGCCTTCACGGCGGCGGAGGTATTGATGTAGGCGACGATGACGTGGTCGGGGTGGCGGCGGCGGAAGGCCTGTACCTGATCGGCGGGGCAGCTATCGACGAGCGAGCAGCCGGCGTCCTTGTCGGGCACGATGACGATGCGGTCGGGGTTGAGGATCTTGGCGGTTTCGGCCATGAACCAGACGCCGCAGAAGGCGATGACCTCGCCGTCGAAGTCGCGGGCTTTGCGGGCGAGTTCGAGGCTGTCGCCGATGGCGTCGGCGAGTTCCTGGATCTCAGATTCCTGGTAGTGGTGCGCGAGGAGGATGGCGCGTTTCTCGCGTTTGAGTTCGAGGATCTCTTCGGCGACGGAGAGCGTGGTGGCGGGCATGACAGCCTTAGGACTTTCGCTTCATTGTAACGTGCCGGGCTTCGTCGACAGGCAGCGGGCGCTTGCACACACCGGCACGTGCTGCTACATAATAGAGCCGTGGCCGACCCTATACATACTGATAAGAGCCACCGGGACTGAGATTCAGCTTCTTCCGCAGTTGTACCGCTCCGCGTCCGCCTTACGTCCTCGAAAGATGGTCACTTCATCCGTTCCTTGATTCATGAACCGACGGGAGTATTGGCAATGCGACGAATCGTAAGTGTGTTTCTGCTGCTGGGGGCGCTGGTGTGCGCGGCCGAGGCGCAGACGACGTTGAGCTGCATCACGGCCGGGGTGCCGACGCTGGTGCGGGCGGAGGGGGTGACGGAGCGGCTGGGCGACATCGCCATCACCTGTAACAGCAGCGGGGCGGGGACCGTGACGGGGAACCTAACGGTGTTCGCGAGCGTGGCGTTGACCAACCGGCTGAACGGGATGATGGTGACGGGGCTGCGGCTGACGCAGGAGGTGGGCGGGCAGGCGCCGGTGGTGCTGGCCACGGAAGCCTCGGGAGCGGGCGGGAACGCGGTTGCCTTTAACGGGTTGACCTTAAACGTGCCGGCGGGCGCGGTGGTGTTCCGGCTGAGCGGTCTGTTGGGAAATGCGAGCCAAGTCTCGCCGACGGCGATTCTGCCGGCGATCACGGTGCGGGTGTCGTTCAACGGGGTGAACCTGCTTTCGCCGAATAGCGAAGTGACGGTGGGGCTGCCGCGGCCGGGTCTGCTGGCGACGGTGAATCCGCAGGTGGTGCGGGGCGGCGTACCGCTGCCTTCGCCGCTGACGGTGCCCTCGCTGCTGAGCGGTGCGCGGGTGGTGTCGACGATCCGGTTGACGGAGGGGTTCGCGAGCTCGTTCACGAGCGGGACGGAACGGAATCGGATACTGGTGCGATTCGGCGGGTTTCCGGCGGGAGCGCGGATTGCGGTGCCGAACGCGTTGGCGGGTTCGACGGCGACGACGCCGACCTCGGGCGGAGACCTGGGGCTGGCGGCGACGGGTGGTGTGTACACGCCGGGCGCGGCGGGCGGGTCGCTGCTGCTGATCCGAGTGGATGGCGCGGACGCGAATGGCGCGGGAGGGACGCTGGCGGCGGCGGTTCCCGGGACGGCGACGGCGCTTGCGTCAGCGTTCGAAGTGCCGTTGACGAACGGGGCGGGCGTGGTGGTGTACGAAGTGGTGGACGAGAATCAAACGGCGCGCGAGAGCGTGCATCTGCCGGTGTTTTTCGGCGCGAATGTGCCGTGCCAGGCGGCGCAGACGACGGCGGACATCAGCTTCGCGCCGTTGACGACGGTGTTTGAGCGGAGCGAGTCGGCGCCGATTCCGCGGTTTGTGGAAAGAGAAGTGGCGAGCGACTGCCAGGCGGTGGGTGACTGCGGGGCGGATTACTTCCCGCGCCTCGAAGTGGATACGGAACTGGTGCGGCTGCGGGCGGCGAGCGGCGGGAGTTTCGCCCAGGGGTTCGTGCGGGTGCGGAATGCGGGCGGTGGAGCGATGTCGTGGATGGACACGCTGACCTATGTGAACGGGACAGGGTGGATCATTCTGGCGGAAGGGCCGGGCGGGTACGTGGTGACGGCGGAGCCGAGGACGCTTGCGCCGGGGACGTACGAAGCGACGCTGAAGATCGATGCGGGGCCGCTGGCGGGCGAGAAGACGGTGCGGGTGGTGTTTGAAGTGACGCAGCCGGCGCCGCCGCAGATTCCGCCGCCGGTGATCACTTCGGTGGTGAACGCGGCGAGCTGGCAGGAGGGGCCGCTGCAGGCGGATTCGTGGGCGACGATTCGCGGAGAGCGGCTGAACGGGGTGGTTACGGTGACGTTCGACGATTTGCCGGCGCCGGTGTCGTTCGCCAACGATAAGCAGATCAACGTGCGGGTGCCCGCGGGGCTGGCCGGGAAGGCGAGTGCACGGGTGGTGGTGACGGTGAACAACCGGCCGAGCGCGCCGGTGACGGTGGCGATTGCGGCGGTGGCGCCGGCGATCTTCGGGTTCCTGAACGCGGACTGGGCTCCGAACACGGAGCAGCGGCCGGCGGGGACGGGGAGCATTGTGCAGATTTTCCTGACGGGATTGGGCGGCGTGGCTCCGGCGGACATCACCGTGAAGATCCACGACCGGGAGAATCTGACGCCGGTGTGGTCGGGTCCGGCGCCGGGGCTGGACAGTTTGCAGCAGGTGAACGTGGCGGTTCCGGCGGATCTGCCGACGATGGGTACATACGTACTGGTATGTGCGCGAACGGGCGGCGGGCGGGTGTGCAGTCCGGGGGCGCAACTGTTTATTACGCGGAACGAGTAGTTTAGGCTTGAGCGCGGGGCGGGCGCGTGCTATCCCTGATGGGACACATGCGCCCGCTCCTGGTTCTTCTCTGCGCGGCTTCCGCCTTTGCCGCGCCGTTTTCTCTCGAGCAAATTCTGGGTTCTGCGTTTCCATCGGAGCTGACGGCAGCGCCGGTGGGGGCGCGGGTGGCGTGGGTCTCCGATGCCCGGGGGGTGCGGAATGTGTGGGTGGCGGAGGGGCCGGAGTGGCGGGGGCGCGCCGTTACCACTTACAAAGACGACGACGGGCAGGAACTGAGCTCGCTGACGTGGACACCGGACGGCAAGAGCGTGGTGTACGTGCGCGGGGGTGCGGCGAACCGGGCGGGTGAGATCCCGAACCCGATGCACCGGGTGGAGGGGGCGGAGCAGGCGGTTTGGATAGTGGGTGCGCAAGGCGGGCAGCCGGTGAAACTGGGCGAGGGGAGCGCGCCGGAGGTGTCGCCGAAGGGGGACCGGGTGGCGTGGCTGAAGGGCGGGGCGGTGTGGTCGTCGGCGCCGGGGGGCGGCGGGGCGAAGCAATGGTTCAAGACGCGGGGGCGGGTTTCGTATTTGCGGTTCTCGCCGGACGGAGGGCGCGTGGCGTTTGTGAGTTCACGCGGGGACCATTCGTTTGTGGGTTTGTTTGACGGGGAGCAGGTGCGGTTTTTGGATCCGGGCGTGGATGTGGACGGGGGGCCGATCTGGTCGCCGGACGGGAAGCGAGTGGCCTTTGTGCGGGTACCGGCGCGGCGGGAACGGTTCGCGTTCGGGCCGGTGCGGGAGGCGGAGCCGTGGTCGATTCGGGTGGTGGATGCCGCGACGGGGCAGGGGCGGGAGGTATGGCGGGCGCGGCCGGGGCGCGGGAGCGCGCTGTTCTTCCAACTGGCGGTGTTTTTGTGGGGGGCGGGGGACCGGCTGGTGTTCTCGTGGGAGCGGGAGGGATGGGCGCATCTGTATACGTTGGCGGCGGGCGGCGGGGACGAGTCGGCGTTGACGAAGGGGGCGTTCGAGGTGGAGTCGGCGGTGCTGTCGGCGGACGGGACGCAGGTCTACTATCAGGCGAATGACGGGGACATCAACCGGCGGCATTTGTTCCGGGTGGGGGTGAAGGGCGGCAAGCCGGAGTTGCTGACTCCGGGGCGTGGGGTGGAGTGGAGTGCGCAGCCGGCGGCGGATGGGTCGGCGGTAGCGTTTTTGCGGTCGGACGGGGTGCGGCCGGCGCATCCGGCGGTGCGACTGCCGGGCGGGGAGGTGCGGCCGCTGCAGGCGGGGTCGATTCCGAGTGATTTTCCGTTAGCGGAGTTAGTGGAGCCGGAGGCGGTGACGTATCCGGCGGCGGACGGGATGACGATTCACGGGCAGTTATTTCTGCCGAAGGGTGCGAAGGCGGGGGACCGGCGGCCGGCGGCGATTTTCCTGCACGGGGGGTCGCGGCGGCAGATGCTGCTGGGGTGGCACTACTCGCCGTACTATCACAACGCTTACGCGCTGAATCAGTATTTGGCGTCGCGTGGATATGTGGTGCTGTCCGTGAACTATCGCAGCGGGATCGGGTACGGGATGGAGTTTCGGGAAGCGCTGCAGTATGGGGCGACGGGGGCGAGCGAGTTTCAGGACGTGCTGGGGGCCGGGTTGTATTTGCGGTCGCGGCCGGAGGTGGACGGGAAGAAGATTGCGTTGTGGGGCGGGTCATATGGCGGGTATTTGACAGCGATGGGGTTGTCGCGGGCGTCGGAGCTGTTTGCGGCGGGGGTAGACATACACGGGGTGCACGACTGGAACGAGGTGATCCGGAATTTTGTGCCGGCGTACGATTCGCTGAAGCGGGCGGCGGCGGCGAAGCTGGCGTTCGACTCGTCGCCGCTGGCGTCGGTGGACGGGTGGCGGTCGCCGGTGCTGTTGATACACGGGGACGATGACCGGAACGTGCCGTTCAGCGAGACGACGAGCCTAGTAGAGGAGCTGCGGAAGCGGGGCGTACCGCACGAGCTGCTGGTGTTTCCAGACGAGGTTCACAGCTTTCTGCGCCACGAGAGCTGGGTGCGGGCGTTTCGGGCGGCGGAGGGATTCCTGGAGCGGCACCTGAGGAGTCAGTGAGATGGCTGAGATATTTGTGACGGGAGGGACGGGGTTTGTGGGGCGGCGGCTGATTCGGGCGCTGCTGGACCGCGGGCACCGGGTGCGGGCGCTGGTGCGGGCGGGTTCGGAGGAGCGGCTGCCGGAGGGGAGCGTAGCGGTTACGGGGAACGCCTTAGATGCGGCTACGTTTCGGGAGCAGGTGGCGCCGGCGCGGGTGTTTGTGCACTTGGTGGGAGCGGCGCATCCCTCGCCTTGGAAGGAGAAGGAGTTCCGGCGGATCGATTTGGCTTCGTTGAAGGCGTCGGTGGAGGCGGCGAAGGCGGCGGGGATTGAGCAGTTCGTTTTTGTGAGTGTGGCGATGCCGGCGCCGGTGATGAAGGCGTATATCCGAGTGCGGCAGGAGTGTGAAGAGATTCTGCGGGAATCGGGGATACCGGCGACGATTTTGCGGCCGTGGTACGTGCTGGGGCCGGGGCGGCGGTGGCCGGAGCTGTTGAAGCCGATTTACGCGCTGCTCGAATCGATGAAGAGCACGCGGGAGACGGCGCTGCGGCTGGCGATGGTGGAGATTGAGGAGATGGTGACGGCGCTGGTGCTGGCGAGTGAGCATCCGGCGGTGGAGGGGTGGCGGGAGATCGATGCGCAGGCGATCCGGCGGCTGCGGCGGGCGCGGCGGTTGAAGGCGAAGGCGGCTGGGGGGTAGCATGGCCGGGATGACTTACCTCATGCTCCTGGCGATCGGGTTGGTGGCGGGTGTGTTTGCGGGGATGTTCGGAATAGGTGGCGGGCTGGTGATTGTGCCGGCGCTGCTGTTCCTGATGAAGATGCCGGAGTTACAGGCGATTGGGACGAGTTTGGCGGCGCTGATTCCGCCGGTGGGTTTGCTGGGTGCGTTTGCTTACTACCGGGCGGGGCACATTAACATCAAATACGCGGTGCTGATTGCGCTGGGGCTGTTCGTCGGGGCGTATTTCGGCGCGAAGATCGTGTTGGGGCTGCCGCCGGTGACGATCCGGCGGATCTACGCGGGATTCCTGCTGTTGATCGCGGGGCGGATGCTGCTGTTCGGCAAGTGAGCCGTTACTGGAGCAGGCGCAGGGCGATCTGGTCGCTGGTGTCGGCCTCGGCGAGGTTTCGCGTGTTGAAGATAGACGCGGAAGCGGGCAGTTTTCCGACCTCGCCGCCTTCTTCGATGGTCATCTCGTGTTCGACCCAGTTGGAGAGCGGGATGTTACGGAAGTAGAGGCGCTCCTGGAGGACCATGGCTTTGCGGGCGGCGCCGGAAGCCTTGTTCTCCTTTAAGTAATGCCGTTCTTCGACGCGGAACTCGCCCAGGAACTTGTCAAAGGATTGGCGGCGGACCGACTCTTCAGCGGCGCGGACGCGCTCTTCGACGACCTGCTGGTGGTACTTGACGAGGGCGTTGGCTTCGGCGAGCGCTTCGCGCTCCTTGGCCACGGCGACCTCCATGCGAGCCTGCATGACATAGAACGACAGCAGGGCTGATCCTGCCGCGATGAACAGGGGCAGGAGGATCCAAAGCAATGCGGACAGGTTTCCGTTCTCCATCGTCGACCTACGGATAGATCGGCGGCACGGGTACGGTTCTTTAGGGCTGACGGAGCCACATCAGCCAGAGTGTGCCGGCGGCGGTGGTAAGGAGGGTGAGGGGCAGGCCGACCAGCGCATATTCAAGAAAAGAAATCACAATGCCGTGGCGGCGGGCGCGCTCGACGACGATGAGATTGGCCACCGAGCCGAGGATGGTGAGGTTACCGGCGAGGGTGGAGGACATGGCTATGACCAGCCAGGCGCCGGCGGGATCGGGGAGGGCAGGCACGATGGGGCGGAAGAGGAGAACGGCGGGGACGTTGCTGACGAGGTTGGAGAGGACGGCGGAGACGGCGGCGAGGACGGGCACCTGCTGGACCCCGGTTGAGGCGAGCTGGTGCAGGTAGGGGGAGGCGGCGGAGCGCTCGAGGCCGCGGACGACGACGAAGAGGCCGGCGAAGAGCACGAGGAGGGGCCAGTCGATCTGGCGGTAGATCTTTTCCGGTTTGATGCGGCGAGTGACGAGGAGGAGGGCGCCGGCGGTGAGGGAGGTTTCGGCCAGGGGGAGGCCGGCGAAGAAGGCGACGACGAGGGCGAGGGAGACGGTGAGGGACTTGGCGAGGAGGGGGCGATGAACGCGCGGGGAGGGGAGGGCGGGGTGCGCGGGGACGTTGCGGCGGAACTCGGAGCGGTAGACGAGCGCGATGAGGACCGCGGTGGCGAGCAGGGAGAAGAGGGCGACGGGGGCGAGGGCGGCGGCGAACTCGCGATAGGACAGGCCGGAGAGGTTGCCGATGATCATGTTTTGGGGGTTGCCGGTGATGGTGGCGACGGAGCCGGCGTTGGCGGCCATGGCGACGGCGAGGAGGTAGGGGACGGGGTTGCGGCGGAGGGCGGCGGCGATTTCGATGACGAGGGGGGCGAGGATGAGGCAGACGGTGTCGTTGACGTAGAGGGCGGAGAGGAGGCCGGAGACGGCGACGACGGCGGCGAGGAGGGAGCGGGGGGCGTGAGCGTGGCGGAGGGCCCAGGTGGCGACGAGGCGGAAGAAGCCGGCGAGGCGGAGGTTGGCGATGACGATCATCATGCCGGTGAGGAGGGCGAGGGTGCGGAAGTCGATGGCGGCGAGGGCGTCGTTGAAGGAGAGGACGCCGGTGGCGAGCATGAGGGCGGCGCCGAGGAGGGCGGCGCCGGTGCGGTCGAGGCGGAAGCGGGGGAGGCCGCCGAAGGCGACGACGGTATAGGTGAGAAGGAAGATGAGGAGCGGGGTCATTTTCAATCTGACCGGCGAACCGGGGCATCGCGGACAATCCGGTGACTTTGATATTGTAAGCGGAGGATTTGGCGATTTGGTACAATTTAAGGTCCAGTTGTCTTAATATGTACCGAATCGTCCCGGGAGGGTTTACTGAATGTTATTCCTGCTGCAGGATGTTGACGCCGCACTAGGGGGGACCTATCTCTCCGTTGTGCTCGGCATCAGCGTGCTGTCTCTCGTCATCGCCGCGATGTTCTCGAAATACGTCATCGCGCAGGATACGGGCACGGCGCAGATGCAGAAGATCTCAAATGCCATCAAGGCCGGCGCGGAAGCCTTTCTCCGCCGGCAGAACCGAACCATTGTCGCGTTGTCGATCGTGCTGGCGCTGATCATCTACCTTGGCTACTTTTTCGGCAAGGGTGACAGCGGGCTTGCGGTTCGCATGACGATTTCGTTCGTGTTGGGAGCGTTGTGCTCGCTGGCGGCGGGCTTCAGCGGCATGTGGGTTTCGATCCGCACGAACATTCGCGTGGCGTCGGCGGCGCGGAGCAGCCTGAACAAGGCGCTGCAGATCGCGCTGCGCGGCGGCGCGGTGACGGGTTTGAGCGTGGTGGCGCTTTCGCTGCTGGGTGTGGGAATCCTGTTCTACTTCTTCGGCGGGTTGGACAACCCGCGTTCCGTGCCGGGGCAGATTGTGGCCTTCGGCTTCGGCGCGAGCTTCGTGGCGCTGTTCGCGCAGTTGGGCGGCGGCATTTATACGAAAGCGGCGGATGTGGGCGCGGACCTGGTAGGGAAGGTAGAGGCGGGGATTCCGGAAGACGACCCGCGGAACCCGGCGGTGATCGCGGACCTGGTGGGCGACAACGTGGGGGACTGCGCCGGCCGCGGCGCCGACCTGTTCGAGTCGACGGCGGCGGAGAACATCGGCGCGATGATTCTCGGCGTGTCGCTTTATCCGGTGTTCGGGTTGAAGGGCATCATGTTCCCGCTGCTGGCGCGCGCGTTCGGTCTTGTCGCGTCGATTGTGGGCGTGATGACGGTGAGCACGAAGGAAGACGAGGATCCGATGAACGCTTTGAACCGCGGTTACTACGTGACCACGGCGCTGGCGCTGGCGGGCTTCTATGCGGCGGTGCAGATGCTGCTGGGCGGCAACATGATGCTGTTCCTGGCTGGCGTGGTGGGTATTGTGACGAGCTTCCTGTTCGTCTACATCACGCAATACTACACGGAGTACAAGTACCGGCCGGTGAGGGAGATTGCGGAAAGCTGCAAGACGGGGCCAGCGACGACCATCATCACCGGCTTCGCGGTGGGCCTGGAGTGCACGGCGCTGCCGATTCTGGTGATCGGCGCGGCGATTCTGGGCGCTTATTACCTGGGCCAGGCGGCCGGGCTGCCGGGCGTTTCGGCGGAAGCGGCGGGCCTGTACGGGACGGCGATTGCGACGATGGGTATGCTCTCGACGGCGGCGTACATTCTGGCGATGGACACCTTCGGGCCGATCACGGACAACGCGGGCGGCATTATTGAAATGTCGAAGCAGCCGGAAGAGATTCGCAACCGGACGGACCGTCTGGATTCGGTAGGCAACACGACGAAGGCATTGACGAAGGGCTACGCGGTGGGGAGCGCGGCGCTGGCGGCGTTCCTGCTGTTCTCGGCTTACATCGACGAAGTAAAGATTGCGTTGGGGAGCCTGCGCGGGCTGACGCCGGACCAGGCGCTGGCGCAGATTCCGTTCAGCGTGGATATCGGGCACGTGCCGGTTTTCGTGGGCGCGCTGCTCGGTGCGATGCTGGTGTTCCTGTTCAGCTCGCTGGCGATTCGCGCGGTGGGCAAGGCGGCGCAGACGGTGATTGAAGAAGTGCGACGGCAGTTCCGCGCGAACAAGGGCATCATGGAAGGCACGTCGGATCCGGACTACGGCGCCTGCGTGGACATCGTGACGAAGGGCGCCTTGAAGGCGATGGTGCTGCCGGGCATTTTGCCGGTGGTAGGACCGGTGGCGATCGGGCTGCTGTTCCGGAACTTCCACTCGCACGGGGACACGCCTGTGGGCGCGGCCTCGGTGGCGGCGTTCCTGATGGTCGGGACGATCGCGGGCATCCTGCTGGCGCTGCTGATGAACAACGGCGGCGGCGCGTGGGACAACGCGAAGAAGTACATCGAGACCGGCGTGCTGGGCGGGAAGGGTTCGGATGCGCACAAGGCGTCGGTGGTAGGCGACACGGTGGGCGATCCGTTCAAAGATACGGCGGGTCCTTCGCTGCACGTGCTGATCAAGCTGCTGAGCACGATCACGCTGGTAGCGGCGCCGCTGTTCATCTAGCTGGTTTGTTAGAGTGGGGGACGGGAAACCGTCCCCCTACGTGTCTCCAGTGGTTCGGAGTGTCGTTCTCACCATTGCTGTGGCTGTCGCGGCTGAGGCGGCGGACTGTCCGCCGAAGGGGAACCGCACGCCGATCAGCAGCCTGCGCGAGGTGCGAGCGTTGCAGGAGCACCTGGTGGCCTGCCGTCTGCCGGTGAGTCTGCGGGCGACGGTGACGCACTGGAACCCGTTGCGCCAGCGGTTTTTCGTGGAGGACGCCGGCGAAGGGATTCAACTGGTGCAGATGACGCTGCCGAACGTGGTGGAGTTCCGGCCGGGCGACGTAGTGGATGTCGAAGGGGCGACGGCGCCGGGCGGCTACGGACCGTCGATCCTGGTCACCTGGATGCAGAAGGCGAAGACGGCGGAGCTTCCGGTACGGGTGACGGACGCGGACCGTTTGCTGGCGGGCGGGGATGTCGCGCGGCGGATTGAGATTCAGGGCCGGATTGTGGCGGTGCAGACGGATGTCACGCGGCCGCCGGCGGACGTGTTCTACGCGGCCCCGGTAGAGATGCTGCTGCGGGTACGGGGAGAGCGCCTGCGCATCTTGTTGGACAGCGCTCCCTCGGTTCCGGTGGAGAGTTACGTAGACAGTGTGGTGCGGGTGCGCGGGGTGTGCGCCGCGAGCGTGAACGACCGGCGGCAGATGACGGGCGTGGTGCTGCTGGCGAACACGGTAGATGACATTGTGGTGGACGAAGCGGCGGCCAGCGATCCGTTCTCGCTTCCGCTGATGCGGGTGGGGGAGCTGATGCAGTACCGGCCGAGCGAGCAGCCGCCGCGGCGCGTGCGGGTGGCAGGCGTAGTGACGCATCAGATCCCGGGGTCACTGGTCTACATTCGCGATGGGGATCGGGCGCTGGAGGTTCGGACGCTGTCTCCGCTGAAGCTGGCGCCGGGGGACCGCGTGGAAGCGGTGGGGTATCCGGCGACCGGGGGCTATTCGCCCAGTCTACGGGACGGTTTGCTGCGGCTGGTGTCGTCGGGTGAGCCGCCGAGGCCGGTGCGACTGCCGCTGAAGGATGCGTCCTCGACGTATGACGGGCAGTTGGTGGAGGTGGATGCGGGGTACGTGAACCACGGGGTGGCGGGGCAGCGGCAGGTGCTGACGCTGGGGCTCGACGACACTTCTTTTCAGGCGGAGTTGGAGCTGGCGAGCGGTGAGATCGCGACGGGGATGTTCCAGGGAGCGCGGCGGGTGCGAGTGCGGGGGATCTACCAGACGGCGGTGGTGGGGCCGGGCCGCCGGGTGGCGGGGTTCCGCATTCTGATGCGGGGGCCGGGTGACGCGACGGTGCTGGACCACGTGCCGTGGCTGACGGGGGAGCGGCTGTCGACGCTATTCATGGTGATGGGGCTGGCGGTGGCGGTGACGCTGAGCTGGGTGGTTTCGCTGCGGCGGCAGGTGCGGACGCAGACGGCGATTATTGCGCGGGAGAAGGCGGCGGCGGAGGCTGCGAATCGCGCCAAGAGCGAGTTCCTGGCGAACATGAGCCACGAGGTGCGAACGCCGATGAACGGGGTGCTGGGGATGTCGGCGCTGCTGCGGGACACGAGGCTGGACGCCGAGCAGCGCGAGTACGTGGATCTGGTGCACAACTCGGCGCAGTCGCTGTTGCGGATTTTGAACGACGTGCTCGATTATTCGAAGGTCGAGGCGGGCAAGATGGAGCTGGCGTGCGCGCCGTTCCCGCTGGAGCCGTGCGCCCGGGAAGTGGTGCAGCTGTTCCAGGCGGAGGCGCGGAGCAAGGGCATCGGGCTGGAAAGTTACGCGGATCCATCGCTTCCCGGTTGGGTGAACGGGGACCAGGGGCGGCTGCGGCAGATCCTGCTCAACCTGGTGGGGAACGCAGTGAAGTTTACGGAAAAGGGCAGCGTGCGGCTGGCGTTGACCAAAGACGGAGAGCGGGTGTGCTTCACGATCGCGGATACGGGTATCGGGATTGCGGAGCACAAGGTGCGGAAGATTCTGGAGCCATTTGAGCAGGCCGACACTTCCACGAGCAGGCGCTATGGAGGGACGGGGCTGGGGCTAGCGATTTCGGTGCGCTTCATCCGGCTGATGGGCGGGGAACTGGCGGTGGAGAGCACCGTGGGCAGCGGGAGTTCTTTCTCGTTCAGCATTCCGCTGCCGGCGGCGTCACCGGCAGCGCCAGCGGTGGCGGGGGCGGCGGTGGCTCGTCCACTAGTAGACGGGCGGGGGCATTTACTGGTGGTGGAGGACAACCCGATCAATCAGCGGCTTGCTTCGCGCCTTTTAGAGAAGTGGGGTTATCGAGTGCGGCTGGCGGGCAACGGCTACGAGGCGGTAGACGCGTTGCGGACGGAGCGGTTCGACGGGGTGCTGATGGACCTGCAAATGCCGGGGATGGACGGTCTGGAGGCGACGGCGACGATCCGGCGGATGGAGCGGCAGATTCGAGCGGGCGTGGCGTCGATTCCGCCGGGAGGGTCTTTCGGTAACGGACGGATTCCGATCATCGCGATGACGGCGGAAGCGATGGAAGGAGACCGTGAGAAATGCCTGGCGGCGGGGATGGACGGTTACATTGCAAAACCGTTTCAGGTGGACGCGCTGGCGAGCGAGCTGAAGCGCATCACGCCGCACGCTTGACTTAGGCGGCTGCTTACTCCAAGCTGGACTGGCCCGGCACTTACTTTCCCTACGGAGGATTCAACGATGCCTCAGTCCGTATTTTCACAACGGGTAACGGATGTATTCGCGGCGGCGGCCTCGCCGCGCGCGGCGCGCATCGCCGTCGAAGGGCGGCAGGTTGAAATTACAAAACCGTTTGCGTCCCCGGCCGACTGGAGAGACCACTGGATCTACTTTCTGATGGTGGACCGGTTCGCCGGGCACGCGGGACCGCCGAAATCGCTGCCATTCGATGCGGAGTTCGGCGGGTTTCAGGGCGGGAGTTTCGACGGGATACGGCAGCAGTTGGGGTATTTGAGCGAACTAGGCGTGGGGGCGCTGTGGCTCTCGCCCGTCACGAAGAATTGTCAATTCGAGGAAGGCACGTTTCACGGTTACGGGTTTCAGGACTTTCTGAAAGTGGACCCGAGATTCGGCAGCGAGACGGAGTTGCAGGGGCTGATCGACGAGGCGCACGCGCGCGGGATGTATATCATATTCGACATTGTCCTGAATCATGCGGGGAACGTGTTCGAGTATGTGGGGCATGGGGCGGCGGCGCCGTGGAAAGACACGCCGTACGACGTGCTGTGGCGGGACGCGACGGGGCTGGGGCGGTTCAGCGATATCGCCGCGGCGCCGGCGGAAGCGGATGGAGGGGTCTGGCCGGAGGAGCTGCGGAAGAACTCGCATTTCCGGAGGCAGGGCAAGGGCGGCGAGCTGGGCGGCGATTTCGAATCGCTGAAGGAACTGGTGACCGGGCGGCGGGAAGGGTCGCCATTCGGTGACCGCCTGCCGGTTCAGGAGACGTTGATTCGAGCGTACCAGTATCTCATCGCCAAGTTCGACGTGGACGGTTACCGGATCGATACGCTGAAGTATATTGAGCCGGAATTTGCGCGCGTGTTCGGTAACGCGATGCGGGAATATGCACAGAGCATCGGCAAGAAGAATTTCTTCACGTTCGGCGAGGTGTACGACGAGGAGGAGAAGATCTCGGCGTTCATCGGGCGGAACGCGTCGGAGTTCGACGAGCCGATCGGGGTGGACGCGGCGCTTGATTTTCCTTTGTTCTTCCGGCTGCCGTCGCTCGCGAAGGGATTTACGGCGCCGACGCAGATTGAGGCAATGTACCGGCGGCGGAAGGAGATACAGAAATCGATTCTGACGACGCACGGGGAGGCGAGCGCGCACTTTGTCACATTTCTGGACAACCACGACCAGAGAGAACGAATTTACTATGTGGATCCGGCGGATCCGAGTAAGTACGACATGCAGTTGACGCTGGCGGTGGCGTCTCTCTTTGCGCTGCAAGGGATCCCGTGCCTGTATTACGGGACGGAGCAGGGGTTGCACGGGCGGGGCGGGAGCGACCGGGCGGTGCGAGAGGCATTGTGGGGCAAGCCGGGTGGGTTTGACCGGACCCATGTGTTCTACGCGGCGATTCGGAGCCTGACGGAGACGCGGCGGCGGGAAGCGGCGTTGCGGTTTGGACGGCAGTATTTCCGGCCTGTCTCGGGCAACCAGGTGAACTTCGGTGTGTCACCGTTCCCGAAGGGAGTGCTGGCGGTATCGCGCATTTTGAACGAGAGGGAAGTGGTGTTCGTCGCCAACAGCAACCCGGACGGCGGATTTGCGGGCGACGTGCTGGTGGACGGACGGTTGAACAGTAACGGGCAAGTGTTCAACCTCTTATGGAGCAACAACTGTGCGGGGGCGGTGGGGCCTCAGCCTGCGGTTGAACGTCCGGGGCCGATACGGGCGGTGCCGGTGACGCTGGCGCCGATGGAGGCGCAGATTATCGGGCCGGCGTAGTTACTCGCTGCGAAGCGCGGGGAGTAACTCTTCGCGGGCGGCGGCACGCGCAGCCGCGAGCGAAGCGGCGACGCCGGCGAGAAGGACGGCGGCAGGCAGCAGCAGGAGAGTGAGACCGGGGCGGCCGCCGCGGGCGATCCAGGCGGGGAGTACGGCGACGGCAGCGCAGAGTGCGCCTGTGAGCAGACCGGCTGCGAGCAGGAAGAGATTTTCGGTGAGAACGAGGCGGCGGACGTCGTTTGCGTTGTAGCCGATGGCGCGGAGCAATGCCAGTTCGCGGCGCCGTTCCAGGATGTTGCGGAACAGAACGGCGGCGAGGCCGACGGTGCCCATAAGCAGCCCGAGGCCGCCGAGCGCCTGGAACGTGGAGAGGTACGTATTTTCGACTTTGTGGTAATTCGCGAGGCGTTCGGCGACGGAAGTTACATCGAAGCCAAAATCGGCGAGAGTTTCCTCGAGATCGACGGAGACCCGCTGGGCGGCAGCGGCGGGCGGCTGGATGAGGAAGACGCGGTAGCCTTCGACGGCCGGGAAGGCACGCACGAAGTTATCTTCAGAGACCAGTAACTCGCTTTGGAAGACGGTATCGTGGAGGGCAACGGCGAGGCGCAGTTTGACGGGGGGTGCGCCTTCGCGGGCGATCTCGATGACCTCGCCGAGGCGCCGTTTGAGGGTGTACTGGAGCGAGTTTTGATCGACGGCGGCGGGCAGGATGCCGTCGGCGGCCGGCTGGTTGAGGGCTTCCAGTTGGCCGGTGAGGAACGCGGCCGGAGCGCCGAGGATCCTGGGATTGCGAGGCTGGTAGAGGTTCAGGCAACTGACATCGTCGCCGGGACGCAGGCGGAAGGGCAAGAAGCGCACTTCTTCGAGGCCTGGCCGCCCATCGATGAGGAGCGCTTCGCGTCCCGCCCTGGTATTCGGGTTGGCGAGCAGGGGCACTTGGGATTCCGCGTAGAGGGTATAAGGACCCTCCGAGGCGGAGGCGCCGCGGCGAAAACTGTCGGTGGCGACGACGAGAAACGTGGCGGCGGCGATGAGGGCGATACAGAGGACACTGCGTCCAGGACGCCACGCGGCATTGCGCCAGCCGAAGGCCTTCAGGGTGTGCAGGTTTCGATGGGGGGCGTGCAACCAGGCGGAGACGGCGAGGAGGGCGCCGACGAGGAGCAGCGTTCCGCCGCCGAAGAAGCCGGCTTCGCGGGGGGCGGCGACGATGGTGACCAGGGCCAGAGTAAGTGCCACGGCGGCGTAGAGCAGCCGGCGTTTCCAGGGGGCCGGGCCACCGGTGGGGGTACTCTGACCTGCGAGCAGGGCGCGGGGTTCGAGTTTCTGGACGCCGCGCAGAGTTACTAAGATGACGGCGGCTCCGGTGAGAAGGGCGCCAGCGGCGCCGGCGAAGAGGCTGGCCGGCGTGGCGTGGAGGCGAAGCAGGGTGGTGCCGACGGCATCGACCCAGAAGGTGCGGAGCGCGAAGAGGACGAGGCTCGAGTAGATGATGGCGCCGGCGGCGCCGAGCGCAGCGCCGGCTACGGCGAGCACGAGTCCCTCGGTGAGATACAGCAGGCGGATTCTGCCCTGAGAGAAGCCGAGGGAGCGAAGCAGTCCGATCTCCCGCAGGCGCTGTTCGATGCCGAGGCGAAAGAAGAGTCCGGAGAGCAGGAGCGCGGACACGACGAGGAAGAAGCTGAAGGCGATAAAGTACTGGCCGAAATCGAGCGAGTTATTGGTTGCCTGAAGGGACTCGCTGCGCACGGGATAGACGGACAGGGATTCGGAGAGAGGGTCCAGCCTGGTGCGGAGGGTGACGCGCAGTTCATCGGGCTCGCTGGTCTCAAAGCGGATGGAGGAGAGCGTGCCGTAGCGGGTGTGCCACATCTTTTGGGCGGCGGCGAGTGGAATGAAGGCCTTGGGCGTGGTGCGGTGATCGTTCCAGAAGGCCTCGTCTTTCGGGCGAATGCGTTTCAGGTCAACGGGGAAGGGCGGGTCCCAGTCCTGGATGGAATCGACATCGGTGATGCCCGGATACTGGGGGGCGAAATCGCGATCGGCGTAACTGAGAGGGACGATACCGGTTACCGGGAACTGAGCGGATTCGGTGCGGGTTTCGCCATCCTGCCAGACGAAATACTCGAGAGTTACCTGGTCGCCGGGGCGAGCGGCGAGGTCCTGGGCCAGCCAGTCAGTAAGTAAGATGCCGTCGCCGTCATGGGTGGAGACGAGCGAGTACGGGGTTTCGCGGGAACCGGCGCGGATGGTATTCGCGAGCCAGGTGAAGATGGGGCGGCGGCGGGCGGCGGGGAGGCTATTGGCGGTGCGAACGAGCGAGTCGGAGAGAAGGCCGGTGTCGGATTCGAAGGCGAGGGTGGTGTCGTTCACGGTGCGGAGCCGCAGGCCGAGGTCTTCGAGCTGAAAGCGCTCGCGGATGACCTGTTGGACAGCCTCGGGTGCACGGCCGGCGAGAGCGATGAGGGTGGTGTTGACCTGATCCGGGCGGTCGAGTTCCTTTTGCAGGCGGGAGAGGGGGACGAAGACGGAGCGCACCGGTCCCTGCTGCGGCCGCAGGGAGAACTCGCCGAGTTGTGCGGAGGGGAGGGCGCCGGCGATGGTGAGCCGGATGGACTTTCCTCCCGTGTCCTTGCGGGCCTGAACGGTTTCCCGAGGGATGGAGGAAGGCGGATCGAGGCGGAGGACGAGGGAGTCTCCGATGTTTGCGCCCAACTCGCGGGCGAGGGCCTCGCTGAGCAGGGCCTGGCGCGATTCGAGGGACGGCGGCGTGAGGCCATGGAAGTCGAAGAAGCGGTTGTCGACGCCATAGACGGTGACGCCGCCGGCGCGAGCTTTGCCGGCAGTGCCGAGCGCCTCGAGGACGATGAGCGGAGCGGTATCGACGCCCGCTCCCTGGTGGATTTCGGCGGCCAGCCGGGTGCGGAAGAAGGTTCCGCTCGAGGCGAGCACCAGGTCGGTCCGGCCGAGGCGGTCGAGCGCGAGGCGGAGGAGGCTGCGCTTGACGCTATCGCCAACGACGAGGGCGCCGGCGAGAACAGCGGCGGCGGTGCCGATTCCCAGTATGACCGCGAGATTGCTACGCCAGTAGTGGCGGAGCCCGCGCGCGGCCAAGTCGCGGAACGTCACTTAGTTGGTCGCCTTGATTCCGTAGACGTTCGCCATGGAGCGAACAATAAACATGTCCTTGGTAATCGCGGGCGTGGCCATGAGTACTTCCCCGATGGGGTTGGCGCCGAGTAACTCATACGTTGGACCGGCCTTGACGACGTTAATGTCGCCGTCTTCGCTGGTGAAGTAGAGCTTGCCGTCGGAGGCGATGGGAGCGGCCGAGTAAGCGCCGCCCTTGCCGATGCGCTGCTGATAGATACGCTCGCCGGTTTTCGCGTTGTAGGCGGTGAGGATGCCGTTATTCGAGCAGGAGTAGAGGATGTCGCCGTAGACGATCATCGTGGGAAGATAGGGCCCGCCGCGCATCTTACTCCAGGCCACGTGTTCGTTGGTCTCCTGCTTCTCTTTAAGGGAGATGTCGCCTTTGGCGGAGGTCCTGATGGCGATGATGGGCTGGACGGGCGGATAGCCATTGCCGATGAAGATCAGATCGTGTGCGACGAAGGGCGTGGTGGCGGTGATTTCGGAGTTATTGCCGAGGAAGCTCCAGACCTCTTTGCCCGTCTTGACGTCATATCCGCGGACGCCTTTGGTGCCATTCGTAACGAGGCGCGCGCCTTCCTTTGTCTCATAGACGGTCGGGGTGCCCCAGGAGGGGATCTCGTCGCGTTGGATGCGATAGATTTCCTTGCCGGACTTCACATCGAAGGCTGCGAGGTAAGAGCCTTTCTGAATATCGACCTGGACGATGACTTTGCCATCGTAGATGACGGGCGAACTGGCGATGCCCCATTCGAAGTCGGGGTCGAAGAACCAGCCGGCGTTCAACGTGCCAAGATCCTTCTTCCAAAGCAGCTTTCCGTTGAAGTCATAGACGTAGAGTCCTTCGGAGCCGAACCAAACGGCGAGGTGGCGGCCGTCGGCGGCCGGGGTGGCAGAGGCCTGGCTGGATTTCGGATGGCGTTTCGTCTTCGGCACGCCTTCGTAGGACGTCTGTTCCCAGAGGATTTTGCCGGTGTTGCGGTCCAGGCAATAGACCTTCCAGGTGTGTTTCGTGTCGTCCTTGACGGGTTCGACGTCGCCGTACAGGCCATGGCGGAAGCCTGCCTTGGGATCGCCGGAGATGGCAGTGGTGACGAAGACCTTGTCGCCCCAAACCACAGGGCTGGAGACAGCGATGCCGGGGATGGGAGTGCGCCACGCGAGGTTCTTCCCGGCGGGGGCGTCCCAGTTCGCGGGTACGTTCATGCCGTCGGCGACTCCTGATGCATTCGGGCCCCGGAACTGGGGCCAGTTCTGGGCAAAGACGGTGGTGGCGGAAAGAAACAGAGTAAGTGCGCGGAGATGATTCATAGGATTAGTTACTCCACCCGCTTCGCGTTCATTGTCCGGGCGCCTTGCTTGAAGACGAACCCGGATGGTTTGCCGCCTTCGGACTGAAAGGTGAAGGTGACGCCGGCGAAGGTACCGGGCTGGAACGTTGTTTCATCGAGGGGGGTCAGTTCGAAGGCCTGCGGCTTGCTGGACATGAGCTTGCCGTCTTTGAACTCGAGAACCCACTCGGTTCCCTCCATCGAGTACTTGCCGGCGTACGACTGGAGTTTCTCGGGAGGGACGCTCGGCAGGACGGCTCCCTTCTCTTTGAGCAGGGCGACCAGTTCAGCCGCCTGGGAGCGCTCGGCGGAGATGAGGGCGGCGTTCAACTGGGTTTGGGGCATGCCGCCGCGATCGAGGATCAGCTTCAGGAGGCCGGCATCCTTCTTGTTCACGGCGATGCTGAGCAGGTTGGGATCCTTTGCGCCGCCGGCGATGAGGGCGCGGATGAGATTCATGTTGCCCTTGGGCATGGCGCTGCTGACGGCGGACATGCCATAGAAGGTATCGGTGACGTCGGCGTTCGCCCCTTTGGAGATCAGATAGGTCACCACGGCTTCATGGCCGTTCTTGGCGGCGAAGTACAAGGGCGTGATGCCGTGCCGGGTTTTGGTCTCGATGTTGGCGCCTTTTTCGACCAGCGCCCTCACCTGCTCGAGGTCGCCGTTGCGGGCGGCGGTGAGGAGATCCTCATTGATATCGGCACTGAGAGGCAGTAAACAAAGGGCGAGTCCCAGGATCACTCGGTGCATGCCTTCGATTATAGAGGGTATCCTTAGGGTGTGATCCCCAGGACGCTACTTCCGTTGTTGGCCTTGTTTACCAGTGTTGCGCTGGCGGACTGGCCCGATTATCGAGGTCCGCGGCGCGACGGTCATTCGCCGGAACGCAACCTGCCGGTGAAGTGGTCGACAGCGGGCGAGAACCTGCTGTGGCGGGCGCCGATCGGGGCGCGGTCGGCGCCGGTGATTTTCAAGAACCGGGTGTACCTGACGACTACGGTGGGCAAGGGCGCGACGCTGCAGGAGCGGGTGGTATCGCTGGACGCCGACACCGGCAAGCAACTGTGGGAGCACCGCTGGAACGTCTATTTGAGCGACGTGCCACCGCACCGGGCGGCGTGGGCGGCGCCATCGGTAGACGCGGAGACGGGAAATGTATACGCAGTAGGCGTGGGCGGGGTGCTGCTGGCGCTTTCGCCGCAGGGGAAGCTGCTGTGGGAACGGTCATTAGTGGAAGAGTTGGGGCTGGTGACGACGCACGGGGGACGGACGTCGTCGCCGGTGGTGGACGGGGACCTGGTGATTGTGAGCGGGGTGAGCACGGGCTGGGGCGAGCAGGCGCGGGCGAGCCACCGGTTCTTTGGGATCGATAAGAAGACGGGCGCGGTGCAGTGGGCGAGTACGCCGAGCGGACGTCCGTATGACACCACTTACTCGCCGCCGGTGATTGCCGAGGTGGACGGCACGCGGCTCTTCATTGTGGGCGCGAGCGACGGCAGCGTGGTGGCGATGAAGCCGCAGACGGGTGAGCCGGTGTGGCGGTTCGAGATGGCCAAACGCGGCATCAACACGGGTGTCGCGGTGAGCGGCAAGTGGGCCATTGTTTCGCACAGCGAAGAGAACCTGGACACAAGCGAGATGGGCTTGGTGGCGGCGATTGACGCAACGACGAAGGGCAATGTGGGGAAAGAGCAGGTGAAGTGGCGGGTGCCGGGGATTCAGGCCATTTTCGCTTCGCCGGTGATCGACGGGTCACGGATCTACCTGGTGGACGGCGGCGCGAACCTGATCTCGTTCGATTTCGAGACGGGGAAGGAACTGTGGCGGCAGCAGTTGGGGACGATTCAGAAAGCGTCGCCGGTGTTCGCGGACGGCAAGATCTATGTCGGCACGGAGAACGGGCGGTTTTTCATCATTCGGCCGCATGCGGACAAGGCGGAGATCCTGAGCGACGTGCTGCTGGGCCAGGAAGCGAGCCCGGAGGCGATTATCGCGGCGCCGGCGATTTCCGACGGGCGGGTGTTCGTGACTTCGGTGGAGGCGATGTACTGCATCGGCAAGAAGGCGCCTGCGGCGCCGGTGGCTATGCCGAAGCCTTCGCCGGCGCCGCCGAACGCTGAGCCGGCGTTTCTGCTGGTGTCGCCGACCGAGCTGCTGTTGAAGCCCGGGGAAACGGCGAAGCTGCGGGCGCGTCTGTTCGATGGGAAGGGTCAGTTCATCCGCGATACGCAGGCGGAGTGGGCGCTGGAAGGATTGGAAGGCACGGTGAAGCCGGACGGGACGTTTGCGCCGACGGGCGGGGCGAAGGCGGGAAAGATAAAGGCAACGGCTGGCGGACTGACGGGATTTGCGCGGGCCAGGGTTGTCCCGCCGCTGCCCTGGGCCTGGGACTTTACGAGCACCGCGCAAGTGCCGCCCGAGTGGGTGAATGCGACGGGCAAGAACGCGCTGCGGGACCTGGAGGGTAACAAGGTGCTGGTGAAACTGGCAGACAACCCCTTCACGAAGCGGGCGCGGGCGTTCTTCGGGCCGGTGGAGCTTTCGAATTACACGGTGATGGCGGACGTGAAGGCCATCGAGAAGCGGCGGCAGATGGGCGATGCGGGGGTGGTGGCGCAGCGGTACCAGTTGTCGCTGTTCGGCAATTCGCAGCGGATCGACCTGGCGCCTTGGCAGCCGGAGACCGAACGCACGGTGTCGAAGCCGTTCGCATGGAAGAGCGATACGTGGTACCGGCTGAAGCTGACGGTGGAGCCGACGGCGGACGGCAAGGTGCGGGCGCGCGGTAAGGCGTGGCCGGCGAGCGAAGCCGAGCCGGCGGAGTGGATGATCGAGCGGGTAGACCCGATTCCGAATCTGAAGGGGAGCCCCGGCATCTATGCCGATGCGCCCTTCGAAGTATTTTTCGACAACATCAAGGTGACATCGAACCAATGACGAAGAGAATCGTGCTGACGGTGGCGGGGGGCGCGCTAGCGCTGGCGGTGGGCGTACGGGCCGGCGATCCGGGTTCCGGGGACTGGCCGATGTGGGGCGGCTCGCCTGATCGGAACATGGTTTCGAAGGCGACGGGCGCGCCGGTGAAGTGGGATGTCGCCAAGAAGGAAAACATCAAATGGGTAGCTGCGCTGGGTTCGCAGACGTACGGGAACCCGGTGGTGGCGGGCGGCAAGGTGTTCGTCGGGACGAACAACGAAGGGTTGCGGGACGACAAGCAGCCGGGCGACCGCGGCGTGCTGATGGCGTTTCGCGAATCGGACGGGGAGTATCTCTGGCAGCAGACGTCGGAGAAGCTGGCGGCGGGGCGTGTGAACGACTGGCCGTACCAGGGCGTGGCGTCTTCGCCGTTGGTGGAAGGCGACCGGCTTTACTACGTGACCAATCGCGGCGTGGTGGTGTGCCTGGACACCGAGGGTTTTTACGACAAGGAAAACGACGGGCCAGTGACCAACGAGAAGTACAAGGGACCGAAGGACGCGGACGTGGTGTGGGAGTACGACATGATGGAGGAACTGGGTGTGCAGCAGCACAACCTGGCGAACTCGTCGCCGGTGGCATGGGGCGAACTGATCTTCCTAAGCACGTCGAACGGGCAGGACGAGAGCCACGTGAACATTCCGTCGCCGAAGGCGCCGTCGATCATTGCGCTGAACAAGAAGACCGGCAAGCTGGTGTGGGAAGACAACTCCGTGGGCGACAAGATTCTGCACGGGCAGTGGTCGTCGCCGGCGGTGGGTACGATCGGCGGGGTGCTGCAGGTGGTGAGCGCGCAGGGGGACGGCTGGGTACGCGGGTATGAGGCCGAAACGGGCAAGAAGCTGTGGGAGTTCGATACGAATCCGAAGGATTCGGTGTGGCCGAAGACGCGGAACGAGGTGATCTCGACGCCGGTGATTTACGAGGATCGCGTGTACATCGCCAACGGGCAGGACCCGGAGCACGGCGAGGGCCCGGGACACATGTACTGCATCGACGCGACGCAGCGCGGCGACATCACGATGAAGGGCCGCGTGTGGCACTTCGACAAGATCCGGCGGTCGATTTCGACAGCGGCGATTCATGAAGGCATCGTGTACATGGCGGATTTCAGCGGCTTCCTGCACGCGCTGGATGCGAAGACCGGGAAGGTGCACTGGACGCACGACATGCTGGCGGCGGTGTGGGGTTCGCCGATGGTGCTGGACGGCAAGGTGTACATGGGCGATGAGGACGGCGACGTGGTGGTGCTGGAGGCGGGGCCAAAGCTGAAGGTGCTGGCGGAGATGAACATGGGGAGTTCCGTGTACTGCACGCCGGTGTTTGCGAACGGCACGATGTTCATCGCCAACCGCAACCAGCTGTACGCTATCTCCGGGAAGAAATGAGCCCGCGGGGGAAGGGGCTTCTGCTGTTGGCGGCGAGTCTCGCCGGAATGTTCGTCGTTTCGAAGTACCGGCGGGATGAGGCGCAGGTGCTGCGCGCTTTTGAGGGCAAGGCGGTGCCGGCCTTTCGCTACGTGCTCAGCGGCGACGGTGTCATTCGCAGCGCGGAGGAGTGGCGGGGGAAGCCGGTGATTCTCAACTTCTGGGGTACGTGGTGTGGTCCGTGCCGGGAGGAGATGCCGGGGTTAGCGCGGGCGGCGAAGGAGTTGGAGGCGCGGGGTGTGCACGTGGTGGCGATCTCCGATGAAGAGCGCGAGGTGGTGGAGCGATTTGCCTCGCGCCCGGGAGCGGAGTTGCCGCGGGTGGGGGTGGTGGCGCCGGGCGGGGCGCGATTCCTGGAAGAGTTGGGCGCGCGACCGGTGACGTTCGCCATCGGGCGGGACGGGACGATTCGGGAGGCGCGGCTGGGGGCGATGGAGTACGAGGGCTTCAAGGAGATGGCGGCGGGGCTGTTGTAGGGAGATGATTTTCAACGGGGTGAAGCGCCGGGTCGGGGCGGATCAGATGGCGTCGACGCTGGTCGCTGGCGGGTGAGGGCATCGGCTCCAGTGAGAGTTTTGACGGATTTCAGCCACAAGGATAGTCATGTACAATCAGTGGGATTGGAATTGCGCAGGCGCACCCTCAGCCGTCGCTCTACCAAATGAAGCTCATTGTCGTGTCTAAGCGTCCATTACGAGTGAGGGGTCGCACCGTATGACTGTCGCACACATTGCAGAACGGCCGAATGCGTCGGCGGGATTCGTCGGCGAACTCATTGCATTCTTGCTGCCCAAAAAGAAGAGTGTTTCGCTCCAGTTGTCCCCGGAAGCGCTGGATGTGGCTAACGGGATACGGCAAGTCCTGGACGACATGATCCTTCGCGCTATCGAGAAGCGAACAGCACCTGACTTCGATGCGTTGAGGAACGCGGTCTTTCCCGACTACGCCAGGATCGTAGTGTTGTTTGCTAATCTGATCGGGAGTATTCTCAGCAAGCCCGCCGTTGAGAGGATTTCCGCCGAGTCTATCTGCGAGCTTGAGTCCGACCTCCGTGAAGAAGATGTGGCATCTCTTCTCGGTGCCCAAGTGAGAGATCAGGCGATTTTCACAGCATGGACCGTGCGAAAAATTGCGGATCTTTCGCAACAGATAAGCAGCCAAGAACTCGGCGACAACAAAGAGGCGGAGGAGCAGGTACCGCATTTCCTTTACCATGCCATCCGAACCAGGTTTCACCTTGATTGCTTGACTACGTCGCTGAGGACCTCAAGACCCCTGTACCCAGAGGTGTCTGAAGTAGTTGTAGACGGGCTTAGGTCGGCAGTTGACGCGTACGCGTGCCTCAGGCAGATCCTTGATTCCTGCAGTCCACCACAAGAAGTGAGTGTTGAGCCGGCAACACCGGATGAGGAGGATCAGCAACTCCTCTTTGAGTCAGAGTGGGACATGCTCCGTGAGCCAGCGGCGTGAGCGTCATTCAGTTGGGCGATGTGTATTGGGCGGATGTGCCCCAGGGACACACGGTCGGCTCCGAACAGTATAAGCGGCGACCTTACGTTATCGTTTCCAGGACATCGATCAACAAGGTTCGCAACACCGTCGTTGGCATACCGCTCTCTACCAAGACGGAGAAGAAAAGCCAACACAACATCTTGATTCCAAGGGAGCGTATCATCACTGACCCATC
This sequence comes from Bryobacteraceae bacterium, assembly GCA_033763935.1. Classification (GTDB taxonomy): domain Bacteria; phylum Acidobacteriota; class Terriglobia; order Bryobacterales; family Bryobacteraceae; genus DALYJJ01. The sequence continues at coordinate 47,287 of JANRJO010000107.1, forward strand.
CTTCAAAGATACGCTCGCGGACAGCGTTGCCCTATCGGAACAAATCCGTGTTTTGGCGGTAGAGAGATTGAAGACGAAGATTGGACGACTAGATCAAAGCGCAGTCCTAGCGATACAGCTTGGGCTCACATTCCTGTTTGAGATCAGGTAGCAGGCCTTAGAAGCCTAGCCCGAGGCCCCTTCGTCGCGTACTGCGCGGTTCTTCTGGCGCCTGGCACGAGGATCGCACGCTCGCCGGTCACCTTCCGAACGATATCGAGAGCCGGGGAACTCAAGCCTGTGGAAATCGAAACTGACACTACCGGAGCGTCAGGGAAGTTCACGAATCCGAAGGTTCCGAAACTTCACTTCCGTGAAGTGATATTGCAAGACGATCGGACTGGGCAGGGGAACGTCGACCTCAAACTCAGCCGTTTTCGCCCCGTTCAGCCAGTGCTCAATTCGCTCGCGGGTTACGCGAATGCGCGCATCATTCCACTCGCCTACAGGCCGGGCGACAGACGGCTGTACGGCTGTCACACCGTACAACGCGCCCGAGCGTTGACGGGGGTCGGCACGGGCTCCGGCATCCCCGTTGTCATCAGCGATCTGATATTCCATGCCATCTGCCACTGTGAACAGACGGTAGATACAGCCTGAGTTAGCGCCCTCGCTCGTCATCCACTCGAACCTGAAATCAAAATTCGTGTACTCCTGACGAGTGCGCAACGAGCGAACAGGCACCCCGGCGCTGCGCGGAACCGTGGCAAGTGCTCCATCAACGACGCGCCAGGAGGCGGGCGCTTCGTCTCCGGACGGGCTCGACCAGCCACGGAACGATTTGCCATCAAACAGGCTTTTCCAACCCTCGGCACGTTCGTCCGAATCCAGCAGTTCTGACCCGCTATCAGCAGGTGTGTCTGCCTTCACGCGTGCCACTTCTTCCAACAGTGCTTCCCGCCAGCTCATTACCTTCCACCCTGCCGATTCTCGCCTCAACGTCATGTCGAGAGTTCCTGAACTACGCGGCGGCGGTGCGTCTGGACATCGGCGCAGCGCGACGACGTACGCTGCGTCCGGGGTTATCATCTGGACGTGTCTCACGTAGAGAGCGCAGGCCTTGTTTGAGCCGATCATGCGGCTCGATATTGGCTTACTGGGATCGCCCTTCGTTCCCGCCGCAAGATAAAAGGCCGCCTCTTTGCTGAACGCCTGGCGTTGGGCGTCGAGATCTCCGCGATGGATCGCGTCGAACAAGACTTTGACCGCGGCCTCCACGGCGGCTGTGTCTGGAGCAGCCTGAGCCGTGAGTAATGCCGCGAGGATACTCGAGAGAACCAGCGTTCGCATCACGGACATCTGCGGAGTGTAACAGTTCTCGGCGCGGGAGTCGGCGCGACCACTACGGAAAAACTGCCATCGCCGGGGCGCTCTCCGCCGTAATTGGAGGTGGAGAGCGACATGATGCGATTCCTACCGATTTTGATGGCCGCCGCGGCGGCCGCCTTTGCCCAAGCGCCTACGCTGCCGCCGGAGATTGAGCGGCTGTCGAAGGACGCGCGAGAGACGGTGACGGTGACGATGGACGCGAAGCTGCTGCAGTTTGCGGCGGCGTTCTTATCGGAGCGGAACCCGGAAGAAGCGCGCGTGAAGAAGATGGTGGCGGGGCTGAAGAACGTGGTGGTGCGGAGCTTCGAATTCGACCGCGACCAGACGTACGGAGCGGCGGAGCTGAACGCGCTGCGGTCGCAGTATTCGACCGGCGGCGGGTGGCAGAAGGCCGTGGAGGTGAGGTCGAAGCTCGGTGAGAACACGGACGTGTACTTCCGGCCGCAAGGGCAGGAGTTAAACGGACTGGCAGTGGTTGTGGCCGAGCCGCGCGAATTGACGGTGGTGTATGTGGAGGGCGCGATCAAGCCGGAGGAGGTCGCCGATTTGGGCGGGCACTTCGGGCTGCCGCGGTTTGGACGGAGGTCCTGGCGATGAGGAAGGCAATTCTGCTTGCGGTGCTCACTGCGGTCGCCCTACCGGCCGCGGACGACTTCGAGGTGCTGGTGCGGAGCCTGGAGTCGCATTACGGGAAGCGGAAGATGGGCATTCCGCTGATGGGTCTGGTGAACTTCGCAGTCAAGGTAGCGAAGCCTCACGGCGCGAGGGGGCTGCGGTTGGCGATCTTCGAGGATGTCGGGCGGCATCCGGAGCCGGAATCGCTCGCGAAGATGGTGGGGCTGGACTGGAAGCCGTTCGTGCGGGTGGATGGCCAGAACGAGCAGACCTTCATCTATGCAAAGCCGGCGGGTAAGGATTGGAAGCTGATGGTGGCGACGCTCGAGGATTCCGAGGCGGTGGTGGTGGAGTTGAAGGTGAATCCGAAGGAGTTGGCGGAGTGGATGGAGGACCCGAAGGGCAGGGCGCGGGGGTCTCGGGGAGAGGAGCGGTAGCGTCAGCGGCCGCCGAAGCGTCGGGTGATGGAGGCGGACCAGTAACGGTTGTCGGGGATGCGGGGCTGGAGACCGGCCTGGGGGCGGAACATGAGTTCGGCGGTCCAGCGGCCGCGGGAGGCGAGCAGGGTGCCGTAGTAGCGCAAGACCCGGTTCCCGTCCTTGCCGTAGAGATGCCAGCTATAGACGTAGCTCGGGCCGTGTTGCACTGCGAAGGCCACGCCGTGAGTGGTGAAGAGACGCTGGGTGTGCAGGGCCTGCAGGCAGAGGAATGTACCGCGGGGTAGGTCGGAGACGAGGAGCGTCTTGCCGTTGGCGGAGATGGTGACGGGGAAGGTTTCGCCGCCGGCCCAAGCGAGGTAGCTATCGAGGGCGAGGTCCTTCGTGCCGCCCAAGACGCTGGGAAAGTTCCAATGTTCGAGGCCTGTGCCGCCGATGAGGGTGCCGCCCGCCAGCTTGCGGAGCGGCGTGCGGTAGCGTACGCCGGCTTCGAAGTCGGTGTTCGCGCTGCGAAGGTCGGTGGTGCCCCAGCCGTAGAACTGGAGGGTGTCGCGGGCGCGGAAGACGTTGGTACGGGTGAGGGTGAGGCGGTTCTGCTGGGCGGGCCCGCGACCGAACGTGCCACCGAGAGAGAGCTGCATGCGCTGGGCGATGCCGCTGGTCCAGGTGGCGGTCCATTCGCCGGCGGGCTTGTTCGTGGGTGGGCCAGAGGACGGCCCGGGAATACCGGCGGCTAGCGAAAGGAACAGAATCGGAAGTCCCAGCATCAGACCTTATTGTCTCATATTAGCGAGCAATTCGTAGTCCAGCGGCGCGGCAATTTGAAACCAAAACCTCGTCCAGAATCCGACACATCCCACCGGTGCTGCTCCGCTTCTTCGTCACGTTCCCGCGACCGAAGCGTGTGGGCGAGAGCCGTCTGTCCGTCTGGGCGATATTCGGGGCCTGGGGCTGCCTGCTGGCCTATCTCGTGGCCGAAGTGATCGTCCATCCGGTTCTGTAAAACGCGACCGGGTCGGTGGCCGGTCGGCTCATGCAGGTGTACGGCCTGCTGATCTTCGCCGCGACCGCAGACACGGCGGCGAGAAGCACTCGCGCGGAACTGAGGGAGTCGGGGATGAACTTGATCCTCGCCGTACTCCTCGTGGCCTTCGTGGGGATCGCGTTGACGTTCGCTTCCGGGTTGGAAGTACCCGGCTGGACTGTTGCGTTGCCGGTTCTGGCGATTCCACTTACGATGGCGGTTGGGGTGCGAAGGCAGGCGCGGCCGGAAGGGACGCGGGGGACTGCCCGCGCGGCCAGCGCCTGAGCCGAACGCAGGGCATCGTAGTCGTCGGAGGGTTGTTCAGGCCGTGCCCGCCACCACCACCCTGATCGCGCAAGACGGTACCGAGACTTCCGCGCCTGGCCGCGAATTCTCAGATCCCAGCAAGCCACTGAATCTCGTGAAAGAGCGCTGTGGTAGCCAGCGGCGGACGGATTGTGGACGTTCGAAACGCCTGCACGACGGGGAGGCGGTCTCACAAGTGGCCTGGCAGTATTCCACGGTCAACACGCCTTTCCGACGGGTGGGTGGCCGGCCGCGAGGACGTTCCTGCGTGGGTTCGCCTCTCATCGGAGTTGTCGACAGGATTCGGAAGCCTGAAACAGGGAGTCCACGATTAGCCCGTGCAGCGGTTTGCTAGGCTCTGGAAATGGGCCAGGGGGAGGGCGTTCGGCTGCAGACACTGCGATTCGAATCGCCGGCGGGCCCCTGGAGTTTACATCTATGGACTCCGGCTGCCGACCTTCGCGAGCACGTTGCCGGCCTGTGGGCCACCGAAGCCCGCACGGTCGCTTTCCGTGAGCGCGTGCTGCCCCGCCAGTCCGTCGAGCTGATGATCAACTTCGGCGGACCCCAGCACCTGCACTTGCACGAGGCTGCGCACGCCACGCGCATCTTCCGACGCTCGTGGGTGTCCGGCCTGCAAACCGCGTGCCTGGAGATCGAGAGTCCCACTGCCGCTCAGTTGATTGCCGCCAGTCTTCACCCCGCCCATGCCGGACCGTTGTTGGGCATCGCAGGTGGTGAACTCACCGGTCGCGTGGTCGCCTTGGACGAAGTAATCGCGCGCGAAGCCGACGTGCTCGCCTCCCGCCTGGAAGAAAGTCCTTCGGTGGCCGGACGATTCCTGTTGTTTGAGGATTTCCTGCGCAGCCGCGTTCGCTGTGGCCGTTGGGGTGCGCACCCCGCGGTCAGCCGGGCCGTTTCGCGCCTATTGGCCTCCGGAGGACAAGTCGCCATCCGGGCCGTCGCGGAGGAGATAGGTTGTAGTCCCCGCTACCTCGAACTGCGCGTGCGCGAGGAAACCGGTCTCTCCCCGAAACAACTGGCGCGCCTGATCCGGTTCTCTCGCTGCGTTGAACAGGTTCGCGCCGCGGCGACCGTTGACTGGGGTCGCATCGCCCACTCGTGCGGCTACTTTGACCAGTCACACTTCAATCGCGACTTCCGCCGGTTTGCCGGTGTTTCTCCAACCGGTTTCCTGGCCGCGCGCGAGGGCAGTTCCCAGGGGATGATCCTTGAATGAGTTCGTATTTGTCCAAGCCCTGCACCGGGGCGCGGCTTAGGATAGCTCAGAGGACAACCGTGAAGGTAAGCTATAACCCCGATCAGGAAATCAACTCCGCCGCCGCTCAGATCGCAACAGGTCTGCCGTTCGAGGCGTGGTTTTCCGACCTCGACGCCAAAGGCGGTGTCGCACTGGGACGTAAGGCGATCACCGACTACCTGTTGCGAGAGCGGCAAGTCGATGGCTGGTGGGCGACCACGCTGGCGGTGGAGTACGAGAAGGCTCGAGGGGCCCTCGAAAAGGATTCGTCGATCCGGGGCTACAACATCTGCGTCACCAAGTCCGTCGGCGCGTCTCCAGGGGAGATCTTCGAGGCTTTGCTCGATATCGCATCGTGGATGGGCGCCAAGGCGAGGTTCGACCTAGCGGAAGGCGGTGCTTTCGACGACGGTGACGGGCATCATGGCGTGTTCAAGCGCCTCGCTCCCGCCAAGATGATGAAGTTCACCTGGGCCGGCGCCGGGCACCAGGCTGTCGAGGAAGTCGAAGTCAAACTCACGGTCTCCGGGTCGAAGACCTCCATCGTTCTCAACCACACTCGCCTGCCCGACCGTGCCGCCGCCGACGGAATGCGCCGCGCGTGGGCCGAGGTCCTCGACATCATCAAGGAGAAGGTCGCGTGAGGTTGGCCGCCTTAGCACTGGTTCTGGCCGGCAGCATTTCGGCTCAGACGGAGACCTGGCAGCTTTACCGTGCATCCGTCGCCGCGGCCAACGGATTCCTGCGTCTCCATGAGACGTCCGAGGCGCGGCGCTGGCTGGCCAATGCTCCGCCGGCCCATCGCGGCTGGGAATGGCGATACCTCAATGCTCTGGCGAATCAGAGCCTGTTTGAAGTCCAGGCGCACGATGCACCTATCACGGGGTTGGCCGCCAGCCCCGATGGTCAACTGCTGGCCACCACCTCCGGCGACAAGACCGTCAGATTGTGGAGCGCGAAGACTGGCGCCGCGGTGGCGACACTTGCCGGCCATACGGCATCCACATGGTCGCCTGCATTTCGCCGGGGAGGGATCCACCTGGCTTCCATGGGCTCAGATGGCGCTGTCCGTGTCTGGTCCGACACGGAAGCCAGCCCGGTGCGTGTGTACGAAAAGCTGGGCAACGGTATGGGCGCGGTGGCCTGGAGTCCCGATGGTTCGCTGCTCGCCGCCGCCACGTGGACATTCGTCCCGGGTACCGGCGTCAAGGGTTGGATCCATTTGTGGGACTACGAAAGGGACCTTCTGCTGTGGAAAGCTGAATACGGGGTGAAGCCCATTGTGTCGCTTGCATTCCACCCCGCCGGACGTCATTTTGCGGCCGGGACTTGGGATGGCTGGATTGGGATCTTTGCCGTGGACGGCGAAGGGAAACCCGTGGCCGAACACAAGTCCGATGCACGGAAGGGAACATATCCGGCCCTCCAGTGCGTGGCTTACGCTCCCGACGGGAAGACGCTCGCCGCCGCGACCAAAGACAACCTGGTGCGCCTGTTCGACTCGCGCGATGCGAGGTTGTTGCGGGAGTTCTCTGGCCATTCCCGCTGGGCGAACGCTGTTGCTTTTGGGCCGAATGGCGCCTGGATGGCCAGTGCGTCCTCTGATGAGACATTGCGGTTCTGGAACCCATTCACCGGCGAAGAGGTGCGCGTGCTGCACGGCCACACAGCCTCGGTGAATGGGGTAGCCTTAGCGGCCGACGGCAAATACCTGGTGACCGCCGCCGCCGACGGCACGCTGCGTTGGTGGGATAGCGAATGGGCCGATGACTCCCGCGATCTTTGGAAGCATTCTTCCGACGTCTACAGCTTGGGGTTCTCCCCCGATGGCCGTCGCGCCGCTTCCGCTGGATGGGGTGGCACGCTTGGGCTCTGGGACGAGGCTACGGGCCGGGAGATATGGCAGAAGCCCGTACACAAGCAGTCGGCCAACGCCGTGGCCTTCAGCCCCGATGGACGTCGTCTAGTGAGCGGCGGCAACGACGGCCGCCTTCTTCTCGTGGACGCCTCCAACGGCGAAGTGCTTAGTACGTTGGAGGAAGTCCGTAACGGCCGCGCCGCCGGCGTTGCATGGAGCCCGGACGGCCGCACGGTCTTCTCTCCCTCTTCACGACCCTCCGGCAAACTCTGGGACCCGGCCTCCGGGAAGCTCCTTCATACCCTAACCGGTGGTACAGGCGAAATCTACAGCGGGGCATTCTCCCCGGACAGCCGATGGGTGGCAGTCGCTTGGACCGGTGGCGAAGGCGCGGTGTTCGACCGTGAGACAGGCGCCGTGGTCATCCGGCTCCCGCCGCAATCGGGCGGCGTTTACGCCGTGTCGTTTCACCCAACGGGAAAGTTACTTGCGACAGCAGGCGGGAATCGCAAGATTTTGCTGTGGGATCTACCCTCCGGCCGCCCTCTGCGGACCCTGGTGGGACACACAGAACTCATCTACGCCATTGACTTCACGCCCGACGGCTCGCGCCTTGCCTCCGGTTCAACAGACCAGACCGTTCGTATCTGGCATGTCGAGACGGGTGATCACTTGCTCACGATCCCATTCCCGGTCCAGGTATACGGTGTGAAGTTCTCACCCGATGGTTCCCGATTGGCTACTTTGCCCATGAACGGAACCGTCCGTCTCCTCAGCGCTCCCGACCCCAAGTGAAGTCGAAACTTCCCGGTGAAGCGAACGGTGGGCAGGCACCGAAGGTCGAACCGCGTCCACCACGGGGAGGAGCGTTGCCGGGCCGCCATCCCCAGAGCGTTTAAGCACCCCATGCTTTACGAAGCGATTGCGGCCTGGGGCGAGCTGGGTGCGGGTACCGTTCCAGGAGAACTCGCCGGTGACGCCCGCAGGGAGGTGGATCTCGGCTTCGAGATGAGCCGGGCCGGTGCGCTTTAGCGCAACTCGGATCTCGCCGGCGGGGTGGGGGACGCTGCCGGAGGCGTGGTCGAGCTTGCCGAGGTGTGGAGTGACGGTGACGCGTTTGAAGCCGGGGGCGGCGGAGTCGACGCCGAGGATGGTGCGGTAGAGTTCGATGTTCGGGCTGGCGCCCCAGGCGTGGCAGTCGGAGCGGGTGGGGTCGGCTTTTTCGGCCCAGGTGGTGAGGCCGCGGGAGAGCATGGTGCGCCATTCATCGAGTAAGTCGAGGTATTGGTCGCCGAGGCCGGCTTCGATGGCGGCGCGATTCAGGTAGTAGCGGAAGTAGATGCTGGCGGGGGCGAGCGTGGTATCGGCGACGGTACGCTCCATGAGGGCCCGAGCTGCTTCGCCTTTGGTGAGGCCGGCGAGGACGGCGAGAGCGTTGGCGTGTTGGGAGAACTTCTGTTTTGCGGGGGTGTCGGCGTAGAGCTTTCGCGTCTCGTCCCAGTAGAGCTTGGGGATGAGGGCGGTGAGGCGCTCGGCGCGGGCGGCGTACTCGGCGGCGTGGGCCTTGGAGCCGAGGGCAGCCTCCATGCGTGCGGCCCACTGATAGGCGAGCAGCAGCTGCAGGTCGTGCGGGGCTGAGGAGCCGTCCTGCTCGGCGGGCGGCATGCCATTGGGCCATTGGTTGACCCAGTCGACGTACGGCCACCAGGGGAGCGGGCCGAGGGAGCCGTTGGGTTTCTGCAGGGAGCCGAAGAAGGTCAGCACGGCCCGCGCGCCTGGGAGCATCTCCTTCACGAAGGCCTCGTCGGGCTGGTACATCCAGTAGTCGTGCAGCATGCCGATCCACCAGAGGGAGAAGCCGGGGATGTACTGCTGGAGGGCGGAGGGGGCGCGGCTGTAGGTAGCGCCTTCGGGCGTGCGCGAGGAGTTCACCTGCTCGATAGCATTGCGGGCGAGGCGGCCGTCGGCGGTTTCGAAGAACGTGGCGAGGGCTTGAATGCGGGTGTCGCCGACGTACTGAAGCTGCTCGTAGTAGGGCGTGTCCATGTAGGTTTCATGGGTGCAGAGGCGAAGGGTGCGCCAGCCGACGTCGAGCATGCGGCGGAGTTCTTCGGGTGCGGCGTCAAAGGATGCTTTGCGGACCCAGGGGTAGCCGGTAGCGGCGGCGGCGAGGGAATCGACGGTGACGGGGGCGGCGGCGGTTTCGACGGAGAGTTGCAGGTAGCGCCAGGTGCGCCACCAGAGGGGGCGATAGACGCGGCGGGGTGCGCCGTCGGGGAGGATGGTGTCCTTCGCGCCGACGAAGATCTTGCCTTCGATCTCGTCGCGGTTGCCCTTGGCGCGGGTTTTGGGGTCGAAGAGTGCCTCGGCGTAGCCCAGGCGAAGGGTGGCGCCGGCGCCGCCGGAGAGCGTGAGCTCGGGGTAGCCGGCGGTATTCACCGACTGGTCGAGGAGGAAGGTGGCTTTCGTGTTGGGGGGCACGGTGACGGGCAGGGCCGCGGCATGGATGCCTTCGGCGCGGCGCAGGCGGGGGGCCTCGACGGGACGTTCTTCCATGAGCGGGATGGGGCGGGGGACGAGCATGTGGCGGCTGTGGGCGTCGCGGGCGGGGCGAGGGGCTCCGGTGTCGAGGGGGACGGACTTCGGCCAAGAGGAATCGTCGAAAGCGGGCTGCTCCCAGCCCCAGGGGTAGCGGGCGGCGTCGAAGCGTTCGGCGGGGCCGGCGACGTAGTAGCCGCGGAGTTCCGCGTGGGTGACGACGACGGGCGAGTAGGCTTCATTGCGGAGGGTGCGCCAGTCGGGACCGGTGTTGGCGACCTTCTCGAGGGCGCCGTCGCCCTGGAGGAGGAAGCCGACGCGGTAGGAGATCTGGGCGATGGGCGTGTGTTCGCCAAAGTGCCAGACGACGGCGGCGAGGACGTTGCGGCCTGAGGTGAGGTAGGGCGCGAGGTCTACCGACTCGTATCGCCAGTGGAAGAGGTCGCCGCGAGCGGGGCCGGAGACGACGCGCCGGCCGTTCACGAAAAGCTGATAGCGTTGATCGGCGGTGAGGTGGACGAGGAAGCGCTCCGGCTTGCGCTCCAGATCGAAGGAACGCCGGAAGTGGTAGACGCCGTAGTCAAAGGGAGAGCCGGAGGCGGGGGCGATCCAGCGTGCCTGCCAGGCTTTGGACAGCAGGTCGGGGTTGCCCGCGGATTGGGCGGCGGCAGGCAGGAAGAGGATGAGAAGGATGAGGAATAACATCGGCCGCTACTATATCCAACCTTTCGCGCCGGCGTTCCGTCGAAAGGGGTGAATTGACGGTGAGCGTGCCGATCGCCGGGAAACCGGCAGCGTTTGCTGGGGACGACGAACTGCTGGCGGCGTGCCGGCGGGGCGACGTGCGCGCGTACGAGCAGCTCTACGCATCGCATGCGGGGCGGCTGAAGAGCATCGCTCTACACATGTTGGGGAACCGGCAGGATGCCGAGGACGCGGTTCAGGAGACGTTTTTGAAGGTCTTTCGCGGCGTGAACGGGTTTCAGGGTCAGTCGGCGATTGGTACATGGATGTGCCGGATCCTGATTAACACCTGTTACGACGCGCTGAGGAAGCCGAGGCCCGATGGCGAGAACGTGACTGTGGACCTGGTGTCGAAGGCGCCGAGCGCGCCGCTGCGAGTGGCGCTCGATTCGGCATTGAAGAAGGTGAGCCCGAACTACCGGATGGTGTTCTGGCTGTTCGAAGTGGAAGGGTACCGGCACTCGGAGGTAGCGCAGATCTTGCAGGTGCCGGAGGGGACGTCGAAGGCGTGGCTGTTTGAGGCGAAGCGGGAGCTGAGGCGGTTGTTGACGGAGGGCGGGCAGTGAGGATCGAATGCAAGGACTTCGACCGGGCGGTGCAATCGCCCGAACTGCTGCCGGACTTGCGGGCGCATGCGAAGGAGTGTGAGCGGTGCCGGCGGGAGCTCTACCTGTGGACGGAGCTTTCGAATGCGGCGCGGGAGCTGCACGCGGAGTGGGAGAGTCCCACGCTGTGGCCGAAGATCGAGGTGGCGTTGAAAGCGGAGCCGAGGCGCCGGCGGGCGATGCCGGTGTGGCGGCTGGCCGCGGCGGCAGCGGTTCTGGTAGCGGTGTTCGGGGTCTGGCGGTGGCAGGGGGCGGGCGGCGGCGAGCCGTCGTCGCGGGCGAGCCGCGACCTGTTAACGGAGCAGGCGCTGCGGGAGCTGGAGGTGGCGGAGGTGGCGTATGCGCGGTCGATCGAGAAGCTGGCGCTGCTGGCGGAGGCCGATTTGAAGCGCGACCCGTCGCCGCTGGCGGCGAATTACCGCGAGAAGCTGGTGCTGCTGGATTCGGCGATCGCCGAGATCAAGAGCAACGTGGAACGGAATCAGTACAACGCGCACTTGCGCACGGAACTGGCGTCGCTGTACCGGGAGAAGCAGGCGACGCTTCAGGAGTGGCTACGAAATGCGAATCGGAATTAGTCTATTGATGCTTGCCGGGCTGGCGTTCGCGCGAGACGAGCAGACGAAGAACTTCGAGAAGACGGTGGCGCTGGGTAAGGGCGGCGCGGTGCGGGTGGAGCACAGCATGGGCGGCGTTTATATACGGACGCAGCCGAGGAACGACGTGACGGTGCGGGCGACGATCCGGTGTTCGGCCGATACCGCGGAAGAAGCCAAGAAGTGCGTGGATACGATCCAGGTAATGGTGCAGGAGGCGGGGGGTTCGGTATCGGTACGGACGCAGTACCCGGAAGAGGAGCGAAGCAGCTGGTTCTGGCGACGGGGGCGGTCTTTCTCCGTGAACTACGACATTGTGATGCCGGAGACGGCGCCTCTGGATTTGCGGAACCGGTTCGGCGAGGTGAACGTGGCGGGACTGGGAGCGCCGTCAATCATTCGCAATGCGAACGGTCGGGTGTCGTTCTCGAGCGGCAAGGGAGCGCAGCGGATTGAGAACTCGTTCGGCCCGGTGGAGGTGCTTCGCAACGAGGGCGATGTGGTGGTGGAGGGGGCAAACGGCGCGGTGACGGTGGAGAACGTGACGGGGCTGGCCGAGGTGCGCAACCGGTTCGGCAAGGTGGTGGTGGCGCGGGCGACGAAGGGTGCGACGGTGCGCAACAACAACGGTGAAGTCGAGGTAACGAACTCGGGCGGCGCGACGAACGTGACGAACAGCTTCGGGGCGGTTCGGGTGGTGGACGCCAAGGGGCAGCTGCTGGTGGAGAACCAGAACGGACCGGTGGAAGTGCGTGGGGTGACGGGGACGGCGGACCTGCGGACCTCGTTTTCGAAAGTGACAGCGACGGGCGTAGGCGGGAGTGTGTCGGTGCGGGCGAGCAATGGGACGGTGGTGGTGGAGGACGTGGGCGGGTCGAGCGTGGTGGAGAACAGTTTCGGGGCGATTGAAGTGCGGTCGGTGAAGGGGGACGCGCGGGTGAAGGGCGCCAACAGTTCCGTGCGGCTGTTGGGGGTGGGCGGTGAGGTGTCGGCGGGGACGACGTTTGGGGGGGTGACGGTAGAAGACGCGGGCGGGCCAGTGACGGTGGAGAACCAGAATGGGTCAGTCACGGTAGTGGCGAAGCCGGCCAAGGGGTGCCATCCGCTGATTCTGCGGACGAGCTTTGGGCCGATACGGGTGACGGTGCCGGACGGGGCGGGCTACACGGTGGCGGCGAAGACGTCGTTTGGGAAGATCTGTTCGGAGCCGGAGGTGGCGGTGAGCGGGGCGGTGCCGGACGGGACGCTGAACGGGAAGATCGGGGCGGGCGGGTGCGAGATGCGGCTGACGAACGCGAACGGGAGCATCGATATTTTGAAGGGTATGAAGCGTTAGCGGGCGGCGGCGGCGGCTTCGGCGGCCATCGCTTTCCAGGCTTCTTCGTCGTGGCCGACGCTCAGTTTGTTGGCGAGGCGGACGAGGGGGAGTTTGAGGAGGCGGCCGTCGGCTTCGATGCGGCGGAGGAGGTCGGCTTCGGTCAGTTTGAGGTAGCGTAGGCCGGCGTCTTCGTAGGCTTTGGCGGTGGTGTCGAGCAGGGACTGCAGGCCGAAGCGGTCCGTGAAGCGCTTGAGCTCGCCGGGGGACATGGGCCGCTGTTTGAGGTCGACGTACTGGACCTGGATGCGGCGCTCCTTGAAGAAGCGTTCGGCGGCGCGGCTGGCCTGGGAGTTCTTCAGGCCGAAAATCTGAACGTTCATTCTCCTCACTGTAAGCTGATTGGATGGCGCGGCGGATTGTCGAGCGGATTGAGGCGGAGAGCGGGTTGCCGGGTTTGCTCGACGTGCTGGCGCGGGGGATGGCGGGGGCGGACCTGCAGTCACTGTTGCTCGAGGTGTTTCGGGGGCGGGCGGCGGGGCAGGCGGCGAGCGGGCTGTTGGTAGAGAAAGCGCTGGCGCAGCCGTCGGATGTAGACGCCCGGCTGTTGAACCGGGTGGAAGCGTGCGCGTTCGAGGCGGCGCGGGGGTTTGAAGCGGTGGAGCTATCGCCGGTGCTGCCGTTTGCGTCGCACGCACTGCTCGGGGGCATCGACCAGAACAACGTGCTGACGGCGCTCCGTGGGTGTGAGGTGTCGGGAGATCCTTCGACGGGGCTGGCGATGGAGGCGGCGCGGCGGCGGCGGCGCGGGGACCGGGCAGGAGACGTGCGGGTCTGCGCTTCACAGCGGGTGATTCGCACTCAGCCGTTCGACCAGCCGGGGTTCTCGCCTCACTTCAAGCTGTTCTGCTTGGTGACGGCGGGGCGGGACCGCGGCGGCGATTCGTTCGAGACGGAGAGCCTGGCGGAGCACGTGACGGTGTCCTTGCGTTTCTTCCGGATGCTGAACGAGGCCGGGTTCCGGTGCGCGGAGCCGTTGGTGGAGGTGACGGATCACGCGGTGACGGAAGCGCTGTTGCGCGAGGCGGGGGTTTCGCTCGAAGAGGTCCGGGCGAAGATTCGCGCGCACGATCTCCAAGGGACCGCCCGATTCCTGGCGGAGCGCGGGCTACGGAGGCCGGAGCACGGGGAGGCTGCGCCTTCCGAGAGGCTGGCGCGGGTGGAGGAGCGCGTCTTCGGGCCGCTGCGGGCGGAGTTTCCGGAGGCGACGTTCCGGCTGCTGACGGCACGCCTGGAAGGTCTCGGCTATTACAGCGGGCTGTGTCTTCGCATCTCGCCGGCCGCGCCCGACGGGGTTCGCTATCCGGTGTGCGATGGAGGCTTTGTCGATTGGACGGCCCGCATGCAGGCGGACCGCAAGGAGCGGGCGCTGGCCTCCGGGATCGGGATGGAGTTCCTGTGCCGCCGCTACTCGATGTCTTCCGCTTTGACGCCGGCCTTATCGCCGTAAGCGGCGAACTTGATGTAGGCGATGATATCGGCGAGTTCCTGGGCGGAGAGCTTCATGGCCTCCACCGGGTGCTTCCAACTGGCGTTATCCGTCATGCTGACTTCCGCCTTGGGGAATTTCTTGAGCGCGGGCGGGTTCTGGTTGAGGTCGTAGATTTCGTAGCCGTCGGCGGTATCCGCGGCCTTCATGCCGGGGAATGTCTCGGTCTTGGTTTTGACCGCCTGGACGTGTTGGGTGCGGGTGGAGTTGATGGCCATAACCATCGCACGGGCGGGAACGCGAGCAATGTTGACGAGGTTTGGACCCACGGCGGTGCCTTTGCCTTTCATGGCGTGGCAGGTTCCGCATGCCGCGCCTTTTGAGGTACCGCCGAAGAAGAATTCGTAGCCCTTCTTCGCTTGTGCGGGTCCGCTGAACTCCTGGGCGAAGGCGGCCGTTGTCAGGGCCGCGGCCAGCAATGCCAACTTCATAAGAGTGCCTCCCGGAAGTCGCCTGGGCGGCCTCCGGCGCGATTCTACTGCAATCAGTCTTCCAGATCCTGTACTCTTCAATCAGCGCGTTTGGCTCTTGGCGTGCAGCGATCCGAACCGTACGGAGGGATGCATATGCCGAGAGGCCACGTTACCATCACCGCCGAACGATGCAAGGGTTGCGGGTTCTGCGTTGAATTCTGCCCGACGAAAGTACTGGCGCTTTCGTCGGCCTTCAACGTCAAAGGCTACCACCCGCCTTACGTCGTTCATCCTGAGAAATGTTCGGGTTGCGATCTGTGTGGCATGTATTGCCCCGACTTCGCGATCTATGCGCGCCGCCTGGCGGCCAAGAGCCAAGCGGGAGCGGAGAAGGGAGCCCAGGATGCGCGCTAATCCCCAGGGCGTACTGGAAGGTGTCCATTTTCTCAACGGAGACGCGGCCGCATGTGAGGGTGCTCTTGCCGCAGGTGCGCGATTTGCCGCAGGGTATCCGATCACACCCTCGACCGAGATCGTGGAGCGATTCGCTGCGCGGGCGCCGGAAGTGGGCGGCCTCTTTATTCAAATGGAGGATGAACTGGCCGCGTCGATCGCGCTGCAGGGCGCGGTGTGGGGGGGCGCGAAGGCGTTCACGGTGACGTCGGGACCGGGCTTCTCACTGATGATGGAGCACATCGGGTATGCGGCGATGACCGAGACGCCATGCGTGTTTATGGATGTGCAACGAGGCGGGCCGTCGACGGGGCTGCCGACGCTGCCGGCGCAGGGGGACATGATGCAGGCGCGGTGGGGGTCGCACGGGGACTACCCGATGATTGCGCTGTGTCCGAACTCGCCGCAGGAGTCGTTCGAACTGGCCATCAAGGCGTTCAACCTCTCGGAGAGGTTTCGCACACCGGTTCTGCTGATGATGGACGAGTGTGTGGGGCATATGACCGAGAAGGTGGTCATTCCGGAGGCGGAGGAGATTGATGTGTATCCCCGGCGGCTCACCAAGAAGGCGCCGGAGGAGTTCAAGCTGTTTGAGACCAACGGCGACCTGGTTCCCGAAATGGCACACGCGGGGGACGGGTATCACTTCCACGTGACCGGTTTGACACACGACGAGCGCGGTTATCCGAGCATGACGCCAGCGACACAGCAGACGCTGGTGCGTCGCCTGCGGGACAAGGTCACCATCGCCGCGGAGGAGGTGGCGGACTACGAGGAGGCGGACACGGAGGGCGCGGACGTGATCGTTGTTTCCTACGGGATCACGTCACGGGTGGCGCAACGGGCGATTCAACTGGCGGAAGAGAGAGGCGCGCGGGTGGGAAAGTTCCGGCTGCGGACGGTGTGGCCGTTTCCGGAAGGGCGGATTCGAGAACTGGCCGGGCGCGCTAAAGCGTTTGTGGTGCCGGAGCTCAACCTGGGGCAGATCTCGCTCGAGGTGGAGCGGCTGGCGGGCGGGAAATGTAAGACGGTCCTGGTGCCTCACGCGGGCGGGACGGTGCACGATCCGAGGGAGATTCTGAACGCCATTCTGGAGGCAGCCCGATGAGCACGATTGTTGCGGAAGCGAACCTGACGGCGGAGCCGAATCCGGTAGAGCAGTACCTGCGAACAGAGCGAATCCCTCACATCTGGTGTCCGGGGTGCGGGATCGGCACGACGGTGAACTGTTTTGCGCGGGCGTTGATGAACTCGGGCCTCAACCGGGACAAGGTGGCGATTGTGTCCGGCATCGGCTGCACGGGTCGGGTGGCCGGGTATACGGCCTTCGATTCCTTTCACACGACGCACGGGCGGGCGATTCCCTTCGCTACGGGGTTGAAGCTGTCGAACCCGGAGTTGGCGGTGGTGGTGTACTCGGGCGACGGCGATCTGTCGGCCATCGGCGGGAATCACCTGATCCACGCGGCGCGGCGGAACGTGGACATCAAGGTGATCTGCGTGAACAACCTGATCTACGGGATGACCGGCGGGCAGGTGGCGCCGACCACGCCGGCGACGTCGACGACTTCGACGTCCCCGTACGGCTGCTATGAACCGCCGCTCAATTTGCCGCACCTGATGGAGGCGGCGGGAGCGGTGTTCGTGGCGCGGTGGACGACCTACCACGTGAAGCAACTGGAGCGGTCGATGGGCGAGGCGTTGAAGAAGAAGGGATTCTGCTTCATCGAGGCGATTTCGCCGTGCCCGACGCTCTACCAGCGGCGCAACGGCCTGGGCGACGGGCTGGACGCGATGAAGTTCTACAAGGAACACAGCAAGACGGTGCCGAATGCCTCGACGGGGGACGTTTGTCTCAGTAAGACGGGCGAGATCGTCGTGGGCAAGTTCGTGGACCGGGACCGGCCCGATTACGGGACGATGATGCGGGCGCAGCTGAGCCAAAGCCTGGGCGAGCGGTACCTGGAGCCGGACGTGTGCCACTGCGGAGGGGAATAGCGATGAGAAAAGAGATACGCATCGCGGGGTTCGGCGGCCAGGGTGTGATGCTGGCGGCGACGGTGCTCGGCCGGGCAGCGGCGATTCAGCACGGTGGCTACGCGACGATGACGGAGAGCTACGGTCCGGAGGCGCGGGGCGGAGCTTCGAGTGCGCAACTGGTGCTTTCGGACGAGCCGGTCCTCTACCCGTACGTGGGCGAGGCGGACGTCCTGGTGGTGCTTTCACAGGAGGCGTATTCGCGGTTCGCGGGGACGCTGAAGCCGGGCGGTATGTTGATTGTGGAAGACGAGCTGGTGCGGATCGACCGGACGTCGGCCCGGGCGCAGGTGTTCGGCGTACCGGCGACGCGGCTGGCGGAGGAGCTGGGGCGGAAGATTGTCCTGAACATTGTGATGGTGGGGTTCTTCGCGGCGGTGTCGGGGTTGTTGGAGCCGGCCGACTATGAAGGTGCGATCGCCGACGTGGTGCCGCCCAAAGTGCGCGATTTGAACCTGCGGGCGTTCGCGAAAGGGTACGAATACGGGCAGGCGCTGAGGGAGGGCAAGGTAGCGCCCTCGTTGGAGGAAGTGGCGGCGCCGGAGCTGTCGCTCTAGCGGAGAGGATTCTGAAACCGGCTTAACGGCCGCAACATCCAAAGTCCTGACGCCCCAAGTGGGCGACGGACACTCCGAGGGGAGTAGATCACTCGAGAATCTGAGTCCGGCGGATCGTCAACACGGTCTCTCAAAAGGAGATCCGGTCCGCTGGGTGGGGGCCTTAACGGGTTCCATAGATCGAGACCTCTTGTGCCGCGGTCTTGGTATCGTGGCATGAGAGGTCTCTTTTTTTTGAGCGTCTCGGGGAGATGAGTTCCCGGGTCTTACGGTTGGAGGAGTTCCGGCGGTTGTTTTGAGGTGACTGGAAGATGAACACTTTGAAGACCTTCGTATTACTTGCCGCCCTGACGGCGCTCTTTCTGGTGATGGGGCAGGCAATCGGGGGACGGGGTGGATTGGTGATCGCTCTGGGCCTCGCGGTAGTGATGAACTTTGCGTCGTACTGGTGGTCGGACAAGATCGTGCTGCGCATGCACAATGCGCAGGAGATCGGGCCTGCCGAGGCACCGGAGTTGTTTGCGATGACGCAGAACCTGACGCGGAAAGCGGGCATTCCCATGCCGCGGCTGTACCTGATGGACGAGGACGCGCCGAATGCGTTTGCGACCGGGCGCAACCCGCAGAACGCGGCAGTGGCGGTGACCACCGGCCTGGTGCGCGGGTTGAACAAGGACGAGATCGAGGGCGTGATTGCGCACGAGCTGGCGCATATCATTAACCGCGACACGCTGATCATGACCGTGGCGGCGACGCTCGCCGGGGCATTGAGCACGCTGGCGAACATGGCGATGTGGGGGGCGATGCTGGGTGGCGGCCGCTCGGACGATGAAGAGGGCGGGAGCCCGCTGGGGGGCCTGATCGGGATCATCGTCGCGCCGATGGCGGCTTCGCTGATCCAGATGGCGATTTCGCGGTCGCGCGAGTACGTGGCGGACGCCAAGGCCGCGCAGTTAACGGGACGGCCGATGGGTCTTTCGAACGCGCTGCGGAAGATCGAGCGGTTTAGCCACCAGATTCCGATGCACTCGGGGTCGCCCGCGACGGCGCACCTGTTCATTGCGAATCCGTTTTCGCTTGAAGGACTCGGCCGGCTGTTCAGCACGCACCCGCCGACGGGCGAGCGTATTGCGCGGCTGGAGTCGATGGCGGTTCATGGAATGCCGCAATTACGCTAACAATGGTTGTCGAGGGGCGTTCGGAAAGCCGGATGCCCTTCCGCCCTCGCTGAGGACTTGATGCCCACACTGCTCTTCCCTTTCTCGGACTACTGGTGGTTCTACGGAGCGTTCACGCTCTTCGTGCTGCTGCTTCTGCTGGTGGACCTGGGTGTGTTTCACCGCAAGGCTCATGCCATCGGATTCCGCGAAGCGGCGGGCTGGAGCGTGGTGTGGGTGACGCTGGCGGTGATTTTCGGCCTTGTTTTGTATCAGTACTCCGCGGCGAAGTTCGATCCCGCCACCGCCAAGACGATCGCGCTGCAGTTTTTCACCGGCTACATCATCGAGTACTCGCTGTCGGTGGACAACATGTTCGTGTTCGTGCTGGTGTTCCAGTATTTCGCGACGCCGAGCGCGTACCAGCACCGCGTGCTCTTTTATGGCATTCTCGGAGCGCTGATCTTCCGCGCGATGTTTATCGCGATCGGCGCGGTACTGATGCAGTACCAGTGGGTGGTCATTCTGTTCGGCGTGTTTCTGATCATCAGCGGCATCCGGATGATGTTCGGCGGGGAGGCTGAGGTTCACCCGGAGAAGAACCCTGTGATCAGGTTATTCCGGAAGATTGTGCCGATCACTCCGGCGTTTCACGGTCAGCAGTTTTTTGTGCGGTTGAACGGGGTGCTGCATGCGACTCCGCTGCTGGTGGCGCTGCTGTTCCTGGAGATGACGGACATCGTGTTCGCGGTGGATTCGGTACCGGCCATCTTTGCACTGACTCGGGAGCCGCTGCTGGTGTTCACGTCGAACGTCTTCGCGATACTCGGGCTGCGGTCGATGTTCTTCATGCTGGCGGGTGCGGTGGACAAGTTCCACCTGTTGAAGTACGGACTGGCCATCGTGCTGATCTTCGTAGGCCTCAAGATGGTGTGGCTGAACCAGGCCTTCGGCGGGCACTTCCCGATCCAGGTCTCGTTGGGGATTATTGCGAGCGTGCTGGCGGCTTCGGTGATCGGCTCGCTGCTGTTTCCGAAGAAATCCGCGGAGGTGAGTCCTCCGGTGGAGCTGGCGAGCGATCGCGACTAAGGGTGTCCGAACTCGTGCGCGCGGGGCACGAGGTCACGGTAGATGTCGAGCGGCACTTTCATGTCCCAGTGGCCCGTGGCCATGGCGGCGCCGGTGATTCCCAGGAACAGGGCGGCGACGCCGGCGGCCATTAGCCACGGCGAGAGTGAGCGTCTTCCCGGGACGGCGAGGGCGAGCGCTCCTTGGGAGGGGCAGACGGCAACGCACTCGAGGCAGCCGGTGCACTCGGCGGAGCGAATCTGGACGAGCTGATCGACCGGCAGCAGAGACGGGCAGGCTTTCGCGCACTTCCCGCAGTCGATGCAGGGCTCGTGGGCGCGGCGGATGCGGGCGGGACTGAGGAGCGCCACCAGGCCCATCAGCGCGCCGTAGGGGCACAGATAGCGGCACCAGAGGTTCTGGACGAAGAACGAGCCGAGTATCAGCACGGCGAGGACGATGGCCGACGTCGTTGAGAGATCGCGGAAGAAGTTGAGCATCTTGACGTCGGAGACCAGGCCGTAGGGAGACTCCATGAATTGCCGGATGGCCAGCGGGCTCATGCTATAGACCGCGTAGGCGAACAGGGCCAGCAGAATGTACTTGAGGCCGAGGAGCGGGAGATCGAGCCAGCGCGGAGCAGCGAAGTTGCGGCGGAACGTTTCGCGGCCGACCTTCCAGAGGTACTCGGAGACCGTTCCGGCGGGGCAGAGCCAACTGCAAAACGCTTTGCGGAAGACGAGCGAGATCGCGGCGAAGGCGATCAGCAGGAACATGCCGGCGGGGTGAGATTGGGGGACCTCGCCGGTGAGCAGCCACTGCTTGAGGTTCATGAGCGAGGCGATGGGGAGCCAGCCGTCGACGCCGGCGGGACGGTCGAGTTGGGGGCCGTTGCCGGTCTCGAAGTAGCGGACGAAGAAGTAGAACTCGACGCCGATCCAGAGGTTAATGAGCAAGAAGAGGGCTTGGACGGCGCGACGGACGGATTGGGAGCGATCCGGGGCGACGCGGCGGATCATTTGCTTCTTCTTTTGGGCGGCGGGAGGGTCGCTGACTGCCGAAGCCATCTTGATTCGAGGGTATCGGAGGGGGCGGGGGATTGCCGTGACCGCAGTCACGAACAATTTACGGAGAAGGGCTTGACGCAGAGCGAAGAAATAGCGAAACTCGGATTCCAGGAGGTTCTCCCAATGAGCATCGCAAAAACCCTGATCCCCGAGTTTGACTATGAAATGGCGACGACGCGGAGGGTGCTGGAGCGCTGTGCGGAGGCAGCGTTCGCGTACAAGCCGCACGAGAAGTCATTCGACATGGTGTCGCTGGCGACGCACGTGGCGAACGTGCCCGGCTGGGCAACGATGACGATGACGGTGACGGAGCTGGACATTGCGCCGGTGGGCCAGCCACCGTACAAAGAGGAGCCGGCCGCATCGAACGCAGCGCTGCTCGAGAAGTT
Source organism: Bryobacteraceae bacterium (assembly GCA_033763935.1). Classification (GTDB taxonomy): domain Bacteria; phylum Acidobacteriota; class Terriglobia; order Bryobacterales; family Bryobacteraceae; genus DALYJJ01. Next base: position 68,644 of record JANRJO010000107.1, read on the forward strand.
CGACAAGGGCGTGGCGTCGGCCCGGGAAGCGCTGGCTAACGCCGGCGACGCGGATTACATGACGGAGTGGACGATGCTGGCGGGAGGGCAGAAGGTGTTCACCATGCCGCGCGTGGCGGTGATCCGCAGCTTCATCCTAAATCACATGATTCATCACCGGGGACAGCTGAGCGTTTACCTGCGGATGAACAACATTCCGGTGCCGTCGATTTACGGGCCGTCGGCGGACGAAGGGCAGATGGGCGCGTCGGCCTAGAGTTGGTGTGGTGTTTTGCGCGCCGCCATGACGCGTTGCCAGGCGGCGCGCAATTCGTTTCGGGTGGCGGAATCGAGCGGGCGCGGCTGGTCCACGGGCAGATGAGCTTTGCAGAGCTCGATGCTCTTCTTGACGCTCTCCAGATACTCGACGCAGGGGGCACAGCCCTGGATGTGGCGGTCCATTTCGGCCAGGTTTTCGGGAGAGACATCGGCGTCCAGTTCCCTGGAGAGCCGGGTCATGATGTCATCGCATTCCATGGCATTACCTCACGGGGGCGGGCGCCTGCAGGAGCGCGTCGAGGGCGTGGCGCAGGGCGAGCCGGCCGCGGTGCAGGCGGGTCTTGACGACGTCTTCGCTGACGTCGAGGACCTCGGCGGCTTCGGCTGTGCTGAGCTCTTCGAACTCGCGGAGCAGGATCACGGAACGATAGAGGTCCGGAAGGGCGGCCAGCGCACGGTGCACCAAGGCGCTCATCTCAGACTGTAAGATTCGTTCTTCCGGCGCCGGTGACCGGTCCACTACTTCGTGGGCCGCGTCTTGTAGGGGGAGTTCGCGGGGCGGGGCGAAGATGCTGCGGCGGCGCTTCATCAGGCAGGCGTTCTTGGCGATGCGAAAGACCCAGGGCTTGACGCGCTCGGGTTCGCGGAGCTGGTCGAGATTCTGGAAGACTTTGAGCAGGGTCTCCTGGGCGACCTCTTCGGCATCTTCGCGGCTGCCGCACATCAGGTAGACATATTGGAACACGCGCTTTTGGAAGTGGTCGACGAAACTGTCGAAGGCGCCATCGTCGCCGGCGAGGAGGCGGCGTGCGAGTTCGGCTTCGGTTACTTCGGGGGCTCGCTGCATAGCCATACGAACGTTTCGCGGATGCGTTCGACCTGCGTCGGATTGACTTTGAGGTAGCGGTGGCGGCCGGTGGCGGAGGGTGTGAAGGCGGTCTTACCCTTGGCGTCAAAAGAGACCGTGCCGGCGGTGGAGAGGTCGAAGTAGGCGCGGTCCGGGCGGAGGGCGTAGAGGACGCTGGTGAGGTCCCAGGTGGGGCGGTTGTGGGGCATTTTCTCGTAGAGGACGTAGCCTTCGACGACGGGGTGCTTCGCGGTCCAGCGGTAGTCTTCGGCGATGCTCTTGTAGGGGTAGGTGATGGCTTCGCCGATCTCGAAGCCGGAGAAGACGATGGGGGTGGGCCAGCCGGCGGCGAGTTTTTGCGCGGAGGGGACGTCCTCCTTGATGTTGTATTCGAGGAAGTCTCCCTTCACGAAATTGCCGCCCATGACGGAGAGCAGCTTCACTTTCTTCGCGGCGAGGGCACGGCCGTCGAGGGGGCTTGCGTCGTCGGGGGTGGTGGCGAGCAACCGGGCGAGGTTGGTGGAGAAGCCTACCTGGATGAGAATGACGGAACCGTCGGCTTGCGCGGCGAGGGTTTTGCGGAGGAGGGCGACGGCTTCGGGGTGCTGTCGCGGCTTGAGGCCGTGGGCTTCGGCGACCTTGCGGGCGAAGCGGCCTTCGTCTTTGGTGACGCCGTTCGAGACCACGCCCAGGGGGATGTCCGGCCGGTTGTAGAAGCGATTGATGAGTTCCGTGTAGGCGGAGGCCCACGGGTTGTCCTTGGTAAGGGTGACGGCGAGGAGTTTGATTTCGCCGCGTTTCTCAAGGTTATGAAGGATGGCCAGGGCCATGGCGTCGTCGATGTCGTTCCCCATGTCGGTGTCGAAGATGACGGGCACGGGCGGCGTTGCGGCGGCGGCGAGCGCGGCGGCCATCGACAGCAGGAGTACGAGGAAGCGCATGCTGCCCGCATCCTATCATGGGAGAGATGCAGATCCGGGTTCCCGATGCGGCGTTTTTCTATCCGTTTCTCGAGCGCGGAGTGCGAGCGGTGGCCATCCTTGTGGCGGCATGGGTGATCACGCTGCTCTTCCGGCGGCTGCTCCGGCGGCTGAACGGATATGCCGAGCGCATGCTGCAGAAGCACGACGGCGGGCCGCGCATCGAGATGGAGAAGCGGGCGCGGACGCTGACGGACATTGTCGGCCGGGCGGCTTCGATTGCGGTGTGGGTGACGGCCATTTTGATGGCCCTGCGGGAGGGGCTCGGCTTCGAGGCGATGCCGCTGCTGGCGTCGGCGGGAGTGGCGGGCATTGCGATCGGTTTCGGGGCGCAGAGCGTCGTCAAAGATGTGATCACCGGCTTGTTCCTGCTGATGGAGGACAGGATCCGGCTGAATGACGTGGTGGTGATCAACGGGACGGGCGGGCTGGTGGAGGAGATCAACCTGCGGACGACGGTGATCCGGTCGCTTGACGGCACGGTCCACATCTTTCCGAATGGCCAGATTCAGACGCTGGCGAACATGACGTATCAGTATTCGTACTACGTGTTCGACATCCCGGTGGCGTATTCGCAGGATACGGACAAGGTGGCCGAGATTGCCCGCGAGGTAGCGGAGGGGATGCGTGCGGAGCAGGTGTGGGGCGCGAAGATTTTGGAGCCTCTCGAGGTGCTGGGGGTGGACAAGTTCGCCGATAGCGCGGTGATCCTGAAGGCAAGGATCAAGACGTTGCCGATCCAGCAGTGGGAAGTGGGCCGCGAGATGAACCGGCGGTTGAAGAAGCGGTTCGACGAGCTGGGGATTGAGATCCCGTTTCCGCAGCGGACGTTGTGGATGCGGGAAGCCCCAGCGGGGCGGGAGGAGCGGATGGACGAGATCCGCTCGGTGGTGCGGGAGCTGTTACGCGAGGCGAAGGGCGCCTAGCGGGGTTCGGGGTCAGAGCGTCTCGGCCGCGTGCTTCTTGCTGAAGAGGAAATAGATGGCAAGGCCGAGGCCGAGCCACAGGAAGAAGCGGAACCAGGTGGCGAGGGGGAGGCCGAGGGCGAGGATCACGCAGCAGACGATGGAGAGGGCGGGCAGCCACGGGGAGAGCGGCACGCGGAAGGCGCGGGGACGGTCGGGGTCGCGTTTGCGGAGGGCAATGACGCCGGCGGAGACGAGGGCGAAGGCGAAGAGGGTGCCGATGTTTGAGAGTTCCGCAAAAGTTCCGATGTCCCAAATGCCGGCGGGGATGCCGACGGCGAGGCCGGCGATCCAGGTGCTGACGTGCGGGGTGCGGTGTTTCTTGTGGACGCGGGCGAAGAAGGGCGGCAGGAGTTTGTCGCGGGACATGGCGAACCAGATGCGAGCCTGCCCGTATTGGAAGACGAGCAGCGAACTGAGCATGCCGCCGAGCGCGCCGATGGTGACCCAGCGGCGGAGATTGTCGTAGCCGATGGCTTTGAGCGCGTTGGCGACGGGGGCGTCGTTGGCCAGCGTCCGGAAGGGGACAATGCCGGTGAGGATGATGGTCACCGAGACGTAGAGGAGAGTGCAGATGACGAGCGTGCCGATGATGCCCCAGGGAACGTCTCGCGAGGGTTTTTTGCATTCTTCGGCGGCGGTGGAGACAGAGTCGAAGCCGATGTAGGTGAAGAATACAATGGCAGCGCCGGAGAGGACGCCGGAGAAGCCGTTGGGGGCGAAGGGGTGCCAGTTCTCGGTTTTGACGGCGCGGGAGGCGCCGAAGACGAAGATCAGGATCGCGGCGACCTTGACGACGACCATGAGGTTATTGGCGCCGGCGCCCTCTTTCACGCCGCGGACGAGCAGCCAGGAGAGCGCGAGGAGGATGAGGAGGGCGGGGAGATTGAACCAGCTGCCGGTGAACTCGCCGTTGACGATCATGGGTTCGGAGAGGACCTTGGGGAGGGTGACTCCGAATAACCCGTCGAGCATATCGTTGAAGTAGGCCGAGAAGCCGACGGCGACGGCCATGTTGGAGACGGCGTATTCGAGGATGAGATTCCAGCCGATGATCCAGGCGAAGATTTCGCCGAGCGTGGCGTAGGCGTAGGTGTAGGCGCTGCCGGAGATGGGGATCATCGACGACAGTTCGGCGTAGCAGAGGGCGGCGAAGCCGCAGGCGACGGCGACGAGGACGAAGGACAGGGAGACGGCGGGGCCGGCGCCGGGGCGGCCGACGGCGGTGATGTTGCTGAAGCCGGAGAGCACCCAGTCCAGAAACGGGGCGTGCCAGATGGAGGGGAACGACATGACGGTTCCGGCGGCGGCGGTGCCGGTGAGGGTGAAGATGCCGGAACCGATGACGGCGCCGACACCAAGAGCGATCAGGCTCCAGGGCCCGAGGGTCTTGGCGAGGCGGCGTTCGGGGTTCTCCGCCTCGCGGACCAAAGCATCGATGCTCTTGGTGCGGAAAAGCTGGCTCATCCCGCTTAGACTAGCGCGTTTGTCCGCGCGCTCGCGAGATTAGCGTTTGCGCTGGCCCTTCGTCATGGTCTTCACCTTGCGCTTATTGGAGCCGCGGGCGACGCCCGATTCACGGGGCTTCTTGGGGGCGGCCTTTTTGCGCGAGGTGCGCTTGAGCTTCTTGCGTTCGAGCTTATCGGAGACGTTCTTAGTATTCATTCCTCTACCGTGATTCCAGCGTATTTCGCAATCAACTTCTTCAGGCCGTAGCCTTGAAAACAAATGGTCAGCTTGGCTTCGTCGCCGTCGCCTTCCTGCCGCAGTATGGTGCCGCGACCGTACTTCGGATGGCGCACGGTGGCGCCGGTCCGCAGGCCGCCGGGCTTCTTCTTCGCGCCCTGGGCGGTAGCGCCCGGGGGGAGCGAGAAGCCCTGCCCGCCCGAGGGAGCGCGCGGCGGATACGACGGCGGAACGAGCGGCCGTTGACCCGCGGGCGGCGCCTGGGTGCTACCCGCGGTACGCGCGGGCGGCGGAGGCGGTGGCGACGACGGAGGCAGATTCACCTGCCGCCCTCGCTCGGCGAAGAACTGCTGAATGTTCTCTAAAGAATTGTACGTCTTTCCGGTGTAGGTGTTGCGGCGGACGGATTCGCGGACTTCGTGCTGCTCGCTGAAGAGGTCCACCTGGGGGATGCTTTGGCCGCGATCCTGGCTGAGCTTCTCGACGAGATTGGCGGGGACCTCTTTGAGGAAGCGCGAGGGGATGCTGGCCTCCTCCTGGCCGCCGCCGAAGCGACGCCGGTAGCGTGCCCAACTGAGGTACAGGCGCTGGCGGGCGCGGGTCATGCCGACGTAGCAGAGGCGGCGCTCCTCTTCCATCTGAGGAGGTGAATTGATGGAGCGCATGTGGGGAAAGAGGCCTTCCTCCAGGCCGGCAAGGAAGACGACGGGGAACTCGAGGCCCTTAGCGTTGTGGATGGTGAGGAGGGAGACGGGGGCGCGTTCGTCGACCTGGTCGGCATCGGAGACGAGGGCCGCGTGGTCGAGAAAATCGGCGAGCGTTTCGCCGCGCTCGGCGGCTTCAGCGGCGGCGTTGACGAGTTCCTGGAGGTTCTCCAGGCGCGATTCACCTTCCGGACCGGGATCGGCTTCGAGCATGCGCTGGTAGCCGGTGCGATCGAGCAGTTCGCGGAAGAGCTCGTCGAGGCGGCGGTGTTGGGCAGACTCGGTCAGTTCGAGGATCAGCCGGCGGAACCCGTCGAAGGCGGCGGCGGCGCGGGTAGGGAACAGGTTCGATTCGAGCATGCGCCCGATGGCGGTCCAGAGGGAGAGGTCGTTTTCGAGCGCGAAGCGTTCGACCTGCTCCATGGAAGTCTTGCCGATGCCGCGAGCGGGAGTGTTGACGACGCGCAAGAGGCTAATGGAGTCGTGCGGGCCGAGGAGGAGCTTGGAGTAGGCGAGGAGGTCCTTGATCTCGGAGCGCTGGTAGAAGCTGAAACCTCCGACTACCAGGTACTTGCGGCCGTAGCGGCGGAGCGCTTCTTCGATGGGGCGGGACTGGAAGTTGGTGCGGTAGAGGACGGCGATGTGTTCGTTGGGGCTCTTGGCGAGAATGCGGTCGATGGTGTCGGCGATGAAGAGCGCTTCGTTTTCGCCGTTGTAGGCTTCGTAGAGGCCGATCTTGGAGCCGCCTTCGGCTTCCGTCCAGAGCCACTTGCCTTTGCGCTCTTTGTTGTTGGCGACAACGGAACTGGCGGCGTCGAGGATGTTTCGCGTGGAGCGGTAGTTGCGCTCGAGGCGGATGATGCGGGCGTCGGGGTAGTCGCGTTCGAAGTCGAGGATGTTGCGGATGTCGGCGCCGCGCCAGCCGTAGATGGACTGATCCTCGTCGCCCACGACGGCGACATTGCGGTGGGTATCGGAGAGCAGGCGCATCAGCTCATACTGGCTGCGGTTGGTGTCCTGGTACTCGTCGATCATCAGGTAGCGGATGCGGCCGTTGTAAAGGGCGCGGGTGGCGTCGTCGTGGTAGAGAAGGCGGACGGATTCGAGGAGGAGGTCGTCGAAGTCGAGGGCGTTGGCTTTGCGGAGGGCGCCCTCATACTGCTCGTAGATGGCGGCGAGGCGGGTGGAGAGGGGGTCGGTGGCGGCCTTGGCGAGGTCGTCGGGGGACTGCTTGTGGCTCTTGGCGTGGCTGATGCGGGACAGCACGGCCCGGTACTGCATGAAGGACTTTTCGTCGAGGCCGAGCTGCCGGTAGATCGACTTGATGAGGCTGAGCTGATCGTCGTCGTCGTAGATGGTGAAGGTGCGCGTAAAGCCCGGACGGATCTGGGCGAGGGGATCGCCGTCGCGGCGGAGCAGGCGCACGCAGAAGGAGTGGAAGGTGGAGAGGGTGGGAGCGGGGCCGTAGTGGCTGACGCCGGACAGCAGGTGCTGGACCCGTTCGCGCATCTCCTGAGCGGCCTTGTTGGTGAAGGTGACGGCGAGGATGGCGGGGCCGGGGACGCGGTGGTGGGCGATGAGGTGGGCGATGCGGTGCGTGATTACCCGCGTTTTTCCGCTACCGGCGCCGGCAAGGATCAGGAGGGGACCGTCGGAATGCTCGGCGGCGGCGCGTTGCTCCGGGTTGAGGCCGTCGAGGAAATTCATGCGGGCAAACGGGATGGAGTCGGGTTCGAAGTCATCGGCAAAACGAGAGATACCCGCGTATGAGGGTATCGCAACACCCGCAAACGTTCCAGCATAAACCCCTCAAACAAGTGTATACGGGACCTATAATACTAATGGTACTTAGGGTGTATGCACAGGAAGAGCGGCTTCGCTGTCTCGGATTGCGGACGGATTCGGTCTCAATTATACCACCTCTACCTGCGACGCGCCGTCGTTGAGGAAATGATCCGCCAGTTGGAGCGGATGAGCGAAGGGCCGGCGCCATTGATAACGAGGGCTCGGCTGGCGCAACTGCTTGGGGAGGCGGACAAGAGATAGACACACGCCACCGTTCCTTTGCTTTCCACGCATAATCAACGTAACCTAGGGATGGGCTGGAACCGCCTCAACAGTGCTGAGGTCATGGCCCTTGGACCATCGGAATGCTGGTCGCTTTCGAACTCGTACAGAGCGCCAAAGAGGGCGATGCAAGCGCGTTCAACGCGATTGTGTCGGCCTATCGGAAGCGTATCCTGGGGACGATCGCGCGGCTGATCGGGCGGCCCGAGGACGTCGAGGACGTAGCGCAGGAGGTGTTTCTGCGGCTATATTATTCGCTCGACCAGTTGCGTGCGCCGGAGGTGTTCGAGCCCTGGCTGTACCGGCTGACGGTGAACGCGGCATACGACTATCTGCGGCGGAGCCGGCGACGGCAGGAATCGCGGATGGCGGACTTGAGCGAGCAGTCGGTAGTGATGGCGGACGCCCAGGCTGGCGGGAAGCGGCAGGAAGAGGAGTTGGAGCGCACGCGGGTGCGCGAGCTGGTGGACGAGTTGTTGGGCGCGGTTTCTACTGAGGACCGCATCCTGTTGACGTTGAAAGAAGTGGAAGGGCTGTCGCTGAAGGAATTGGAAAAGGTGTACGGTGTGAATGAAAACGCGCTGAAGGTGCGGCTGTTTCGGGCACGCCAGCGGGTGTTAAAGGCGTACCAAGCCGGCCGGCCGGAGGCGGCGCTGACTTCGGCCGAGGCGCAGAGCGAGGGGTAAGCAGATGCCATTCGACGAAGAGCGGAATCTGGACGGGCTGTTCGCCGCATATCGTGAAGCGACTCCCGATCCGGAACCGAGTCCAGAGTTTATGCCGGGTCTATGGCAGAAGATCGAGGCTCGGCGGTCTCCCACGGTGTATTGGAGACGTTGGGCGAACGTTTTTGTCACGGGTGCACTGGCGGCGTCGGTGCTTTTGAGCGTTGCGTTGTTCAGTTTGAGCTCGGGACCGACGGCGGGATTCGTGGATTCGCTGGTAGAAGACGAAGCTACGGAGATCGCTTTTGTCGAGGCGAGCCAGGAGGGACCTGCTCGATGATGGACAAAGGGCGGCGGGCGGTGGGACTGTACGTCGCGCTGGTGTTTGCGAGCGGCGTCCTGGTAGGCGTGGTCGGGCAAAAAGTCTATAACGAGACGTCCGTGCGCGCGAACACGCGGCCGCGTCCGGAGGAGTTCCGGAAGCGGCACATGGAAGAGATGCAGAGCCGGCTGCAACTGAGCGCAGAGCAGGTGACGCAACTCGAGAAGATCATGGACGAGACCGGGAGCCGGTTCAAGGCGCTCCGCGAGAACCATACGGAGCGGGTGAACGCCATGCTGAGCGAGAGCCAGCGGGCGGAGTACCAGAAGCTGATGAAGGAGCGCGAGGAGCGCAAGAAGAAGGGCCGGCACTAAGCGGGCAGCGCGCTTCCGCAGTGCGCGCAGTTTCGCCAGCCGGACTCGACCGGCTTGCGGCAGGAGGGGCATGCAGGATTCAGCCCGGCGCCGCATGACGGACAGAAGGCAAACTTTCCTTTGACCACGGTCCCGCAGGAGGGGCACGGCTGGGGCCTTGGCTCGCGCATGAGGAAGTAGAGAATAATGCCGATGCCATTGGGCACGAAGACCGCCAGGAGCGTCCAGACGACATGGTTCATGCCGCGGCGCTTTGCATCGTGGTAGATGTAGGCGGCGAGCAGGGCGTAGATGGCGAGAATGACGGGTACGATGGAGGCCAGGAGGACGATCTCCGAGGCGCCCAGTTTGGGGTCATGCGGCGCGAGCATCAGGACCAGCAGCATGAACAAGAGATAAACCGCGATGGCGACCAAATAAGCGCTGCGCGGGATGGTGGACACGAACTCGCCAAAGCGGCTCATGAGAGGCTCCAATCATGACGGCGTTTTCCGTAAATCAGGACGGCGACGGCGGCGCCGCCCGCCACCCAGCCCGCGGCGGTCCATGCCAGGAGCCAGAACAGCAGGGTTTTCGACATTCCGAAGGACTGGCCGAGCGCCCAGGGGAGGGCGGTCAGCGTCCACGCGAACAGAACGAGAAAGACGAGAATCGCGCCGCTCAGGCGCTGCTCTTCGGCGGCGCCGCAAGCGGCTGCAAGCCGAGCTTTGGTTCGAGCCGCGAGACCGGACGGGGCCATGGGCATGGGGACAGCGCGAAGGCCTTCTGTGAGGGTTTCCAGGACGGCCAGTTCCCGGCGGCACGGAGGGCACGTGTCGAGGTGGGAGCGCAGAGCGTGCTCTTCCTCGGAAGTGAGCAGGCCGGAGGCGGCGAGGTTCAGGAGTTCGAGGGGATGGTTCACCGGATACCTCCGACAGCATCCCGCAGCAGGCGCAGGCCGCGGTGGAGGCGGGTCTTGACGGTGGGCAGAGGCATGGCGAGGACGGCGGCCATCTGCTCGAGTTTCATCTCTTCTTCGAAGCGCAGGGTGAGAACCTCACGGTAGAGCGTGGGGAGGCTGTTGAGGGCGCGGAGCAGGACGGCGGAGCGTTCACTGGCGAGCAGGCGCTCCAGGGCATCCACGGTAGCGGAGGGGAGGGCGTCGGCCTTGGAACCGGTCTCGAGCGGCTCGTCGAGGCTTTCGGGCTGCGATTTACGAAGGTAGTCGAGAGCGAGGTTGCGGGCGACGGAGAAGAGCCAGGGTTCGAAGTCACGAGACGCGTCGAAGGCAGCGCTCTTGCGCATCACCTGGAGCCAGGTTTGCTGGAAGAGGTCTTCGGCGAGGGTGGGGTCTTTGAGGAGGCGGAGGAGGAAGCGATAGAGGCGGTGCTGGTAGCGATCGATGCACTCATCCAGCGACGGCAGGCCCATCGTTTCGTCGTCCTCTGCGCTTAGGATTGCCGACATTGCCGTTCCCATGGCCACTCGGGATACGGGTGAGGGAACGAAAAAGATTCAGTCCGCGCGGCGAAAATAGCGGTCCGGCAGCAGCCAATAGGTCAGCAGCGCGGAGAGCGGGTGCATGAGGCCGGCAATTAGGAAGATCGGGGTGTAGGTGCCGGCCGCGGCGACAAAGGCGCCGGTTCCGAGATTGGCCAGCATGCCCCCGATGGCCCCGCCCATGCCGCTGAAGCCGGTGGCGGTGCCCACCTCCGGTCCCTTGAACATGTCGGTGGGGAGTGTCTGGAGGTTGGCGACCCAAAGGGCATGGCCAAAGGTGACGAAGCACATGGCGCCGAGAGCGAGCGCGGCGGTGGGAACGAGCGGCGCGAAGATGGCCGCGGGCATCACGGCGGCGCCCAGGGCCATGACGAATTTTCGGGAGCGTGGGAGTGTCCAGCCGGCGCGCATGAGGCGGCCGGACAGCCATCCGCCGAAGACGTAGCCGATGTCGCCGAAGATGAAGGGAACCCAGGCGTACTTGCCGACCATGGCGAGATCGAAGCCGCGCTCGCGGCGGAGATACTCGGGGAGCCAGAAGATGACGAAGTAAATCACGGGGTCGGTGAAGAAGCGGGTGAGGATGAGGGTCCAGCACTCGCGCATGCGGATGATCTTGAGCCAGTCGATTTTGGCGGTGGCGGGACGGGTCTCTTCGGGAGGGCGGACCTTATCGCGGAAGGTGTCGTACTCTTCTTTTCGCAGCCAGCGGTTTTTGTGAGGCGGGTTGTAGAGCAGCAGCCAGAAGACGAGCCAGACCAGGCCAAGAGCTCCGGTGAACAGGAATGCCGTACGCCAGCCGTACTGCAGGGTGAGCCACGAGACCATGGGGGGAGCGAGCGCGGAGCCGAGCGAGGAGCCGGCGTTGAAGATGCCGACGCCGAGGGCACGCTGGTTGGCGGGGAACCACTCGGCAACGGCTTTGGCGGCGGCGGGCCAGTTGCCGGGTTCGAAGAGACCGAGGGCGAAGCGGGCGCCGCCGAGGGACCATTTGCCGCGGGTGAAGGCATGGGCAATCTGCGCGGCGGACCAGCCGAGGATGAAGACGGCGAAGCCGCGGCGAGTGCCGAGGCGGTCGACGAGGTAGCCGGAGCCGGCGTACATGATGGCGTAGGCGGCGAGGAACAGAGTCACGACGTGCGAGTAGTCGCGTTCGTCGAGAGAGAACTCGGTGCGGATGTCGACGGAGACGACGGAGAGCGCCAGGCGGTCGGCGTAGTTGATCATGGTCGCCATGCAGAGCAGGGCGGCGATGACCCAGCGGAGGTGAGGTATCTTCACGGGGCCTCGGGGGTGAAACCGAATGCTACTACAGCTACGCCGAGCGTGCGGGGGTCGCCGTTTTTGGGGCGATACGGGGGGGTGGTGAAGAACTCGACTTTCGGGGAGGAGGAGAGGTCCGTGGGAAGGCCCCAGCGCCTGGTTTCGCCACCGGTTTTGGTGAACGCGTGGCGGCCGATGGAGATGCCGTCGAGCTTGACTTCGACCTCGGGCGGGCCCATCTCCTGGTGCTGGACTGTGCCGAGGTTGACGGTGAGTTCAAACGAGCGTGCGCCTGGCGGGAGGGAGAGCCGGGCGGCGGCGTAGGGTTTGATCCAGCGGAAGTGACCCTCGAGCGGGAACCAGCCGTCGGTCAACTGCCAGATGGGGGTCTCCATACTCATGCGAATAGCGGAGCGGTCCGGCTCCCCGGGCTTTTTGGTTACGGCGTAGAGCTTCTGGAGGGGAGCGAACCAGCTGAGGACGGCGACGGACTCTGTTTGGAGCGCCTGCCAGGCCTGCTTGTCGTTCATCCAGACGATGCCGATACCGGGGCGGCCGGAGGTGAGACGCATGGTCGCTTCGACGCCCCAGCGGTGCATGGCGCGCGGGGCGCCGTCATACACGACGGTGCGGACGTCCGGCGAGCGTTCGAAGAAGCGTTTGGCTTCGGCCACGTAGGCGCGGTTCTCATGGGCAGCGGTGAGGGCGTCGTGGCGGAGGGTGCGCATGACGTTAAAGTTGACGCCGGTCCAGAGGAGCATGGCGGCGGCAAGGGCGGGCGGAGGAAGGCGTTCAAAGACGGCGGTAAGGCCGAGCGACAAGGCGATGAGCGGGACGTAGAGGTAGACGGCGAAGAGGCGGCCGGGGAGGAAGAGCATGGGGGCGAGGAGGAGGGCGAAGCTCAAGAGGCCCCAGCGAAAGCGTTTGTCGCGAACGAAGAAGACAGCCGGCAGAAGCAGGAAACCGGCGTAGGGCGCGAGGAAGATCTTGCCGGCGTAGAACTGCAGGCAGGTGAGGAACGCGCCGGGCGTGAAGCGGAGCGTGTAGGCGGAGTCGCTGCCGCGATTGGCGAAGACGGCCTGGAGCCCGAACGAGGCGGAGATGGCGAAGAAGGGAACCAGGCGCTTCCACTCGCGCTTGCCTAGCCAGTATTCGTAGGCAAGCAATGCGAGCGGAAGCAGGATGGCGACCTCCTTCGCTTTGTAAGCAAGCCAGAAGGCGATAACGCTGAGGATGAGGCGGCGGCGCAGGTAGGCATGGAGCGACAGAAGCACGAAGAGACCGCAGGCCACGTCGAAGATGTACATGGGGCGCCAGTACGCGTCGAAGGCCGCCATGTGAAAGGCAAAGAAGAGGACGGCGGCGGCGGCGGAGACGAAGGTTGCGCCGAGGCGGCGGGCGAGGAACCAGAGGACAATCACGTTGACCAGGTGCAGGGACTGGAGGACGGCGACGTACGGCGGGTAATGCAGGGCGGCGGTCGCGCCAAGGATGCGGTAGTAGAGATGGCCGGCGGGCCGGAAGTTGAACTTTGAGAAGCGAGGGTCGACGAGGCCGGTGAGGAACTCGGAGGTCTGGGCGTCCCTGGTCCAACTGAGGTTGTCCAGGTCGTCGTCCTGGAAGTAGCCCTTGTAAGCGCCCCGGTTGGCGATGAGGAATAAGAGAACGATTGCGGCGAGGAGAACGGGCGCCGCCCACTTCGGCATAAGGCCCTATTCTACGATTTCAACAGCGGCTGCTTCACGAAGATTAACGACATACTTCTTGACTGATGTTTCGAGCACGACCTACACTGGGGCTGAAGGAATTACCGAAACCGCGTAAGTATTACCGGCCGACGCAGTCTCCACGTTCTACCTCGCTGTTTATTGCTCCACCTGCCGTTGAAGTCATCCGGGTTAGGCTCTACAGGTCTGCCTGTGCATGTACATTGAACACACTGGGCCCGTCTTCCGCACGTTGCGCCTGCTAGCCGCGCGACGCCGCGCTTCCCTCCTCCTGCTTGCCCTGGCCGCCGGCGCGGCGGGCCTGGAAATCTGCGTACCGTTCATTACGCAAAGACTGATCGATCAACTGACGCCGCTGCTCGGGCACGCGGGGGGCCGGGAGCGGATGGGCTTTACGCTCGCTGCCTCGGCGCTCGGTATCCTGGCGGCGGTCAGCGGAATGCGCGCGCTGCGCTCTTTGTATAACTACAAGCTGTTCCAGACGGCAACGAGCATCGAAGACGAGATCAAGTGCGTCGCTTTTGAGAATTACCTGCGACTTCATGCGCTGTACCACCGGGAGGCGAACAGCGGGCAGGTGATCGGGCGAATCGACCGTGGGGCGACGGCGGTATTCGCGATCGTGCACGACATTTTTGGGCAGAGCCTGCTGCCGCCGCTGATTACGCTCTCCCTGGTGCTGGCTTCGCTGCTCGGCAAGAGCGGGTGGGTGGCTCTGGCGGTGTTCCTTCCGGTACCGCTGTACGTGCTGCTGGTGCGGCGGCTGACCGGGCGGATCTCTTCGGTGGAGCAGCAGGTGAGTGCGGACTTCGAGGCGGTGGCGAAGGAGTCCTACGACATTGCGAGCAATGTGCTGACGGTGAAGAAGTTCTCCCGCGAGAACGACGAAGTCAAACTGCAGCGGAGGCTGCTGGGAAAGGCCCGGAACACGCAGTACGGGGCGGAGCGGCTGTGGGCGGTGATCGAGAATCTGCAGACGTTCGTGACGACGCTGGGGCGGGTGGCGGTGATCGTGATCGCCGGGTACCAGGTGATGAACGGCAGGAACACGGTGGGGGAGTTCGTGCTGTTTGTGGCGCTGACGGAGATGGCGTATCAGCCGGTTTCGCAATTAGCGGTGGTGTTCCCGCGGCTGCGGCGGAACAGCGCGAGGGCGGAGCGTTTGTACGCGGTGGTGGACGAGCGGCCGCGCATCGTGGACCGGCCGGGTGCGGTTCGCTTGAGCGGGCTGGCGCACACGGTGGAGTTTCGCGACGTCTGGTTTCGGTACTCCGAGGATGGACCGTGGATTCTGCGTGGGGTGAACTTCACGGTTGCGGCGGGTTCGACGGTTGCGCTGGTAGGGCGAAGCGGAAGCGGGAAGACGACATTCGTCAACCTCCTGATGCGGTCTTACGATCCGCAACACGGCCAGATCCTGATTGACGGGCACGATCTCCGTGACGTTGCGCAGGAGAGCCTGTACCGGCTGGTATCGGCGGTGCCGCAGGAGGTGGATCTGTTCTCGCGAACCATTGCGGAGAACATCGCGTACGGGAAGCCGGGCGCTTCGCAGGCCGAGATTGAATGGGCAGCGAAACTGGCGCTTGCGCATAACTTCGTCGAGCGCGCGGAAGACGGCTATGCGACGGTGGTAGGCGAACGCGGGCTGCGGCTATCGGGGGGCGAGCGGCAGCGCTTGGGCATTGCGCGGGCGATCTTGCGGGATCCGGCGGTACTGGTGCTGGATGAAGCCACCAGCCACCTGGACACGGAGAGCGAGAAGCTGATCCAGCAGGCGACGGAGCAGGTGGTACGGGGCCGGACGGCGTTCGTGATCGCGCACCGGCTGTCGACCGTGCTGCATGCGGACGTGATTGCGGTGTTTGAAGGCGGGGTGATTGAGGCGGCGGGGCGGCACGAAGAGCTGCTCGAGACGAGCGCCACTTACCGCACGCTCTACGAGCTGCACTCCAGCGGGGCGGCGCCACGGGCAGCGGCGGCGGCAGCGTAGGCAAGAGGCGGGGCTGCGGGCCGGCGGTGGCCAGCAGTTCACGGGCGGCCGCGGGCACTTCGCCGCAGGGGATGTCCGCGACGAACGACTCGTGGTGGTCGCAGGCGCCCGTGATGCAGTTCACGCCGCAGACGGGGCAGTCCAGCCGCCAGCAGATGAGGGGGCGTTGGAGGGCTCTCGTGAGGGGGCCGGCGGTGATGAGGTTGCCGCACCAATACACGCCGACCGCGGGAGTGCCGACGGCGCCGGCGAGGTGCAGGGGCCCGGTGTCCGAGGCGACCTGCTCCACGAGGGCGCGCTCCCACTCCGGGCCGTGCACAAGGACGAGATGGCCCTGGCCGGCAATGGCGTCGCCCACCTCGGCGAACTCATGCGCGGGCCACTTCCGGCGGCCGTCCCCGGCGGCAGGATCAGCACGATGGGCGGGGGACGGGATGCGGGCAGCAGGGATTCGGATGCATCCAGGTCAGCAGCGGTGACGGAGAGGGTTGGCTCCAACGCCGTAGCGCGAGCGCCGACCAGGGAAACCACCTCGAGGTAGCGCAGGATCTCGGGCTGGAAGTAGATGTAGGGGATCCAGCGATCGAGCGGCGGGGCGTCGGGTGTTTTTCAGACCGACGGTGAGGGCTGCATTCAACTGGAGCAGGAACGGGTTGGAGTGGCGGCCACCGCCGTGGAGCTGGAGGGCGACGTCGAAGCGCTCGCGGCGCGCGGCTTCGAAGAAGCGTTCGAGCTCGGCGGGATCCTCGTGCATGTCACGCTCGACGTTTACGCCGCGAGAGTGCGGGACGACGGAGACGCGGTCCACTGGACCGGGCCGGCCGCGGAGGAAATCCTGGTGCCATTGCTTGCCGAGCAGAACGAGCTCGGCTTGGGGGTATGCGGCGCGCAGGGCTTCGAGGGCGGGCAGGGCGAAGACGAAATCGCCGACGGCGTTGGCGCGCAGGACAGCGATTTTCATCCAATGACTTTCTCGCGCGCCTGCGTTTCACCGGGCTCGTCGGTGATGACGGACAGGCGTCCATCGCTTTCCATGCGGGCGATCTTGACGTCCTTCGGGTCCTCGACGCCTTGTTCGCGCAGCTGCATCATGAGCTCGTCGTAGGTCACCAGTTCCTCGCGCATGTTGCGGCGGTTGAGCTTTCCGTTCTCGATCAACGGCAGGGGTGCGGGGTTGACGAAGCGCTCGAACGCAGGGACATGGTAGCCAAGCCAGTTGACGACATGGCTCCAGAAGATGATGACGGAGACCAGCAGAAATCCGTCGGTGACGGACTTGTAGTCGTCGGCCATCGCGTTCTGGGCAGCATCGGCTATCAAGACCACCAATAGGACGTCGGCGGTGCTGATACCCCCCGTCTGCCGCTTGTGAACGATGCGGAGCAGGAAGAACAAACCGAGGTACATCAGTGTTCCGCGGAGAACGATCTCGAGGATTGGGGTATCGAACCCGAAGAGCTTAAGCCAGTCGACGGGACCGAACATCGTTACCTCCAGACAATACGGGCAACAACAGCGGCGCGTTGGCGGAGCGGTCGGGAATGGTAGTGGGCAGTTCCAGATGATAGACGCCGGACGGCAGGAGTCCGCAGCCGCCGAAGCGCGCCATGACGCGAAGCTGAGCGAGGACGTCCTCTCCGCAGTGGCGTGGGGGAAGATCCCGCCAGAACTCGAAGGCTCCGAGGGCGCGGAGAGCGGCGGCGTCATACAGAACGCAGCCACCGATACAGGCGACTTTGTAGGTGCGATACTCGCCGGGTGGCAGGGCCAGGCGGCGTTCGAGGTGGTAGACGTTGGCGGCGTTGTGCAGCTTGTAGCGGTTCCAGGCGGGCGAGTGCGGTTGAACGAGATCGGGTTGAACGGGACCGTTCCAGAACTCGATGTGCTGCTCCTGGGGGCTGACGTCGTGCAGGTAGCTGAGTCCGGTAAGCGCTGCTCCGACGAAACCGCAGCGCTCATTGCGGATGGCGCGCAGGAGGCGTTCCAGGACGCCCGCTTCGAGAATGACGTCGTCGTCCAGGTAGAGGACGAAGGGCGTGCGGGACTGTTCCAAGAGGAACTGCCGCTGTTCGGCCATGCCCCGGTTGGGAAGGTGATGGTGAAACTCGACGGGGTTGCCCTGCGCCTGGAGCACTCGCCAAGCGGCGCGGACTTCACCGGCGTCGGCGACGTGCGGGCCATCGGTCTGATCGGAGACGATGACGCGGAACTCGCGCCAGGTTTGCGAAAGAAGGCTGCAGAGGGTAACGGCGAGAGCGGCGGGGCGGCCGCAGGTGGGGATGAGAACGTCGATGCTCAACGGAGGACCTCGACGGAGCGGGCGGCGGCTCCCGTTTCGCCATACAGGGCAAGCGTCGCGTCGAACACTTCGCGAGGCTCCACGCGGCGAAGACAATCGTGGTGGCCGTGCGGGCAGACGCTGCGGTAACAGTTGCGGCAGGGAACATCGAAGTTCAGGACGCGGTGCGGAACCTGCCAGGGTGTGTGCTGCGGATTGGTGAGGGCGTAGAGATCGACCACGGGAGTGCCGAGCGCCGCAGCCATGTGGACGGGGCCGGTGTTGTTGGAGATGAGCAGGGGAGCGGCATGAAGAAGGGCAGCCATTTCGTCCAGCGAGAGGAGGCCTGCAAGCGAGATGCCGCCGACCGATTCGGCGAGCGGGCGTTCGTCTTCGCTGCCGGTGACGAGGACGCTCCAGCCGGCGGCGCGCAACAGGGAGACGACTTCCGCGAAGTGTTCGGGGGGGTAGCGCCGGGAGGGCGCGGAGGCGCCGGGGTGGACGACTGCCCAGGGCTCGGCGAGGTCTACCCGAAGCGATCGCAGCAGGCTCTGGATGCGCAGACGGGCGGCGCCGGAGAAGGCGAGCGACATCGGATGATCGGGCGCGGGGCAACCGGCGGCCTCGACAAGGTCGAGCTGGCGGCGGCATTCGTGGCGAACGCCCTGCTCGGGTTCGCTTTCGTGCACCCAATGAGTGAGCAGTTGATACGGGTTTTCGCGGCAATGAGCAAGGCGGAGAGGGATGCCGGCGAGATAACAGAGCAGGGCCGATGGGAGCGGATTCTGGCTATAGACGGTGAAGATGGCGGCGGCGTCGAAGGCGCGCGAGCGCAGGTGCTGGATCATGGCAAAGTCCGCCAAGGCATCGGCGCGAGCGGGAGTGGCCTTCAGCCAGGGAGCATCATAGACGATGACGTCGTCGACCTCGGGAACCAGAGGCGCGACGGCGGCGCCTTGGGACGAGGTCAGCAGGGTCAGACGGCGGCCGGGCAGGGACTGCTTTAGCGCCTGCAGGGCGGGCGTGGTCATGATGACGTCGCCGATGGTGTCAAGGCGGACGCAGAGGACGGCGCGCGCGCTGCTCCAATCCGTCAGCGGCTGCATACCGCCTCCCGGTGGGCGAGGATGTGTTGGGCCGCCCCAGCGAGATCCAGAGCGACGTGATGAGGCAGGCGGCTAGCGGTGACGACCCACTCCGTCTCATTGCCGTTGTCGAGCAGAACGGTGCGGCAACCGGCGGCGCGGCCGGCTTCGACATCGTCGAGGATGTCGCCCACGAGCCAACTGGACGCGAGGTCAACGCCGAGTTGGGAAGCGGCGTGGTAGAGAAGGCCAGGCTTGGGCTTGCGGCATTCGCAGTCCACCGCGTAGCGAGGGACGCTGCCGCCAGGCAGATGAGGGCAGTAGAAGAAGGCGGCGAGGGGGACATCGAACGCGGCGAGCAATTCGCGCAGGCGAGCTTCGACGGCAGCGAGGGCGTGCTCTTCAAAGTAGCCGCGGGCGACTCCGGACTGGTTCGAGACGACGGCCAGGGTGAAGCCGGCGAGGTACAGCTGTCGCAGACCCGGGCCGGCGCCGGGCGTGAGGCGGATACGGGCCGGATCGACGTTGTACGGCACATTTTCGACGAGGGTGCCGTCCTTATCGAGAAAGACAGCGCGAGTGAAGCCTAGGGCCACGAACTCTCCCGCATGGGAAGCACTGTGATCTCGGGGATGACGGTCTCCGCCGGCAGAGTGAGGACGTAGCGTACGGTTTCGGCGACGTTCCGCGGGTCCTGCAGGACGCCGGGATCGAGGTCCGGGAATCGGTCCAGCAGAAACGGCGTGCGCATGCCGCCGGCAATCACGGCGGTGACTTTGATGCCATGAGGGCGGCCTTCGACGTGAAGAGCGTGGCTCAGGCCGAGCAGGCCCCACTTGCTGGCGTGGTAGGCGGAGGCGTTGGCCCAGGCTCGTTTGGCCGCGGTGGAGGCGATGTTGACGATGTGGCCGCCGCCGCGCTCACGCAGGATGGGGAACACGGTCTTGGACATGACGAAGGGGCCGCGGAGGTTGGTGCGGACGACGCGGTCGAAGGCATCGAAGGGCATCTCCTCGACGGAGACGGTGAGATCGGTGCCCGCGTTGTTGACCACGTAGTCGAGCCGGCCGAAGTCGGTGAGGGTGCGTTCGACGAGCTCATGGGTTTGCTTCTCATCGCCGACATCGAGTGGGAACGCGGCGGCGCGTATGCCGTTCTGCACGGCCTTGGCGGTACGCTCCGCGAATTCGTAACAGAGGTCGGCGGCGACGATGTGGACGCCGGCGGCGGCGAGCGTGGAGGCGATGGCCTCCCCGAGCCCACGGCCCGCACCGGTGACGATTGCCACTTTTCCTGCCAGTTCCATATTCCTCCAGGATTTTAAGAGACCGCCTTGCGCGGATGAACGGCGCGAGGCCGAGAAGGAAGCTTGACCACCAGGGCCGGCGCCTCAGCGGGGCGCTCCTGCAGGCGACGGCGGAAGACAAAGCGCTCTTCGACGAGTTCACAGAGAAGATGCACGATGACGATTTGTGCTTCGCGGATGTGCTGGGCGTCGGAGGAGGGCACTATGACCGAGAGGTCGGACAGTTCGAGGAGTTCGCCGCCGTTGCCGCCGACGAGAGAGACGCAGCGGAGCCCAAGCCGGCGGGCCATAGCGAAAGCGCGGGCCATGCCGCGGGCCTGCCCGAGGGCGCCGATACCGAAGAGGATGTCTCCCGGCTGGCCCATGGCTTCCACCTGGCGCTCGAGCATCTGTTCCAAGCGAACTTCCTCGGGTCCGGCGGAGAAGAAGCCGGCGTCAATGGTTAGCGGAATCACCGGCAGGCCGGGCCGATCGTCACGCTTGAGGCGTCCCAGGAAGTCGGCGGCGAAGCGGTGGGCTTCGGCGACACCGCCGTCGGCGCCGCAGATGAGAACTTTGCCCCCCTGGGTGAAGCAATCGCCAAGCGCTTCGGCCACCATCATGATGCTGCTTTTGAGGCGGCGCGAGCTTTCTTCCAGGACTTGAACTGCCTCGTCGAAGCCGCGGGCGATGATCCCGAGCTGGTCCGTTTCGACGCCGTGGCCCTGCATGCCGGCGGTGAGCACTTCTTCATAGACGGCTGCGAGCGCGCTCGAGACCTTTTGCCAGGTGAAGAGGTCGTTGACGCGGCGAATGGCCTGGCGGCTGAGGACGCTCATGAGGCGCGGGTGTTTGTAGAGGTCGGCGAGGCGGTCGGCGAGCGCGGTGGGATCGTTGGGCGGAATGAGGTAGCCGGTTTCGGCGTCGCGGACGGTGAACTTGATGCCGCCGACGTTGGCGCCGACCACGGGCGTGCCGCAAGCCATGGCTTCAACCGGCGTAATGCCGAAGGGCTCGTACCAGGGCGTAGTGACGAAGATATCGGCGGCGCTGTAGAAGTACTTCAGCTTCTCGCGATCGCAGCGGCCGGTGAACGTGACGTAGCGGGAGATATTCTCCTTGGCGGCGATGGAGGCGAGGCGCGCGATTTCCGGTGTTTGCTCGACGGCGCCGTCAACCGACTCACCGCCGACCACAAGCAGGCGAGCTTCGATTCCGTGATCGCGCACGAAGTGTCCGAGACCGCGGAGGACATTGTCGACGCCCTTGCGGGGGACCATGCGTCCCAGCTGCAGAACCACGCGCTCGCCGGCGTCCAGGCCGAGATGGGCCCGAGCCTGGGCCTTATTGATGGGCCACAGTTCGGTGGGATCGAAGCCGCACGGCACGATGGTGATCCGGGCGGGGTCAGCGTTGTAGAGGCGGATGAGGTCTTCTTCGTCCTGGGGGCATTCGGCGATGATGCGGTCGGCTTCGGCAACGATCCGGTCTTCGATGGTGAACCGCTGGTCCGGGAAGCGGTCGTCCTTACCCTGGTATTTCCGGCGGATGCGGCCGAGGGCATGGAAGGTGATGACAAAGGGGATTTCGAGTTGCTGCTTCAATTCGCAGGCGACATAGCCCGACATCCAGAAGTTGGCGTGGACGAGGGCATAGGATCGGGACTGGCCCCGGCAGAAGCGTGCCATCCAACGAGTGAAGTCGTCCATGTAGGGCAGCATGTCTTCCTTGGGGACGAAGGAAGCGGGGCCGGCGGGGACGTAGACGATGCGGACGCCGTCCGGGGTGTTGACGGTCTCGGGGAGGTCTTCGCGGTCGCGGCGCGTGAAGACGTCTACCTGATAGCCGCTGGCGGCGAGGTAGCGGGCGATCTGCGCGACGTAGACATTCTGGCCGCCGCTGTCAACCGTGCCGAGCACTCCGAAGGGTGAGGCGTGTTCGCTAATGACGGCGATTCGCCTGGTGATGCAGTTCCGTTTTCCGTTCAACGCGCTGCTCCTTCCAGGGTGGCGGACGGCCGGGTGGCGGCGGGTCGGAGGACGGAGGTAAACGTGCGATTCCAATCGGCGGCGAACCGCTCCAGCGAGAACCGCTGACGCGCCGTCTGTTGAGCGCCGGCGCTTAGGCGGCGGGCTTCGGCATGGTCCGACAGGAGGCGCTTCATGTGCGCGATGAGCTTGTGAAGGTCGGTGTCGACGTAGCCTGAGACGCCGCTTTGGACGGCCGTTGCCATTTCGGTAGTTGCCAGTCCGATGACGGGAAGGCCGGCCATCATGGACTCGCAGACGGCGAGCCCCATGCTGGTGTAGCGGATGGGATTGAAGAGGAAGCGATAGCGGGCGGCGAAGTAGGGCAATTCGCGGTTGGGGATTTCGCCGAGGCCGCCGCACTCTTCCGACTGCATGCCGACGAGGTCGAGAGGGATCTCCCGGCGCACCTGTTCGAAGATGTCGGCGCCGAGCCGGCGGCCGCGCTTCTGCAGGCCGTTGACGATGACGAGGCCGCGAGGGAGTTCGCCGGTCCAGGCGACGTCCTCGGGGACGGTAACACCGTGATCGATGAAGCATGCGGGCGTTCGGCCGTTGTCCCACATCAGGAGGTTGAACGGAGTGCAGTGGACCAGCAGGCCGTGCGGGTCATCGAAGACGTGCTTGGTATCAGTGGGGCCTTCGCGGGGCGGATCGTGTTCGAGGAAGATGCGGGCAGCGGAGTGGCGCTGCTTCTCGCTGAGGATCTCAAACTGGTCGTGCAGGTAGTTCCTGGAAGACTGAAACAGGATGCAATCGAGAGCGAGGTCCTGAGCATGGTGGGCGGGAACCTCGATGAGGTTGTCGGGCCAGGGAAGCGTGCCGCGGCGTCCGCCATAGCCTTCGGGCCAACCCGGCCTGGTGGGGACGTAAAAGTCGGCGTCGGCGTGCGAGAGGTAGTAGAGGTAGCTGCCGTGAACGTGCCAGGTGAAGACGCGGGGACGCCTCACGCCGACCTCCGGACAGGAACGGAGGACGTTCGTGGGAGGGCGATGCCGAGCGCTTCGAGCAGGTACATATGACGCTCTTCCCGGGAGAGGTGTGAACTGGGGGGCGGAACGGCGTCCGTCAGGACACCTCCTCCGAATTCGGCAGTGAGGCCGGCGCGCAGGGGGATGCGGGCGAGGTAACACTGGTAGGCGGCGCTGTAGGGCGACTCGTGTTCGCCAGTGAAGACAATGGCGGCGTCGAAGGCGGAGCTTTGGATCTCCGGGGGAGGCGGCGTGGACACGAAGGCGACCGACTCGAAGGTGCGCTCCAAATGGGCGGCGGCGGGCGGAGAGGCGTTGACCGCGAGTACGCGACGGGCAGCGGTCCAGTCGGGATGAGGAGCGACGCGCCGGCGCAGCAGATCGAGAGCAGCGGCGGTTACTTCCTCGACGCCGATGCTATTGGCGCACGGATGACCGATGGGGCAGACGGCGTGATCGCACGGACGGCAATCGACGGGGGCGAAGAGGGAACGATGGCGAGCCTCGTCGAGCGGGGCCCAGCGTTGGGGGTCGCCTGCCGAGAAGATGACGACGCTGGGAAGCTTGAGCGCCACGGCGAGGTGCGAGACGCCGGTATCGTTTGCAACCAGCAGGCGTGCGCCCCGCAGAACGAGCGCGAGGGCGCCGGGGCCCATGGGGCGGGCGAGATCGAGAGCGGGGTACCGCATGAGGCGAGCGACGGCAGCGTTCACGGGCGCGTCGTCGGCGGAGCCGGTTAACACGACAGGGAAGCCGTGGCGGGCGAGGACGTCGCCGACGGCGGCGAAGCGCTCCGGCGGCCAGCGGCGAGAGGCGGCTTTTGCGCCGGGATGCAGACAAACGTAGCCGTCGGGAAGCTTTACGGCGAGGCTCTCGAGTTCCGCGTGATCGGAGGAGAACAGCGGAAGCTCGAGATCCTCGCCGGCCGAAGGGAGATCCAGCTGCTCGAGTAGAAGGAGGTTGCGGCGGATCTCCGGCTCGGTCTCGGGGTAAAGGAAGAACCGGTGGGGGGCAGGCGGCCGCCAGCCACGTCGCGGGTAGAAACCGGCAGTGCGCTGCGCCTCCAACAAGAGCGTAAGCGCATTACTGGTAAGGCCGCTGCCGTGCATTTGGAGCGCGAGGTCAAAGCGACGCTGATGGATGGCGGTGAGGAAAGCGGGAAGGGAGTGAGTCTCGGCGCCGGGGGGCATCCAGACTCCGGGAAAGGGAGGCGCAGGGATGAACTCGTCGATGTAGTGCGGGAAGCGGGCGACGTACTTTTCCGTGCCGGGGGCGCCCAGCAGGGCGATGTGACTTTCCGGGCGGCTCTGACGCAGGGCGCGCAAGGCGGGCACGGCGCACAGGAAGTCGCCAAGGCCGGGCAACGCGCGAACGACGATGATGCTTCCCTTTGTCATGAACGAGCGGCTGCAGGTGCGCTAACGCCGCAGCCCTGGCGCGGGCCGCGTGAATTCGACTGTGGGACGTTGGTCTTCTGCTTCTGTTTCAAAACGCCCTAGGGAAGCAATCTCGGCGGGGGAGAGGACGGCAGCGCCGAGCTTGCCGACGACGATGCCGGCGGCGGCGTTTGCAAGACGCGCGGCGACGGGGAGGGGGGCTCCGCCGGCGAGGGCGAGGGCGAGGACGGCGACGACTGTATCTCCGGCGCCGGTCACATCGAATACGGCACGCGCGGTTGTGGCGAGATGCATTGGGGCGCGGTCCGGTTGAAACAGGGACATACCGCCGGCGCCGCGCGTGATCAGAACGGGGCGGGCAACCAGTTGGAGCAGAGCGCGGCCCAGAGCGTTGACCTCGAGGGACTCCTCCAGATCGAGGGCGGCGGCGCGAGCCTCGAGGAGGTTTGGCGTGATGACGGTGCAGTCGCGGTAGCGAGAGAAGTCGCGGCACTTGGGGTCGACGACGACCGGACAGCGGGCGGCGGCGGCGAGTTCGATGGCGGCGCGACACACGCGCGGGGTCAGCACACCCTTCGCGTAATCAGAGAGGACGACGGCGTCGCAGCTTGAGAGTTCCGCTTCCAAGTTGGCGAGCAGGCGGTTCTCCAGGGCGGGCGAAAGGGGCGAGCGGTCTTCGACGTCGATGCGTGCTACCTGCTGGCTTTGCGCGATCACCCGGGTCTTGACGGTAGTGGGGCGATGGGCGTCTGACAGCAGGCATGTGGTATCGACGCCGCGTGAGGCGAGGGCGCGCGAGAGAAGCGAGGCGGCGGGGTCTTCGCCGGTAACGGCGAGGATGGAGACATCGGCTCCCAAAGCGGTGAGGTTGGAGGCGACGTTCCCCGCTCCCCCGGCATTGTGTGTGCGGGAGCGTACTTCGACGACGGGAATGGGCGCCTCGGGTGAAACGCGGCGGGCCTCGCCGGACAGATACTCGTCCAGCATGGCGTCGCCGACAACCAGAACGCGGCGTGCTGTGAACACACGTCTCCCTTGTTTGTTCGTGGCGGCGGGCGAGTCGTCAGCCCTCTTCGCGTGTGGGGTTGTCGAAGCGGAAGAAGTTGCTTTGCCGCCCGACGCGCATCTGCTCCTGAAAGAGGAAGACGAGCTTACGCCCGTTGAAGGGCTCCGCGAACTCTTCCCATTCGATCTCCTCCAGGCGCCCTCTGCTTTCGGAGGCGGGGAAGATGAAGCGGAGGGTTCGCACCTGATTGCCGGACTGTCTGGTGCGCACGGTGGTCGGCACTGCGCCGCGCTCTTCGGCCCAGCGCTTCACCACTTCAATATTGCGCGTGGCCAGGGGCTGACCGGGGCGGTCGGCGTGCTCCTCGGGCTCGTTGATGAACTTGGCGCGCAACGTTGACGGGGAGAGTTCGCTCTTGAACTTGGTGAGGAAGCGCTTACCTTCGCCGCGCACATCGAGGGCTTTGGTGCCGGAATCGCCGCCGGACTTCTTGGCGGCGGCGCCATGCCGCTCAGAACCGCGCGCTGCCGCGCCGGCTCGCCGGGCGTTTCCCTGCGATGTGTTTCGTTTCGGCTTTGTGGCTGCCATCGCTCACTGGACTCGCTCTCGGCGCTAAAGTTTCTGAAGGTCCATGACCTGTTTGAAGAAATGGACAAGCGGGGCGACGTGCGTATCAAACGCGAATTCACTGCGATGTTTTCGGGCATTTTCCCGTTTCCGCTGGAGCACGTCATCGTCGTACAGGTGTTCCGCTACGTGCCTCATGGAGCGTGCGAAGAGGGCGCAGTCATGGCGGCGGCCGATGGTCTGGATGGCGACGCTGTGGCCCGTATTATCGCGTTGCAGGAAGGGGAGGCCGGCGGCGGCGAGCGTAGTGAGGCGGGCCGGAACGTTGAGGTCGTCCCAATTGGCGCGGGTGATTTCGCCGGTGTTTTCGCTTTGGAAGTAGTGGAGCCAGCCGGCGTCGTAGCGGGAGAATTCCTCCACCCAGCGGTCGGCGTGCACTTGCGAATGCAGGTGGAGGTGGAGCGGTGCGAGGCCTTGGGCCTTGGCGATCCAGTTCCGCCACTCGCCCTGCGTGAAGTCTCCGTAGAAGTGCAGGTGGACGCCGTGGCGCGCGAGCTCGCCGACATCTTCGGGGTGTAAGCCGATGGGCCTGCCGGGTACGACGGTGTGGCGCTCGCGGGTGGTGTCTGAGAGGCGGGGCGTCCAACTGCCGGTGAACCAATCCAGCTTCGGGAGGTCGCCATCGAGAATCAGGCGCGGCTTCCGGCGTTCCGGGGGCGGCAGCACGGTGTCCGTCCAGGACGCGGCCTCCTCGCTGCAGAAGATATGGCCGCCGGCCATGCGGTAGATGCCCATGAGGCGCGGCCACGTCCCGCGCTCCAAACAGATGAACGGGCTCTCTTTGAAGTGCCAGACACTCGGCGTCCGGGGGTTCGCCTCGAGCAGATGATGGACGAACGGCACGGCTTGCCAGTTCAACTGCGCGTAAATCAGGTCGGCGCCGAGCGCGGGGAGGTCTGGCGGCGCAACATCGCGTACGGAACCGAACGGCAGCGGACCGACGGTGTTGTACCACCAGGGGTCACGCATCCAGCAGCCAAACAAGGCATGACCCTGCTGCTCGAGGGCCAGTACGCGTTCGGGGTTGTAGGCGAGCTCGCCGGCGAGGACGATCTTCAGGCCGTTTTCGGGGCGCGGTCCCGGAAGGAAGCGTGAGTAGAGGGCCTTTTCGTCGAGGCGGTTGCCCTTACTGGTATGGATGCGGATTGGCGCCGCCACCTCCCACGCCTGCCGGTAGCGATTCAGCCCACCTTCGGATTCCCGCAGCAGTTTGTGGCGCTGCCGAGGGTGGTCGAGCCACTCGCAGGTGACTCGGCCGGTGCCGACAAACTCGCCGCGATCGCGGAGGGCGTTCCAGTACATGCGGTCGAGGTCGTCGGTAACGCACTCCTCGTCGGTGAGCCAGCGGGCAGGCGCGCGGCGGTGCAGCACCTGTACGAGTTGCAGCGGCTCGCCGGGAACGGTCTGGAGGGCGTAGCGATTGTAGTGGTGGCGGACTCCGGAGAACGCGGCGGCCGCGTGGGGGAAGTCCTCGAGGCATTGAAGCAAGGTGGCGAGATGGTCGCGGTGGCAGACGTCATCGGCCGGCAGGTAGGCGAGGTAATCGGCGCGGGCGGCGGCGAGGCCGGCGTTGAGAGCGGCTCCGAGTCCAACCTCTGGCGGAGCGTTGATGAAGCGAATACGGGGGTCGCCGGCGTGTTCAGGCTGATGGCGGGCGACGAGCAGCAGTTCCCACTGCGGCAAAGTTTGACGTCGCAAGGCAGCGAGGGCGCGGTGCAGAAAGGGCGAGCGGTCGCGCAGCGGCATGACGACCGAGACGAGGGGGTCCACGACATTGCACGCCGCGCGCCGCTCTGCAACCGGATGACGGAACTATCAGGCAGCGGCAGCTTTTACAACTCGAAGCCGTAGCTTTTACGCTCTGGACTTCACGATGCCGCGAAATCGCCGGTAGGAACTCCAAGTGCAGTCACGCCGCGCGTAATGACCGAGGTACTGACTCCCGACCAGGCGGCGGCAGGCATCCTCGAGTGCTGCCTTCGCCACGAGCCTCCACCGTCCGATGCGGTTGGATATCTTCTGAACGAAGCATCGAGCGAGGATGAAGAGCGAGCCCGGGTGGCTACAAAGGCGCTGTTTACCGGTTTGGTCGAGCCGCTCTGCGACCGCTTCGATCGGGAGCTGGTAGAAGCCTACGTGGAGCTGTTCTCCTGGGCGTGCGCGCCGGTGGTGGGGGTGCGGCGAAGCGACCTGGTCTGCCGCTATGAGCGGGTCCGGCGGCCGAAGCCGTTCGCGGGCGCACCGCCTGAGCGGGTGTTCGTGCTCTCGCGGATTACAGTTGGGGCGGACGTGGCTGTCACCAGCGTGCTGATGGATGCGGCGCACAAACGGTTCCCGGGCTCGCAGGTGGTGTTTGTCGGTCCGGCGAAGAACTACGAGTTGTTCGAGGGAGCGGGCTGGGTGCGGCATGCTCCTTTCAGCTATGGGCGGCGCAGTGCGTTGCCGGAACGGCTGGCGGTGTTCAATCCTTTGCGGCACATGATGGGTACCGAGGACGCCATCGTCATCGATCCCGATTCGCGGCTGACGCAGTTAGGCCTACTGCCAGTGTGCCCAGAGGACCGCTACTACTTTTTCGAGAGCCGCGCTTATGGGGGTGCTGGAACGGAGCCGCTTTCGACGCTGGCCTCGCGGTGGGCGGCGGAGATCTTCGATGTGGAGGATGCGCAGGCTTTCGTGGCGCCGAAACCCGTGCCCGCACCGGGGGAGCGGCCCTTGATCACGGTGAGCCTGGGAGTGGGTGAGAATCCCGCGCGGCGGGTGAACGATCCTTTCGAAGGCCGGTTGTTGAGCGCGATGGGCGAATTGGGCGGCGTGGTGGTGGTGGACAAGGGACCGGGGGGAGAAGAAGCGGAACGTGTGGAACGCGCCCTGGCCGGGGTGGTAGACAAGCCCCAGGTGCAGGCGCACGAGGGGAGCTTCGCTTCGTTCGCATCGCTGATCTGTCAGAGTTCGCTCTACGTGGGATACGATTCCTCCGGCCAGCACGTCGCCGCGGCGGCCGCCATCCCGGAGGTAACGGTGTGCGCCGGACACCTGTCGGACCGCATGAGCCAGCGGTGGCGGCCGTCGGGGAAAGGCTCTTCGGCTGTCTTCAGGGTGGAGCCGCCGGTGACGGTGGATGCCCTGGTGGAAGATGTGATGACGGCGGCGCGGGGGCTGTTACGCGGGAAGCAGACTTGAGCGGAGCAGCGGGCGAGAACGTCCTGGCGGTGCGGCTGGATAACATCGGCGATGTGGTTATGCTGTCGCCCGCGTTGCGCGCGATGCGTGAGGCGATGCCGGCGTCCCGGCTTACGCTGCTGGCGACGAAAGCGGGGGCGAAGGTCGCGCCTCTTCTGCCGTGGGTGGATGCGGTGGAGGTGATCCGGCCGTTGTGGCAGGATCTGAAGCCGCCGGCGACGGCCGCTCCGGAAGTGGAAGAAGAGCTGATTTCGCGGCTGCGGGCTTACGATCGGGCGTACATTTTCACGAGTTTTTCGCAATCGCCGCACCCGCCGGCTCTGTTGCTCGAGAAGGCCGGCGTGCCGGTGCGGGTGGGCCAATCGAAGGAACGGGACAGTGTGCTGACGCATGCGATCGCGCCGCCGCCGGACGATTCGCATCAGACGGAGCGCAGCCTTTGGCTGCTGGAGCAGGCGGGGGTGCGCGTCGCGAGGCGGGAGTTGGAACTGCGGATTCCTGACGAGGCGGAGCGAACGGCGGAGGAGCGGCTACGAGCGGCGGGAATCGATCCCGAGGAACCCTACATCGCGGTGGCGCCGGGCGCGAGTTGTCCGTCGCGGCGCTACCCGCCCGCCGGGTTCGCGGCGGCGTTACGCGAGCTGTGCCGGGAGACGAAGATGCAGGCCGTAGTGCTGGGAAGCGAGAGCGAGAGCGGCCTGGCGCAGGACGTTCTGCGCGGCGCCGAGCGGCCGCTGAGCGGAGACTTGACCAAAGATGTCTCTGTTCCCGTAATGGCCGCGCTGATTCGCAGGGCGCGCCTGTTCCTGGGGAATAACTCCGGAGGCATGCACATCGCTGACGCGCTGCGCACACCGATGGTGATCCTGTATTCCGGCACGGAGCTGCACGAGCAGTTCGCGCCCCGATCGGCCGCGGCCCGGCTGCTGACGCGGCCCGTGCCGTGCCAACCCTGCCATACGTTCTCCTGCCCGTTTCGGTCGGAGTGCCTCGACGTTGGGGCGGGCGAGGTGGTGCGCGCGGCGCTGCAGGTTCTGGCGCAATGACGCCGCGCGTCACCGTGGTCACGCCGATCTTCGAGCAGGAGGAGTTCCTGGCGCGGGCGATGGACAGCCTTTTGCGGCAGAGGCTCCGGGACTGGGAATGCGTGGTGGTGGACGATGGCTCCGAGCGTCCGGTGGAACTGCCTGTCGAGGACGGGCGAGTCCGGTTGGAGCGCTGGACGGTGAACCAGGGCCTGGGGGCGGCTTTGAACCATGGACTGCGTCTCGGCGCGGGTTCGCTGATGGCGTACCTGCCGGCAGACGACGTCTGGTATGAAGACCATCTCGAGCGGCTGGTGCAAACGCTGGAAGCGAACCCGGCGGCGGTAGCGGCGTACAGCGGCGTGCGGCATCACTACAACCGCACGGCGGAAGGGCCCGTGGACGGTGAGGCGTTGCAACTGGTGCAGGTGATGCATCGCCGGACGAGTCTGCTTTGGATGGAGCGTCGTGAGCTGGTAACGGACGATCTGGAGCGGATGTTCTGGGCACGGCTTCGCGCCGAGGGCGCCTTCGTGGGCACGGGCCAGGTGACCTGCGAATGGGTGGACCATCCGGGGCAGAGGCACAAAGCGATTCGAGAGCCGATCGGCGGCCTCAATCGCTACCGGAGCCGGTATCGTGTGCAGCAGCCGCTGCGCTTTCACTCGAGCGCCGGCCACTGTACCGACGAAGCCGAACTGTACGCGCGCTTCCGGGGACGGACGGCGGCGCCGGCAGCGGACGGGCTGAAGATCGCGCTGGTGGGAGAACTGGCGTACAACCCCGACCGCGTCCTGGCGCTCGAGGAGCTGGGGCACCGGCTGTACGGGCTGTGGATGCCGGAGCCGTACGGGTACAACACCGTGGGCCCGCTGCCGTTCGGCAACGTGGCCGATCTGTCGTTGGAGGATGTGCCGGGCGTGAAGCCAGACGTGTTCTACGGCCTGCTGAACTGGCAGGCAGTGCCTTGGGCGCACGCGGTGATGACCCGATTCCCGGAGATCCCATTCGTCTGGCATTTCAAAGAAGGCCCATTCATCTGCATCAATCGCGGAACATTTCCGCAGCTTCTGGAGTTGTACGCGCGTTCGGCGGGCCAAGTATATGTGAGCGAAGAGATGCGAGAGTGGTTCGCCGACTTCCTTCCGGAGCCGCCCCAGCGCACGCTGGTGCTGGACGGCGATCTGCCGAAGCAGGAGTGGTTCGAGGGGACTTTCTCGCCGAAGCTTTCCGAGCAGGACGGCGAATGGCACACGGTGGTGGCCGGGCGGCCCATCGGACTGCATGCGCACGTGGTGGCGGAGCTGGCGGCACAGGGAATACACGTGCATTTTTACGGGGAGGCGACGCACGCGCTGTGGAAAGAGTGGATTGAGCGAACGGGCCGGCTGGCGCGGGGCTATCTGCATCTGCACCCGAACGTAGATTGCCGTGGGTGGGTGCAGGAGTTCTCGCGCTACGACGCGGGGTGGCTCCATTTCTTCGAGAGCCGCAACGAAGGGGAGATGGCCCGCGCCGATTGGGACGACCTGAATGTTCCGGCGCGGATCGGCCCGATGATGGCGGCGGGGCTTCCGCTGCTGCAGAGAGAGAACGCGGGCGCGCGGGTGGCGACCGAGCGGCTGGCGAAGGGGCTCGGGATCGGGTTGTCTTTCAGGGACGCTGAGGAACTGGCGGAGCAACTGCAGGATCGGGTGCGCTTGGCGGAGATCGCGGCCAATGTCCGGCGCGCGAGGCAGCAGTTTACATTCGATCACCACGCGCCGCGCCTGGTCGCGTTCTTTCGTTCCTGTCTTCAGGGGCGCCCGGCGACGAGGCCTTGAGCAGCGGCGGCAAGGGCGCAGACAAACACGTGCAGCAGCATTCCGTAGTGAATCCAATTCCGCGTAAATCGCAGGACGAATCGAGTGTCGTGCCGCCAGTTCTTCATGGCCCGCGGAGACAGTTTCGCTGGTCCGCGGGCGGCGGGCAAGGTCCTGGAGTACTGGAACCCTTACAATGATTTTTATGTCTTCGCCCGCCGGTGAGTTCTACCGGATTCAGAAGCTGCCGCCCTACGTCTTTGCGGTGGTAAACGAGATGAAGGCGCGTCTGCGCGCGGATCAAAAAGACGTGGTGGATTTCGGGATGGGCAATCCCGACGGCGCGACGCCGCGCCCGGTGGTGTCCAAGCTGGTAGAAGCCGCCCGAAACCCCAGGAATCACAGGTATTCGCTGTCCAAGGGCATTCCGCGGCTCCGCGAAGAGATCGTCAAGCGCTACCAGGGACGGTACGGGGTTCAACTGGATCCGGAGAAGGAGGCGATCGTCACGATCGGCGCGAAGGACGCGCTGGCGCACCTTCTGTTCGCGACCATCGGCCCGGGTGACGCCGTTGTTTCGCCCAATCCCGCGTACCCCATCCACCAGTACGGAGTCGTGATGGCGGATGGCCATGCGTGCATGCTGCCCATGCCGAATCCGGCGGAATTCTTGAACGGACTGGAGCATCTGTACCGGACGTCCAGCCGGACGCCGAAGATGATTCTCATCTCGTTTCCCCATAATCCGACCACGCAGTGCGTGGACCTTGCGTTCATGAAGGAAGTGGTACGGCTGGCGGCGCACTACGGTTCGATGATCGTGCACGATTTCGCCTATGCGGATATTGCTTTCGACGGCTACCGTCCTCCGAGCATTTTGCAGGTGGAGGGGGCCAAGGAGATCGCGGTGGAGATCTACTCGCTGTCGAAGAGCTTCAACATGGCGGGGTGGCGGGTGGGCTTCTGCCTGGGAAATCCGCGGATGATTAACGCGCTGGCGAGGATTAAGAGCTACCTCGACTACGGGATCTTTCAACCCATCCAGATCGCGGCCATCATTGCTTTGCGCGAGTGCGAAGAAGACACCGAGAAGATCTGCGAGATGTACCGCAAGCGGCGCGACCTGCTGGTCTCCGGGTTGAACCATGCGGGTTGGCCGGTGACGGCGCCGCAAGGGTCGATGTTTCTGTGGGCCCGTATTCCGGAGCCTTTCCAGGGGATGGGCTCGCTGGAATTCGCGAAGCTGCTGCTGGAAAAATCCCTGGTTGCCGTTTCACCGGGCATCGGTTTTGGGCCAATGGGCGAAGGGCACGTCCGCTTTGCTTTTATTGAGAATCACCATCGGACGCGGCAGGCGGTTCGGGCCATCAAGCACTTCCTGAAGACGGGCGGCGAAACGGGTCTATAATCCCCTCATGGCCGCACTCCCGGAGTCGCCGCCGATGCAGGTCTTGGACCTGCGCCACCTGCGTGCCGATGCGCTGGACTCGCTTCTGGCCGAGGAGGTGGAGCACTGGAGGCGGTCGCTGCACTGGGATTTTCGGGCGTCGGCCGACTTGGTGCGCCGGTTTGTGGGAATGCGCGCGTTGAGCGGCGTTGCACTGCACTCCGGCGGCCGCACGGTGGGATATTGCTACTACGTCACCGAGGATCGCAAGGGGCTGATCGGGGACCTCTACGTCTGCGACGAGTTCCGCAGTGCGGAGAGCGAAGGGATGCTGTTGTCGGCGGTGCTGGACGTTCTGTTGCGGCCGGGGTTCGTGCGTCGCGTGGAGAGCCAGCCGATGATGATGCTCGAAGCATCGGCGCGGGATCTGCGGGGCGCGGCGTACCTGAAGACGTTTGAACGCAACTTCATGCGGATGGACCTGGCGGGCGTGGAGAACCTTCCGGAGGGCGCGGCGTTCGACCAGATCGAGTTAGAGAACTGGCAGCTTTCCTGGCAGGAGGAGTCTGCGCACGTGATTGCGGACGCGTACTACAGCCATGTGGACAGCCTGATCAACGACCAATACCGATCCGTGGCCGGGGCGCGGCATTTTCTGACGAACATTGTGCAATATCCGGGCTGCGGGACGTTCTACGCGCCGGCCTCCTTCGTGGCGTGGCACCGGGAGTCGCGGCGGGTGTGCGGAGTGTGCCTGTCGAGCATGGTGGCTCGTGAGGTCGGGCACATCACGCAGGTGTGCGTGTCGCCGGCGGTGAAGGGGACCGGGGTGGGCTATGAACTGATGCGAACAGCCTTGCAGTCCTTCGCAGCGGCCGGCTGCAGGGAGGCAACGCTCACCGTGACGGCTTCCAACGCCAAAGCGGTGGAATTGTATGAGCGCCTCGGCTTTCGCACGATGAAGCGCTTCCACGCTTGCGTTTGGGAAGGGTTTTAGCGCTTCGCCGCTTCCTGCTTCGGTTTAGCGAGAACGCGTACCCGCACGGTCTTCTTGCCGAATTTCTTGGCCTCGGCAGGGTTGTCGATGAAGATATCGATCTCGCGTCCGCGGATTTTGGGGCCGCTGTCCTGGACGATGTATTCGCCCGAGTACGGTCCGGCGTCCTGCACTTCGATCCTGGTACCCACCGGAAGCACGGAGTGGTCCGCGGCGACGGTGCGGCCCTCGCGGGTTTGCTTGCCGGACGACGTTTCGCCCTCCACCGAGTAGGCTGTGGCGGTGAAGCTCTGCCAGCGGCCAGGCTTCTCAGCGCAGGCAGCGGCGGCGAGGCAAAGCAGAACGATCAGTTTCATCAATGGGAACCTCCTCCGGAGATGAGAGTAGGAATTCGGCAGGACTGTTTCCGGGGAGGCACCTGGAACCGGCGAGGTGGGGGCGGGGTCTAACGGGTTATGCTCGCGGCGATTCTGCTGGCTTGGTCGGGCCTTCAGGCTCTGCCCGTGGGTCCGCCGCAGGATCTGCCGGACTTGTGGTGGTTCGACGGGGAGCGGCCCGAGGAACGTGTGTATCCCACGCGGCTGGAACTGCCATGCCCGAAGTGCAAGTGGTGGGTGGTGGAGGGGCCGGCGCGAGTGGTGCGCCGCGGCGGAACGGTGGCCGTCGAATGCGTGGGACCGAGCAAGGCGCGAAACGACGTGCTGCTGATGGTGTACGGCTCGCGGCGGCTGTGGCTTTGCCGGATGACGGTGCGGACGCCGCACCGGTTGGCGGCGCTCGGTCCGCCGGTGAATCGCGACTGTGCGTCGCGGCCTTGCCGCTTGGGAGATCAGCAAGACTGGGTCGGCTACACCACGTTGATTTCCTACCGGGTTCTCGATCAGTTCGGACACCCGATGGAGTACGACGTTCCCATCAATGAGGAATGGGCTTCGGAGGTGAAAGCGGACCGGCCGGGCGCCAACTGGCGGCGGGGGCCTCCGTCGGGGGTGGTCGCCTGGCGAGGCCAGTTTGCAGACCGGATTCAGGGCGAAGTCTGGGGTACGCCGATCTCGTTGACGCGGGCGTTTGCGATCCCAGCGCCCTCATTCCGTGCGCTGGCAGGCGGCGGGTGTTCGGGCGGCGAGAAGGTCCAAAGCTGGGTGCAGGAGTGGCGCGTCGGCTCTCTGCAGCCTGGACGCGGACGGCTGGTGCAGGTGAACACGCTGCAGCGCTACACGACGCACGCCTGTCAC
Source organism: Bryobacteraceae bacterium (assembly GCA_033763935.1). Taxonomy (GTDB): domain Bacteria; phylum Acidobacteriota; class Terriglobia; order Bryobacterales; family Bryobacteraceae; genus DALYJJ01. The sequence continues at coordinate 104,279 of JANRJO010000107.1, forward strand.
GAGCGTATCCGCGGCGGGGATGGGCTGGCGCTACAGCGCGAGCGAAAAGCCCGCTGAGACCTCGAGCTGGCGGAGGCGCCCGTCGGCGCCGGGCAGATCAAAGGGCTTGCCCGTTTGGTACTGGCGCACGTCAAACCGGATGAGGAAGATCGGACTGACGCGCACCTTGATGCCCCCACCGTAGTTAAAGCCGAAATTCGTATCGCCTCCGCCTTGCGCCGCCGAGCTTCCCGGGGGTACGAAGTTGCTGAAGTGGCCGCCGCCGGTAACGAAGGGGCGCACCGGGCTGCCTTCCGGCAGCGCATACACGAGAAAGTTGTAGCCGCCCTGATGAATGGCCATGCCCTGTTTAAAATCCGGGTAGACCAGCTGCGACCGATTGTAGGCGTAGAAGAACTCGTGTCCGAAGAAGCGGCTGTTATTCAGGGTCAGGCGGAACCCGAGGCGCCAACCGTCGTCGAGCGAAAGCTGTTCGCCGGTGTTGAGCTGGCCAATCTCTTTTCCGGACAGACGGGACACGCCGCCGTGAACGCCAATCTCCGCCACTTGGGAGAAGGCCGCTGGCGAGCAGAACAGGAGAGCAAGGAGAGGCAGTTTTCTCATCGAAATCAGTCCGTAACTTGAATGGATGCGTACCTGCGGGCGGCGGTTCCGCTCTTTTCTTTATAGCCGTTCTCAGACAAGGACGACGTGAATCTCGCGCGGGCCGTGTACGCCGCGAATGAGGATCTGCTCGATATCGGCGGTACGACTCGGCCCGGTGATGAAGACCATCGCACTGGTTTCGCCGGAGGGGAGGGGATGGAGGGAGTACAGTTCATCGAGGCCGGTGAGGAGACGGCGGCGGTCGACTACGGCCAAATGCACGGGGGGCAGCAGGGAGATCAATCGTGCCTCGGCGGGGCAGGAGAACATGACGAGCGAACCGGTATCGGCGAGGGCATAGTCGGCGCTGGTGATGCCGATGCCGGCTTGTGCGCAGGCGGCGCGGAGGGGGGCCCGCTCGTGGAAGCCGGATTGGACGGCGGCGAGGCGGGTGATACCGCACTCGGCAAGCAGCGGGGCGTTGGAGGCGACGGCCGTGCGGCCTTCACAGAGGTTGGCGGTGTAGGCGAGAGCTTCCTCCGGGGACGCGGCGACGAAGACTTTGCCGGCGAGCGTTTCGAGTGCGCGCACGAAGGCGTCGATGCGCTGGTCGAGCGTGACTTCGGGAAGCCGCAGGCGCGCCGGGGGCGGCGGCGGAGTGGGCTGTCCGGGGCTGCGGCCGAGGGCGGTTCGCACCTTATGAAGGATCTTGTCGCGGGCCATCAGGCAGCGCCTTTCCGGCGCGCCCGCCATTGCTGGCGGAAGCTGCGTGCGGCCGGGCGCGGCAGGTCGCGCTGGCTCAGCCAAGCGCGCAGCGGGCCGAAATCGAGGAGACCGGGGACGTGGCGAAGCCAGCGGGAGCCGCTTTCGGGGAACAGGCCCGCGCCCATCATGCCCAGCATCTCGTACAGTTTCGGGCGGCGCATGACCCAGGCCCACAGACGGAACGCTGCTTTTTCGAGCCGGTCCTTGCCGTCGCGCGCCTTGGCCTTCACCACCTCGCTGCGCAGTTCGAGCAGCAGCTTCGGAATATTGATCTTGACGGGGCAGACCTCATAGCAGGCTCCGCAGAGGCTGGAAGCGAAGGGAAGCCACGGGTCCTTGGTGACGCCCATGTACTGCGGCGTGATGATGGCGCCGATGGGTCCGGAGTACACCCACGGATAACTGTGCCCGCCGATCTTACGGTAGACGGGGCAGTGGTTCAGGCAGGCGCCGCAGCGAATGCAGTAGAGCGACTCGCGCTTTTCGCGATCGGCGATGAGCTTGGTGCGGCCGTTGTCGAGGAGGACGACGTAGAACTCGTCGGGGCCGTCGATCTCCTGGTGGCGACGGGGCCCGGAGACCATCGAGGTGTAGACGGTGAGTGGTTGTCCGGTGGCGCTGCGGCCGAGCAGCTTCAGGAAAGTGGCGAGATCCTGCGCGCGGGGGATGAGTTTCTCGATGCCGGCGATGGCGATGTGGATCTTCGGAGCGGAATGCGTGAGGCGGGCGTTTCCTTCGTTTTCGACGAGCACCACGGCGCCCGAGTCGGCAACCAGAAAATTCGCCCCGGTGATGCCGATGTCGGCGGCGAGAAACTTCTCGCGCAGCACGGAGCGGGCAATGAGGGTTTGTTTCTCGGGGACGGTTTCGCGCTCGACGGCGAGCTTGTCGGTGAAGATGTCGGCGACGTCGTAGCGCGTCAGATGCAGGGCGGGCGCGACGATGTGGTACGGCTTCTGGTGCGCGAGCTGGAGAATATACTCGCCGAGGTCGGTTTCCACGGCTTCCAGATCATGCTGCTCGAGGCGCTCGTTGAGATCGATCTCCTCGGTGGTCATCGACTTCGATTTCACGACGAGCCGTGCGCCGCGCTCTTTCGCGAGGTTCAGAACAAAATCAGCGACTTCTGTGCCGTCCCGGCAGTAGACGACCTTGCCCCCGTGGGCGTTGACGTTCTCCTCGAATTGCTCCAGGTAGAAGTCGAGGTTCTCGATGGTGTGCTTTTTGAGTTCGTGGGCGTGGGAGCGAAGCTCCTGGTAATCGGGCAGGTCGCGCTCATCGATGGAACTCTTGCGCTTTTCCATCAGGCGGCCGGTAGCCGCATAGATGGCGAGCTGCAGGTTGGCATCGGCCAGCGTCGCTCTTGCTTTCTGTGGTTCGAGGGTGGTCATCAGGGAATCAGCGCGACGCGAGGACTTCGGCGAGGTGCAGGGTGCGTACGTTGGATCCGGCGCGAAGGAGGGCGCCTTGGATCTGCATGAGGCAGCTGGAATCGATGGAGATCACGTATTCGGCGCCGGTGCGAAGGATGGACTCGATCTTGGTGCCGGCCATGCCGCCGGAGGTCTCGGCGAACTTCACCGAGAACGTGCCGCCAAAACCGCAGCATTCCTCGGCCTTGTCCATCTCCAGGAGTTGCAGGCCACGCACGCGGCTGAGAAGCCGGCGGGGCGGGTTCCTGATGTTCAACTCCCGCAGAGCGTGGCAGCTGTCGTGATACGTGGCCTTGCCCTCAAAGGTGGCGCCGACATCGTCGGCCTTTGCTACGTCGGTCAGGAAGCGTGAGAACTCCCAGACGCGGGGTGCGATGGCCGCAGCTTGCTCCAGCCATTCGGGCTGTTTATGGAACAACTCCTGGTAGTGATGACTGATCATCGAGGTGCAGGAGCCGGAGGGCACAACGATATAGTCGGCGTGGCGAAAGACATCGAGGAAGTGCATGGCCACCTGGCGGGCTTCGGCGCGGTATCCGCTGTTGAACGCCGGCTGGCCGCAGCACGTCTGCGCTTCGGGGAAATCGACATCGTAGCCGAGACGCTCGAGGACGTCGGCCATGGCAAGGCCGACGCGGGGGAAAACCTGATCCACCACGCAGGTCACGAAGAGCGAGACTCGCGGCATTTTCGTTAGGATTGTAGCATCCATGACCCGCAGGAGATTCGCTTTCCTGGCCATGGCGGCGGCGCCCGCGGCGGCTGCCGGCGACGGGGAGACGTCCGTTCGCGGTCGGCTGGGCGCGCAGGACGGCAGGCCAGTGCTTCGGACAGCCGGTGGGGTCGTGTTTCTCGAGGGTGACAAGGACACCCTTGGGGTGTTGCGCGACGAGCGGCTGGCCAACGCCGATTTCGAGGCGGTGGGCCAACGGAGCGGTAAGGACCGCTTCGTGATCCAGCCGATCTTCAAGCGGGCGATGTACGTGCACAAGGACGGCAAGCGCCTGATGGTGACATACTGGTGCGCCGTGTGTGCGATCCGCAGTTACACGCCCGGTGTTTGCTGGTGCTGCCAGGAGGAGACGGCTCTCGATCTCCGCGAGAGCGTTTAACGATGAGATGCGAATCCTGTTTCTGCTGTGTATGCTGCCGGTAATGACTCAAGCAGCGGACTACTCCGCCCAACGATTGACCGTAGATGGAGTGGAGGTCATCCGGCTGGCGAACGCCGCGACGGAGACGCAGGTTCTCATCGCTCCGTCGTTCGGCAACAATTCGTACGAGATGACGGTCCGCGGCAAGCGGGTCTTCTGGACGCCGGTGAAGACGCTGGGTGAATTGCAGGCACGGCCCACCTTCGCGGGGAATCCGTTCCTGGCCCCGTGGGCGAACCGCCTGGATCAGGACGCCTTCCACGCAAACGGGCGCAAGTACGTGCTGAACCCGGAACTCCGCAATTTCCGCCGCGACCCCAACGGAAAGCCCATACACGGCCTGTTGGCCTACGCGAAGGAATGGCAGGTGATGCGACTGACGGCGAACGAAGAGGGGGCGGAAGTGACCAGCCGCCTGGAGTTCGAGCGCTATCCCGGCTACGCGGCGCAGTTTCCGTTCGCACACACGATCGAGATGACGTACCGGCTCAAGGGAACGACGCTCGAAGTGGCGACGATGATCGAGAACCGCTCTGCCGAGCCGATGCCCGTTGCCATCGGTTATCACCCGTACTTCCAGGTAAACGACGCGCCACGGGACGAGTGGAGCGTACATGTCGCCGCGCGGGAGCAGGTGGTGCTGTCGAACCTGCTGATCCCCACGGGCGAGCGTAAACCGGTGGAGTTTCCGGAGTGGAACCAACTGGCGGGGCGGCAGTTCGACGATGTATTCACAGCGCTTGTGCGGGACGAGCGCGGCCTGGCGACCTTCAAGCTGCGCGGCAAGAGCGAAGAAGTCCACGTGGTGTACGGCCCGAAGTATCCTGTGGCAGTGGTGTACGCGCCGCCAGGGCGTGGCTTCGTTTGCTTTGAGCCGATGACCGCGCCCACGAACGCGCTCAACCTGGCCCAAGCCGGGCTTTACAAAGACCTGCAGTCGATTGCGCCGGGCGGCCGTTGGACGGAAAGCTTCTGGATTTCCGCCCGAAATTTCTGAGTCGATTACGAATACGGTTGTACTCGATTCCGAAAACCGGATTTCTTTCGAAAATCCTCCTCCACCCACTAGCCGTGGCCAAGCCGGGGGTGCATAATAGCAACTTCAACTTCGGTTTAGCGTAATGACTCGAAGGTCGTTCCTTGGAGGCGGTGTGTTCCTCACTGCCGCTCCGCACATTGCTGTAGGACGCTCGACGGTGACCGCGGGGGCGGTCCGCCGCGAGTATTCGACCCGGGCGATTGACGCCGTCCGGCAAGCGCGAGTGATTGACATGCTCGGGCTTCTGACGCTGAATTGGCCTAAGCTTTACGCCTGGCAGGGAGACCGCACAGCGTTCTGCCGGGAGGATTTCGACCGGTTGAAGCGGAGCGGCATCACTGTCTTTCACCCATCGGTGGAGCCGAACCAGCCTGACCCGTTCGCGGCGACGCTGGCATGGACCGAGCGGTGGAATTGCTTTGTCGCTTCGCACCGTGATTGTTTCGTTCGCGTGGGAGACGTCTCCGACATCGCCGAGGCGAAGACGTCGAATCGCATCGGCATTATCGTCGGCTTCCAAAACTCGGATCATTTCCGCGGGGCGGAGGACGTGCGGCTGTTTCACTCGCTGGGCCAGCGGGTGTCGCAGTTGACGTATAACACGCGCAACGCCGCCGGTGCGGGCTGCCTGGACCGCGAGGACTGCGGATTGACGGATCATGGCGCGGCGCTCGTGAAGGCCATGAACGAGGTAGGTATGGCGGTGGACGTGTCGCATGCGAGCGAACGGACGGCGCTCGACAGCTTTGGTGTGTCGAGCAAGCCGGTGCTGATCACCCACTCTAATTGCCGGGCGATGATGCCAAGTTCTCCGCGATGCGTCGGCGACGAGACGATTCGCGGCATGGCCGCGACGGGCGGCGTGATGGGCATTACCGCCATCCGCAATTTCATCTGGCACAAGCGCCCGGTTACGATCGGCCACCTGCTGGATCATTACGACCATGTCGCCCGGCTGGTGGGCGTGGAGCACGTGGGCCTGGGCAGCGACAGCGATGTTGAGGACGAAGGAGCGGGGGCTCGTGGGAAGCGGTTTGAGGTGGCGGGGTTGCGCCGTGTTTTTCGCGCATACGATATCGCGGAGGGGTTGCTGCGCCGCGGCTATACGCCGCGCCACCTGGAGCTGATATTGGGCGGAAATTTCGAAAGAGCGCTGCGGGACATCTGGATAAAGACGCTGTCAGAATCCACTCCATTTCAAACAACAAACTTTGAAACGTAAGTGGAGACTGTAACTTCCATCGCACGAATTCATGCCGTCGCGAAAGTATTGCGGCCTGAATTGCCAACTGTCCTACACGCCTGATTCCTAAGCCACTTGGCCGTTTGGCGCAGCGGGTGCATGCCAGCACTGCGAGGAGTTTGTGCCAAACACCATGAAGAAAACCCTCTCCACTATCTTCGCGTGCCTGCTCTTGCTGTCAGGCTCGACAACCGGCTTGCTTGCGCAAGCGACATATGGCGGCGTTTCGGGCAGTGTCCGTAGCGCCACTGGAACTCCGGTAACGGACGTAAAAATCGAACTGGAAAATGTAGCGACGGGGACCCGGATTACCGTGTCCGGCGATCCGAGCGGCTCATACCGGTTCGAGAACGTACCTCCGGGCCGGTACCGCCTGATCACAACCTCCGGCAGGGTCTCCGCGGTTCCCTCGCCCGAGTTTGAAGTCACCGCGAATCGCATCAACACGCTCAACATCACGATCGCCGCCGGACCTGCCACCGACGTGGTAACGATGGTGGAAGCGCCGGCAACCGAAACCGATCCCGCTCAACTCATCACCTACTGGACTTCAAACCCGATCCTCAACACGGCAGAGCCGAACCTGATGGAGAACACCGGCAACTTGAACGGCGCGTACAACCTGGCGAGCCTGACTGACGGAATCGTCGATTCGGGCGTGGGCTCACAGAATGGTCCGGTGGTGACCGGACACCGCCCGGACTTCAACTACTTCCACATCGTTGGGTCCGACAACAACAATCTCCTGCGGAACGGTAGCATGGTCTACCTGCCCAACACCGCTACGAAGGACTTCGTAGTGATGCAGGGGCAGAACACGCCGCGCTTCGGGCACGCTACCGGGGGCAAGTTCAATAGCACGCTGCAGAGCGGGACCAACCATGTTCACGGGTCCGCCTACTGGTACAACCAGAACCGCATTCTGAACGCCATGGAGAACAACGTGGTGCGCCGCGGCCTTGACGACAACCCGCGCTATGACCAGAACCGGTTCGGGGGGAGCATCGGTTTCCCGATTGTGCGCGACCGCGCATTCTTCTACGGCAACGTAGAGTACATTCCCTTCGGCTTTGCTCGATTCTCCGACGTTAACGTCTACGTCCCGACGGCTGCCGGATTCGGCACACTGGCAGCTTTGCCGGGCGTCTCCCAGGCCAACCTCAACTTCCTCCGGAACAACTTCTCGACCGATCAGGCGTCGACGCAAACGGCGACCGTCGGAGCCACTTCGATTCCGCTGGGCCTGGCGGGCACTGGATACGCTGGCTACCGCAATGCCTGGATCGGGAGCGGCGGCTTCGACTTCACGTTCAATCCGCGCCATGCGCTGAAGGCCCGCTACTTCCACAACGAAGTGGATGAGGGGCGCCGCAACGTGGCGGAGATCGGGAGCAACTTCTTCCAGCCCCGGCGTGACCGGAGCCTCATGGCGACGGTATCGCACAACTGGACCTCCGGCGCGAACATCACCAACGAACTGCGCGGCACGTTCAATCGCTTCAACGGAGGCTACACGTCCGACTTCCCGTTCGGCCTGAACCAGCCCAACATCCAGATCGGCCAGCTCAACTTCTTCTCGAACTTCGGCCTCGGCAGCGCGATCGACTCGATCCAGAACACGTTCCAGGTTGCCGACACGCTTGCCATCACCACCGGGCGCCACAACTGGCGCTTCGGCTTCGATGGCCGTAACTACCGCACGACGCAGCGCGGGTTCACCAACCTTCTCGGCGAATATGCATACTCCAGCCTGGCCAGCTTTTTGTCCGATGCTCGCCCGGACATGGGCGCGAACCGCACGTTCATCCCGGGCAACCGGCTCGACGACCAGCAGTGGCTGTACTTCGGGTTCGTGAATGACCGCTGGAACGTGCGCCAGAACCTCACGATCGACCTGGGCGTGAACTACCAGTACGCAAGCGTTCCCAATGCCATCAGCCGGGCCAACATCGCGCAGTTCGGACTGAACCGCGTCAACGCGGACCGGAACAACTTCGCGCCGCAGGCGGGTGTCGCATGGTCACCGACCGGAACCACGGTTCTGCGCGCAGGCTTCAACATGCAGTGGGAAGGGGTGCAGCGCTGGAATCCGCTGTTCTTCCCCTTCAGCACAACGCTCACCGCCAACGCGAACACTCCGATTGGCGGCTTTCTCGGCACAGGCGGCGTCACGGAGCCCATCGGGGGCTTCAACACGAACCTGACTTCCGGCCAGCAGGGCCTGTTCACGGGCACGCTGAGCGGCAACCAGGACCTGCCGTACTACATGCGTTGGAATGTTGCCCTGCAGCAGAGCCTCTGGCGCGGTCTGCTGGCGGAGGCGAAGTACCTGGGGACGCGCGGCGTCAACCTGCCGTTCCTGCGTAACATCAACTCGCCGTTCTATAACGGCTTCGGCGGCGCACCGGTATTCACTACGGCGCCGACGCAGGCGGAATTGAACGCCCTTCCGGCTCTTTCGCAGCAGGTGGGCGCGAACGGCACGACGAATCCGGTCCTGGCATCCTTTAACGAGGGCCAGTCCACCTACCATGGCTTCACAGCGCGGCTGAGCCAACGCTTCGCCCGCGGTCTGGCCGTGGACGGCAACTACACCTGGAGCCACCTGATCGCGGACTCCACGGGCTCCGTGTACGACCTCGCCAACCCCTTCCGGCAGCGGAGTGACCTGCTCTATGACCGCCGCCACAGCGCGAACGTGACGTGGACGTTCGATATGGCGTCGGCATTCACGGACACCGCTTCGGTATGGCGTAATATCTTCGCCAACTTCACGCTTTCCGGGAGCTACATTTACCAGTCGCCGCAGCGCCTGCCGCTGTTGGCGGGTCTGGGGAACACCTTTGCCAGCCCGGCATTCTTCAACGCCGGCGGGCAGGAGGGTGTCTTCGGTGGCGTAAATCCGCTGCGCAGCGCACAGGGCGCCATCGTCGGTTACCTGGGCGCCGATCCCAACGCGCAGTTCTTCGGCGTGGGCGGCGGCAGCGGCAGGCCGGCCCTCTTTGACCTGGACAACATGAACAACGTGAACCTCTCCGCCGCCAAGGGCTTTGGCTGGCGCGACCGGTTCAACTTTGAGATCCGCGGCACGGCGTACAACCTGTTCAACCACGCGCAGTACGTTGGCACGCGGCCCGGTTCTATCAGCGCGGCTTCGCCCACCGGCCTGCCGCAGTTAGTGTCGGTGGGGGGCTTGGGCTTCAACAACTTCGGCGAAACCCTCTCGGCCAACCGGCGGATCCTCCAGTTGTCGCTGCGGATGCTGTTCTAAAGGCATCTCTGCGACGGCGAAAAGCGCCCCCCGGACCTCTCTGTTCAGGCCGGTGGGGCGCTTCTCTTTTGCGTTACCTTCCCCGCAATGCGGCGTCCATCGTGCAAGAGAAGGCGGCACGCGAAAACCACAGTCCCAGAACGAGTCTTTGGAGGTTTTGAGCAATGTGTGATTACTCCCTGCATGCGAATCCCAACCGGCTGGCGAATGAGAACGAAGATCTCGTCGCCCACCGATTCCCGACCGGCTCCATCGGTCTGGCATCCCCGAAAGATTTAAAGCCGCGGACGGAAGCCAACCGGCCGAAGGCGCCCTGGTGGAGCCTGGAGCGGCTGCGAAGCTGGTTCCAGGAGCAGGCGCACGCGGTGGAACCGGTGTGCGCGGTCTGCGTTCCTCCGGGGGCTACCCTCCTGCTGACCGGTATTCCGCAGGAACTGCAGCGGGAACTCGGAGTGTCGGAGACCGAGACGGTGCGATTCACCCAGATCAGCGCGAACGCGCACAGCTACCGGGATGCGGTCAGGTTCGCCAACGGCCGCCAGATCCTGCTTCAGGCGCTGCGGGAAGGGCAGGCAGCGCGTGTCATGTCGCTCGCACCCGTCGAGGTGGAAGATCACTTCGAGAGCGAGATCCGCAGCGTGGTCTTCCCCTGAGCGAGGATTCGTTCGCGGGAGGAACTGGGGTTGTGGAGGGACCCGGCGGCGGCTGCTTCCCGGGCCCCTTCTCGACGCCAGCCTGCCTTTAGTTGGCCCTACCAGCCCTGAGCCGGCACCCCCCATTGCCGCGTCCAGTAGTCACTCACCGTCAGGGCGATCAAGATCACCATCCAAACCAGCGCACCAACGGCGAAGAGCTTACTCAGGTTCGTCAAGTGCATCACGTGCATGAAGAAGGCGACGACCAACCCAGCCTTGAGGAAGGCGATCGCCAGTGCGACGACGGTATTAAAGGGACCGAGGTCGAGATAGGCGACGCCGGTGGTGACGGCTGTCAGCACCATCAGCGCGAGGAACACCAGGTAGTAGGTTCGGCGGGGAGAGACGTGAGTCATTTGTGCACCGGCCCCTGATAGTGCGCCCCAATCAAATAGAGGAGCGGGAACAGGAAGATCCAAACGAGGTCGACGAAGTGCCAATAGAGGCCGACGACTTCAGCCGGGAAGAAGTACTCGCGGGAGAAGGCGTTGCGGCGCGCCAGGATCAGGATGTAAGTCAGGAGGCCGAGACCGATGAACATATGCAGGGCGTGCATCCCGGTCATCACAAAGTAGAAGACAAACAGCATCTCCACCTGGTGCCGCATGGCGCCCTCATAGGCGAAGTTAGCGCCGGGGATCAACTGCTCGGTGTACTTGTGGTAATACTCCCAGACCTTAATCACCAGGAAGACCGTGCCCAGGAACATGGTCAGAAGTGTAAAGCGCTGCACGAGCTTGTTGGCGCCCAACTGGGCGGACTGGACGGCGAGGGCCATCATGAGGGAGCTGCCGATGAGGACGGCGGTGTTGACGGTTCCGGCGAGCACGTCCATGTGGCGGCTCGCTTCGGCGAACGCTTCCGGGTAGGTCGAGCGGTAGACGAGATACGAGACGAACAAGCCGCCAAAGAAGAGGATCTCCGTGGCCAGGAAGAGCCACATGCCGATGGTATTGGCGTGCCATTGCTGGCCGAGGTCGTCGAACTGATGCTGCAGCGGGGAGGTTCCGTGCTGCGAGTGGGTGAGGGTCTCAGACAACTTCCGCCTCCTCGAGGGAATACTCGTATGTCTCCTGTGTCACCAGCGGCGGGGCGGGGAAGTTGGTGGTAGGAGGGGGCGACGGGACCTGCCACTCCAGGCCGCGCGCCTGCCAGGGATTCGCGGGCGCCTCGGGTCCGTAGAACCAGGACCAGATCAGGTAGACGAGCGGGAGAAAGTAGCCGACCCCCAGGATCGACGCGCCCGCGGTCGAGAAGACGTTGAGGACCCAGAACTCCTCCGGATAGGCATGGTACCGCCGGGGCATACCGAGATAGCCGAGGATGAACTGCGGCAGGAATGTCAGGTTAAATCCGACAAAGACGACCAATGCGCTGAATCGCCCCCAGCCGTCGGGGTACATTTTCCCGCTGATCTTCGGCCACCAATAGTGAATCCCGCCCAGGTACGCCAACACAGATCCACCCACCATGATGAAGTGAAAGTGCGCGACGACGAAGTAGGTGTCGTGAACGTGTATGTCGACGCCCATCGTTGCCAGGTAGAGCCCAGTAAGTCCACCGATCACGAAAAGTCCGATAAAGCCGATGGCGTAAAGCATCGGCGTCTGGTAGGAGATCGAGCCCTGATAGAGGGTGGCCGTCCAGTTGAAGACCTTGATAGCAGAGGGAATCGCGATGAAGAAGCTCAGGAAGGAGAAGATCATCCCGGCATACACGGACTGGGTGGTGGTGAACATGTGGTGGCCCCAGACCAGAAAGCCGTACACGGCGATGGCTACGCTGGCGCCGGCGACGAACTTATAGCCGAAAATGCGCTTCTTCGAGAAGTTCTGGATTAACTCACTGATGACTCCGAACGCGGGCAGCACCATGATATATACAGCCGGGTGCGAGTAGAACCAAAAGAGATGCTGAAAGAGGACGGGATCGCCCCCCAGCGCCGGGTTGAAGATGCCCACTCCCCACAAGCGCTCAATGCCGACCAGCAGGATGGCAATGGCAAGAACCGGCGTTCCGAGCACCTGAATGAGGCTGGTTGCGTAGAGGGACCACATGAACAGGGGCATACGGCTCCAAGTGAGTCCGGGAGCGCGCATGGTGTGGGTAGTAACGATGAAATTCAGGCCGGTGAGGATCGAGGAGAAGCCGGTGATGAAAACACCGATGGCCGTGACCATTACGTGCGAGTTCGAATACACGGTTGAGTACGGTGTATAGAAAGTCCAACCGGTGCCGACCCCACCGGCGAGAACGGCGTACAAGGTCAGGATGCCGCCGATCATGTAAAGGTACCAGCTCAGGAGGTTCAGCTTGGGGAATGCGAGATCTCTCGCGCCGAGCATGATGGGAATGATGAAGTTTCCGAGCACGGCCGGAATCGAAGGGATGAGGAAGAAGAAGATCATCACGATGCCGTGCATCGTGAACAGGCGGTTATAGACGTCGGAGCGGACCAAATCGCCCTGGGGCGTGAGTAACTCAAGGCGGATGAGAAGCGCGAAGAGCCCGCCTACCAGGAAGAACGCCGTGACGGAGAGCAGGTAGAGGATCGCGATGCGCTTATGGTCGACAGTCAGGAGCCAGGACTTCAGGCCGTGCTCGGCGTTGAGATAGTTGATTGGGACCTTTTCAGCGTATGTAGGCTGGGATGCGATTCTCATCGTGGGGGCCTTCCTGTTTTTGTAGGCGCCTGCGGGTTCGTGGTGGCCTCACGGGGAGCGGGCGTCGCGCCCATGGTCCCGCGCGCGGGGCCTTCGGCAATTCCCTCCGAGGCAGGTTGTGGACGCTGCCCGATCGACTTGATGTAGGCCAGCAGCCGCAGCAGGTCCTCTTCGCTGATTTGGCCCTGGTACGTAGGCATGATGGGTTGGTAGCCGGCGACGATCTTTGCCTGGGGATTGAGAATGGACTCTCTGATATACGCGTCGTCGGCGAGTATGCGCCTGCCGTCCGTGAGTTGTTGCGTGCTGCCGTAGACGCCGCGGAAGGGCGGGCAGCGGCCCGGCTGATCATTGCTATGGCAACTGGCGCAGCCGTACTGCGAGAAGAGCTTTTCGCCCGACTGGGCCATAGATTCAGAGGCGCCGCCGCTTAGCCAGTTCTCGAAGTCTCCCGGCTCCATTACGGTGACCCAGCCGATCATGCCGGAGTGTGACGTGCCGCAGTATTCGGCACAGAAGAGGCGGTACCGGCCGGGCTTGGTCGCCGTGAACCACATACTCGTATAGGTTCCCGGGATCACATCGCGTTTAATGCGGAAGGCGGGTATATAGAAGCTGTGGATGACGTCCTGCGTCGCCATGGTCAGCTTGATGGGGCGGCCCACGGGCACGTGCAGTTCGTTGATCTCGCGCTGTCCCGAAGGATGCTGTGTCTTCCACATCCACTGTTTGCCGATCACGAAGATCTCGTGGGCGTTCTCGGGTGGCGTGTACTGGTCGTAGTAGAGTTTTGCTCCCCAGCCGAACATCACCATGGCCAGGCCGAGGGGAACGACGGACCAGGTGGTTTCGAGAATGGTGCTGCCCAGGATCGGCCGGGGGACGAATCGGGGGTCTCGCCGCCTGTAGAGCACCGCGAAGACGCCGAGGCAGATGTAGATGGCGACGGTGAAGAAGGCGGCGACCGCAGTAATGTAGAAGAAGAGGTTATCCACCTCGGCGGACATAGTGGAGGCCTGCGGCGGGAACAACGGCAGTTCGTTCATACTCGGGCCTCGGGGCTGTGCCGGCGCAGCGCCATTACCATCCAGAAGACGGCGAGCGCGGACAGGGTGAGCAGCCCTCCCAGCCGAAGGGCGTTCATGATTACCAGGCCGTACTTGCCCGTCATGGGGTCATAGTGGAAGCAGTAGAGGAGTAACTGATCGACCGGGCTTCCAATGCGACTCTCCGATGCCTCCATCAGGGCGTACTTCACATCTCGCGGGGCGTACTCGATGCCATAGAGGTAACGTGAGAGCCGCGCCTCGGGAGTTAGTACCATGATTCCGCTGGCGTGTACGTATTGCTTCGTGGGTTCGTCCCACCGATAACGAAATCCAACCGTGTCCGCTAATTTCCGAATCGACGGCTCATCGCCGGTGAGGAAATGCCAGCCGTGTTCGGAACCCTCGCGGCCATAGCGGCGCAGGTAGGCACGCTTCTTCGCCGCAGCCTGCTCGGGCGTTTCCTTGGGGTTGATGCTGACGGCGACCACGTGGTAGTCACGTCCGGGCTGGAAGTCCAGCGCCTTCACCGATCCCATCATGCCGTTCAGGACCATGTTGCAAAGCATGGGGCACTCGTAATAGACGAGCGCGAGTATGGCGGGCCGCCGCCCTAAGTAATCCGCGAGAGTAACCGGCTTGCCGGTTTCATCCCGGAACGGAATTGATTTGTCGATCTGGGAGTCGAGCCGCTGTTCGATGCTTACCCCCTGTGCGGCAGGAGGCACGCCGACACTTTGCGCCCACGCGGCGCCGGCGAGAAGTGCAAGGCTAGCGCTTGTCCGTGCTGCCCGGGACATTGTGGAGTTTCTCCTTGTCATCCTGGATGGACGGAACGGGTGAGCCGACGCGGGCCAGCCCGCCTGAATCGAGCGGGATCAGCGCGCCGCTCACCGGCTGAGAGGGCGGCTGAGAGGCAAATGCGCCGCTGCTCAAGACACGCTGTTTGGCTTCCTCAATCGATATCGCCTGCACTCCTGACGCCTCGCCGCGGAGTTTCCGAAGCTCGTCCTCTTTGTAGCTCCGCATGTCCCGCCCCGGACTCACTTGAAGGCGCGGATTGGGCGGGAGAGTTCTGTCCGGCGCAAGGGGCGACACTTCCACTTGAGGCGTGCTGACGAAGAACCAGCGTCCCAGGCCGGCAAGCAACAACTGGGAGAACCCGATGATTGCCAGGAGCACAACCACGAAATAGACAATCAGGCGCGGGCTGGCGTCCGTATGTTCGTACGTGCCGCGCGACTCGTCGTGCAGGATCGGCTCGTGGGGCTCATTCGCCATAGATCAGGCGCCCTCCGGAGAAAAGCGGACGTCCCCGCGCGGAAGAATCGGCTGCTTGCCAAGTTCCCAGAAGTAAAACGCAAGCCAAATTCCGCCGATGCCGAGGGGTATGACGATATCCATCCAGTGCGCTCCCACCGACGGCCAGAATGCCGGCCGGACGATCCTCACCAGGTCCACCCAGCGCATGATCAGTATCATGGCGGCCACCCAGAGAAGAGTAGCCGCCCGCCGCTTCACGAAGCGATTCAGAAGTACCAGAAAAGGAATCACAAAGTGAAAGAGCGCGAGGAAGGCGGTAACATACTCCCAACCATTGTGTGACCGGCGAATGTACCAGGGAACCTCTTCCGGTAAGTTTCCGTGCCAGATGATGATGAACTGCGATATTTCGACATACGCCCAGAACATGGTGAAAGCAAGCAGCAGATTGCCCAAGTCGTGTAAGTGCTGGGTACCGAGAACCTCGTTCAGCGGAGTCTGCGGCTCGAGCAGGACCAGGAGAATGATCGTGAGGGCGATGGTCGCGAGAACATGTCCGACCAGGATCACCGCGCCGAAGATCGTGGAGAAGAAGTCGGGCTCCAACGTCATGAGGAGGTCGATGGCGGCGAACGTCACGACGAAGACGTGGACGATGAGCGCCGGGCCGCTGAACGCCCGGAAGCGGCGGATATAATCCGGATTGCCAGTGGTGTCCTGTTCCCTCGACCAGCGGTTCGCGATCCAGGAAATGGCGAACCAAACGAGGAAGTAAGACACCAGGCGCCCGATGAAGAAGGGCACGTTCAGGTAAGGCTGCTTGTGTTGCAAGATCTCGCTCTTCGCGACGGCGCCTTGATTTGCCCAAGGGTACAGATGCGGGATGCCGATGAGCAGCGGTATCAGCAGAACCGCCAGGAGCGGCAGCGTGCGCGCGGCGCCTTCATAGAAGCGGCGCGTGACGAAGCCCCAGTTGCCGCCGACTAAGTGGTGCAAGAGAAGCAATCCGAGACCACCGAGGGCGAATCCGCTCCAATACACGAAGCCGATCAGGTAGGCGCGGTAGAACTCGGCGGGAGCGAGCATCAATCCGAGCACGGCGCCGATGGCGCCGAGGATCACAAGTCCAACGGCGTACTTCCGTCCGGAGGCCAGGGTGAAGTTATTCATTTGGGCTGCCTCTCGGGCTGGGCGGAAGCAGCGGGCGAGGCCGGGCGGGTGGCCTGTAAGGCTCGGATGTACGCCGCGATGGCCCACCGGTCGGCGGGGGGGACTCGGGAGGCATAGCTATACATGGCGCCAAAACCATTGGTGATGACGTCGTAATAGTGCCCGACTGTCTCATTGCGGACACGATCGCTGTAATAAGAGGGAGGCGCAGAGAATCCGCGTTGAACGATCATGCCGTTGCCCTCTCCGGCGTAGCCATGGCACGGAGAGCAGAAGATGTTGAATCGCTCCTGGCCGCGATCAAGCACCTGCTTGGTGACGGGAAAGGGGATGGTCTTGGCGGCGGCGAGGCCGGCATCGCCCTGCGAAGCGTTGGCGTTGCTAACCAACTGGCCGCGCGCAACGGTTCCTTCCGGCAGATCGCGAGAGGCGCGGCCATCGGCGAACAGGCGGCCCTTCTGGTACGGTTCGTATCGTGGCTGATCGTGCATATCGATCCGGCATCCCAGCGTGAGCAGGGAGAACAAGGCAGGAGCGAGACTGCTAAGCCTCCACATCGTGGACCTCCGCCGGGTGAAGGCTGTCGAGCAGTTCGCGAGTCCGGGAACGTTCGAAGCGGGGATCGGATGCCTCCACGAGAAGGAAGAAAGCGTCCTGGCTCGCCCGGTCAAAGCCCGGGGCATTGGAGACCGGATGATAGGGCTGCGGAAACCGATTGAGCCCGAACAGCATGCCGAACACGCCGAACAGAGCGGCAGTAAGGACGGTAGTTTCGAAGAGTATGGGAATGTAGGACGGCCAGCTGAACAATGGGCGGCCGCCCACGTTTTGGGGATAGTGGAGCACCGTGATGTAGTAGAGCAGCGCGAAGCCGCCGAGGAAGCCGAGGATGCCTCCAAGCAGGACTATCTGGGGGACCCATGTCCGCTTCATTCCGAGGGCTTCGGCGAGGCCGTGGATCGGGATGGGAGAGAAGGCGTCCATCCTGCGGTAGCCTTCTTCGGCGAGCCGCTGCGCGGCGTGCCTGAGCGCGGATGGGGAATCGAACCTTGCCACGAATCCATGGAATGGGGGCGCTAGCTGGGCGTGCGACATCAGTGAGCATCGCCCTTTCTGGCTACCAACTCGCGCATCTCAAAGATGGAGATGGCAGGTAGCACCCGCACGAACAGGAAGAGCAGCGTGAGGAACAGCCCGATTGTTCCAAAGTAAGTGGCCCAGTCCCAGACGGTCGGGTAGTACATTTCCCATTTTGAGGGAAGGAAGCCCCGATGCAGACTGATGATGACAATGACAAAGCGCTCGAGCCACATGCCTATGTTGATGACGATGGACATTGCCCAAAGGAGCACCACGTTCCGGCGCACTCTGCCGGACCAGAGCGCCTGCGGTATAAGCACATTACAGAGAATGAGGCCCCAATACAGCGGCGCGTATGGACCTAAGAAACGATTCCGGATCAGATACTCTTCGTAGTAACTGGCGCTGTACCATGCCATGAATATTTCGAGGACGTAGCCGTAGGCGACGATCCAACCGACCCCAAGCATCACCTTCGCCATGGTGTCCAGGTGCCGCATCGTCACGAAGTCTTCCAGGTGATAGAACTTACGAAGAGGGATCATGAGCGTCAGCACCATGGCGAAGCCCGAGTAAATGGCGCCGGCCACAAAGTACGGCGGAAACACAGTGGTGTGCCAGCCAGGTAGAACGGACACCGCGAAGTCAAACGAGACGATGGTGTGGACGCTGAGGACGAGCGGCGTCGAGAGGCCGGCCAGGAGCAGGTAGAGCATCTCAAAGCGTGCCCAGTGACGCGCGGACCCGCGCCAACCGAGGGCGAGTATGCCGTACAGTTTTCGTACCACGGAATGGCGTGCACGATCGCGAAGAGTGGCAAGGTCGGGAATCAGGCCGACGTACCAGAAGAGGGCGGAGACGGTGGCATAAGTCGTGACCGCAAACACGTCCCAGATGAGAGGGCTCCTCGGCTGCGGCCACAAAGTCATGTTGTTGGGGTACGGCAGGAGCCAGTAAAAGAGCCAGGGCCGGCCGAGGTGCAGGATGGGAAACAGTCCCGCGCAGGCGACGGCAAAGAGGGTCATGGCTTCGGCAAAGCGGTTGATGGATGTCCGCCACTCCTGCTTCAGCAGCAACAGGATCGCCGAGATGAGGGTGCCCGCGTGTCCGATGCCGATCCACCAAACGAAGTTGATGATGGCGAAGCCCCACGCCACGGGAATGTTGATTCCCCAGATACCGACGCCTCTCGCCAGCAGATAGAGCGTGGCGAGCATGAAAAGCATGAAGATCGCGAACGAGGCGGCGGCTCCAAGTAGCCAGAACCGGGGCGTTCGGCGGGTCAGGATGATGTCGTCGCTGAGGGAGCGATTGATGCTCTCGACATCGTGGCCGGGGCCGACGATCGGCTCAGCAGCGGTTCCCAACGCGGTTTCGAGACGCACCCGATCCTCAACGCTCATGCCTTGACGAGCTCCTTGTTCGGGTTCGTAATTACCGCCTGGTAGCCGATTCGCGGCTGGGTGTTCAGTTCCGTCAGTACGCCGTAGGAAGTGGGCTGCCGGCGCAACCGCATTAACTCGCTTTTGGGGTCGTTGAGATCGCCGAAGACGATCGCTCTGGTCGGACAAGCTGCCTGACACGCGGTGACGACCTCGCCATCGGTGACTCGCCGGTCAGCCAGTTCCGCATCGATCTTGGCCCGCTGGATGCGCTGCACGCAAAAGCTGCACTTCTCCATTACTCCGCGGCTGCGGACGGTTACGTCGGGATTTCGAAGCGCATACAAACTTTCGGTGTCCCAATCCGCATAGAGAAGGAAATTGAAGCGTCGCACCTTATACGGGCAGTTATTCGAGCAATACCGCGTTCCCACGCAGCGGTTGTAGACCATCTGACTCAAGCCGTCGGAATCGTGTACGGTCGCCGCCACGGGGCAGACGGGTTCGCAAGGAGCCTTCTCGCAGTGCTGGCACAGCATCGGCTGGTGCACCACCTCCGGGTTGTCAGGAGTCCCGGTGAAGTAAGTATCGATGCGCAGCCAGTGCATCTCACGTCCGCGAATCACTTCGGGCTTGCCGACAACCGAGACGTTGTTTTCTGCTACGCACGCCAACACACACGCGCTGCAACCCGTGCAGACGGACTGATCAATGGACATACCCCAGCGATAGGACTTCGAGTAGTCGTACTCGGGGTAGATCGAAAATGCCGGGTGGTGCTCGTGACGCGCGAAGTCCGGGTGCTCGCGGTAGTGCTCGAGCGTCGCTCTCTTCACCAGTTCCGCGCGCTCCAAGGCATGATGATTCTGCGTCAACGCCAGTGGGTACCGGCCGACCTTCCGGACCTGCAGTCCGCCGCCGAACCCGGGGCGCTCAAAGGTGCGAAGAGCATAGGCATTGAAGCCGACGCCCTGCGCGATGTGGCCGCCTCGCGTCCGGCCGTAGCCCAGAGTTACCGTGACGCTGTTGTCAGCTTGTCCTGGAGCGATCAGTACAGGCGCACGAACGCTCCGACCCTGGTAGGTCAACTCGACCAGGTCTTCCGACTGCAGCCCCAACCGGGCGGCGGTCCGCGGGCTCAGGTAGGCCGCGTTGTCCCACGTCAGCTTCGTGATGTACTTAGGCATCTCCTGAAGCCAGGCGTTATTGGCGAAGCGGCCATCGAATACGGCGGGGTCAGGCTGGAATACGAGCTCCAATTGGTCAGCGGGGAGTGACTGCGATTCGGGCGGTGGTATCGCCGCCAAATTGGCCGACACACGCAGCGGAGCGGCCGCCGTGTCCGGCACGACACCGTCGTGAACGGCGAGCCTCCAGAACTGTTCGAAGCCGGTCCCGCCGCGTTGGGTCTGCCAGTAGTTCCTGACTAACTCGTAGCCACGCTGGTCGGGGAAATCGGTAAGGGCGGTGACAAACTCGTGGATCGACTTACCGCCCCAGATGGGCTGGATGAGCGGCTGAATGATGGACGCTGTTCCATCGTGCGCGCGGACATCGCTCCAGGCTTCAAGATAGTGCGCCTGCGGAACGTGCCAGTGGCAGAGGCGGGCGGTTTCGTCCTGGTACAGGCCGAGGTGGGCGCGGAAGGGAACGCGCGCCATCGCATCGGCGAAGGACAGATTCGCGGGCGCAGTATAGACCGGATTCGCACCCGCGATCACAAGCGCTTCCACCTGGCCTCCGCGCATGGCGGCGACGAGGTCACCCAGGGACTGTACTACGTCCTGCGGTGCGTTTTGAACGGGCTCGGTAAGTTGAACCGTGCGACCCAGGTTGCCCAGCGCCTGGTTCATGGCATGGGCCAAAGCATGCACCGGAGCCGGTTGGCCGTCCCCCGCGATGACAAGGGAGCGGCCGGCGTGCGCCTTCAGATCGGCGGCCACCGCGCGGACCATAGAATCGCGGGCATCGTCGCCCGTGGACGCAGGCGCACTGGCAAAGCCAACGGCCGCGGCCAGCGCGCGGGCGAGACTATCAATGTCTGAAGCGCGGATCGGCAATCGGTGATCGGCTTTCGAGCCGGTGGGAGTCAGCGTCGGCTCCGCCACATACAGGCGGTTGATGTTGTTCTGCCCATCCGTGACGCGCCGGCGATCGGCAAACTCCCGCTGATAGCGCACACTGGCGGGGCCGCTCGAAAGGAAGTCAGCGTCGAGCGAGAAGATCACGTCGGCCGCGGCGATGTTATAGATCGGGTGCAAGGGCCTGCCGAACATTGCCTGCGAGGCGCGGAACGCTCCGTCCGAACCTGCCGGTTCCCAGATGTGCCACTTCATCTGCGGGTAGTCCTTGAGCAGGAAACCCATCTGCCACGCAAACGTGGGAGAAGAATTAGCCTCCGTCAGGATTCGCAATCCCGCGCCGCCACGGGCCAGCAACTGCTTTCGAATGCCCGCCATGGCTCCCAGGAAGCGGGGCCACTCGCTGATCTGTCCGCGGTACATCACCGCCTGAGAACGGTCCGGATCGTACAGCGAAAGTACAGACGCCTGGGCGAACGCATCAGTGGCTCCGAGGCTGGAGGGATGAAGATGATTGCCCTCTACTTTTGTAGGGCGACCTTCGTGGCTCTCCGCCAACAGGCCCAAGCCGTAGCCGCACATCGGCATCGAGGTGGCGAAGAACAACGGCCGGCCGGGCACTAAGTCTTCGGGTTGACGGACGTAAGGGACGATCTTCTCCTGCGGCTGAATGGAAACGCAGCCCGTAAGTCCCGCCAGCCCCATGGAAGCGCCCATCAATCGGAGTAAGTCACGGCGCTTGACGGGTTCCAGCCAGTCCGGCGACCGGCCTGGGAACTCGTCCTCCACGGCGCGCCGGAACTCTTCGGTCTGCGCGAGGTCTTCGAGGCTGCGCCAGTAACGTGTGTCGCTCATCGGTGGCAGGTGTAGCAATCGGTAAGGCGTTGTACCTTGTATTCGGCCACTAACTTCCGCCCCAACTCCAGCTGGTTGGCCGGAGGGCGGTAGTCACTGTTGAACACTTCCGCGCGCGGCCGCACGAACTTTTCCGGCTGCCGATGGCAGTCCAGACACCATTCCATGGTGAGCGAAGATGCCTTCCAAACCAGCGGCATGGTGTCGATCTGTCCGTGGCAGGTAGTACATCCCATGCCCTTGTTCACATGGATAGCGTGGTTGAAGTAAACGAAACCGGGTACGTCGTAGACTCGGTTCCATTCGAGAGGCCGGTTCTCGCGATAGCTGGCGCGCACCGGCTCGAGCATCTCCGCGGTAGTCCAGATCTGCGAGTGGCAGCTCATGCAGGTATGCGTCGGCGGTATGCCGGCGCTCGCGGCGATTTCCACCGTCTGATGGCAGTTGCGGCAATCGATACCTAATCCGCGAACGTGGTGCTCATGGCTGAAGGGCACTGGTTGTTCGATCGGAATGTCGGTGCTGCGCACGTAGCTCGATTCGTTCAGCCTCGCGAGTCCGAACGCAACCGCTCCCACGGCGACAGCCAGAAGGATGAGGCTTGCGCGCGCAATCGCATTGCTACTTCGATGAAACAGTTGCGCCAGAGAGCCTGCCCCTCCCGTAACAGATGGACACGGGCATAGGATTTTTGTGACGCGGGAATTTTTCCGGTAAACGGAGCCAGCGAGAACAGGAAAAGGCGGAACTGCTGCGGTCCGGCGGCGCATCGCTATGATGGAGGCTGCCGATTGCCGTGCCCCTCGAAGAATACGTCCGTAAGCGCAATTTCAAGAAGACGCCGGAACCGCCTCCCGAATCGAAGCCGCCGGCAGAGGGCAACCGATTCTTTGTGCAGAGGCACGACGCTTCGCGGCTGCACTACGACTTTCGGCTGGAGATTGACGGCGTTTTGAAGTCGTGGGCTGTTCCGAAGGGGCCGACGCTGGTGCCCCTGGCGAAGCAGCTTGCCGTGCACGTAGAGGATCATCCTTTGAGCTACGGCGATTTCGAAGGGAACATCCCGAAGGGCGAGTACGGGGGCGGGAGCGTGATGTTGTGGGACCGTGGCACCTACGAGCTTCTGGGAGGCGTGCCGGCCGGGCAGCAACTGGCGCGCGGCGACCTGAAGTTCCGTCTGCACGGCGAGAAACTGCGCGGCGATTTCGCCATCGTGCTGATGAAGGGGCGCGGGAAGGGCAACGAGTGGCTGCTGATCAAGAAGCGCGACGAGTACGCGGACCCGGCGTGGGACGTGGAAGCGCACGCGCGCAGCATCAAGACCGGACGCACACAAGAGGAGATAGCAGCGGACCTCCCTCCGCCGGCCCGCGCGGCCCCCAAGGCTGCTGCTCCCAAGACACGGAAGATCCTGGGCGGCATTGACCGGCCCATGCCCGCCTTCTTCCCACCGATGACGGCGGAGGTGGCGGCCGATCCTCCGCCGGGCAACGAGTGGCTTTTTGAGGTGAAGTGGGACGGCGTACGAGCGCTGGCGTTCATCGAGAACGGCGCGTTGACCCTGTATTCCCGCCGCGGGGGCGCTATCGAGCGGCAGTATCCGGAGCTGAGCGTGCTCCCGCACTACGTGCGCGCGCGAACGGCGATCCTCGACGGCGAGGTCGCCGTGCTGGACGAAGAGGGCAGATCGAGCTTCCAACTCATCCAGCCACGAATCTCGGTGACGGACGCCAACGCAATCGCTCATCTCGCCCGCAGTGCGCCCGCCGGCTTCTACGCGTTCGACCTCCTCTACCTGGACGGCTACGATCTCCGGCAGCTGCCGCTGGCGGAGCGCAAGCGGCTGCTCCAGGAGATCATCCAGCCGCACGACCGGCTGCATTACTCGCCCGCCTTTGAGGCGAAAGGAGAGGAGATGCTGGCGGCGGCGCGAGAGTTGGGCCTGGAAGGCGTGATGGCGAAGCGTGCCGACAGCCGGTACGAGTCGCGCCGCAGCCGGTGCTGGCTGAAGGTGAAGGCGTTTGAGCGGCAAGAGTTCGTGATCGGCGGCTTCCAGCGCGGCGAACGCGAGTACTTCAGCTCCCTGCTGCTCGGCGTCCACCGCGAGGGCGCGCTGCACTACGCGGGCAGCGTGGGCACCGGCTTTGACCGCAAGACGATCAAAACGCTTTACGAGAGGCTCGAGCCGCTGATCGTGAAGAAGAATCCGTTTGCGGAGAAGCCCGACGTACTGCGGGAAACGGTTTTCGTGCGGCCCGAGGTGGTTGCCGAGATCAAGTTCCTGGAATGGACCCATGAGAAGCGGCTGCGAGCGCCGGTGTTCCTGGGCCTGCGCGCCGACGTGGATCCCGAGGAGGTGGTCCCGGAGGAGCCCCCGCCGCCCGACGCCGCCGTGCCGCTACTGCTGCCGGAGCCGCTTGCGGGCCGCCAGGCGAAGGAGGTGCACATCGAGGTGGGCGGGCGCCGCCTCAAGCTGACGAACGTCGATAAGGTCTTCTATCCGGATGAGGGGTACACCAAACGCGATCTCTTGAACTACTATCACGGGGTTGCCCCGCTGCTCCTCCCGCACCTCAAAGATCGTCCGCTCTCGCTCAAGCGATACCCGAACGGCATTCACGAGCCGTTCTTCTTCCAGAAGAATACGCCGGAAACGTACCCGGACTGGCTGCGCACGGTACCCATTCCGTCCGATCACCACGGGGGAGAGTCGATCAACTTCGTGGTGTCCGACGACCTGCCTTCGCTTCTGTACCTGGTGAATCTTGGCTGCGTGGACCAGAATCCGTGGATGAGCCGCGTGGCGGCCCTCGAGCACCCGGACTTTGCCCTCATCGATCTGGATCCGACCGAAGGCGCGCCGTTCGACCTGATCGTCGAGGCGGCCTTACTGGTGCGCGGCAAGCTGGACGACATCGGCATGAAAGGCTACCCGAAGACTACCGGGGGAGACGGCCTCCATATCTATATTCCCCTTGAACCCCGGTACAGTTACGAACAAGTACGCTCGTTCGCGGAACTTCTCTTTCACGTCGTCTTTGATGAAAAACCCCACATTTTCACTACGCCCCGATCTGTCGCGAAGCGGCAAAAGGCTCGTGTTTACTTCGACTACCTCCAAATTTCTACGGGAAAAACGATTTCCGCACCCTATGTGGCAAGGGCTTACCCCGGTGCGCCAGTGGCTACGCCGCTCACCTGGGACGAAGTTCGTAAGGGGCTATCCCCTCAGCAGTTTACCCTAGGGAATGCACTGGATCGCTTCCGGCGAACCGGCGACCTGTTTCGCCCCGTTCTCGATAGTCCCCAACCACTTGAGCCGGCTCTTGAGCGACTTGCCCGCCTGATACGCCGGTAACGACTCGTAGACATCAGCGAGCGTTTCTGTCAGAGAATTACTAAAAGGCCCGGCACCTCGTAATTGGCGGTTTGGTGTCGATACGTCTCAATAGCTGCCATGCGCCGCACATATGTAGGGACTCGCGTTCTGGCTGCGGTCCTTTTTTGCGCAGCATCCTTGTGTGCGCAGCGTTACAGTTTTCGGCATTACTCGCAGGCGGAAGGTCTCTCTAACCTGGCCGTAACGTGTATGGCCCAGGACCGCGAAGGTTATATCTGGGTGGGAACGCAGGCAGGTGTTTTCCGGTATGACGGCTCGACTTTCACTAAGTTGACGGACGGGCTGAGCAGCGAGGACATTTGGGCTCTTCATGTTGCGCCGGACGGAGCGTTGTGGGTGGCCACCCGCTGGGGAGTGGCCCGGTGGGCGGGGCGGCGGTTCGAGCCGGTAACATTTCCGGAGCCTGTAGAGATTTACAGCGCTGGGACGCTGGACAGCGACGGTGCGGGAAACATCTGGGTCGCCTCCGCCAACGGCCTATTCCGCATTGGTGGCGGGACAAGCGGCCCATCGGGTGTACAGGTATGGAAAGGCCGGCTGGCAAGCGTGCACGTCGACCCGGATGGTGTTGTCTGGGCCGGGTGCGGGCGTGACCTGTGCCGGCTGGTGGGCGGCGAAATGCGTCCGGTTGGGGCGGCCGTGGGCCTGCCGCCGCAGCGGTGGCTGAGTATCGTTACCGCTCCCGACCGCTCCTTGTGGGTTCGGGGGTCCTCCAGCTTGTACCGGCGGCCGCGTTCGTCGTTTCAGTTCGCCCGTGTGGACTACGGCTTGGCGCCGGCGGGAACCGATTCGGCGCGACTGGCGGTGGATCGGGCCGTCGGAGTGCTGGTGCCGACAGATGACGGCCTTGCCATCCCCAGGGGCGATGGCTGGACGCTGGTGGGGACGCGGCAGGGCCTTGATAGCAACTCGGTGGGATGCGCCCTTGTCGACCGTGAAGGCTCCGTATGGATTGGCCTGCGGGGGAGCGGCGTCGCCCGGTGGCTCGGCTTCCGGGACTGGGAACACTGGACGGTAAATCAAGGACTGCCGAACAACGTGGTTTGGAGCATCCGTAGGGATGCGCGGGGCCGTGTGTGGGTAGGGACCGACACGGGTATTGGCCGGCTCGATCCGCACACGAACCGGTGGCGGACGTGGGGATTGCGGGACGGCCTGCGGGGCCACCGGGCGCGATCGCTGGCGATCGACGGGGACGACGTTTGGTCCGGGGCGGCGCCGGGCGGCTTGACTTTGCTTCGAGGCGACCGCGTCGCGGCGACCTTCGGGCCCGAGCGCGGCTTGCCGCTTGAGCGCATTCACGGTGTTTTTCTCGACACGTCGAAACGGCTATGGATCAGTGGCTATGGCGGGTTGTTTCGGGGGTCAGGACGTGGCCCGGCGATGCGTTTTGACCGCGTGGCGCCGCCGGGAGGGCCGGCGGGAGAATCGTTCTACCGGGCCATTGAAACGCGCGACGGCAGTATCTGGGTTCCGGGAACCGCGGGGCTGTCGCGCTGGAAAGACGGCCGCTGGACGCGCTACACCTCGCGCGACGGTCTGCGGAACTCGTCGACCTTCGGGGCCATTGAAGCCGCCGACGGTGCCCTCTGGATCACTTACACAGAGCCGGTGGGCGTCTCCCGCGTCGCTGTGTCGGGGAGCCGCATCGCCACCCGGCATTTCCATACCGGGAACGGGCTACAGTCCAACAAAGCCTACTTCGTCGGCGCTTCGCCGGAAGGCTCCGTGTGGGTGGGCACGGACAGCGGCGTCGCGGTCTACACAGAGGGGCGCTGGTCCACCTTGACACGCCGTTCCGGCCTGGTCTGGGACGACACCGACACGGACGCATTCTACGCTGACACGGATGGGGCGGTATGGATCGGGACGAGCCGAGGCCTGAGCCGCTACCGGCCTCCCCGGGGACAGATAACGGCGGTGCCTCCCCCGGTGGTGACGCGGGTGGAGTCCGCCGGCGTCCGCCATCCGATGGATTCGGCCATCTCCGTTCCGTACACGTCCAGTTCGATGCGCGTGAGCTTCTCCACGCTGACGTTTCTCCACGAGCAGTCCGTCCGATTCCGGTACCGGTTGAGTGGGATCGACGATGCGTGGGTGGAGACGGACCAGCGGTCCCTCTATTACTCCCGCCTGGAGCCGCGATCCTATCGTCTCGAACTGTCGGCGGGCGTAAACGGCCGGTGGAGCGATGTCACGACGCTCTCCTTCACGGTGACGCCTGCATGGTGGCAGACGCCGCTGTTCAATACGTTGCTATCGATTCTGCTAGCCGGCTGCCTGGTGGGCGTGGTGCAGTGGCGGACGCATGTGGTGACGGTGCAGAAGCGCGAACTGGAGCGGGCCATCGCGGAACGCACCCGTGAGCTCGAGGTGGAGAAACGGCGCGCCGAGCAGGCCAGCCGGTCCAAGAGCCTCTTCCTGGCGAACATGAGCCACGAGATCCGCACACCGATGAACGGCGTGTTGGGCATGGCGGACCTGGCTCTCGCCACGGACCTCACCAGCGAGCAGCGGGAGTACATCCGCCTGATCCGCGGGTCCGGCGAGGCCCTGCTCACCATCCTCAACGACATCCTGGACTTCTCCAAGATCGAAGCCGGCCGCGTGGTGCTGGAAAGCAGCGTGTTCGCGCTCCGTCCCTTGCTGCGCGACGTCGGGGAACTGTTCGCCGTGCGGTGCCGCCAGAAGGGAGTCGACTTCACGCTGGATATCGACGGTGCCGTTGAGGACTGGTTTGAGGGTGACGCGGTCCGGCTGCGGCAAGTGATCATGAACCTGCTCGGCAACGCGGTGAAGTTCACGGAGCAAGGATCCGTCACCGTTCGCGTTCGCTCCAGCGATGCGGGCGACGAGCACCGCATCATCCACTTCTCGATCGCCGACACGGGTGCGGGAATCCCTCGAGAGCAGCAGGCAATGGTCTTCGAGGCCTTCACGCAGGCCGACGCGTCGATCTCGCGGCGCTTCGGAGGCACGGGGCTGGGGTTGGCGATCTGCGCCTCTCTGGTGCCGCTTCTTGGCGGAAGGCTGTGGTTCGAGAGTCAGGAGGGGCAGGGAACCACCTTCTTTTTCACGGTACGCCTGCGAGTTACGCCGGCGCCTCGCGCGTCCTCCCCCGCCCCTGTGCCGGAGGCCGCGGCTCCCCTTCGGGTTCTCCTGGCCGAAGACAACCCGGTGAATCAGAAACTGGCCGCCCGCCTCCTGGAGCGGCAGGGCCACACGGTGTTCGTTGCCTCCGACGGGGGCCAGGCGGTGGAGGCGTTCCGGAACAACCATTTCGATGTCGTGCTGATGGACGTGCAGATGCCCGGCGTGGACGGCCTCGAAGCCACGGCGGCCATTCGCGCGCTCGAATCGCCGGAGCGGCGGACCCCGATCATTGCGCTGACGGCCTATGCCATGCACGGGGACCGCGAGCGCTTCCTGGCCGCGGGCATGGACGACTACGTGTCAAAACCCGTTCGGGCAGAAGACCTTCATGCCGCGCTGCTGCGGCAATCGCACCCCCTCGCCAGGTTCGCCGGCGCACTTGGCCGGGAAGCCGCTGCGCCTTACCCTGACATAATGGAAGGAAGTGTTCCGCACGATTCGGGAGCAGGTTGAGACCATCTTTCGCGAGGACCCCGCGGCTAAGAGCGTCCTCGAAATCGTCCTCTGCTACCCCGGCTTCCACGCGATCCTCGCCCACCGGTTGGCGCACCGCCTCTACCGCGCGGGGATTCCCCTGCTGCCGCGGTTCCTCTCCCAGATCAGCCGCTTTTTCACCGGGATCGAGATTCACCCCGGCGCCCGCATCGGCAGACGGTTCTTTATCGATCACGGCATGGGCGTTGTGATCGGGGAAACGACGGAAATCGGCGACGACGTCCTGCTGTATCAGGGCGTCACTTTGGGCGGCACTGGTAAGGAACGCGGCAAGCGGCATCCGACGTTGGGAGATCATGTTGTCGTAGGAACCGGCGCCAAGGTGCTCGGCAACATACGCATCGGTGACCATGTGAAGATCGGCGCTGGCTCGGTGGTGGTCCATGCGGTTCCCGATTACTCGACCGTGGTCGGCGTGCCGGGGCGCGTGGTGCGCACGCGCGGCGAAGCGGTGGAGACACTCGAGCACGGCAAGCTGCCCGACCCCGAAGGGCAGGCGATTGAAGACCTTGTCCGCCGCGTGGAAGATCTGGAAGCGCAGCTTCGGGCTCTCGCCGAACGCGACAGCGCCGCCCTCAGGGACCGCCGTTGAAACATATCCTGCTGCTCTTGTGTCTCCCGGTCGGGATGCTGGGCGGCGAGCGCATTGATTATTGGATCGAAGCCTGCAGACCGGCAACGTCCGGCTGCGCAAAATCCGACATTGAGTTAGCGGAGTGGGCGCTCGATGCATGGGCTCGCGCTTCCGACGGGGCGCTGGAGTGGCAGCGGACGACGTCGGCTGCCGATGCGCTTCTACAGTTTCACTGGGCGCCTCCCAAGGAGCGCTACCACGGCGAAGCGCGCCCCTTCCTGGCCGGGAACCGCCAAGGCTCAAGGGTGTACATCCGCGCCGATCTGTCCGGCTTCCCCGGGTCCGTGGGGGAACGGAGCCGCCTCGATCCCCTCTATCGTGATTCCGTCATCTACCTTACCTGCCTGCACGAGATCGGGCACGCTCTGGGGATGAACCACGCCCTTCTGCCGGGGCCCATTATGTACAACGGAGATCGCCTCACACGCGTTTTCGCCGACTTCCGCGCCGGCTTGCGCGTCCGGTCCGACATTCGCCGCTCCTCGGCCATCAGCGCATATGACCGCAACCGCCTAAAGTCGCTGTTGTGGTCGCGCCGCGTGACAGCCCGGTAGCGGCGTCCTTACCACCCGACCACCCCGTGCTTTGCTTGACTTCCCGCGGCTGATGTGTAATTATTCAATCAGCTGAATAAACATTCAGCCGCGTTTCGAGGAGAGAGATCCGATGGCCACACCGATCACCGCCAATGTCGCCGGCCGGGTTGCCGCCCGCAACCTCACGCGGGATCTCGACCTCTCGCACGACGAACTCCTCTATCTCCTCGATCTCACCCTCCAAGTGAAGCGCGTACCCGCGCGCTTTGCGCACTCCCTTGCCGGCCGTTACCTCACGCTGCTGTTTGAGAAGCCGTCGCTGCGGACGCGGCTCACTTTCGAGCTGGCCATTAAGCAGCTGGGCGGCGATTGCGTCGTGAGCGTCGGGCCCATTGCCGACCGTGAGCCGGTGAAAGACGTAGCGCGCAATCTCGACCGTTGGACGAACGGCATCGTGGCGAGGACGTTCGCGCAGGGGACCATCGACCAGTTGGCCGAGTGGGCGAGCGTGCCGGTGATCAACGCCCTCAGCGACCGCTTCCATCCCTGCCAGGCGCTGGCCGATATGGTCACCATCAAGGAGCATTTCGGGCACTGGCGCGGGCTGAAACTCGCGTTCGTGGGCGACGGCAACAACGTCGCACACAGCCTGATGTTGAACGCGGCTCGTCTGGGAATGGACTTCGCTCTGGCCTGCCCCGAGGGATACGCCCCGGACGCGGAGATCGTGGCGGAGGCGGAGGGACTGGCGGCGGTATCGGGCAGCGACATCACGGTGACGCAGAGTGCTGCGAAAGCCGTCGCTGGCGCGCATGCGGTGTACACGGACGTGTGGGCCAGCATGGGGCAGGAGTCGGAAGCCGAAGACCGCAAGCGCATTTTCGCTCCCTACCA
The DNA here is from genome assembly GCA_033763935.1 of Bryobacteraceae bacterium. GTDB lineage: Bacteria > Acidobacteriota > Terriglobia > Bryobacterales > Bryobacteraceae > DALYJJ01. The sequence goes on from JANRJO010000107.1 coordinate 135,116, forward strand.
GGTGGGTGGACGGCTGATGAGCCACGCTCGTCCGGATGCGGTTTTCATGCACTGCCTTCCCGCCAAGCGCGGGCAGGAAGTGACGGACGGCGTCATGGAGTCGGCGGCTTCCGTGGTGTTTGACCAGGCGGAGAACCGCCTTCACGCGCAGAAGGCCCTGTTGCTCATGCTGGTCGAGTAGCGCGACCCTATCAAATACTAGGACGGATTCATGAAGCTATGGGGAGGCCGCTTCGAGAGCGGCCCGTCTGAGGTCTTCGAGCGCTTTTCTGGATCGCTCCACTTCGACCGCCGCCTGCTGGACGCCGACATTCAGGGCTCGCAGGCATTCGCCCGCGCGCTCGAGCGTGTGGGCATCCTCACGGCCGATGAGCGCCAGCAGCTGGTTGCCGCTTTCGATCAAATCCTGGCCGATTCGCGCAGTCCGGATTTCTTCGCCGGCGCAGACGACGAAGATGTTCACACGCTGGTGATCCGAAAGCTGCACGAACGCGTAGGCGCGCTCTCGGAGAAAATCCACACCGGCCGCAGCCGGAACGAGCAGGTTTCGCTCGACACGCGGCTCTGGCTCCGCGGTGAGATCGACCTTGCCCGCGGCTTGCTCCTCGATTTGATGGCCGCGCTGCTCGACCTCGCCCGCCGCTATCCCGCCGCCTTGATCCCCGGCTACACGCACCTTCGCCGCGCGCAGGCGGTCCTGTGGCCGCACTACCTTCTGGCTTATTTCGAGATGTTCGCGCGTGACGCCGAACGCCTTGAGCAAGCGCGGCGGCGTGTGAACCTGCTGCCGCTCGGTTCCGGCGCCCTGGCCGGGAGCGGCTTCCCCTTCGACCGTCACGCTATCGCGCGCGAGCTCGGTTTCGACGGAGTCACGCGCAACTCGATGGACGTGTCGGCCGACCGCGACTTTGCGCTCGACTTCCTATTCGCCGCCTCCACCATCCTGCTCCATCTCAGCCGTCTGGCCGAAGATTGGATCCTCTACTCGAGCGAGGAGTTTGGCTGGTTGGAACTCGACGACAGCGTCACCAGCGGCTCCAGCCTCATGCCGCAGAAGAAGAACCCGGACTCGCTCGAGCTGATTCGCGGCAAGTCCGGACGTGTCTGGGGCGCGCTCAGCGCGCTGTTCGTGACCATGAAAGGTCTGCCGCTGACGTACAATCGCGACATGCAGGAGGACAAGGAGCCGCTGTTTGAGGCTGCCGACCAGCTCGCCGGCTCGCTTGAAATGGCGAAAGTAGTGGTGGCGTCCGCGCGTCTCCGGCCCGATGTTCCTGCCGCCGCCGCGGAGGCAAGCTGGGTGGTGGCCACGGATCTGGCCGAAGAGCTGTCACGCCGCGGTGTTCCGTTTCACAAAGCCCACCAACTCGTGGGCCATCTGGTGCTTGAAAGCGTCAAGGCTGGCGTGTCGCCGAAGCAGTGGACGCCGGAAGAGCTGGAGCGGTTCGCGCCCGAATTCGCAGGCACGTCCCGCCTGCTGTCGCCGGGCGAGGGCATGAAGAGCCGCAATCTCCCAGGCGGAACGGGCCCTGAGGCGGTGGCTGCCGCGCTGGTCGAAGCGGAAGCGCGGCTCGCCCAGATGCGTGCATGAACAAGACATTCCGGCAAGGGCAGATTCTCAAAGTCATTCGGACCCATCCGGTTCACACCCAGGAGGAACTGGCGCAGGAGCTGCGCAAGATGGGCGTCCCCGCCACTCAGGTCACCCTTTCACGCGACATTCGCGACCTGGGTCTCGTGAAGACGCCGGACGGTTACCGCCAGATGCAGGCGGAACCCGCCGGACCGGACCTGGCGACCATCGCCGCCGAGTTCCTGCTTGACATCCGAACGGCTCAGAATCTGATCGTTCTCAAGACCTCGCCGGCGCATGCCAGCTCGCTCGCCGCCGCGCTTGACGCCGAAGGCTTCGACGAAGTGCTCGGCACCATCGCCGGCGACGACACGGTTCTGGTCATCACACCCGACAATGGCACTGCCGCCACCCTCCGCGACCGGCTGATGAAGTTCGTAGCCGGCTAGAGAGCCGGCGAAACTCGCCGATACGTTATTGGAATGGGCCCGCTGCTCGATGGCGCCGGCGGATACGCCGGCCAGTTGCCGTGGTCGTTGGCGAAGCTCCCGGCCTTTCCGCCCATTGCACACGAACTGTTGAGGCGGCTGGCGCTGGCTGATTCGAGCGTCAAGGAGATTGCCGCCCTCGTTGCCCGCGACACGGCGCTCTCCGCGGAGGTCCTGCGCGCCGCCAACTCCGCCGCCCTCTCGCGCGGGCGGCCGATCGACAACGTTCCCCACGCCGTCACGATGGTCGGGCTCGAGCGCCTGCGCGCCATGACCATGACGGTTGCAATCATGGGTACCTTCCTGCGCGGTTCGGTCTCGAACGCTATGTTAAGCCGATGCTGGCGGCACTCTCTGGCTGCCGCAGTCATCGCGGAGCGACTTGCCTCGCACTGCGGGCTGCCCGGAGAAGCGGCGTACGCAGCGGCCCTGCTGCACGATATCGGCCGCCTCGGCATCATGATCACCTTTCCCACCGAGTATGAGAACCTCGTTCGTCTTGCGGAGGAACAGGACTACCCGGTGATGGAGTGCGAGCGGCAGCTTTTTGCTGTTGATCACTGCACGGCCGGGTCCTGGATGATCGAGCATTTCCGGCTGCCGCCGCTGTTCGCCGAGGTGGCGCGGCGGCATCACGATGCCGGAGAATGCGACCGGCTGCTGTGGCTCATCCGATTCGCTTGCCGCGCCGCCAGCAGCCTCGGCTACGTCGCGGTCCGCCCGGAACACTTGTGGACGGACGAGGAACTGGCGGTGCGCCTCGGAAGAGTTGTCCAGATCTCTATCGACGACGTCAAAGCCGAGGTCGAACACGCTACTGGATCGTGCTGGCCCCTTCGACCCCGAGGTCCGTCGTAATCAGATTGGTGTTCTTGTGGCGGTCCAGGTTGATGACGTAGGTTTCGCGCGCCTCGATCAGAACCGGCGAGTGGGTGGCGCAGACGATCCGGAACTTCTTCTTCTCCACCAGCTCCAGCAGCATCTTGAGAATACGCCGCTGATTGGAAGTCGAGAGCGCCATTTCGGGCTCGTCCAGCAGCAGGATGGTGCCGTCTGCCATGGACGGAAACGTCTGCTGGAACATGCTGAGCATCACCTGCCCGTGGCTGGCGATCTGCAGGAACTCCTGCATCTCGGGCTGATCTTCGAACAGTTCCAGGTGGGTGCGCGGATTGTGCGCTTCGGCGTCAAACAGAAACACGTTGGACCATTCAACGCCGCGCTTGTCCAGCCGGTACACGTAGCCCTCAGGCTGGTCGCCGCGAAGGGCGTAGTAAATCGAATGGAGCAGCGTAGACTTGCCGGAGCCGTTCTCGCCTTCCAGCATCACCAGCGGGTGCGAAAGGTCGACCACCAGCGGCGTATGAAAGTTCAAGTTCATCAACACAGGATGAGCGAGGATCTTGAGAAACATGGGGAAACTATCAGGATAACAACCCTAGCGAGGCTCGAACACTTTGCGGAAGAAAACGGAAGCAAGCGCCGTTGAAAGCAACTGCAGTGTCGGCACGGCTTCAGGAGCGCCGGGGAACAAGACGGTTGCCAGCAGCGGCCGCTGCGGAGCGTCTAATTCCGCGGCTACCTCGGGTCCCAGGCCAGTCTCGGCCATCCCGATGAGCAGGCCGCGGTCCGCCTCGCTATCCAGTCCCGACAGAAGCAGGCTCATCGAGAGCGGCGCGCCCTCACTGTGAAACGAAGCGAACGCCACGCCGCCCGAAGCGGCCGACCAGGATAGCTCAAGATCGCCGCGTTTCAGGAACGGCACACGCTCCTGGAACTCCGGCGGCTGTCCTTTCAGCCACTCGTCGAACAGGCCGCAGATGCGCTCGCCCTCCGCGACGGTCGGCGTCAGGTCGAACTCGGAGTCCTCCACCTGCCCGGATTCCAGATGCAACGTTCGTACGTGAAGCATCCCCGGCAAGAATATCATCTTGCCGGGGACACATCCGTCAGCTCTCGAAACGGATGGATTGCAGCATCCCCTGGAAGGCCGGCTGCATCTGCCGGAACGCCTGGGTGGGCGCCACTAAGACCATGTAGAACATGCCTTCGGGCCGCATCACGGTCACCAGGACGTTGGTCTCTTCGCCGCCGTAGGGTGAACCCGCGCTCAGCTGCGTGACGATGGCATCGGCGCCGTCAATCCGCGCCCGCTGTGGATTCGCAGCGATCCGCATCCCCGGGTTGGCCGCCTGCAATTTTCCGAGAAGCTCCCGGGTACCGCGTGTGAGGTCCCGTCCGGTAGACGGGAAGTAGTAGTTCACCATGGCGCCGTAGCCGATCTGCACGCTGCCGTCACGGGTTTGCACAAGGCCCTGTTGGGGAGCGATGGTGACCATGGCGGACTGTTGATCGCCGTACGCCTGCCAGTTCGCGGGATAGCTCATGGAGTACCGGCTGGCCCGTAGCGAGCGCATGCTGCCGTCGGGCAAGCCGGGCTGCTGCGGCGCGGGCGCGGCCTGTCGCGCCTGCTGCAGTTGCCGCGGGCGCCGCGGCGCCGGCAGCTGCGCCACCTGCTGCCGGGCGTTGGCGAAGTCTCCTGTGCCTGCGTCGTAGTTCGCACGCGGCAGCGCCCGCACTTCCGCGGAAACGGCCCGTTCGCGGTTACCTGGGTCGGGGTGTGACGAGAGGAACTGCGGGGCGCGGCTCCCGCCCTGCGCCTGCAGCTTTTCAAAGAATCGCGCCATTTCAAGCGGGTTGTACCCGGCCTGCGACATGATACGGGCGCCCAGCGCGTCCGCTTGCGTTTCCGCGTCGCGGGAGTACTTCAGCAGGACGGAGTTGAGACCCAGTCCAAGACCGAGCTGGCCGAGTTGCGCCGCGAGCGACCCCTGCCCGATCACGGCCGAGGCCAGTGCCGCCGGCAACTGCAGCAGGTTCGCTTTCGATGCCTGGTTCGTGCCGTGCCGCAGCGCGACGTGCGCGATCTCATGTGCCAGTACGCCCGCCAGTTGCGCTTCGTTCTCGGAGTTGGAAATCAGGCCGGAATGCACGAAGATGGGGCCCCCGGGCAGCGCAAACGCGTTGATACTCTTGTCGTTGATCAGCGTGAACTCATACGGATATCCGCCGGCCGCCGGCTGCGACGCCAGCCGCTTGCCCACGCGGTCGATGTAGCTCTGCAGGGCCCGGTTGTCCACGATGTCCACCTGCTGAGCGATCTGTTGCGCTGCTTCACGGCCGAGCTGAATGTCCTGTTCTTTCGAGAAGACATTAAAACCCGGCTTGATCGGATCGCCCGGCTTACGAGCTGCGCAAGCCGAAGCAAAGGAAAGAAACGTTAACGCCAGTGCCAGTGTCTGTTTTCTTCTCATCCCCTCCACTCCTATAAAACAGGACTCGCCGGGACCCCGAGCCGTTTCAGGCATGGGCCGCCTCCGCGTACAATCGTTCGTTATGGTTCCTTCACGAACTCGCCTGGTAGCGCTTGCGCTGGCTGCCGCTACGGGTCTGTCGTTGCTCTCTCAACCCAACGGCAAACGACCCCTCTCACATTCCGATTACGATACGTGGAAGGCCGTTGTGGGGCAGCGGCTCTCGCCGGACGGGCGCTTCGTGGCGTACGGCCTGTTCCCGCAGGAGGGCGACGGCGAGATCGTCGTGAGGGAGATTGCCAGCGGCAAAGAGCACCGCATTCCTGCGGGGCAACGGCCCATCGATCCCCTCCCGGCGAGCGATGAGCCGGGCGAGGGACCTCCCCAGCAGCGCGTCCCCCGCATCGTCATCAGCGCCGATAGCCGGCACGTAGCCGCTGAAACGTATCCGCCGAAGGCCGAGCAGGACAAGGCGCGGGGCCGCCGCGCCGAGGAGCAGCCGAAGAATGGGCTGGCCATTCTCGATGTAGCGTCGGGCGCTGTGACGCGCGTAGACAGCGTGAAAGCATTCCAACTGCCCGAAGATGCCGGCGGTTGGATTGCCTATCAAAAGGAACCACCGGCCGCGCGCACCGAGCGCGAGAGCGGAACACCGCGGCCCGCACCAGCCGGCAGGCGCGCCGCCACACCCTCCGACGTCGTGCTGCGCAACCTCTCCGCCGGAGCGGAGAGAACCCTCGCCGCCGTGTTGGAATTCGGGTTCGACAGGAAGGGCGGCCGTCTCGCCTACCTGGACGCGAATGGCGCCCACCTGCTCGCCACCGCGAGCGACGGCGCAGCCCAGACTCTGGTGTCGGGTCAGGCCCGCTACTCCAAACTTGCGTGGAGCCGCGACGGCACGAAGCTCGCGTTTTATCGCGACCGGTCCGTTTTTGTCTGGCGTGGCGGCGACACGGCCGCTGAAGCGGTCGGACCTTCGCAGGCCGGGCTTCCCGCCGGGTTCCAGCCGTCGGACAACGGGACCCTCGCCTTTTCGCGCGACGGTTCGCGGCTCTTCTTCGGCGCCGCCCCGCGTCGCGCCCAAGCCGAAGCGAAGCCCGCTCAGGACGCACCACCCAAGGCCGTCTTCGATCTCTGGCACTGGCAGGACGACTTTGCGCGAACCATCCAGAAGGCTCGTGCGGCTCGCGAGCGCAATCGCACCTACCGCAGCGTGCTGCACCTGGCTTCCAACAAGGTAACCCCGCTCGCCGACTTGACTCTTCCGGAGGTGAATCCCGGCGGCGACGGCCGCTACGCAATCGGACTCGACGACCGCGCCTATCGTCCGATGGTGGAGTACGACACGAGTTACAGCGACGCGTACATCGTCGATACGGAAACGGGAGCCCGCACGCTGTTTCATCGCAAGCTGCGTAGCGGGGGCGGCGGGGGCGGGCAGGGACCGGGTGGCGGGCCCGTCAGCTGGTCGCCGACAGGACGCCAGGCGGTGTTTTTTGACGGCAAGGATTGGCACTCGGTGGACGCGGTTACGGGAAGCGTCGCGAACCTGACATCGCGGCTCGGGGTCAACTTCTTCAATGAGCAGTCGGACGTGCCCGCCACGCCGGGTTCCTATGGCAACGGTGGCTGGAGCCGCGATGGCAATTGGATCCTGCTGAACGACCGCCACGACGTCTGGCAGGTGTCGCCGGACGGCTCGAAGGCCGTCAACCTGACCGACGGCGAAGGACGCAAACAGGGACTTCAGTTCCGCGCGGTGCGATTGGAGAACGACCCCGACGAACCCGGCATCGACGGGTCCAAGCCGCTGCTGTTGCGCGCCGAACATCTGAAGACCCGCGACTCGGGCTTCTTCCGCGACGCGATCTCCGGCGCCGCCGCCCCGCAGCGCCTGCTGATGGGGCCCGTCAACTACAGCAACCCCGTGAAGGCGAAGAACGCCGGCGTGTACCTGCTGACGGCCTCCACGTTCTCGGACTTCCCCGATCTCCGCGTCACCGACGAGACCTTCCGCGACCTCCGCAAGTTGTCCGACGCCAATCCCCAGCAGAAGGGCCTTCTGTGGGGCAAGACGGAACTCATCAGCTTCCGCAACACCGACGGCGTCCCGCTGCAGGCCGTGCTCGTCAAGCCGGAGAACTTCGATCCCCAGAAGAAGCACCCTCTCCTTGTCTACATCTACGAGCGGCTTTCGGACACCGTGCACAACTTCCAGAACCCGCGGCCCGGCCACAGCATCGTCCCGTCCTTCTACGCCAGCCGCGGCTACCTGGTTCTGATGCCGGACATCGTCTACACCACCGGCTTCCCCGGCCAGAGCGCGATGAAGTGCGTGTTGCCCGCAATTGATCGAGTGGTTGACGGAGGATACGTGGATGAGAAAGCGATCGGCATTCAGGGCCACAGCTGGGGCGGCTACCAGATCTCGTACATGGTGACGCAGACGAAGCGCTTCCGCGCGGCTGCCGCGGGCGCGCCGGTGGGCAATATGACCAGCGCCTACAACGGTATCCGCTACGGCCCCGGCTTGCCGCGCCAGTTCCAATATGAGAAGGCGCAAAGCCGCATCGGCGGCAGTCTGTGGGAGTACCCCGAGCGCTTCCTCGAAAACAGCCCGGTCTTCATGGCGGACCGCATTGGCACGCCGCTGCTTCTGCTTCACAACGACGCCGACGACGCCGTGCCCTTCACACAGGGCATCGAACTCTTTCTCTCGCTGCGCCGGCTCGGCAAGGAAGCGTACCTGTTCAACTACAACGGTGAGCCGCACGGCCTGCGCAAGCGCGCCAACCAGAAAGACTACACGGAACGGCTGCAGCAGTTCTTTGACCACTACCTGAAAGGCGAGGCGCGGCCGACGTGGATGGAAAAGCCGGCGCAACGCATAGAATAGGGTTAATGTCGCTTCGGGGCCTGCTGGCCCGTACCGTCTCGATTGCCGCCCTTGCCGCGGGAATGCTGCTGGGTCAAGGTAAAGCGCCCACCGGCCCTCGCGCTGAGCGCGCGCAACTGGCGGAGGTCAGTTCGCTGTTTCAGGACCTTGCGCGGCGGGTAAGCCCTTCCGTCGTTAAGGTTCTGGCCATCGGCTACAAGCCAGTGGACGAGGAAGACGAATCGAGCGTGACCACCCGCCAGCAGTCGAGCGGGTCGGGCACCATCGTTGACGCGTCTGGTTATGTCGTCACCAATGCTCACGTAGTGCTGGGGGCGGAGAGGCTCCGCGTGCTGCTCTCCTCGCAGCTGAACGAGGACGAGCATCCGTCGAGGCGGCGGAGCGTTCTCCGGCCTCGCGGACGCGCCGTGTACGCGGAACTGGTGGGCATCGACGTTGAGACCGACCTTGCCGTCCTCAAGATCCCGGTTCAGAATCTCCCGGCCCTGGCCTTCGCCGATTCCGAAGCCGTGGAACAAGGACAATTGGTCCTGGCCCTCGGCAGCCCGCTGGGGCTCGAGAACTCCTTGAGCATGGGTGTAGTCAGCTCCAAGGCCCGCCAGCTTCGTTCGGACGACCCGATGATTTACATCCAGACCGACGCGCCCATCAACCCCGGCAACAGCGGCGGTCCGCTGGTCGACACCGAGGGACGCATTGTGGGCATTAACACGCTGCTGTATACGCAGTCGGGTGGGAATGAGGGCATCGGATTCGCCGCTCCCGCCAACATTGTCCGCACCGTTTACGAGCAGATCCGCCAGCACGGCCGGGTGCGGCGCGGCGAGATCGGCGTCGAGGTGCAAACGATCACGCCCACGCTTGCCGCCGGCTGGAAGCTGACGCGCAATTGGGGTGTGGTGGTGGCCGATGTCGAAGAAGACGGGCCCGCTGACCAGGCCGGTCTGCAGGTCGGCGACGTCGTTGAGACGCTCAACGGCAAGAGCATGGAGAATGCACGCCAGTTTGTGGTCAACCTGTACCGGCCGAAATCCGGTGAGACGGTCTCACTGGAATTGCTGCGCGGACAGCAGCGGCTGAAGGCGCAGGTGAAGGTGACGGAGAAACAGGTGGACGCCGAACGCTTTGCCTCGTTGCTCACGCGCGGAGAGAACCTCATTCCCCAGCTTGGCGTCCTGGTGGTGGAGTTGACGCCGCGCGTGCTCGAGATGCTGACGCCCCTGCGAAAAGAGATCGGAGTGCTGGTGGCCGCGCGAGCCGCGGACGCCCCCTTCATGGAAGGCGGCTTCCGCGCCGGCGACGTCATCTATGCCATCAACCGGGAGGCGGTCTCGGCGATCTCCGATATCCGATCGGTGCTCAACCGCTTCAAACCCGGCGATGCCATTGCGGTGCAGATCGAGCGCAACGGCAAGCTGATGTTTCTGTCGTTCGAACTGCCCTAGTTACTTGGCCTTCACCGGCGCCGAGATCTCGGTGTTCTCCCAGCGCATCACCAGGTTCGCGGCGTTGGCGCCCTGCGGCTTCATCTCGATGGTGAACTGCTCCACCGGGGCGCTGAGCGAGGTGGCTTTCATCGGCGTGCGCCCGACGTCCATCTTCTCGTCGTACTTGAACGCGCCCCACTGGTCCGCGGTCTTGTTGACAATCAGCGTCCAACCCTTCTCTTCGGGGAGTGTGAACAAAGCGTAGGAGCCCGCTGGCACGCTCACGTTGCCGATCATCAGGTCGGCTTCGGTGGTCAGCTTGGTCGCTTCGTCGGCGCCCGTGCGCCATACCTTCCCGAAGGGCACCAGTTGGCCGCCGACGGCCTTCCGGCCTTTCAGATAAGGCCGCCCGTAATCGATGGTGACCTTTTTGCCGCCCAGAGTGGCCGTAACGGTTTCATGGGGGCTGACCCGAGGCCGCTGGGCGAGAACCGCCCCGGCCGTCAGTGCAACCACAGTCAAGCAAAGAAACGTTTTCCGCTGCATGCTTCCTATTGTACGGGTGTACCGCCGGCCGCTTCGGTAACCGGCAGCCTCACAATGATGATGCTTCCGGCGCCGGGTTCGCTCAGCGCGCGGATTTCGCCGCCGTGCTCCAGGACAACTTGCCGCGCGGCGAACAGCCCCAGGTTCGCTGCCGACATCCGGTTACCGGCCGGGCGGAAGGATGGTTCGAAGAGCCGCGCGGCGGCCTCCTCGTCCATGCCCGGCCCGCTGTCCTGTACCGATACCTCCACCTCGGAGCCACGCCAGCGCCCGACGACGGACACGCGGCTACCAGCCGGGGAGACCGCGGCGGCGTTCGACACCAGGGTGTAGAACGCGGAACTCAACTGCTGCGGGCGGCAGCGCACGGGCGGCATCTGCTCCACCAGCAGACGAACCTCAAGGTCCTCCGGCATGCGCGGCCGTACCAGTTCCACCACGTCGGTGAGCAGCACTCTGAGATCCACGGCCTCGGTCTCCGCCCGGTCCAGGTGCGCGAAGCGCTGCATGCGAGAGACGATTTCCTTGAGGCGCACAGTTGAGGTTGCGATGGACATTCGCAGCTCATCCTGCAGCATTGCGAGCCGGTGGCGCTCACTCTCTTCCGCCTGCGCCAACCGCTGCGACGACATCACCAGGCTGTCCACGGAACTGGCCAGCGCGCCGATGGGCGTGTTCAACTCGTGGCTGATGGCCGCCGCCAGACGTCCAATGGACGCTCCGCTTTCGGAGAGCAGGGCGCGTGAGCGCTCCCGGAGCGTCTCCTCGCTTAATAGATGCGCGCGGTACCGCTGCGCGTAGAGAACCCCCGCCAGCACCGCCGCCAGCAGCGCGGTCAGGAACATGACTCCGTGCTGCATGCCGTCGAGGTTCAGCACGTTGACGGCATTCGACGCGCGAGCCCAGCGCAGACCGGCGGCGTAGAAGACCTGCATCCCGAGTCCGAGCCCCAGCGCCTCCACCGGGCGCAGCGGAAGCGTGCCCACCGCCACCATCAGCACCAGGGCGTTGGTGCCCGGCACGTAGTGATACGCTTCCGGAACCTTGCGCGCGGTGACGAGCGCGTTGGCGATTACCGCCGCGCCGATGGCGAAAAAGGCCGCCAGCCCTATCCACTTCGCACGCGCCTGCGCGATCTTCAGCCGCCGGATGCCGATCACGATGACACCCAAGACGATGATGAGACCCGCTTGTGCAACGCCCTCCGGGCGGGTCGGCAGATGGGTCATCGTGAGAATGTCGATGAGCAGGCTCAAGGCAGCGACGGCGATCGCTACCGCGCCGAGCACAGCTAGCCCTCGCAGACCGAGTGCTTCCGTCTCTCGCCGGAAGGACTCGTTCTGCTCCGCCTCCTTCGGCCATGCGAAAGCGCGGATCCTCAGCCAGTCCATGCGATTGTTACTGTAGCTGGTATGCACCGCCTGCTGCTCGCCGCCCTGCTGGCGGCCGTCTCGCTCTGCGCCCAGAACAAACCGGAACGGCTGGAGTGGTTTCGCGATCTCGGTTTCGGTCTTTTCATTCACTGGAACGTCGACGCGCCGCTTGGCGCGGTCATCAGCCACTCGCTTGTGGGCGCGTCGCCGGACTACGTCGAGCGTTACTTCACGGAACTCCCCGCCTACTTTGACCCCAAGCGGTTCGACCCGGCCGTGTGGGCGCGCCAGGCCAAACTCGCCGGGATGAAGTATGTCGTCTTCACCGCAAAGCATCACGCCGGCTTCTGTTTCTGGCCCACGAAGACTACCGCGTTCAACGTCATGAACACCCCCTTCAAGCGAGACGTCACCGGCGAGATCATCCGGGCGTTCCGCGAGCAAGGGATCGCCATCGGCATCTACGTATCGCCCGACGACTTCCACTGGTTTCACAAGAACGGCTACCCCATTGCTCGCCCGCCGGCGCCGCGTACCACGACCAAAGAGATCCCCGCGCTGCTGGAGTACGGCAAAGCGCAACTGCGGGAGCTGTTGACCAATTACGGCAAGATCGACCTGCTGTTCATCGACGGGCCGGCCGATGGGCTGCGGGAAGAGGCGTGGCGGCTGCAACCGGACATCGTGGTGACGCGCGGGGCTATGGAGACGCCCGAGCAGCACGTTCCGGGCGTGCCGCTCGACCAGGCTTGGGAAGCTTGCATCACGATCGGCAGCGCGTGGCAGCACAAGCCGTTCGACGTGGCGAAGAGCGGCCAGGAACTGGTGGAGACGTTGGTGGAGATCCGGGCGAAGGGTGGGAACCTGCTGCTGAACGTGGGCCCGCGGCCGGACGGGGCGCTGTCCGAACAGGAGGAAGCCCGTTTGCGCGAGATCGCCCTCTGGAGCTTCGTCAATCGTGAGTCAATGGACGGTGTTCGCCCGTGGATTATCACCAACGAGCAGAACATCTGGTTCACACGCCACCGGAAGGAGCCCACCGTGTACGCGTTCGTCACGCGGGCGCCCTGGAAAATGGGCGAAACGCGCGACCTGCTGCTTCGGTCCGTGAAGTCTACCGCCGCCACCACGGTCAGCATCTTGGGCCAGAGCGGCGAGATTCTCGAATACCGTCCCGACGTCAACCCGCGGCTGCAGTGGAAGCAGACGACGGAAGGCCTCGCCATCAGGGCCATAAACGTCCATCGCATGTACGACGACCGCCGGTGGGACAAACCCGTGGTGCTGAAGATTACGCAGGCGGAGCCGGCCCTCGCCCCGCCCCGCGTTCGCACGACGGGGGCGCGGTTCGACGGGAACTCGTGGGTGCTCGACGGCGAACTGCTCTCGCTCGGGGACGCGAAGGCGGTGGAAGTCGGCTTCCAGTACCGGCCGCGCAAAGGGATCACGGACCTCTATGAGAAGACCGAGCCCTGGCGCGACCTGCCGTTGACCTCGCGCACCGCTACCGGAGCCTTCACGCAGCGCCTGCCCGGATCGAAGCAGGACGAGTGGGAGTTCCGGGCGCTGGTGAAGCACCCGCTGCTGACGCTCTACGGCGACGAGAAGCCGGTTCGCTAGGCCGACGCGGCCAGTGCCGCCGCACCCTCTTTCCCCATGTAGCGCTCGAGCATCTTGGGGCTCGTTGCTTTCAGGTCTACGACGATCAGCCCGTCGAGCGCATCGGAGAACTCAGGGTCGACATTGAAGGCAACCAGCTTTCCGCCGACCTTCAGATACTGTCGCAGCAGGACCGGGACGCCCTTCTGATCGGACTCGATATCGCCGATGACCGAAGCAAGGTCTTCCAGGTCCCACTGCGCTGTACGGCCCCATCCCGGCACCTCACGGCTCTTGAACGGCCGGCGCGGGCGCACCAGCTTCGCCAGGTCCGGCTGCTGCTCGTGCATCCGGAGGAAATCCACCATGATTTGACGCGAGGCGGGCTGATAGTCGTTGCTGATGCTCACTGGCCCAAACAGGACCTTGTACCGGGGGTTGGCGGCGACGTACCGGCCGATTCCCTTCCACAGCAGCAGCAGCGGTTGATAGCCCTTCTGGTACTCGCCAATGACGAAAGACCGGCCCAACTCGAGCGCCGGACCCAGCCGTTCCAGGAACGCGCGGCCGTAGGAGAAAAGCGTCCGTGTATAGAGGCCGTCCAATCCGAGCCGGTCCGTCTGCCCCAGGCGGTACGCGCCCGCGATCTCCCGGGTGGCACGATTCCAGAGAAAGAGATGGAGGTAGTGCTCGTCGAACCGGTCCAGGTCGAGCGGTTGGCCGGTCCCCTCGCCCGCGGCGCGGAAGGTGGTCTCCCGTAGCCTGCCGATTTCGCGCAGCACATTCGGCGCCTGGTGCGCGGTCACCAGGAGTACTTGAAACTCGCCGCTCTCCACCAAAGATGTGTGCGAAGGCAGCGCCGCGATCTCGCGATCAAGTGTAGCGGCGGGGATGGCGGGAACGATGGGTCGTCCGGCATTCTTCGTGCGGGCCGAGGGCGCCGCCTTTTCGCGTTGCCGGTTTTCGAGCAGAAACGTACGGCTGCGCAGATAGTCCATCGCTTCTTCGTCGTTCTGCAGCGTTGCCAGGCGCTTACAGGGCACTGGGGAACCGACGCGCAGTTCCACCGTCTGCCCGTGCTTGTTCAGGAACTCGTGAGGCAGCAAGGCGGTACGCAGCCGCGGATGAATCAGCCCTGCGAGTTGGAAGAGGGGGCCGTTCGTTCCGCTGAAATAGATCGGCAACGCGGTGGCCTTCGTTTTGCGCAGCAGGCGCGCGATGCTGTGGCTCCACTCCGGGTCCGTGACGGCGCGCCGCCGGACATCCAGGTGCGCAACCTCTCCGGCAGGGAAAATCACCAGCATGCCGCCCCGTTCCAACCACTCGAGCGATTCCTTGAGCCCCCTCAGGTTCGCTCGAACGGATTGCTCGCCGCCGAACGGGTCCACCGGAATGACCACCTTCCGCAACTCGGGTACGGAAGCCAGGATGAAGTTCGCCATGATCTTCACGTCGGGGCGGAGCGAAGGAAGCAGCGAACCCAGGATGATGCCCTCAATGAAGCCGAAGGGGTGGTTGGCGACCGCGACCACAGGACCTTCGCGCGGAATGCGCCGCCGGTCGGCCTCGCTGACGCGGACCTGCACGTTCAGCGCGGACAGCAGGTTCGCGCAGAATCCTCCGTCGGGTTCGCTTCGAACGCGATCGTACAGCTCGTCGAGGCGGTCGAGCGAAAGCACCCGCTCAATCGCCGCCCCGACCGGCGGCGGCGTTTTCGGGGGAAGCATTCTGTGGAGCGTCTGCGTGAAGATCGTTGACGACTCCAGGGACGGGCGTGGCATCAGTGTCGCCTCGCTGAATGAATTCTAAAACGACATCCGTTGAATAGCGCAAAGAAAAGACGATGACGTGACACTCCTTTTACAGGCGTGTCACGAATCGCTATTGCCCGATGCGGAGAGCAATTCCGGACGGCGAGGTGCGGTTTCCGGCTTCCACCACGAAGAACTGATCGCCGGCGCTGACTCCTGTGGGAATTTCGACGTTGATCTGGTAGAGGCCGGCGTTGACCAGGCCGGAGTAAAGCACCCGGGCAGGGACGCCGCCCACAGTCACGCGAACCGCACCGGCTGTCGGATACGCCTGGCTCAGCACTTCGCCGGTGGGCGGCGTGCCCGCCACCGGTCCGAGGCCGCTCGCATACAATTCGATGACATCGCCGGGGCGGGCGGGCCGGCTGTCGTAGCCGGGCAGCGCGCCCGCGGGCGCGACATACGTTCGGGTGCCGGCGTGCAGCGCGCTCGCGTAACGGACGTTCCCTAAGCCGTAACTGAACAGGCCCGGGGCGAATGGTGTCACTTCGATATCCACTCGCGCCGTACCGTAGGGAGTGGTCACCTCGAGCGGGCCCGAGGTGGCGTCCGGAGGCAACAGCACGTTCAACTGAAACGGCCCGGCGTAGTGTAGGTGACACTCCTTGCCGTTTAATCGCACGCGAACGGCGCCCAGGTTCGCTGGGAGGACGCGCCCTTCCCAGATGGCGTAGGTCCAATCGAGCTCCTTGGGGCTGAAGTGCTCCCCGTAGACACTGAGAAGCGAACCCGGCGCGATGGCGAGCGTGCCGGTGGCCGAGCTGGAGTAGCGATCGATCCGCGGCGCCGACCCGCGGCCCACGAGTTCGTACAGCCCGAGGAACTTCTCCGTGTTGCGATTGACGATGTCTTCGGTGAGGCCCCAGCAGCCCCAGCGGCTGTAGGCGCTGCTAAGCGTGAAGTACATATAGAGATCGCCGCCGTTGGCGAAGAAGCCGTCCCGGATATCGCCCACGATGATCTCGCGCATCTCGCGGCTTCGGTTGGCGAGGATGTGATTGCCGACGTTCGCCACCGGGCGCACGCCGTTGGGGGTAGTCACGGTGGCGTAGTTTTGACCGTTGTCGGGGCCGCCCTCGTACACCAGGAACTTGAGGCCGAAGTCGTCGGCCACGGCTTTGTGCTGCTGGTCGCCCAGCCGGAGAGTCTCGGCGGCTTGCCGCATGGCTGCCAGGATGTCACCCACGGCGGCGGTCTCCGTTACCCGCGCCCCGATGTAGTGCGTAGTCGCCATGCCATAGAAGAATTGGGACGGCGGCCCGAAGGTGGCGCGGATGTAGTTGAGGGCCTCGCGGTACTCCTGCGTCCGTCCCGGCCACCAAGCGTAGACCGGGCGGATGCGGCGGTTGATTTCCGCCTGCCCGAACACCTCGCCGAAGATTCGGGAGATCTCGTACAACCGCCGCGCATGGCGCCGGATGGGCGTGGTGGCTTCCGCGCCCGCAGCCGCGGTATTCCAACGCTGCTGCGGGAAGCCAGGGTTCCACACCTCGTTGCTGTGCTCCAGGTAAATGTTTGCGCCGGGGCGCAACGTGGTCTGAAGGAGGCGGGCCAGCTGGCGCACATAGTTGTCGCTGGCCGGCGCGGGAACGTTGATCCATATGTCCTTGCCAGTAATGTTCGCGAGGTGGATCACATATTCCCAGGCGACGCCGATTCTCTTGCCGAGGCGTTGTTGGGTGGCGTCGGCGGGCGTGTGGCGGTCACTCCATTCGAGCGTCTCGGGCCAGCGCGGCGCGAAGTCCGAGTTGGTCTCCGTGAAGCCCATGAAGCGGAGGATCTGGAAGGGCGGGATGGCGTCGAGGAACTCGTTTGAATAAGGCTGCTTCGACCCCGCGTAGCCGGGGCGCAGCACGCGAAGGTTGCGGAGGCCAGTGTTTGTCGCGCCTCCCGGCGTCCGGCGCGTATTCGTGAACACCAGTTGCAGCAGTTCCGCGCCTGTTTGTACAACGAGGTCGGCCGAGGTGATATTCGTCGCGGCGTCGTATTGGACGTTCGATATGGCGGCGCGATTGTTGGGCGTGGAGACGGCGAGGTCGGCACGGCCCTCGAACGACACGGTATAGCGGCCGCTCCAGTCGGGCGAGAAGCGGTCGGGGTCGTCGATGTTATTTTCCCAGGCAGCGACGGGCCGGATATCGAACAAAAGGACAGTGGCATCGGTGGTGGGCCAGCCGCGGTCGTCGACGGGCGTGGTCACTGGGCGGAAGCCGCGGCCGAGGTCGACGAACGCGCGTGAGCGTGAGCCTTCCTTCGGTCCTTCAATTTCAATCCCGATGCGGCCCGAGTACGTTTGCGGAAGGGCTTCTACCAGTAGGAGGAAGCAAAGCGCCAGAGCACGCGCAAGCATAGCGTCCTCAGTATAATCGCCTTGGTATGACCAACAGATTCTGGTTTTCCTGTATTGCAGCTTGTGCTTTCGCCTCAGTTCTCGCCGCGCAGGCTCCGGCGCCGGCTAAGAAGAAGTCGGCCGGGACGGCGAAGAAAGGCGCGGCTGCTTCGGCCGCTATGCCCGACGTGTGGCGCGCCCGGTTCGACACGACCAAGGGGCCGTTCGTGGTGGAAGTGCGGAAGGCGTGGGCGCCGATCGGCGCGGACCGCTTCTACCGTCTCATCCGGTCCGGCTATTACAACGACAGCGGTTTCTTTCGCATCGTTCCGAACTTCGTCGTGCAATTCGGACTGGCGGCAGATCCCGCCGTGACGAAGAAGTGGGACAACGCTATCAAGGATGACCCGGTGACGCAGAGCAACAAGATGGGCACGCTGACCTTCGCCACCGCGGGTCCGAACACGCGCACCACGCAGATGTTCATCAACCTGCGGGACAACGCGCGGCTGGACACGATGGGGTTTGCGCCGATCGGTGAAGTGGTGGAAGGGATGGACGTAATCAAGGGGCTGAATCAGGAGTACGGCGAATCCCCGGAACAGGGCGAGATTACCTCGAAGGGCAATGCCTATCTAAAGGCCAAGTTCCCGCGACTGGATTTCATCACGAAGGCTGTGGTGCTACCGGCTAGCGGGCAAGCACCCGCGGCGGCGCCGGCTAAGCCTGCGGCGCCCGCGCCAAAGCCGGCGGCAGCACCGACAAAACCCGCCGCAAAGAAGAAGACCACGCCGGACACCAAGAAGTAGCCGTCAGATCTTCTCGGTGATGGACACGGGGTTCTTGATCTTGAAAGAAACCCGTGTCTCCACCGGGAGCGTGGCAGGCTTACCGCGGGTGGCGAGGACGCCGCCCGTTCCCGCTGCGCCGCCAATGACGGCGCCGATGGCCGCGCCCTTCCCTCCGCCGGCAATGGCCCCAATTGCCGCCGCGATACCCGCGGCGGCGCCGACCTTGGCGGCGTCCTGCTTCACCGACTTCTCGCCTTCCCGTTCAAACACTTCCGTGTTCAGGTCCACCCACTGGCCGTCAGCCGTCTGCAGACGGGTCAATTCGATCCGCAGGAACGACGTTCCCTTCACGCGGCCTGCCGGGTTCGCTTGCACTACGCGGCCTTCCACCCGGCCGCCGCGCTCGGCGACGACGAATCCGTCGACCACCAGCGGTTTATCCAACACGCCGTTGAACTTGTCGCCGGACTTATGGCTATCACTCGAAAGGCTTTCCGAGAGCCGAACGACGACGAGCGTGCCCGCCTCGATGGTCACGAAGTTCGGCTGCTCGATCGGCTTGGCAAGCCGCTCGGAGGTGTGACGGAGCGGGTTCTCGGGTTCGGGCGCGGGTCTGTCCGGCTCAACCCTCGCCGTCTCGACGGCCTTCGGCGCCTCCGCGGGAGTGGGGGACGGCTCGGCGGGGCGCGCGGGCGCGGTGGGCGTCGGGTTCGCTTTCGCGACGCTGCGCGGCGGCGGCTCCTGCCGGCGCGGCCTGGCGGGCACTGCCACGGGCGCGGATTTCGGTTCGGCGGGCTTCGGTTCAGAGGCCCCCGGCGCGGGCGCGGGCTCTGCTACGGCGGCCGGCGTGGGTTCGGTGAACGCAGGTTGCACCGGCGTGACCACTGCCTGCGGCGCCGGCTCCGGCGCCCTGGAAGGAGTCACCAAGTACGCAAACAACCCCGCCACCAGGAGCCCAGCGACGAACGCGATTCCGATCTTCATGGTGTTACCCGTCACACTTGATGATACGTGGCGGGCGAGTGCGGCGTTACGTGTACGCGGGCGCGCATACAATTGTTTTCGCCCTTCCTTCTCCCATCGCCGGAAACTCCACAAGGGGCGAAAGAATCCAATGGGTTGGTGAGCCCCTCCCAGCCTTCGTTCTGGCGCGGTTGGCGTCGACGCCTTTCCGCGCTGCACCACATTCCACCGGTTCTCAAGATGGTCTGGCAATCGGGCCCGGGCCTGGTGCTCGGAGGTCTTGTATTCCGCGTCCTCGCCGCGCTGGTGCCGCTGGCGATGCTGTGGGTCTCGAAACTCATCATTGACCTGGTAGCCGGCGCGCAGGCGGGCCAGGGCATTCCACCCCGCGTTTGGTGGCTACTGGGCGCGGAGTTTGGGCTTGCCGCGTGCGGCCACATCTTTTCGCGCCTGGTCGACTACTTCGATTCGCTCCTGGCCGACGAGTTCACGCGCCACATCAGCGTGCAGGTGATGGAGCACGCCAACCGTCTGGACCTGGCGACGCTCGAGGATCCCGCGTTCTACGATACGCTCGAGCGCGCGCGTGTGCAGGCTACGGACCGCCTGGGCATGTTGAACGCCATCGGGCGCATCTTCCAGCAGGTGGTGACGCTCACGTCGCTGGCGGTCGGCGTGTTCCTTTTCTCGCCGTGGCTCCTGTTGATATTGGTGGCCGCGACGGTGCCAGCGTTCCTGGGCGAGAGCCACTTCGCGTTCCTGGGGTATTCGCTCGCCTATGGGCAGACGCCGCGGCGCCGCGAACTGGACTACCTGCGCACGCTGGGCGCGAGCCGCGAGAGCGCGAAAGAATTGCGTATCTTCGGGCTGGGTCCCTGGCTGGTGAGCCGTTACCGCGAGGTGACGGACTCGATCATTCGCGAGAACCGCGCACTGGTTGGCCGGCGGCTGCGGGCGGGCTCGGCTCTTGCGATTCTGGGCAGCATCGGCTACTACGCCTGCTACGCGGTGGTGGTCGTCGAAGCGGTGCAGGGCCGGATTTCGGTGGGCGACCTCACGTTTCTGGCCGGCGCCATCGCCGGGGCCAGTGCGAACATTGCCTCCCTCTTCTCGACGTTTTCGAGCATCGCGGACCAAGCCCTGTTCCTCACCGATCTGGTCGTCTTCATGAACGTTCGCCCACGCATCGTATCGAAGCCGGACGCGCTGCCCGCGCCCCGTCCCATTCGCGACGGATTTGCGTTTGACCAGGTCAGCTTCCACTACCCCGGCTCGTCGCGGCTGGTTCTCGACGACCTGAGTTTCCGGCTGGAGCCTGATACGCGCGTGGCCCTGGTCGGCGAGAACGGGCAGGGCAAGACCACCATCGTCAAGCTGCTGGCGCGCCTCTACGAGCCGACGGCGGGGCGCATCCTGCTGGACGGCGTGGACCTGCGCGAGTACAGCGTGGAGGACCTGGGACGCGAGATCGGCGTCATCTTCCAGGACTTCATGCGCTATGAGATGTGCGCTCGGGAGAACATCGGCGTAGGCCGTATTGACAAGGTCTCTGATGCAGAGCGCGTCCGCCACGCAGCCCGCAAGAGCATGGCGGACGAAGTGCTGACGCGTCTGCCCGGCGGCCTCGACCAAATGCTCGGGCGCCGTTTCGAGGGCGGCGTGGACCTGTCCGGCGGCGAGTGGCAAAAGTTCGCGCTGGCCCGGGCGTACATGCGCGATGCGCAGGTGCTGATCCTGGACGAGCCCACGGCGGCGCTGGACGCCCGCAGCGAGTACGAAGTCTTCCTACGATTTTCCGAATTGACCCACGGTAAGATGGCAATCCTTATTTCTCATCGTTTCTCGACCGTCCGCATGGCGGATCGAATCATGGTTCTCGAGCAAGGGCGCGTTCGCGAAGAGGGAACCCATCATCAACTGCTTTCCCGCGGTGGCCTGTACGCAGGGATGTTTGAGCTGCAGGCAGCGGGGTACCGGTGACGAAACTGAGAGCGAGGATTGTACGATGCTCGAACGCACTCGAGCGCTGCTGGCGGCACTGGGATGGGCGGCCGGCTCCGGCGCCCGCGGCGACCTGGCTGTTCGAGAACCGGCTGTACTTGCGCAGCCATGTCCGCGAAGTCTCGAATTACTTGCCGAGCATGTCCTACCGGACGCTGCCGCAGAACGAGGACGGCCTTCCCTGCGCGTATGACCTGGCGGGGCGGCTGTGGCGGGAGCTGGGCTCGACCGTGGAGGCGGAGTCGCTGGCCGCGGCTCTTTGGCGCGAGCAACAACAGCGCAAGCTGAAGATGGGCGAGGTGTGGGCGCTGGGCGCGCTGATGCGGCTGGTGATTCTCGAGGACCTCGCCGACTTCGCCTGCCAGGAGAAGGAGCAGGAAGGTTCGGTCTCCGACCATGCGGTGTGCCAGGCCGTGATGGCGCTCCGCGCTCTCGGCGCGCTTGCCTGGAAGGAACTGTTCGAGCAGGTCAGCGTGGTGGAGGCGATCCTGAGGGCGGACCCCTCGGGAGTCTACCCGCGCATGGACTTCGCGACGCGCGATCATTACCGTCACGTCGTGGAGGACTTCGCGCAATACTCGGGTGTCGCCGAGGAAGAGGTGGCACAGCGGGTGATCCAGCAGTCTGAGATCTCGCCCGGCGAACTGCAGCGGCACGTCGGCTACTGGCTCATCGACGAGGGCGCCAAGCCGATGCGGGAGATCCTGGGGTATCGAGCGCCGCGCTCCGGCTGGCTGCCGCGCGCAATCCAACGACATCCGGAGTTCTTCTATCTGGGCGGGATCGAGATCGCCACGTTCGTGGTGATGGCGCTGCTGCTCTCCCAACTGCATACGCTCACGCCCCAGGCATTCGCCGTGTTCCTGCTCTTCCTGCCGGCCACCGGCGCGGCCGCGTCGATGGTGAATCAGTGGGTGACCTCGCTGATCCGCCCGCAGCTTCGGCCCAAGATGGACTTCTCCGAGACGGGCATTCCGGAGGACGCGCGAACGATGGTTGTGGTCCCCACGCTGCTGCTCTCGAAATCGTTCGCGGCCAAGCTGCTGGAAGACCTGGAAGTGCGGTACCTGGCCAACCGGGATCCGCAACTGACCTTCGCCCTGCTGACCGACTTTCCTGACGCGCCCGAGCCCGCCGCGGAAGACAGCGAGATCGTCGAGATCTGCGCGGCCGGCATAGAGCGCCTCAATGAGAAGTATCCGGGAGCGCCCTTCTACCTGTTCCACCGCGCGCGCGAGTGGAACCCGAAGCAGTTCAGCTTCATGGGATGGGAGCGTAAGCGCGGCAAACTGATTCACTTCAACAACCTGCTGCGCGGCCACGGCGACGAGTTCTCGGTGAAGGTGGGCCACCTTGACGTACTACCGACCATTCGCTACGTCATCACGCTCGATACCGACACGCAGCTCCCCCGCGACAGCGCGCGGCGGTTGATCGAAACCATCTGCCATCCCTTGAACCGGCCGGTGATCGATCCGGAGTCGAACACCGTGCGGCGCGGCTACGGCATCCTGCAGCCGCGCGTGGGCATCAGCGTGGATTCCGCGGGACGCTCGCGCCTGGCGCGCATCTACTCGGGGCAGACCGGCATCGACCTCTACACCACGGCGGTCTCCGACGTCTACCAGGACCTGTTCGGCGAAGGCATCTACACCGGTAAGGGGCTCTATGACGTCGAGGTCTTCGACCGCGTGCTGACGCATCGCTTTCCGCACGACGCGCTGCTGAGCCATGACCTGATCGAGGGCCTTTACGCGCGCGCGGCCCTGGTTTCCGACGTCGAAGTGATCGACGACTACCCGTCCCACTACGGCGCCTGGACCAAGCGCAAACACCGCTGGGTCCGCGGCGACTGGCAACTGCTGCTGTGGCTGCTGCCGCGTGTACCCGGCTACGATGGGCGCTTTGCGCGAAACCCGCTGGGCCTGGTGGCCCGGTGGAAGATCTTCGATAACCTCCGCCGGAGCGCCCTCGAGATCGGCACGTTCCTGCTGTTGAACGCCGCCTGGTGGTTCTTGCCGGGCGGGCCGCAGTACTGGACGCTGGCGGTGCTGGTTCTGTTGGCCCTGCCCGTATGGGTAGAATTCGGCCGCGCGTGGCGGCGCTGGCCGAAAGCGAAGTTCCTGCGCGCGCACGTGCGCGATTCGCTGGCGGCGCTGGCCACCGGCCACTTCAACGCCCTGCTGCTGCTGACGTTCCTGGCGCACCAGTCGCTGCTGATGCTCGATGCAATCGTGCGCACCATCGCCCGCACCATCACCGGGCGGCGCTTGCTCGAGTGGGAAAGCGCCGCGGAGGCGGAGCGGCGGGGCAGTCTCGGCTACCTTTGGATGTCCGCCTTCGCCTCCGCGGGGCTTGCGTTCGCCCTGGCGGCCGCAAGGCCCGAGGCGATGCCGTGGGCGGCGGGGATTGTCGCGCTTTGGATCGGCGCGCCCGCTGCGGCGGCGTGGTTGAACGCGGCGGGACGCGCGCCACGTTCGTTGAAGGAGCGCGACCGCGAGTTTCTGGAGGTGGTCGGGCGGCGCACCTGGAACTACTTTGAGACCTTCGAGCGGGCGGAGGACCACTGGATTGCGCCAGACAACTGGCAGCGCGAACCGGAACTCACCGCTCGCCGCACGTCCCCGACGAACCTCGGGTTGCAACTCAATGCGCAGTTGGCCGCCGTCGATCTCGGGTTTCTCACCATCGCCGAGTTTGTTGAGCGCGCCGGCCGCACGATGACTTCGATCGCGCGCCTGGAGCGTTTCCAGGGACATCTCTTCAACTGGTACGACACGCAAGCGCTCGAGCCGCTGTGGCCGCGCTACGTCTCGACGGTCGATAGCGGCAACTTCGTGGCGAGCATGATCGCCTTCGCCGAGGGCTGCCGGGAACTGGCCGCGGTGAGCGAAGACCTCTCCGCCCCGTTGACAGAGATGGCGGAGACGGCGCAGCGGTGGGTAGCGGAGACTGACTTCGGCTTCCTATACGATCCCAAGAAGAAGCTGCTGTCCATCGGCTATGACGTGGCGGCCGCGCGTGCCGACGAGTATCAGTACGACCTGCTGGCGTCGGAAGCGCGAACCGCGAGCTTCCTGGCGATCGCTAAGGGCGACGTGCCGAAGGACCACTGGTTCCATCTCGGCCGCACGCTGGCGCTCTATGCGGGGCAGCGCGTGCTGCTCTCCTGGAGCGGCACCATGTTCGAGTACCTCATGCCGCTTCTCTGGATGCGAACGTGGCCGGGCACACTGCTTGACCGCGCTGCGCGGGGTATCGTCGCCTGCCAGCGCTCGTGGGCGCGGCGGCGTGCCGTGCCGTGGGGCGTATCCGAGTGCGCCTACTCTAACCGCGACGAATCGGGCAGCTATCAGTACTTCGCGTTTGGCCTGCCGGAAGTTGCGTTGCGCCGCACGCGGCCCGACGAACTCGTCATCGCGCCATACGCCACCGCGCTCGCACTTGCCTGTGCGCCCTGCGCAGCGGTCTCCAATCTGCGCCGCATGGAGGCAGAGGGCTGGCTGGACGAGTACGGCTTCGTCGATGCTGTTGAATACCGCGGCGGCACGGCCATCAAGGTTGAGGCCTATATGGCTCACCATCAGGGCATGACGCTCACGGCCATTGCGAATGCACTCTGTGACAACGCCATGCAGCGGCGCTTCCACGCCGAGCCGATGGTACAGGCTACTGAACTGCTGCTGCACGAACGCGTACCTTCAACGGCCTGGCTGGTGCGGCCGGAGCCTCCCGCGCCCGAGCCGGGACTGCCGGCCAGCGAGGCAGCACACGCCGGAGCGGAAGTGTAGCGCAGGCGGATACAATGGGCTTTCGCACCTTCCTGCTGAAAGCCCATGAAATTTTTAAAAGACCTGTGGAACGAAACCGACGCTGCCTCTCTGGCCGGCGATCCTCTTGAATTGTTGCGCTATCGCTCGAACCTATTGGGCGCCGACTTGCGAATTACGAACTTTGGCGGCGGAAACACCAGCTCGAAGTTCGACCTGACGGACCCGTTTACCGGAAAGCCGGCGCGCGTGATGGCCGTGAAGGGCAGCGGCGGCGACCTGGGAAGCATCAAGGCCAAGGGCTTTGCAGTCCTCTATCTCGACAAGTTGCTGGGCCTCGAGGGCATTTATCGCGGAGAGCAGTTCGAAGACGAGATGGTGGCCTACTATCCGCTGTGCGCCTTCGGCGCCAGCACCGCGCCGCCTTCGATCGACACTCCATTGCACGCCTACCTGCCCGCGCCGCATGTCGACCACTTGCATCCCGACTGGGCCATCGCCCTTGCGGCCAGCGCCAACGGACCGGCGAAGATGGCCGAATTCAACCAGCGCTACGGGCACAAGCTGGCGTGGCTGCGCTGGCAGCGGCCGGGCTTCGAACTGGGCCTGATGCTGCGGCGCGCCGTGGAGGAGAATCCGGGGTGCGACGGGATCGTGCTTGGCTCGCACGGCCTGTTCACGTGGGGCGAAACGCAACGCGAGTGCTACCTGAACAGCTTGCGGATGATCGATGAACTCGGCGAGTTTATCACCGACCACGAGAAGGGCCGGAAACGTTTCGGGGGTGCGAAGTATCAGACGCTGCCCGATGCGGCGGAACGCGCGGCGGAGATCCTGCCGTATCTGCGCGGGCGCCTGGCGACGACGCGCCGGACCATCGCGCATTACAACGCCGAGCCGGACGTGCTGGAGTTCGTGAACGCGGAGCAGGGCCCGGCGCTCGCCGCGCTCGGTACCAGTTGCCCGGACCATTTCATCCGTACGCGCATCAAGCCGCTGCTCGTCGAATGGAACCCGCAGGCGGAGGACATGGCCGCGCTGCGCGCGAAGATCGACGCGGGCGCTGACGCTTACCGCCGCGATTATGCCGCCTACTACGAGGCGCAGAAAGAGGACGGCTCGCCCGCCCTGCGCGATGCGAATCCTTCGGTGGTGCTGATCCCGGGCCTCGGAATGTTCACCTTCGCCAAGAACAAGACGGAAGCACGCATCACGGGCGAGTTCTATCTGAATGCCATCCACGTGATGGCGGGCGCAACAGCATTAGCCGGCGGAGAGACGCCGCGACTGCCCGCGGGCTTCACGAGCTACGCGAACTACGTGGCGCTGCCGCCGCGCGAAGCGTTCCGCATCGAGTACTGGGCGCTGGAAGAAGCGAAGATCCAGCGCATGCCGCCGGAGCAGGAGATGAGCCGCCGCATTTTTCTGGTGGTGGGCGGCGGCAGCGGCATCGGCCGTGCCGTGGCGCTGAAGCTCGTGGAGAACGGCGCCCACCTCATGGTGGCGGACATCAACGGCGACGCGGCTTCTGAGACGGTGGCGATGTGCACCCAGAAGGTATCGAAGGAAGCAGTAGCGTGCTGCCACATTGACATCACGAAGCGCGAAAGCGTGGCCGCGGCGCTGCGGCGCACGGCGGCGCAGTTTGGCGGCGTAGACGGCGTGATCAATACCGCCGCGGTGTTTCTGCCGCCGTCCCAGGAGGGCGTCTTCGAAGACGACAAATGGCGGACCACGCTCGATATCAACGTCACCGGGAACTGGCTGCTGGCGGACGAGGCCGGCGAGGCCTTCCGCGACCAGAATCTCCCGGCGACGATCGTTTTGACGGGATCGGCGAATGCCGTTGTGGCCAAGCGCGGCAGCGAAGCCTACGACGTCAGCAAGTCCGCCGTGAACCACCTGATTCGCAGCCTCGCCATCGGGCAGGCGCCGCTGGTGCGCGTGAACGGCATTGCCCCGGCAACAGTGGTCGACGGCTCCGCCATGTTCCCGCGAGAGCGCCTCATCCCGTCGCTCAAGAAGTACGACATCCCGTTCGAAGAGACGGACACGACGGAGGAGCTGCGCCACAAGCTGGCGGAGTTTTATGCGCAGCGCACGCTGAGCAAGCGCCCGATCACGCCCAGGGACTGCGCGGAAGCCATCTACTGGCTGGCGAGCGAGCGATCCGCCAAGACGACGGGACACGTCTTGCCCGTCGATGGCGGCCTGCCCGAAGCGTTCCTCAGGTGAAGCGTACTGAGGGAACTATTTCTTCCTCAGATCTCAGCTCGACGCATGGTTGAGGTCTTGAGAGGAACTGTTGCTCAGGCGCACATGCAGCTTTGCATAGCCTCTCGGGCCTGTGCGGCCACTAGGTATGTCCTAATCTAGGCGATGAATGTTTGCGCTTACAAGTCGATTTTTGTGATTGACAAGGGCTACGGAAAGGGATATTAAGATTTTATGGTAGTAAAGTTTCTATTGTTAGGGTTTACGTCACTCGCCCAAACCGCCCCCTATTGCCTCCACGTTACGGCCGACATCGCACAGCCACCATCAGTCGCGTACCGCCTCACTAACAACTGCTCTCGATCCGTCACGGCGTACGCGGTCACTGTTCGTTTCAATGGGTCGAATGGAACCGTCACTGCCTCATACGACCAGGATTTTTGGCCGTCTTTAGGTTTCGAGGAGATCCAGCCCGTGATCGCTTCGGTCAACGTGTTCGGGGCTCTACGGCCCAAGGCCGAAGCTACAATGCGGCAGCAAGCGCCTTCTGGAACAACCAGTATCTCCTCTGTCCAGGTAGACGCGATTATTTTCGACGACGGCTCAGCCGTGGGGGCGGATTCTCTAATCCAAGCGATCTTCCAACGCCGGAAAGTTGACTACAACGAGGTGGCTTACTGGTCAAAACGGCTTCTCAGCGTCTCGAGTTCGGCTTCTCTTAGGGAGTACGCCACCTTGGTTCAGGGACGGCCACGTACCAGCGGCGCATCCTTCAACAGCAGGCGAGAGGAGGCGGCAGCATACACTATGGAGAGCGAAGTGGAGAGCTGGGTGCGGCAACTGGGTAACCTCGTTTCGAGCGGCCGAATCGCGGAGTCCGCGGCAACATTCAACCTTCGACAGTTCTTGACACTAAGGCGTGACATTGGTGCTCGTCATCTCAATAGGCAGGCGGAGGTGCAAAAGTGAACTCCACTTACCGTCCCATCATTCTTTTCGCTTTGGCAATGAGTGTGTTATGTGCTGACGGCCGGGCCCAGCAGCTATGCAGTTCCCAGAGCTCAGCCCTTTGGGATGTGAGCCCATACTCCTGTAGCTTTCCGTATTTCGCTTTTTCGCAGACTGCGTCCTGGAAAGTTTCGCGGTGGGTTCAATACGGCAACGAGTGCCCAAGCTACGAGTCGCATCGGGATACGGGTTCTGTGTCGGGTGACGGTATGTGTGGTTTCGGTCCGGGAATGGATTGTATTCCTACGTTCTATGAGGAGTTTCAGTTAGATGGCAACGGGAGTAATTACGACGAGTACACTCATCAATGGCGCGGTTTCGCCAACAACAAGGGATACGTCGTGATTTGCGTGACAGTAAGCACGTCGTCAGGATCAGCGATCCGACACGATGCTTGGAACTGCCGCCAACTTCAGCCCGGCCAGGAATGCCCGCCAGCCCCGGATCCACCTCTCGGATTTCGGCTGCAGCCTAAAACACCGCTCCGTTACGCCATAGCTTCGACCGTCAATCGCCCAAGGTGCTTGCCATCACTCGAGCTCACCCGATTCATCAATGCCGGGAAGCCAGCGGCTACCGACACTCGAGAGGCAGGTCGTCAGAAATCTAGCTTGCCCGGCAAATACTCGTCGATCAATTCCAAATAATAGGGCTTTAAAGCTTCCACGTCCGGCTTCTTCTCGCCCTTCGAATAGAGATCGTACGGGTTGAACTTCCGCACCCAGTCGAGCATCTCGCGATCATGGTCGTCGAGCAGATGCTCGTACGCCCCCTCGCGGTGGATGGGGTAGCAGGAGTGGTAGCGGATCATGTACTGCGCGGGCTCCGGGAGCTTGTCTTTCACGATGTGGTGCATGTACTCGTCGTGGCCCCAGGAGAGGTCGACGTTGCGCAGGCCGCAGCCCTGTTCGTAGACGCCATTCTCCGTTTGCAGATGGGCGATCTGCGAGTCCGGGTTGTCGCTGAAGAACTCGTGAAAGACGATCTTGTCGGACCAGGCGCAGCCGACCGGGAAGGTGTCTCCCACCACGGCCCACTGCGGCTCACCGAAGAGGCAAAGCACCTTACCGAGGTCGTGTACCAGTCCGGTCAACTGCATCCAGCGCGGGTGGCCATCGCGGCGGATGGCCTCGGCGGTCTGGAGGTTGTGCTCGATCTGTGAAAGGTCGGTATCGGGGTCGCTGTCATCCACCAGCGTGTTGAGGTATTCGAGCGCTTCCCACACCGTCATCTGGCGGCGCGTCGTGCCGACGTACTCGCGATGCTTGGCCAGCACGAAGTCGCGCGTCTGATGCGTATGATTCAGCCGGTAGAACTCGCGTACACCGGGCGTCGTCTTGCTGTAGTCGCGAAACTCTTCTTTCTTGCGGTCTTCTTTGTAGCGGGTGGCGACGAAGTCGTCCCACTGCTCGAGACTTTCGAGTGGCCCAGCCATGGCCCTAATCTAGCAGGTTTGGCATGGCGGGCTAGATGGACCAGCGCCAGAGGTTCGCGCCGACGGTGAAGCCCGCCCCGACGGCCGCGAAGACCACCAGGTCGCCCTTCTTGATGCGGCCTTCCTCGAGCGCGTCGCGCGTGGCGAGTGGGATGGTGGCGGCGGTGGTGTTGCCGTATTTTTCGATGTTGATGACGACGCGGTCGCAGGGGATGCCGAGGCGTTCCGCGGCGGCGGTGATGATGCGGCGGTTCGCCTGGTGGGGAATCAGTGCGGCCACCTGCGACGGACTGACGCCCGCCTTATCGAGCAGCGTCTTGGAGCTCTCGTACATCTTGCGGACGGCGTACTTGAACACCTGCTGGCCGTCCTGTTTCACGTAGTGAAGGCGCTCGTCGACGGTCTGGTGGGAGGGGGGACGACGGCTGCCGCCCGCGGGCATCTGCAGAAACGCGCCGCCGGAGCCATCCACTTCGTTCTGAAAGCCGAGGAAGCCCTCCTCATCGTCTTCGGCGGCTTCGACGATCATCGCGCCCGCGCCGTCGCCGAAGAGAACGCACGTGGCCCGGTCGGTGTAGTCGATGATGCGCGACATGGTGTCGGCGCCGATGACCATCACGCGGCGATGCGTACCGCTCATGACGAAGTGCGCCGCGGTGGTCAGGCCGTAGACGAAGCCGGAGCAGGCCGCGATGAGGTCGAAGCCCCAGGCGCCCTTGGCTCCGATCCTGTCCTGCACCAGACAGGCAGTCGAAGGGAAGAAATGATCGGGGGTGACGGTGCAAAGGATGATGGCGTCGATGTCTTTCCCTTCGATGCCGCGGTTGGCCAGCGCCGCCTGGGCCGCTTCCACCGCCATGTCGGACGTCGCCTGGTCCTGATCGAGAATGTGCCTCTCGCGGATGCCCGTCCGCTCCATGATCCACTGGTCGTTGGTGTCGACCAGTTTCTCGAGGTCCTGATTCGTCAGCACGCGGGGCGGAACGTAGCAGCCGAGCGCGCTGATCTTTGCTTTCGGCAAGATGCCTCCAAGTTGATGAAAACGGGCTCGCCTCCGCGGGTTGCGGACGCGAAGCTCCAAAAAGCCGTAACTACCCTTGATATGCTAATTGGCGAGGGGATGCAAGTCCAGACAGCGCTCTTCTTTGAGACGCCGGAGCAGATCTACGCTCGCGTCTACCGCGAAATCCGCCCGCGGTCGGCTGCGGCGGAGGTTTCCATCGAGTATTGCCGGTTCGCCAACGCGAACAGTTTTATCCGCTGGGAGACGGGGCGAATCGAGGTCCGCATGAGCGACGTCTTCCAGGGAGCGCCGGCGCCGATCGTCGAGGCGCTGGCCTGGATCCTCATCTCCAAGCTGTTCCGCAAACCGGTGCCTCGGGTGTACGCGCATCGCTACCGGCTGTATCTGAACCGGCGCGAGATCCGCCGGCACCTGCACCTGGTCCGGCAGGAGCGGGGCCGCAAGTATATTTCCGGGCCTGAGGGCGAACATTTCAATTTGGATGTGTTGTTCGAGGAACTGAATTTCGAGTTTTTCCACGGGCTAATGGCGAAGCCCATGCTCGGCTGGAGCCGCCGGCCCTCGCGGACCCTGCTGGGACATTACGATCCATCGCACAACGCGATCATTCTCAGCCGCATCCTGGACCGGTCCGGAGTGCCGCCGCTGGCGGTGCGGTATGTGCTGTTCCACGAGATGCTGCACCTGCGGTATCCGGTGGAGCATCGCGGCGCGAGGCGATGCGTGCACACACCGGAGTTCCAGGCGGCCGAGAAGGAATTCCCGGGCTGGAAAGAAGCGAAAGAGATGCTGAAGAAGCTCTAAGCCCGGGCGGCTGCCGGCGTCGCGGCGGGGTCGGCGAGAACCATGCGCAGCGCGTCCATCGCGGCCACCAGTTCTTTCGCATGAGCGCTGCGAATCCCGGCCGCATCCAGCACGAGGGCGAACTGTACCTTCAGCAGCGCGAGGCGAAAGCGCGTGCTCTGGGCCATGAGCGCCTTGGCGAGGTCGGGACGATCCACGGCGGAATGCAGGACCATGGTGCGCCCCAGGTGATGGAGCCGGCCGAAGTCCCGGCGAAGCTGGCTGAGATACGCCCGGAAGACCTGTCGCCGGCGAGCGCGAAAGGCACGAACGGCCTCTCGAGGAAGCCCTCGTTCAATAAGAAAGGCGAACTCAGAGTCGTCGAGGAGCCGGTCCATCGCCGCATAGCGTGATGCCCGGAAGCCGGCGAGCCATTCCACGCTGCATCTGGCATCGGGAATCGATGCCACAGTGCGGAGAGCGTAAGCGAGAATACTCAACCCTACAATCAAAAGAGCAAGCGCAAGCAGCATCAATGCCTCCAACTTATGGAAAGAATAGCGTGATTTTTTCGACAAAGCAAACAGGATTTTTTGAAGGAGAAGGCGGTTGGGGGCGGATGCTCACTTTCGCCCAGGGGGCGAAAGTGACGCGTTGAGTGCGGAAAGCTGCTCGAGCAGGCGGCGCTCATCGTCTTGGTTGAAAGGCGTGCGTACCACGACCTGCAGTATTTCTCCAGCGGGCTGCAACAACAGGAGCCATGTGGCGACGATCATTACGCCGAACACGGCAAGAACCACGCTGACGATACGATTCAGGTCATAGCCGTGCGCGTCGCGAAGCAGCAGCGCGGCGGTCTGTACGACGAAGAGCGTCGAAAGAAGAAAAGCGTGGCGCACGGTGTTGCGATTCATAGGGACGGGGTACCAGACCAGGAACACCGTAAGGAGGAGGAGAAACACCAAAATGCTCGCGCACACACCGCGCGTGATCATCGACTCCGCCATCAGCCAGAAGAAGCGCCGCGACGTCTGGTCCATCTCCGGCAGTAGCAGAAGCAGGGAGGCGACGATGGATACGGGAGCCACCGCAATCAGGAGCCAGCGAGCTACGGAAGATATTCCCGGATATCCTTTCAACACCTTCCCGTAGAGTTCAAGTGCCGCCAGGATATAGCTGAGCCAGGTGACCGGTGCAGTAGCGACGTAGAGCGTGGCGTAGAGGGACGGGTGAGAATAGAGGGCCAGTAAGGCGGCCTCTCGCAAGCTGCTGGCGCAGACCAAAAAGAGAAAACTCGGATAGACGGCGCTGAGGCGGGTGCGCAGGAGGTGAATGATCAGGATCGCCTGGGCGGCGAGTTGTAGGAAGCCGAGTAACGTGAGGAATGTCGGCAGATCCGGCATCGCTTTGGGGGGATCTTCATCGAGAATCCCCCCGCGATTGTAGCATCGCTGCGCCTCAGCCTAGCGCACCGTGCTAACGAGGTTGCCGCCATCCCTGGGGCAGGGCAGGCAGTCCGGGAGCGGGGGGAAGAGGGGTGCGCTCAGCGTACCCATCACAAAGAACAGAACGAGCAGTGCCTTTTTCATGGTGTCTCCTTTACCTTGTCCTGAACACGTCAGTGGTATAAGCCGAGGGTAGCGGCTCACCGCCGTTCGCGGAGGAATGCCGAGTAGATTTTCTTAATTCAGAACAGGTAAGAATTTCGGGCTCTGCGGTTGAAGGAGTCCGAGGCCTCTCGCCGTCGCGGCACAGGTCCGCTGCCCTCCCCTTGCGTTAGCGGTAACATATCAGAAATGAACAACATGCAAGGAGGAGTGGAACTCGGCCCGGCGGCCCTTCTTTGGCATGAGACCGTGTTGAAAGTCCCTACGTTATACGGCCGTCTTGTTTTGTTGTCCAGTCTCCAGAACCAAAGTACGGGCAACTACGAACACCATGGGCTGTCGCTGCGGTACGGCGAGGTGCTCTCCGGGCAGGTGCTCGAGCGCAGCCATTGCCATTGGTTTGAGGCGTGGCTGGGACAGTCTCTCGCTGAAAAGAGGCGCGACCTGATGGAGTATTGGCAATCGCTCGGGGAACCCCTTCCTAAGCTGATCGAAAGCTGGCTGCGCATTCGGCCGTTCCGAAAGCTGCCGCCGCCCGCCGCGCGGCCGGCTGAAACCGAACAATTCCTGGCCGATTGCGAAGTGCTTCTCGAACTGTTCAGGATCGAGTACGGCGTCGCCGCCCCTGATCGAGACGTGTAGCGATCCCGGTCACCTGCCCGATGACGTCGATCTCGCGCAGTTTCCATACCTGGGGGGCCTCTGGCGCCGAAGGGTGCGGCTGCAAAATCAGGTGGTCGTTCTCCTGGTAACACCAGCAGCACAGGTATCCTTCGCGATGTTCGAGGAAGTAGATGGGACGGTCGAACTCGCTGGTCCAGCCGTCATTCACAATCTTCCGGCGGGTATCGTCAATGACCACGAAGCTGCCCGGCTGTAGCAGCGGGTACATGCTCCAGTCTTCGGTTCCAATGAAGCCGTAGCGCTGATTCTTGATGTCCAGGCCGTTCAGCAGCATCACCGGCAGTTTGCCCCAACGCTGAATCCACCGGCTCAGAAACGTGGTCTTTCTCAAATCGACACCCGGATCGATCGAAAGCGGTAACTGGACCTCTCCGTAATCCCCGGTATGCGCCCCCATCAGGTGAGTTCGCTCCACTTGCACTACGCTCATATCCGTGGCCATCTGGTTCATGTCCACCTGGTACCACTCGAGCACTTCGTACAGGTCAAGGCGGTAAATGGCACAGAGTGAATATAGGCGGAAGATAGTCGGTACGGTACCCTTATTCTCAATGTCGGCCAGGCGGCTGAGGGCGATGGTGAACTCGTCGTTGTTATGGCGAGCAGATATTTTCTGGCTCGCTTCCTCGACATCGCGGTAGCGAAGGTTCAACCGCTCGCGCACCCGCTTCAGTTTTTGGCCCGGTTCATCCATAGATCAGGGGCGTGCCGAGGAAGTATCATGAAGGTGTAAACAATGCTGACTCGTGGCTGGAAGTTCTGTACTAACTATGAATTATAGCCGTCCGGCGCGGAGCGATCAAGGGCGAAGGCGGCGCTCTGTTCCGAATTCAGAACAGACGCGCTTCGTATAGGAGGATTTCTGAGAATCACCGTCGGCATCTCCGGGGCGAGCGGCTCGATTTACGGCCTGCGCCTGCTCGAAAAGCTCGCTGGCCGGCCGGAAGTGGAAACCCACCTGATCATGACTCGTTCCGCGGAACGCACCGCGCACTTGGAGATGGGACTGGGGGCTTCGGAGTTCAAGAGCCGGGCCGGCCATTGCTATCCGGTGGAGGACATCGGCTGCCGGCTGGCGAGCGGCTCTTATCCGGTAGACGCCATGGTGATCGCCCCTTGCTCCGTCCATACGATGTCCGCCATCGCCTGCGGTATCTCCTCCAACCTGCTGGTGCGGGCGGCCGATGTCACCTTGAAGGAACGGCGGAAGCTGATTTTAATGGTTCGGGAGACCCCGTTTCACGTGGGTCACCTGCGAACGATGGTCTCGCTTGCGGAAATGGGCGCCATTATTTGCCCGCCGATCCCAGGCTTCTACACGAATCCACAGTCGGTGGACGATATTGTGAACCACAGCGTGGACCGCGTGCTCGATCTCCTGGGGTTGCCCGCCGCGGACGCCCGCCGCTGGGACATGCCCGCGGCCGGCCAGCGCGATCAGGTTCGGTAGCTCGCGTTGATGTCGATGTAGCCGTGCGTGAAGTCGCAGGTGTAGAAGCGGGCGCGGCCCACTCCGCGCGTCTTGAGGGCGAGGCGGATGGCGCACTCGTCACCGTCGAGCAGGTTCTTCAACTCTGATTCGGAGAAGTCCGCCGCCAGGCCGTTCTTGCAGACCTGCACGCCCTGCACCCAGATGTCGGCGCGGCCCGGGTCGAACGGAACGCCCGCGTAGCCGGCGGCGCCGAGAATGCGTCCCCAATTCGGATCCGATCCCGCGATGGCCGTCTTGACGAGGGGAGAATTGGCGATCGACCGTGCGATTTTCGCCGCCGCTGCATCGTCCGGCGCGCCTTCCACGTCAATGGTGATCAGCTTCTTCGCGCCTTCTCCATCGCGAGCGATCTGCTTCGCCAGGCTCTCCATCACGGCGCCCAACGCTTCCTCGAACTTGGGCGCGTCGGCGCCGCTCGCTTTCACCTTGGACGCTCCGCTCGCCGCCAGCAGCACCGTGTCGTTCGTGGATGTGTCGCCGTCCACGGTGAGGCGGTGATAGCTGATTTCGGTCGCTCGCACCAGCATCATTTTAAGGGCGCGCGGGCCGATCTGCGCGTCCGTCATCACGTAGCCGAGCGTCGTCGCCATGTTCGGCTGAATCATCCCCGAGCCCTTGGTCATGCCGGAGATGCGGACCGTGCCGCCCGAGAGCTTCACTTCCAGATGCGAGGTCTTCGGCCGCAGGTCGGTGGTCATGATGGCGGCTGCGACGTCGTCGAAGCGGTCGGGGGAGAGGCCCGCGACCAACGCCGGCAGTGCACCCTCGATTTTGCCGCCGTCCATCTCAACGCCGATGACCCCCGTGGAAGACGGCAGGACATGCAGGGCGGGGCAGCCCAACTCCCGCGCCGTAGCCCGGCAGGTGTCGAGCGCGACGCGGTCCCCGGTGCGCGTTGCGCAATTCGCGTTGCCGGCGTTGATGAGGAACGCGCGGGCGCGCCCGCCGGAACCCTCCAGGTGGCGCTTCGACAGCTTCACCGGCGCCGCCTGCACACGGTTGGTGGTGAAAACGCCCGCCACGGGGACGGCTTCGGCGGCGGCAATCAGCGCCAGGTCTGGGCGCGGATCCTTGCGGACGCCCGCGTACACAGCCGAATAATGGAATCCGAGGGGCAACGGCATCGTGGTCACTCTCCTAATCGCTCTCCCGGCCGCGGTTTCTGACCGTTCAGAAAGTCGGCGGCGGAGATTCGCTTCTTGCCTTCCACTTGCACTTCCCGCGCTTCGACGGCGCGGCCGTCGCCGGCGCGGATGAGCAGGCGGCGGTCCGCCAGCACCATCTCGCCCGGCGCGCCCGGGTTCGCTTCCGTCGCAACACTCGTGCGATAGAGCGTCAGTTGCTGCCCGCGGAACGTGGTGTAGGCGCCCGGCCAGGGCTGGAAGCCGCGCGCGCGGTCGTGAATCGCCTGGGCGGGGCGGGACCAGTCGACGCGCCCATCTTCCTTCTTAAGGATCGGGGCGAGTGTGGCCTGCGACGAATCCTGCGGTTCGGGTTGGATGCTCCCGGCTTCCAGCCCGGCGAGCGTCTCGACGATCAGCTTCGCGCCCATCTCCGCCAGCCTCTCGCCCAGTTCGACAGCCGTTTCTTCCGGCCCGATCCCGGTCTCCGCCTTGAGGAGCATGTCGCCCGTATCCAGGCCGGCATCGATGCGCATGGTCGTCACGCCGGTGACCCGCTCGCCGTTCGCTATGGCCCACTGGATCGGCGCCGCACCGCGGTATTTGGGAAGCAGCGAGCCGTGGACATTGATGATGCCGAGCGGAGCGAAGTCGATGATCGACTGCGGAATGATTTGCCCGTAGCCGACAATCACCATGGCACGCGCGCCGAACGAGGCCAGGCGTTCCACTACCTCGGGACGCCGCACGCGCTCCGGCTGCTCCACGGGAAGGCCGAGCCGAAGCGCGGTCTCCTTTACCGGGCTCTGTGCGAGTTGCTGCCCGCGTCCTTTGGGGCGGTCCGGCTGCGTGTAGACCGCGGCAATGTCGTGGCCGGCGCGCACCAACGCCTCGAGCGACGGCGCCGCGAAGCGGGGCGTGCCGAGGTAGACGAGGCGCATGAGCCGTCTACGACCACTCGCCGGCCTTCGCCAGCTTGCGGACTTTCCTGCGAATGATGTCCCGCTTGAGCGCACTCACGTGGCTGATGTACAAGCGGCCGTTGAGGTGATCGGTCTCGTGCAAAAACGCGCGGGCCAGCAGCTCCTCGCCGGTCATCTCAAACGTCTCGCCCTTCACGTTCTGCGCGCGGATGGTCACACGGTTCGCGCGGCTGACTGTCTCGCGGAAGCCGGGAATGCTGAGGCAGCCCTCCTCACCGGTCTGTAAGCCCTCGGTCCGAATGATCTCCGGGTTGATGATGACGATCTTCTCCGCGGGGTTTTCGCCGTTTGAGCAATCGATCACTGCAATGCGCTTCGAAATGCCAATCTGGGGCGCAGCCAAACCCACGCCGCGCGCCGCGTACATCGACTCGAACATGTCCTCGATGAGCTTGTGCAACTCCGGCGTGTCGAACTCCGTAATCGCCGCCGCCGGCGTCTCCAGCACCGCATCGCCGTACTTCACAATCGGGTAGACCATCAGTAACTCGCCACCTGCTCCAGATACCCTTCGTAGTTGCGCCGCGTCTCGCGCAGCGAATCCCCGCCGAACTTCTCGAGGAACGCCTGCGCGAGCACGATGGCCACCATCGCCTCGCCGATCACGCCCGCCGCCGGCACCACGCAGACATCGCTGCGCTCGTAGGCGGCAAGCGCCGCCTCGCGGGTTTCCAGGTCCACCGACTCGAGCGGCCGCCGCAGCGTCGAGATCGGCTTCAGAAGCCCTCGCACCACTACGTCCTGCCCGTTGGTGATGCCGCCTTCGAGGCCCCCCGCGCGGTTTGCGCCGCGGGTGAATCTACGGCTCTCCCGGTCATAGTGAATCGTGTCCTGGACCTTCGACCCGAACGAGAGCGCGCCTTCCTCAGCGTGTCCGACCTCAACGCCCTTTACCGCCTGCATGGAAACGATCGCCTGCGCGAGCCGCCCGTCGAGCCGCGAATCCCACGTCACGTGCGATCCCAGGCCCACCGGCAATCCGCGCGCAACCACTTCGAAGATGCCGCCCACGGTGTCGCCCGTCCGGTACGCCTCGTCCACCACTTCCTTCATCCGCTGCTCGGTCTCGGAGTCCACGCAACCCAGCAGAACCTCGTCCCGCGCGGCCAGGCTCTCGATCTCCGCCCAGTCCGCTGCGCGTTCCAAGCGAACCCGGCCGACGGCGACCACATGGCTGAGGACACGGATGCCGAACTCGCCAAGCAGCGCCTTCGCCAGCGCTCCCACGGCTACGCGTACCGTGGTTTCCCGGGCGCTGGCTCGTTCCAGCACGTAGCGCGCGTCGTGATAGTCGTACTTGATGGCGCCCGCCAGGTCGGCGTGGCCGGGCCGCGGGCGGGTCAGGCGCTTCTTCTTCTCGCCGGAACCTTCGTAGTCTTCCACCGGCAGGACGTCGGTCCAGTTCTTCCAGTCTTTGTTACGAACGATGATCGCCACCGGCGCCCCGATGGTCTGCGAATGCCTGACGCCGGCGACAATCTCCACCGTATCCGTTTCGATCTTCATGCGTCCGCCGCGCCCGTAGCCTTGCTGGCGCCGCCACAGTTCCCGGTTGACGTCGGCCAGGCGCACGGGTACGCCCGCCGGCAAGCCGGTCAGCGTCGCGACAAGGCACTCTCCATGGGATTCCCCAGCGGTTTCAAAGCGGAACATCGAAGGGACGAACCACCATCCTAACGCAAAGCTTAGAGATAGCGCTGAATTTGCTCGCGGAAGCGCGTGTAGATCCACGATGCGCCGAGCAACAGCAGTCCCAGCACGACGAACGAGAGGATGCGGCTGAGGGTGTCCAACTCGCGCAGGTCGTAGAGGAAGACTTTCAGCACGCAGAACAGGAAGAGGCCGAGGCCGGAGATGCGGAGCGGCCGCTCGCGCAGAGCGAACCCGGCGATCAGCAGGCCCACGCCCTCCGCCGCGAGCGCCATGGTCAGAACGCGGCCGGAGGCTTCGTCGACGAGGAGCGAGGTCAGCAGGAACGTGCCGATCGCTGTGAACACGGGCAGCTCGCGGCCAAGGGCCGCCTGCGCGGCGTAGAGCAACAGGACCGTCAGCAGGACGGTGCCCCACCGGAGGCCGGGGTCGCCACTCGAGTCAGGCAGGTTGGACGAGATGGCGCGGCCCAGGATGGCCACCGCGAACACGCCTCCGGCCACCGCCGCGAAGAGACGGTTGAAGCGGACGGCGATGATAGCCGCGGCAGCACACAGCGCGGCCCATGCGGGAGCCACCCAGATAGCCGGCAGGGCGCGCAGGAGCGTGACCGCGGCAAGCATGACGGCCGCGGCGCCCGCGCCCGCTGCGCAACGAGGGGCGCCCAGGTAGAGGAGCTCGACAGTAGCTCCAGCGGCCAAGGCGAAGCCCGCGAACGCGACGGGCCACTGCGAGGCCTCGCTGAGGGCGAGCGTCGCGACGGCGCCGCACCCGAGAGCCGCCCAGCGAAAGTCCCGCCACCGGTCGCGGATGCCGAACTGCAGCACCGCCGCCGCCAGCGCCATCCATCCGAGTCCTTCGCGCTTTGCCGGAAGCTCCTGGCCGATGGGCGGCATCAGCAGCACGGTGCCGAGGTACGTATAGCCGGACCATCGGGTGACGGCGCGGTTCAGGAACATGGCGGAGGCAAACAACACGGCGACCGGGGTCCACACCCGCAGGGTCAAGCCGAAATAGGAAAACTGCTCGCTGCGCTGGAGCCCATCGAACAGCACGACCAGCGCCGGAACCAGCGCCGCGAAGCCGATCCAGCGCAAAACGCGAAATCCTCCGAGTGCACCCGACAGGATCGCGAGCTCCGCCGCCAGCAGAAGTCCGAACGCCTCCGGAGGCCCTTCGAAGCGCTGGAAGACGGCCCATTCGAGCAGGGCGAGGCCAAGCGCCGCAGGCAGCAGGAAGCCGCCCTCCGCCGTCTGCTCCACGGTCTCCTCGCGGCCGCGAAGCCTCATGCGCAGCGCGGCGCTGGCGATCTGGGCCACCGCCGCTGCCGTCAAGTAGACGTCGAACCCGGGCATGTCCGGACGCCAGAGCAGCATGGAAGCTCCCAGAAATCCGGCCGAGTTGAGCGGCATCAGGAAGCCGCGGCGCGACCACTGGTCGTATGCCTCGAACAGCAGCCAGTAGATCCACAGCACTGGCCAGGTGGGATGCGGAGGCTGCGCGGCGGCGAAGGCGGCGTACGTAAACACCAGCCCGCCCGCCGCCAGGTAACGCCATCCGAACCGGCTGGAGACCCAGACGAGCGAAGCGGCCAGCGGGACCGAAGCCTGGAGCGAAAGCGGCGTGCGCGGCGCCAGCACCAGCGCGAGGAACGCGGCCGTGTAGGCAAGACCGGTGACAACCTCTGAGCGGTACCGAAGGGAGTGGGTGACGAATGCCGCCGCTACCAGAAACAGCAGCAGCGCGCCGGCGAACTGGCTTTCGACGATCCGCGCGGCGGGTACGGCGTGCATCGCGTAGGTGGTGAAGTAGACGATGGCCCAGCCGCCTGCTATGACGCCCCGCGCCCAGAACGTGTACCGCTCGCGGCGCTCGGCGGCGACGCCGGCGGCGAGCAGCGAAACGCCCACGGTCATTCCCACGGCGATGCGCCCGCCCGGTCCCAGTTGGGTGACGCCATAGGCGAGGAACAGCGCCACGCCGATCACCAGCACGAGCGCGCCGAGCTTGTTCAGCAGATTGCCGCCGATGAGCGCTTCCCAGTCACGGGGAGCGGCCGCCGGAGCGAGCACGGGCGCCGGTTCGGGCTCGGGTTCGGGCTCCACCTCGCGGACCACGGTGACCGGCTCCGGCTCCGCCTGTGGTAATGGTCGCTGCTCGGGCTGCGGCAGCGGCGGCGGCGCCGGGGGAGGGCCGGCTATCGGCCCCCGCTGCTCCAACTCAAACACTCGCTTGGTCAGCCGCCGGACCTGCTCCTCGAGGCTCGCCGTGTCCTGGCTCAGCTGCTTGGTGCGCCCCCACAATGCAACCAGCAGCACCGCCAGCAGGGCGAACGCGACGAACTCGAGCATGTGCCCGCCAGCCTATCACGACTGATGTAAACCCAACCCGCCTGTAATTGAACTGTTACAAGCCTTCGCTATGCTGGACATTACCGCTTCAGGCAGTTGGTAGGAACCCGAAAACCACAGAGGTGTGTCCAATGAAACTCAGCCTCCGCTTACTCTGCGGATTGCTCTGTACTCTTTGTCTGCTCTTCGGCCAGGCCGACGCTAACAAAGGGCAGATTATCGGCTCGGTGTTCGACGCGAAACAAGCGGCGGTCCCCGGCGCCACCGTGAAAGTGAAGAACGTTCGTACCGGCCTTACTCGCGAATTGAAGACGAACGAAGAAGGCCAATACCGCGCCGTTCAACTCGACGCGGGCGAATACGAGATCGTCGCGCAATCGAGCGGCTTCGCGCCCGCCACGTTGCAAGGTATCACGCTGAACGTCGGTTCCTCCATCAACATCGACATCACGCTGCAGGTGCAGGCGACCACCACCACGGTAGAAGTTGCGGATACCC
This sequence comes from Bryobacteraceae bacterium, assembly GCA_033763935.1. Lineage (GTDB taxonomy): Bacteria > Acidobacteriota > Terriglobia > Bryobacterales > Bryobacteraceae > DALYJJ01. The sequence goes on from JANRJO010000107.1 coordinate 176,847, forward strand.
TCCTCTCGGTGGCCTTGCCGGCCCCGGCCTCCGTAGTGAACTCTACCGCCATCACGAACCTCCCGATCAACGGCCGCCGCTTCCAGGAGTTTGCGACGCTCACGCCGACGGTCCAGGTGGACCCGCAGCGCCAGCAGCTCTCCTTCGCCGGCCAGCGCGGCATCAACGCGAACGTCATGCTTGACGGCGCCGACTACAACCAGCCGTTCTTCGGCGGCCTGCGTGGCGGTGAGCGCTCGAACTTCTCCTTCACGGTGCCCCAGGGCGCCATCCAGGAATTTCAGGTGATCACCACCGGCTACTCGGCCGAATATGGCCGATCGAGCGGCGGCATGCTGAACGCGATCACCAAGTCGGGCACCAACGAAATCCACGGCGAAGCGTTCTACCTGCTCCGCCACAAAGAACTGGGCCGCGTGAATCCCTTCGGCTTCCAGTCGCTTGAGACGCAGCACCAGTTCGGCGGCAACGCCGGCGGCCCCATCAAGCGCGACAAGCTGTTCTGGTTCGCCGCGGTGGAGCGCCAGGACTCGGACACCCCGCGGCGCGTCTTCATCCCCGCTGTCGCCGGCATCGCGGAGACCGACGCGAACCGCGAGGCCCTGCGCTTCATCCGCGGACTCGAGGAAGGCTACACCCAGACCAACAAGGCCACCGCGGTCACCGGCAAGCTCGACTGGAACTTCCGTCTGGCCGACCGCCTGAGCTTCCGCTACAACTGGAAGCGCAGCACCGAGGAAAACGCCGTGTCCGTTGGCGGTTCGCTCGTGCCTACCACCAACCGCGCCCTTTCTAATGACGGCGTGGAAGAGAACAACATCAACCTCGGCGGCGTGCAGTATACGGCGCTGCTCTCGCCCGTTGCGGTGAACGACTTCCGCTTCACCTACACGGAGGAAGACCGCCCGCGCCTGGCCAACGCTGTCCTCCCGGAGGTCAGCCTCGGCGGCGCCAACGTCACCTGGGGCTCGCGCAACTTCCTGCCGACTTACCAGATTGACCGCCGCCTGCAACTCACCGATTCCTTCTCTTACATCCGCGGGCAGCACACCTTCAAGTTCGGCTTCGACTTCAATCGCATCACCGCGCCGCAGACGTTCGGCTTTAACCAGTTCGGCGGGTTCTTCTTCCAGATTGCCGACATCAACCAGTTACTGGAAATCCTGACCCCCGGCGGCACAACGGCGAACCGCTTCGACAGCACCACGGCGCGCTACCGCCGGGCCATCGGGAACCTCGAAGCGGACATCTACACCAACCAGTTCGCGGCCTTCGTGCAGGACAGCTGGCGCGTCAACCGCCAGCTGACCTTGGACTTCGGTTTCCGCTGGGAAGGCCAGGACAACGTCAGCGGCGACGGAACGAACACCGCGGTGGTGAACGCGATCCGCGCGGTTAGCTTCCCCAACGGGCAGCGGTTCGACCCGACCAAGATCGCCGACAGCATGAAGCAGTTCATGCCGCGCTTCGGCTTCACCTACGCTCCGTTCCAGGAAGCAAGCAAGCTTGTGGTGCGCGGCCACACCGGCATCTTCTACGCGACGACGCCGCTTATCCTGCTGGCCGCGGCGAGCAACAACTTCCGCCTGCCCGCCGGTGACGTCTCCCTCGAGATCGGCACGCAGCCCGGCCCGACGGTCTACCAGGCTTTTCGCGGAGCGGGCATCGATCTGAACAACTTCACGCTTGGCAACTTGCCGATCCTGACCGTGGAGCAGGCAGTGGCCGCCGCCAACTTCGGCCGCACCGGCGCCGTCGATCCCTTCTTCCGCGCCAACTTCACCGGCAACGCGCCGGACTACGTGAACCCGCGCTCGTTCCAGGTGGGCCTCGGGTTCGATTCGGAGATCTTCAAGAACTTCGTGGCCGGCGTTCAGGTGAACTACGTGAACACGGTGCATCTCCAGCGCAACCGCGACTACAACCTTCCCGCGCCGCGCGTGGCGGCCACTGACCGTTCGCTTCGCCCGTCGTACGCGGCGGCCGTCGCCGGCGCTCGCCCGATCCCGTCGGTGAACATCCTCACGGTGCGTGAGACGTCGGCGCGCTCCATGTTCCGCGGCATCACCTTCCAGGGCCAGTACCGCCGGAACAGGCTCCAGTTGAACGGCTTCTACACGCTCTCCGACAACTACTCGGACGACGACAACGAGCGTGACGCCGGCGGCATGGGCGGCCCCGACCCCTTCAACTACTCGCGCGACTACAACTACTCGCGGCTCGACGTGCGGCATCAATTCACCGCCAACGCGGTCTACTCGCTTCCCTGGGGCTTTGAAGTGGCCGGCATCGTTCGCGCCTATTCCGGCCGGCCCATCAACGCTACCGTCGGGTCCGACGCCAACGGCGACGGGCAGAACAACGACCGTCCCTTCGAAGCGCCGGGCGTGGTCTTCGAGCGGAACGCGTTCCGGAACCGCAGCACGGTCTTCAACGACTTCCGCGTCCTTAAGAGCTTCGGCCTTGGAGAGCGCCGCCGGATTCAGTTCTCCGCCGAATTCTTCAACCTCTTCGATCTCGACAACGTGATCTACTCGGACGGCACGAACATTTTCGACCAGCGCTACGGCCTGGGCGTCGATGCCAACGGCAATACCGTTGCGCCTCGCGCGCAGTGGCTGCGGCTTCGCGGCTCCGACGGGAAGTACGACCCGCAGAACCAGCAGGTCGGAACGCCGTTACAGGTTCAGTTCGGCCTTCGCTTCTTTTTCTAACCGCTCCTGCGGGGCGGCTCTCTCCTGAGGGAGGGCCGCCCGTCTCACCTCGCGGGCTACAATCCCGGAAGAGGTCGCCCGATGCCGCTGTTGTGCCGGATCGATGCCATTCCCCAGAGCCGCCAGGCCCGCTACCGCGAACTCGCCGCCCGCGTGAAAGCGGCGGTCCGCGCGCCCGTTGAGACCAGGGACGGGTTCCGTTTCGAACTGGATCCCGCGTCGATCTCCCTCGCGGAGATCGGCGAGTGGATGAGCCTGGAGTCTCTCTGCTGCCCGTTCCTGCGCTTTGAACTGAGGCTCGCGCCAGGCGCGGCTGCCCCCTCGCTGGCCCTCGCCGGCGCGGAGGAAGAGAGTGACGCAGGCGTAAAAGAAATCCTCGCCGCGGCGTTCCTCCGCTAGCGCCCGTTTTCTTTTGTCCCTCGTCAGGCAATAATGGGGGTACGAAACCATCGTGGTGGCGGTAGGGTCCAACCAATGGGCCGCTGCCCGTGGAAAGCCGGTGACCATTGCGCCATTCGTCTCTCTCTGAATTCGTGAACCGGGCACGGCGCCGCCATCTGTGGAACGTTGGTCTCGAGCAAGTGACATTCGCCGCGCTGATCGGCGTGGGCGGGGTGATCTTGCTATTGCTCGCCGGCACGCAGATCCTCGACTGGTACTGGCCGGCGCTGTTGTTCGCGTCCGGCCTGGTGTGGGGCGCGGTGCGCTTCGTTCGGTCCACGCCCGCGCCTTACGCGCTGGTGCAACGGATCGACGAACGCCTTCAGACGCAGGACACGCTTTCCACCGCCTACTACTTCGCGGGACATCCCGACGCGGGGCTGGCCTGCCCTGAGTTTCGCGAATGCCAGTTCGCCGCGGCCGATGCGCTGGCCAGCCGGCTCTCACCGAGCGAGGCGGTCCCCTTGCGCGCTCCGCGCTATGCTTGGGCCCTTGGCGCGCTGGTGCTGATTGCCGGCGGGCTCGTCGGCATCCGGTACGGCGTGCTGCAGACGCTTTCGCTCTCGGCGCCCCTTGCGCAGATCCGCTTCGACACGTTCCGCTCGAATGAAGAACTCGCCGCGCAGACGAAGAAGCGCCAGGAACAGAACTTCGACGAGCAGATGCGCAAGATGGGCCTGGTGCTTGACGAAGAAAAGGCGCAAGCCGCGGGGGACAAAGACAAGTCGCTCGAGGTGACGCAGTCCAGCGAGGATGGCGAGCAGCCGCAGCCCGGCGGTGAGGAGAAGAAGGGCAGGCAGGGCAAGAATTCGTTGAGCGCCGAGGAGAACGCGAGCGAGGATAAGGCGGAGCGCGCCGAGGGAGGCCAGCAGCAGCCCGGCGATTCGGGACCCACCGATCAGCAGTCCAACAGCGAAAAGAAGCAGAGCCAGAGCGGCAAGCCGCAGCAGGACTCGAACGGGCTGATGGACAAGATGAAGAATGCGCTCGCCAACCTGCTGGCCAAGATGAAGGCCAAGCCGCAGGGGGGCAACGGTGAGAAGCAGGAGATGGCTTCGAACCAGAAGAGCAATGAGCCGGGCGGCAAGCCGGGCGAAACGCCGGATCCCAACGGCACACCGCGTAATGATCAGCCCGGGCAGCAGGGTCAGCAGGGCGACCCGAAGGGCGATCCGCAAGGCGAAGGCAGCGAAAAGGCGCAGGGCGGGCAGGGCAAGCAATCGCAGGATGGCAGCGACAAGCCTTCCAACCAGGATTCCAAGACCGGCGCGGGGAAGCAGGACGGCGCGAAGGACGTGAAGATGGCCGAGCAACTCGAGGCCATGGGCAAGATCTCGGAGATTCTCGGGCGGCGGTCGCAGACCGTGACCGGCGAAATGATGGTCGAGGTTTCGAGCGGCAAGCAGCAGTTGAAGACGGCCTGGGGCCAGCGGCAGGCGGCGCACGCCGACGCCGGGGGCGAGATTCACCGCGACGAGGTGCCCCTGCTCTTGCAGCAGTACGTGCAGCAGTACTTCGAAGAAGTTCGTAAGGCGCCCCTTCCGCCGCTCCCCTCGCGTTCGCCGGCCAAGGGCGCTTCGAACTAGATGGGGGCGTTCCTGCTTGCCACGGCGTGGCTGGCGCTGTTTGACGGGACCCTCGAGCAGTTTCTCCCCGCTTCGCCTTCCTGGGTGGTGGAAGACGGCACGCTGGCGGCCCGGCCCCACGGGAGAAACAGCGAATACCTGGTGACGCGGAGCGCCTGGCGCGCCTTTGAGTTGGAGTTCGAGTACAAGCTCGACAAGGGCGCCAATAGCGGTGTGAAGTACCTGGTGCAGCACTACGACCGGTCCGGCCGCAACGAAGTGCTGTACGGTGTCGAGTTCCAGTTAATCGACGAGGCGCACAAAGACGCAGGGCCGCCCGAGAACCGGACGGGCGCGCTCTATAACCTGCTTGCGCCCGTCCAATCGCCGGCGCTTCCGGCCGGCGAGTGGAACCGGGCCCGGCTGGTGGTGCGGGGGGCGGCATTCGAACACTGGATCAACGGCGTGAGGGTGCTGGAGGGGGACCTCGATTCACCCGAAATGCGCGCGATCGTGCTATCGCGTTGGGGGAAGGGCCGTCCCGGCACCGTGAAGGCGCTGCTGGAGCGAAAACGGACGGAGTGCCCGGTAGCGTTTCAGAATCACGGCGATGCGCCGGTCTGGTTTCGCGCCATCCGGCTGCGCCCGTTATAGCGTGCGCGTCACCTTGCTCAATGTTCGCGGCTGGTCCGGGTTCAACCCCTTCTGCGCCGCCAGGCACGCGGCGAACAGTTGCGCGGGGATGATGTAGGGGATCGGAGTATATAACTCCTCGGGAATGGCGTTCCGGCGGTTGAGTCGTAACGGCAGGACTACGGAACGCCCCATCGCCCGCGCCTCGTCGTTCGACTGGTCGGTGATCACGAGCGTCTCCGCCTTGAGCCCCTGCAGCTTGTCCACCACCTGTTTCAGTCCCGGCCAGGTCAGCCCGGAAGGCGCGAACACGAAGGCGGGGAAGGAGTGCTCCACCATAGCGATGGGCCCGTGCAGCAGGTCGGCGGAAGAGAAGCGCTCCGCTACCACGTAGCAGGTTTCCATCAGCTTCAGGGCGAACTCGAAGGCGTTCGAATAGTTCAGACCGCGTCCGATGACCACCGCCCGCGTCATGAAGACGTAGCGCTCGCTCAGGGCACGGATGGGCTCTTCGAGCTTGAGGGCGGCGGCGGCAAGGTCCGGCAGGCGCTCAAGGTCTTCGAGCGCGATGCGCCCCCCCAGAGCCCACGCCAGCAGATAGAAGGCCAGGAGCTGCCCGGTGTAGGTCTTGGTAGCGGCGACGCTCTTCTCGCGGCCGGCGCGCACCAGGAAGACGTGCTCGGCCAGGCGAGCCATCGTGCTCTCCGCCTCGTTCGTGACGCCGACCGTCAGCGCTCCCGCCGCGCGCGCCCGTTCCAGCACAACGTTGGTGTCCGTCGATTCGCCCGATTGCGAGATGGCCACCACCAGCGCTTCCCGCAGATCGATGTCTTTGCCGTACAGGGTGTAGATCGAGGGCGCCGCCAGGGACACCGGGATTCCCGTGGCGATCTCCAGCAGATAACGGCCGAACTGCGCCGCGTTGTCGGAGGTGCCGCGCGCGGCAAGGACGATCAGCCTCGGGCGGCTCTGCTCCAGCCGCCGGCGCAACTGGTCAAACCGCTTCCGTTCGCCCTTGAGCGTACGCTCCAGGGCCGCCGGCTGCTGCCGGATCTCTTCCAACATTTTCGACATCAGTTGTTTTTCAACTCCTGCCACCGAACGGCGTTCTTTGAGACTACTACCGACGGCCGGCCCGCGTCATTCCACTGAACGAAGACGTAGCCGGGCCCGCGCTCGAGTTCGATGGTCCGGCCTTCCTCGATGATAAAAAGGCGGGAAGCGGGCCCCGCGTCCTCGCCGGCGAGCAGGCGTTTACCGCGCGCGTCGAGCGCCCGCACGCGCCGCAAACCATCGGCGGCGGGGTAGGCCCCCCAGAGGTCCCGCGCCTCCGCCGGCCGCTCAAACCAGGCGGCGCGAGCCGGTGCGACGTCGCGTTGCGCCGCCGCGATGCGGTCTCCCGAGGTCCACCGGACGGTAGCGGAGGCAGGCGCATCCCACCAGTTGTGGATCGGATACAACCGCCACGGCTCCTCAAACCGCTCCGGGCTCTCCAGCCAGTAGTTGCCGCACAGGAAATCGGTGCGGCCGTCGCCGTTCATATCGAGCGGCCGGAGACCGCCCTGCCAGGAAGCCGTATAGATGGAGTAGATCTCGCGGTACGGCCAACGCTTTGCGGGCTGCGCGGGCCGCTCATAGAAGCGGACTTGGGCGCCGCGGTGCACCACCAGCACGCCCTCCCGCCCGAAGAGCGTGACGCCCACGCAGTCTCGCGTGACGACGTCCTCATCGATGGTCACCGGCTTCCATCGGGGCTCCTCGAACCACTGGAGTCCCTTGCCCCGCGCCTGGAGCGCCAGGCCCCGCCGCCCACCGAACTGCGCAATGCAGCCGCCCTCGTCGAACTTCCCGCGCGCCAGCCGCCGGTTGCCCCGACTGTGCTTCCAGCGATAGACGCCATCGCCCCACGCCACCACCTCGTCGCCGGACCAGACAGCGGCGCCTTCGATGGCTCCGCAGGCGTACGCTCGCAAGGCAGCTGCGACAACCAGCGCTCTCCACGACATTCAGTGCTATTCTACTGGCACCGTGACAGCGCTTCAGGCTCTGCTCTCCGGCGGAAATGCTTTGTTGGACCAGGCCGCCCTGGATCTGGCGGCGATCGAGTTCCCCGATCTCGAACCAGCGTCCTACCTGTCCCGGCTGGACGAGCTCGCCGCGCGCGTGCCGGCGGCGGACCGGGGCGAAGAGTTCGTGGCGGCTCTGAATCACGTTCTGTTCGAGGAGTCCGGCTTCACGGGAAACGCCGCCGACTACTACAATCCTCGCAACAGTTGTTTGAACGAGGTATTGGAGCGCCGCGCGGGCATTCCGATTACGCTGTCCGTCCTGTACATGGAGGTGGCCCGCCGGGTGGGCCGCCCCGTCCTCGGTATCGGTCTTCCCGGCCACTTCGTCGTGCAGTATGACGACGGCCGCTACGCCACCTACATCGACGTCTTCCACGGCGGCGCGTTGCTCGACGCCGAAGGCTGCCGCGACCTGGCGCAGACCGTTGCCGGGGTCGACATCTTTGCCGATACTTCCTTTCTGCGCCCCGTGACTCCGCGCCAGATACTTGTCCGCATGCTCAACAACCTCCGCAGTATCTACTTCCGGCGGCACAGTTCACGTAAGGCGGCGCAGGTGCTCGACTACCTGCTGCTGGCCATGCCGGACTCGGCTGCTGAGTACCGCCAGCGCGCCGTGCTGAATGCGGAGTTGAAACGCTTCGCGGCGGCACGGGAGGATTTCCATGCCTATCTTCGCTTGAGTCCGGACGCGGCCGACCGCACCGACGTGGAGCGCCAGCTGCATCGGCTGCAGGCTCTGCAGTCCTCGTTGAACTAATCTCTGTTGCCGGCTGGGGCGCCCGCGGTGGTGCTCCCACCGTTGCGCAACTTCTCGAGCTGGCGTTCGGCGAAGATGGCGCGCTCGGTCAGCTTCTCCAGCCGCGCCTTCAGATCGTCCCGTTCGCGGATCAGCAACTGGACCTGTTGCTCGAGCTTCGCCGCGTCCGGCGCCAGGCGACGCGCGGAACCGGCGCCCAGGTAGCGCGTGGCCGCCGCGAGGGTCTGCCCGTCTCTCTGGACGGCCAGCCGGAATTGCACGTCGTCCGTCAGCCGCGCATAGATAGCGCTTCCCGCCTCCAGAGCTTCCGCCGTCATGGTCACCGAGCGCGTCACGCCTCCATCATTGATGTCGAGTGTCCCGTAGACAGCCGGCCCGGAGGCCGCGGCGAAGCGGTCCCATTGCACTCGCAGGCGCCGCTCGTCCTCTTCCTTCACGGTGAGGGTGAGAACCGCGCGCGATGGCTTGAGGAACAGCGCCACCAGGAATCCCGCGCTCACCAGAAGCGCCGCCAGCAGTACGGCGGTGGCGCCGCCCGACCAGTACAGGCGCCGGGTAGCCGTAGGTTCCGGGGGCGGCGGTGCGGCGGGTAGCGGTGCCGGCGGCGGGGACACGCGCTCGTGGAGTTCGACGGCGGGGCGTTCGCGCATTTCGAGGGGAGGACGCGGCGCGCGTGCTGGAGGGGGCGCGGAAGCCGCGGGTTCCACCTGAAACTGATGCGCGGGCTCGGGCTGGAGCGTGCCCGACACGTCGGCCAGAAACAGGGCTGCATCGGTGGGCCCAAACAGGCTCGGCCGGAGTAGAAGCAGGAATTGCGAGGGGTCCGAGAAGTAGCGGAAGTGCAAGGCTACGTCTTCGGGCTTCGGCCGCATCTCGCCCTGCCGGCGGGAGCGGAACCAGCCGATGACCGAGGGGTGCTCACGTCGGGCCAGTTGCTCGCGCAGCGTTGCCTGGTCCGCCTCGGAGAGCTCGAATACCGGTCCCTGAGCGTATTCGCAGGCGATCGGTTCCCAGCTTTGAACGAGGATGTCGTTCCCATTGCGCGTGCCGAACAGCACGCCGCCCATCTCCATCCCGCCGCGGGGGATCCGCTGGTAGCGGTCGACCACGGCCCGGCGGATCTCTTCGAGCAGGTCGCCGTCGTAGGCAATGCGAAGACTCAAATCATTACTCCCGCTCTCTGTTGTTTCCCTATTGTATGTGCAAGCCGCGCCGCACTCCGAACTGGAAGCCGATTTGCTTGGTACAGGCGGAGAGGAGAATGGCCATGAAGAAGCTTGTTCTTTCGACCGTCGCCGCGGCGGCGGCCGTGGCGGCTACGGGATGCGCAATGCGTGACACGAGCGCGTCCACAACCAACGCCCCCTCGGGTCCGGTATACGCATCTACGACATCGACGGGTCTCATTCCGTCCGGAACCCAGGTTGTGATCCGCACAAACGAGGCGATTGCGGGAACCAAAGCCAGTGCCGGGCAGACGTATTCGGCGGAAGTAGCGCGCGATATCGTAAACCAGAACGGGACCACGCTGGTTCCGAACGGCTCGCCCGCTCGCGTGTCCATCGTCGAGATGGGCGGCGGGACGGCGGGAACATCGCGGGAACTGCAACTGGCGTTGCAATCGGTAACCGTGAACGGTAGAACTTACAACGTGACGTCTGACGTGGCCGAGCAGGGCGGCGACCGTGGTCTCGGCACGAACCGCCGGACGGCCGAGTACGTTGGCGGCGGGGCTCTGCTGGGTACGGTCATCGGCGCCATCGCCGGCGGCGGTTCCGGAGCGGCCATCGGCGCTGCCGTAGGTGCGGCGGGTGGCGCGGCAACGCAGGTGCTGACCCGCGGCAGCGAGGTACGAGTACCCGCCGAAACGCTCATCACCTTTCAAACCGAACGGCCCATCCGGCTGGCCGGCTTCCAAGGCAACCGCTAAACGCCTTATTTGACAAGGGCAGGGGAGTGCCGCTCCCCTGCCGCGACCCGCCATTCCTGCTTCGGACAACCGCAACTTTCCCGAATCCACAAGCGGCCCTGGGCTATCATGAAACTGTAAAGCCCCAACCTGGGACCGCCCTATTTCCATGTCCGAAAGCAAGCCCAACATTAATAGCTGGCTGGAAGAAGAACTGTACCAACAGTATCTTCACGATCGCCGCGCCGTCGACGACAGCTGGAAGCACATCTTCGAGGAGGACGGTGGGAAGAAGAACGGTGGGAACGGGGCGAGTGCTCCCGTTCGAAGCGTAGCCGTGGCCGCGCCTGCTGCCGCTCCCGTTCCCGCCGTCGACCGCAAGCCCTCCGCTCCTGTCGAGGCCGGCCCCGCCGAGCAGATGATTCCGCTGCGCGGCGCTGCCGCCCGTATCGCCGATAACATGACGGCGAGCCTCGCCATTCCCGTTGCCACCTCCGTCCGGGCCGTTCCCGTCAAGGTGATCGACGAGAACCGGCGCATCCTCAATCAGCAGCGGACGCTGCAGGGCAAGGGCAAGATTTCCTACACGCACATTATCGGCTGGGCGATCGTACAGGCCGTTCGCGACGTGCCGTCCATTAACCACGCCTATGTCGAGTCCGACGGTGAGCCGTACCGGGTGGCCCGTACGCAACTGAACCTGGGCATCGCGGTGGACGTCGCCGGCAAGGACGGCACGCGCTCGCTCCTGGTTCCCAATATCAAGAACGCGGGCACCCTGAACTTCGCACAGTATGCCGAGGCGTTCGACGACGTGGTAAAGCGCGCCCGGACGGGCAAGCTGCAGGTACAGGACTTCCAGGGGACCACCGTTTCCCTGACCAACCCCGGCACCGTGGGGACCATTGCCAGCGTGCCCCGCCTGATGCCCGGCCAGGGCGCGATTATCGCTACCGGCGCCATTGATTTTCCCGCCGAGTACCAGGGTGTTTCCGATGAGATGCGGACGCTGCTGGGGCTTAGCAAGGTCATGAATGTGACCTGCACCTACGATCACCGTGTCATCCAGGGTGCGGAGTCAGGCGCGTTTCTGGGGAGGCTGCAGGCGCTGCTCCAGGGCGAGGACGAGTTCTACGACCGGCTCTTCGCCGACCTCCGGATGCCGTATCACCCGGTGAAGTGGGAGCCGGACCGGCACACTTCGCTGCCGGGCACGGCGTCCGCCTCGCGCACTGCCGAAATCGCCAAAGAAGCGGCGGTGCTGCAGTTGATTAACGCGTATCGTGTCCGCGGGCACTTGATCGCCGATCTCGACCCGCTGGGCTCGGAGCCGAGCTATCACCCGGAACTCGACCCCGCTACTTATGGCCTGAGCATCTGGGACCTCGACCGTGAGTTCCTGATGGGCAACCTGGGCCAGCAGATCGGCGAAGGAGCGCCTCCGCTCGAGCGCGCCTCTCTGCGCCAGATTCTGGAAACGCTGCGCCAGACGTACTGCGCCCGGGTGGGCTGCGAGTACATGAACATCCAGGTACCCGAGCAGAAGCGGTGGCTGCAAGGGCGCATGGAGCCGACGGCGAACAACTGGCCGCTCGAACGCAGTACCCAGGTTCGCGTCCTCGAACGGCTGCTCGAAGCGGAAGGCTTCGAACATTTTCTCCACGCCCGTTTTGTCGGGCACAAGCGGTTTTCGCTCGAGGGCGGGGAAGCGGCGATGGCGATTCTCGACGAGCTGCTGGAACGTGCCTCCGCATCGCAGGTGCACGAGATCGTGATCGGCATGGCGCACCGCGGACGGCTGACCGTGCTGGCGAACCTCGTCGGCAAGGCGATGACCCAGATCTTCTCGGAGTTCGAGGGCAACGTGGATCCCGACTCCACCCAGGGCTCGGGCGACGTGAAGTACCATCTCGGGGCGACCGGTGTTCGGCGAACCGCCTCGGGAGCCGAGATCACGGTGAGCGTTTCACCGAACCCGAGCCATCTGGAGGCGGTTGACCCGGTGGTGGAAGGCATCGTCAGGCCGAAGCAGGACCGGCTGGGTGACAAAAAGCGGGCCCGGGTGATTCCGCTCCTCGTGCATGGCGACGCCGCCTTTGCCGGGCAGGGCGTGGTGGCGGAGACGCTCAACCTCTCGCAATTGGAAGGCTACACGACCGGCGGTACGATTCACCTGATCATCAATAACCAGATCGGGTTCACCACGCAGCCCGAGGAGGGGCGCTCGACGCCCTATTCCACCGACGTGGCGCGCATGGTGCAGGCGCCCATTTTCCACGTGAACGGGGACGATCCCGAGGCGTGCATCCGCGTGGCGCAGCTGGCGTTCGACTTCCGCCAGACGTTCAACAAGGACGTCGTGATCGACATGATCTGCTACCGCCGCCACGGCCACAACGAGGGCGACGATCCCAGCTACACGCAGCCCATTCTCTATCGGAAGATCAAACAACAGCCGTCGGTGGCGACGCAGTATCGCGAGAAACTCACGCGGGACGGCGTGGTGACCCCGGCGGACCTGGAGCGGATTCAGAAAGGCGTCCAACAGACACTCACGGAGGCGTACGACGCGGCGCAGAAGAAGGCGGAGCGGTTCGAGGTGTCCGACCTGAGCGGCGTGGACGAAGAGTCGATCTCGGCTCCGTTCTGCACGCACACCGCGGCAACGCGCGAAGAGCTGGAGCGCGTGGTGGCGGGCATCACGCGGTTCCCCGACGATTTCAATGTGCACCCGAAGCTGCGGAACTTCGTGGACAAGCGCAAGCAGCTCTTTGAAGGCATTCCGGTGGATTGGGCCTTCGGCGAGGCGCTGGCCTTCGGGTCGCTGGTGCTGGAAGGGACGCCGGTGCGGCTGAGCGGGCAGGACAGCGGCCGGGGGACGTTCTCGCAGCGGCACCTGGAGTTCTACGATTACGACAACGGGCGGCTCTACATCCCGCTGAAACATCTGGACCCGGCGCAGGCCCGGTTCGAAGTGGTGGACTCGAGCCTCAGCGAGTATGCCGTGATGGGCTTCGAGTTCGGCTACTCGATCGGCGACCCGCTGACTCTGGTGATGTGGGAAGCCCAGTTCGGCGACTTTGTCAACGGCGCGCAGATCATGATCGACCAGTTCATCTCCGCTTCGGAATCGAAGTGGGGCCAGCCGAGCGGCCTGGTGTTGCTGCTGCCGCACGGCTACGAGGGGCAGGGGCCCGAGCATTCGAGCGCGCGCATCGAGCGCTTCCTGCAACTGTGCGCCGAGAACAACATGCAGGTCTGCAACGCCAGCACGCCGGCGCAGTACTTTCACCTGCTGCGGCGGCAAATGTACGGCGGCGCCGACCGGCGCGGTATGCGTAAGCCGCTCATCATCTTTACTCCCAAGAGCCTGCTGCGGCACCCGAAGGCCGTCTCCCGCTGGCAGGACCTGACGAGCGGCGGGTTCCGCGAGGTGATCGGCGACGAGCATCCGCTACTGCGGCCCGACCATATCGCCAAGGTGTTGATGTGCAGCGGCAAGGTGTATTACGACCTGATTCAGGCGCGCGAAGAGCGCGGCCTCGATAACGTGGCCATCGTCCGGCTGGAGCAGATGTATCCGTTTCCGCTGGCGGATCTGCGCGACGTGCTCGCCCGCTACCCGGTCTCGGCGGAGCTGGTCTGGGTGCAGGAAGAGTCGAAGAACATGGGCCCCTGGCGCTTCGTGCGCGAATGGATGGAACCGGTGCTCGAAGAGCAGCGGCGGCCCCTGCGCTACGCCGGGCGGGCCGAAAGTGCTTCCCCATCGGCGGGTTCGCTGAAGCGGCACACGGAGGAGCAGGCGGACCTGATCGAACAGGCGCTCACCGGTGCGGCGCCGCAACGCACGCGACGGCGGGTGGTTCCGCGTCGCCGGAAGTAGGGGAACGTTCGCCCGGGCATCTGCGTCTCCTGACTACAGGGGGTAGTGCGCGTGGACACTCTGGCTTTGCTGGGTTCTACGTTAGGGCTTGGCGTGCTGGCCGGCGTTCGCCTGTACGCTACCGTGCTGGGGGTCGGGCTGGCCATTCGTTTCGGCTTCCTCTCGCTGCATCCCAGCCTACGGCACCTCGACGTGCTGGCCGAACCCTGGGTCCTTGGAGTCGCCGGCGCCCTGTTTCTGGCGGAGTTTGTCGCTGACAAGGTTCCGTGGTTCGACAGCTTCTGGGACTCGATTCACACGGTGATCCGTCCGGTGGGCGCGGCTTTTCTGGGTTTCAGCGCTTTCGGTTCGGTGGACCCGAAGTGGCAGACGCTGGCGGGACTGGCCACCGGCGCCCTCGCTCTCAGCGGCCATAGCGCCAAGGCCGGCTCCCGGCTGGTGGTGAACCACAGTCCGGAGCCGTTCTCGAATATCGCCTTGAGCCTGGCCGAGGATGCGCTCGTGTTTGGCGGGACGTGGCTGGCGATCGAGCATCCGATCCTGACGCTGGTCCTGGTCGGCATCTTCGTGGCCGTGTTTGCCTGGCTCTCCCCCAAGCTGTTTCGGCTGCTCCGCCTGGAATGGACCGCCCTCGCCAGTTTTTTTCGAAGCGAACCCGAGCCCCCACCGCCCGGCCTCTTCGAGGGTGTGCCGCCCTGCCGTCTGACTGTCCGCTGCGCCGCCGAGAAGGGCGTGCGCGGGCTGCGTAACTCCATTGGATGGTTGTGCGTAGGGTCGGATGAGCTGATCTTCGTGACGCGACGGCTCATGCGCCGCCGGGTGCATCGGCTGCGCCGTGGCGCCGTCCTTGGAGTGGAACTCCGTACCCGCCTGCTTTTCGACTCTTTGGAACTACGGATTGCGGATGGCGCTCAGACTTTCCTGATTTTCCGCGATGAGCGTATCAGGGCCCGTGAGATCGTCGAGTCGCTCACGATGCCAATCCTTAGCCGGTAAGGCCGCCAAAGACTTGCCACCTGGCAGCAATCCGCCGCCCCGGTGCCTGCTTGCGCACCGTTAAACCAACGACTTGCCTTTGGCCCCCGATCTGCCTTTATCCCTGCCGAGGAGCGAACGCACGAATGCTTAACTCTTTCGTATCGGCACTTTCCGCACTTCGAGCGAATGGAACTGCAGTGGACGCGGTGGGAAACAACTTGGCCAATCTCGGCACCGTGGGCTTCAAGAAGTCAGCGGTGCACTTCCGGGACGTGGTGGGAGACGTGATGAGCGGCTCTGGAGTCACGCAGGTGGGGTCCGGCGTCGCCGCCCCGTTCACTCCAAAGCAGTTTAACCAAGGCTCCATCCAGACCACGGGCGGATACCTGGACGCTGCGATTCAGGGAGAGGGTTTCTTCATTCTCCGCGCCAGCGCGGCCAACAGCAATTCAGCCAGCGTGTCCCGCCGCATGTACACCCGGGCAGGCAACTTCCGGGTGGACGGCTCCGGTTTCCTCATCAGCCAGACCGGTGAGCGCGTGCAGGGCTGGTCGCTAAACACTTCCTTAAACGCAATCAGTACCTCGGACCCGATCGGGGATATTGTCGTTCCCGTCGGCAGCAGCCGGCCTGCGCGGGCCACCACGAACATCCAGGCCGACCTTAACCTGGACGGTTCCGCCTCCACGGGAACCGTGTTCGCGGTGCCCGTCGAAATCTACGATTCGCTGGGCAACCCCCACGTCCTGACGGCCAGCTATACGAAGACAGCGAACCCGGGCGAGTGGGAGTTGAATTTTACGATGCCGTCCGAGAGCGGCACGGTCACGTTCACCCCGACGACGATTACCTTCGATGCCAACGGCGCGCTGCAGACGGTCCCCACCGGTCCGCCGGCCGGCAGCTTGGGCGGCATTGACATCGACTTTGCCAACGGGGCGGTCAACGACATTACGAACCTGACGTACTCGATGTGGGAATCTGTACCGAACCCGCCGGACCCTGGCGTTCCGCGCATCACGCAGTACTCCCAGCCATCGGCGGCTTCGGCGGTTAGCCAGGACGGTGCTCCGGCCGCGCAGTTGGTGGGTGTCAGCATCGGCGACGGCGGGAAGGTGCTCGCCCAATACTCCAACGGGAGCCGGGTGGAAGTCGCGCGGTTGTCACTGGCGACGGTCCGCAACCCCGACTCGCTGATCGCCACCGGCAACAACAACTTCGTCCTCGGGGCCGAGACCGCTACCCCGACGATCGGCGAGGCGAACACCGGCGGCCGCGGCGCCATCGTCTCGAAGTCGCTCGAGTATTCGAACACGGACATCGCCGAGGAGTTCACGAAGCTGATCGTCTTCCAGCGCGGCTACCAGGCAAACGCGCGCGTGATCACCACCACCGACGAGATCAGCCAGGAAACCATCAACCTGAAGCGCTAAGGTTGCGCAGGCCGGAGATCGTGTGAGAAGGGGCGGCGGCGGCGCCCACTTCTTTACCGGCATGTCAGGCCTTATCCTGCTCCTCTCGGCGGTGTCGTTCGCTGCTGGTTCCGGCGGCGGCAACCCCGCCAGCGCCGGCCCGACCTACACGGCTTCGAGCCTCGTCAACGCGGCTACCAATCTCCCGGGACCCCTCGCCCCGAACACGATCGCTTCCCTTTATGGAACCGGGCTGGCCTGGGGAACGAGGGCGATAACAGGCGAGGACCTGCGGGGCGGCTACCTCCCCACCCGCCTGATTGGAAGCGGCGTCGTCGTTCACCTGGCGCGCATCGCCGCCCCGCTCTACTATGTCTCGCCGACCCAGATCAATCTTCTGGTTCCTTCCAGTATCCAGCCCGGCGAGTATGTCCTGCAGACGACGCTCGACGGACGCGCCGGCCCCGAGGTGCGGGTTACGCTCCTGCCGGCTGCTCCGGGGCTCTTCCTCAGCGGGGCGGAATGGGCGGTGGCCACACGGCCGGATGGCACTGTGGTGGACGCGCAGTCGCCAGCGCGGCCCGGGGAGGTGATTGTGTTCTATGCCACTGGCCTCGGTCCGGTAACCCCCCGGGTGGCGGATGGCGAACTGCCCGAGAGGGCGGCGGTCATCGTCGGCCGGAAGCAGTTCGTCCTGCGGCTGAACGGCGTGCCGGTGAACGACGATCGCATTCTCTACGTTGGAGTGACGCCTGGCTTCGCCGGGCTCTATCAGATCAACGTCGCTCTTCCCGAGGATGCGCCTGACGACCCGGAAGTGGAAATCCAGGTGGGCGACTACGGGAGCCCACGCGGCCCTAAAGTGGCGCTCCGGCGGTAAGGACCGCAACGAAAGCGCAAGGGCATGCGTTTAAGGAGGTGTGGGCTACAATGACCTCAGGAGTACCACCATGTCCCTGTGCCATCAATCCTTTCGCGCCAGCCTGCTGGCTGGTGCGCTGGCGGTAGCGGGCTTCGCACAGGAGTCGCAGCCGCCGGCCGGCGAGGCGAAAGGCTGGCAAAAGGCGGACTCCGGACCGGCGTATCTTCTCTCCGCGGGCACGCGCGTGCCCCTCGGCCTGATCAACAGCATCAGTACGCGGACGGCAGCCGAGGGAGACCGGGTCTACCTGGAGACGGTTTTTCCGATCATGAGCGGCGGAAAGATTGTCATCCCCCCCGGGAGTTGGGTGACGGGAACGGTGACGCAATCGAAGCGTGCGGGCAGGATTAAGGGGCGCGCCGAGCTGTACGTTCGCTTCGACTCGCTGATTCTGCCCAACGGAGTGACACGCGATTTCCGGGCGCGCGTGGGCGCGGTGGACGGGCGCGGAACCGAAGAACTGGACCGGGAAGAAGGCCGCATTCGCGGCGAGGGCACGAAGGGGCAGGACGCGATGGTAGTCGCTACGACCACCGCCACCGGCGCGTCAATTGGGGGCTTGGCTGGCGCCGTCGGAGGACGGCCGGGACTCGGCGTCGGCGCCGGGGCTCTGGGCGGTGCGGCGGCGGGCCTGGTGGGAGTGCTGGTGAGCCGCGGTTCCGATGCTGCGCTTCCGAAGGGCACCACGGTCGAGATGGTGCTGGACCGCGAGCTAGCCTTCAGCCCTGAGGAACTCGATTTCTCGCAGAGCGTTCCGAATCGCAGCGGACTGTCGAACGGGCCGGGCCCGGCGCAGCGCCAGCCGCGGCAGGGCCTGGGTATGCCGGGACGGCGTTTTCCGCTTCTGTAAGCCTGCGTACTAAGGTAGAAATTAAGGGAGTTCTAAGGTCTTTCCCCCTCGCCGCGAGGCGCCTCCGCCCTTACAATGCAACTAGACAAATGGACCTTTTCGGCGCGCTCGAAATCCGCATCTTCCTCGCCCTCGCCGTTGTTCTCGGTGTCGCCTTCGTTGCACTCGTCT
This sequence comes from Bryobacteraceae bacterium, assembly GCA_033763935.1. Lineage (GTDB taxonomy): Bacteria > Acidobacteriota > Terriglobia > Bryobacterales > Bryobacteraceae > DALYJJ01. The sequence goes on from JANRJO010000107.1 coordinate 195,154, forward strand.
GCGATGTCCTGAAGCGCAGCAACGAGCAGCTTCGGGACGTAAATACGGAACTGCGGGTGCGGCTGGAAGAGCGCCAGAGGATGCAGGCCGAGACTCGCGAGACGGCGCCGGTTGAGCGTGTCGCCCCTCCGCGCCCCGCCGGCCATACACCGCGTAGGGAGAGGGACCGGAGGCCGGCGAGAACTCAGAGGCAGGGCGCGCCCGAGCAGGCGCCGGAAACGACGGCAACTTCGGTGGAACCCGCGTCCAGCCTCGTGCCGGCGCCGGCCGAGATGCCCGACCCGGGTATACTGCAAGCGGGGATCCACGACCGCTCCACGCTCGATTCGCTGCTCGAGAGCAATGCTCCGTTGCATGGAATCGCACTGGCGCTAGGAGTCAATGAGTCCTGTTCGCCCCCGCAGGCGGAGCTGTCGCGGATCGTCCGGCAGCTATTGCATGCCGAAGACATTGCATTCCGGTACAGCGAAGCGGAGTTCATCCTCATCCTGCACGGAGAAGGCGGCGCGGCCGGGCAACGCCGGTTGAAGCAGATCGCCGAGTGCCTTTGGGACTACCAGTTCCGGAGCGTCGGACTGTACTCCATTCTGTTTACCTGGGGTGCGGCGGAGTCACGCGGCGAGTCCGTGGCCGTGGCGGTTGCGAAGGCACGCGAAGACATGGAGCAAACCCGGCGCAGCCGGAAGCCGGTCCCGATCGACGCGCGGCGCCGCCGGGGCGCATGAGGCGGATCCGCGGTTCACCGCAGGCGTAGCGAGTTGGCCACGACGCTGACGCTCGACAGCGCCATAGCGGCCGCGGCAACCATGGGCGATAGCTCCCAGCCCAGCCAAGGAGAGAGAACGCCGGCCGCCAGCGGAATACCCACGACATTGTAGACAAAAGCCCAGAACAGGTTCTGGCGGATGACGCGCAAGGCGCGCCGTGAGAGCCCGACGGTGGATGCGAGCAACCGAAGATCGTTTCGCATCAGAGTGACGTCACCGGTTTCGCGCGCAACATCCGAGCCGCCTCCCATTGCGATGCCAACGTCTGCCTGCGCCAGCGCGGGGGCGTCGTTAATGCCGTCACCTACCATCGCCACCCGCTTGCCCTGACTCTGTAGGTGTGCGATCTCCCGAGCCTTCTGGTCGGGCAGGACCTGCGCTAAGACCCGGTGCACCCCGGCCTCGCGCGCGACGGCATCGGCGGCGTTGCGATTATCACCGGTGATCATCACCGCCTCGATTCCCATGCGGCGCAGCGCCGCAACCGCCTCCCGTGCTTCCGGGCGGAGCGTATCCGCAACGGCGATCCATCCTGCGTTACGGCCGTCGATGGAGACGGCCAAGGGAGTCTTACCCTGGTGATGCACGCGGGAGGCGATGTCGACGGGGTCGGCGGCCATGATGCGGACGGTACTGCCTTCGACCTCAGCCTCGACGCCTTTGCCAGGGATCGCCTGAAAGCGCTCGACGGGCGGAAGTTCCAGGTCGCCGGCCGCCGCTACGATCGCCCGGCCGTAGGGATGCTCGCTGTAGCGCTCGGCGGCGGCGGCGATGCGCAGCAGTTCCTGCCGGTCGAAGCCATCCGCGGGGACCACGTCGGTGACCGCGGGCTGGCCAAGGGTCAGCGTTCCCGTCTTGTCCAGGACGACGGTGTTCACGCGTCCCGCCGCTTCGAGCGCTTCGCCGGAACGGAACAGAATGCCGCGCCGGGCGGCAGCACCGGTGGCTACCATCACCGCCGCCGGCGTGGCGAGCCCGAGCGCGCACGGGCAAGCGATAATCAGCACGGCCACAAAGTGCAGCATGGCGCTTTGAGGACCCGAGGCCAACCACCAGACCGCGAGTGTGAGCAGGGCGATGCCGATGACGATCGGGGTGAAGTAGCCGGCCACGACATCGGCCATCCGCGCAATGGGAGCTTTGGAGCCCTGGGCCCGCTCCACCATCTCGATGATCTGGGCGAGCATGGTGGCTGCGCCTACTTTTTCTGCGCGGAATCGCAGGCTGCCTTCCCGGTTGATGGTAGCCGCGAATACCGGGGAGCCTTCGCGCTTCTCGACCGGAACGCTTTCCCCGGTGAGCATCGATTCGTCCACGGCGGAAATGCCGTCCACCACTGTGCCGTCGACGGGAATCTTCTCGCCGGGGCGCACCACGACGATGTCGCCTACAGAGACGCGCTCGATCGCGATGGGGACTTCCCGCCCGTCCCGCAGAACGTTGGCGGTCTTCGGCTGCAGCGACGCGAGCTGCCGGATGGCGTCGGAGGTGTGCATCCTCGCGCGGGATTCCAGCATGCGGCCCAGCAGGATCAGCGTAACGATGACCGCCGCGGCTTCGAAATAGACGGGCAGCGTGTGGCCGGCGAAGGCCGCGAAGACGGAGTACGCGAAGGCGGTGCCGGTGCCGACGGAGATGAGCGTATTCATGTCCGCCGCACCTCGCCCGAGCGCCTTTGCCGCGGCGACGAAGAAGGGTCCGCCGGCGAGCAGCACAACGGGAGTGGTCAAAGCCAGCTGCACCCAGCGCGCCCATGGTTCATGGAACACGGTATGGAACATCGCCAGGATCATCACCGGCACGGTGGCCGCGGCCGCCAACTGGACCCGCCGCCGGTAATCCTGGTACTCGCGGCGCTCCAATGCGCCCAGGTCGTGGGTGTCGGCGACACTGTAGCCGGCCTGGCGGATGGCCGCCACCAGCGTCTCGTACTTCGCGCGGCCCGGTTCGTAGCGGGCTGTCGCCCGGCGGGTAGCGAAGTTCACGGTAGCGTGCTCGACGCCGGGGACGCCGAGCAGCGCCTGCTCGATGGTGAGTGCGCAGCCGGCGCACGTCATGCCGCTGATGGGCAGGTCGACCGATTCCGTATGTACCGTCGTGCTCTTTGGGGCGGGCTTCGCCTTCGGCAGCGGTTGGAGGACAGTCAGGGCATGAGTGGGCGCCGGGGCGGGGGCGGCAACTCGGTAGCCGGCCTGTTCAACGGCCCGCACCAGGTCATGCCGCTTCACCTGTCCCCGGTCGGCGGTGACCTTGGCGGACTTGGACGGCAGGTCGGTGTGGGCCTCGACCACTCCCGGCACCGCGCGCAGGGCTGCCGCGATGGACTCAGCGCATCCCGCACAGGTCATTCCCGGGACGGGCAGCGTCACCGATTCCAGGGCCCGCTTCCCTCGCGACGGCTTGTACCCGGCTCGCTCGACGGCTGCTTCCAGTTCTTCGGCGGTGACGTGCCGCAGCGATCGCACAAGAGCGACACCGGCGGCGTGATCGACCGTGGCCTCGAGAACGCCGGGTACTTGTTGCAGGGCGGAGGAGACCGTGCGCGCGCAGCCGGAGCACGTCATCCCTTCCACCCCCAGCTCCGTCATTTTCGAGGGCGCCGCTGCTCGCTCCGCGGCATCGTAACCGGCGGCACGGACGGCTCCGATCAGATCCTCGCCGCCGACACCGGGCGAGACGCGCACGGAAGCCGAGCCGGCCGCGTGATCCGCTTTCGCGTCCAGAACACCGGGCGTGGCGAGGAGCGCCTCGACGATGGTACGTGCGCAGCCGGCACACGTCATGCCCTTTACTTCCAGTTCCACTACGTTACTTGCCACGGGTGAGCCGACGGAGTTCACGGGCGTGCGACCTCCAAGAAAGTTGGATGCGTTTCGCGCGGCCGACGTATCAAGCTACCGGCGGCCAGCGGCGGCTTCGACCGCCTCCAGTTCCTTACCGGCCTCGGCCCAGCGGCCTTGCGAGGCCAACTCGCGGTAACGCCGGAGGTGGAAGCGGATGGTGTCGAGTGTTTTGGCGGAGGCCGTGCCATCCGGCGGCGGCTGCAAGGCCCCCGCGGCGGCGGTCTGCGGCGGCTTCTCTCCAGGAGAAGCAGCGGTCTTGGCCACTGCGGCACCGGCGCCGAGTTCGGCCAGCGCCTGCTCGTAGGTGTCGGTGTAGATGAGGCGATTTCCGACCGCGAGCACCACCTTCTTCAACTGCGGCATTCGTGCCTCCTGGGCCTGAATGTAGATGGGCTCGATATAGAGAAAAGTGTTCTCCACCGGCAGCGTCAGCATCTGGCCGCGGAGCACCTGCGAACCCTGCTGGTTCCAGAGCGTCAGGTCTTTCGAGATGTTCTGGTCCTGGTTGATCCGCGCTTCCACCTGCATGGGACCGAGCACGAGCTGGTTTTTCGAGAGCTTCAGGAAAACCAGCTCGCCCAGAGTGTCACCGTCGTTGCGCGCCACCATGAGGCCGATCAGGTTGTCCTTGTTACGGGGAGTGAACGGAAGCACCAGCAGGAACTCGGGCTCGTTACGATCGGGCAGCGAGGCCACGATATAGGTAGGAGTGGAGGCCTCCGGCCGCGCGCCCTGACCCTGGATGTTGCGGGCGACATCCCAAAGGTCCTCCTTGTTGTAGAAGGCCTCCGGGTCCTGCATGTGGAAGGTGCGGTAGATTTCGGCCTGGACGCGGAAGATCGCCTCCGGATAACGGGCGTGGGCCCAGAGGTCCGCAGGCATCGCGGAGACGGGCTGCAGCAGGCTGGGGAAGAGGCGGCGGTACGCCTCGAGCACGGGATCGGCAGGATCGAAGACGTACAGGCGCACGGTGCCGTCATAGGCATCGACGGTCGCCTTCACGGAGTTGCGGATGTAGTTTATGCGTCCGAAGCCTTCGAGGTCGAGCAGACGCGAGTAGGGGTGAGCGGCGGAGGTAGTGTAGCCGTCCACGATCCACATGAGGCGGCCCTCCTCAGTCAGGACGAGGTAGGGATCGTTCTCCCACTCGAGGAAGCCCGCGATATGGCGAACACGGTCGCGAACATCGCGTCGGATCAGCATTCGGCTTTGCGGTGTGAGGTAGCCGGTCAGCAGTAGGTTCCAATCGCTGCGCGAAACGGCGGCGGCGAGGCGGACACCGAAATTGTCGATGGGTATGCCGCCCTTGCCTTCGTACTTCGTATGGGCGTTGTCGGAGCCGGCGGGGTAGTTGAACTCCGGCTGAGCAGTGCCCACGTAGACTGGCTCATGAGTGACTTCGCCGTAGTACAGCTCCGGGCGGGTGAGCTTGAGGCTGGAGGTCTGCACTTTGGGCGGAGCGTCCTGAATGAGCATAACCGGGAGGCCCTCGGGCGTGATCCGATTCGCCTCGGCCATGACGAGGCCGTAGCCGTGGGTGTAGATGAAGTGGGTATTGATCCAGCGCGCGCGGGCGTCGCCGAGCTGACGCACGTCGAGCTCGCGCGGCGTCAGCATCACCTGGCGAAGCCGGCCGTCGATGCGGTACCGGTCCACGTCGGTGTCGGCGAACACGGAGTAGGGGCGCAGGGCCTGGATCTGGGTGACGGTATCGTGGAAGGCGCGCCAGTCCCAGAGTCGAACGTTCTCCAGCAGGGGCATGTGCGCCGATGCATTGAACGTGCCTTCGAGGACCGCTGGGAACTCCACTTCGCGGGTCCTTTGCACCAGGCCGTATGCAGCGCGAGTGGCGGCGATGTGGCGCTCGATGAAGGGTCTTTGAATCGAGATCTCGTTGGGGCGGACGTAGACCCGGTTGACGATGGAGGGAACGATCGTCTTGACAATCAAAACGACGCCGACCAGCAGGATGATCTTGAGCCGTCCCAGCAGGGCGGCGACGGCGGCCAGCACAAATGCTGCGACGACGGCCCATAACAGTGGCAGGGTGATGTTCTGAGCGACATAGTCGACGCCGACCATGAAGCCGTGGTCGGCGGCAAGCAGATCGTAGCGCTCCAGATAGTAGCTGACGGCAAGGCCCAGCAGAAAGATCGCGAGCGCTACCCGCAGAAGCCGTGACTCAAGCGCGCCGGACAGATTGAGGTCGCGCAGGTCAAGTTCCACCGGTCCGCGAAATCCCCCCAACTGGCCGCGCAGCTGCCAGAAGCGGGCGGTGACCCAGAACAGCAGCGCGGCGACGAACGACAGCGCCAGAACCAGCCGCAACAGCACCTGGTAAAACGGCAGGCGGAAGAAGTAGAAGCCGAGGGGCTGTCCGAAGACGGGGTCGCGCCAGGAGGCAGCCTCACCGGAGATCTCGCGGCCGCCCAGGTAGCGGACCACCGTCCAGGTGTCGACGGTAAACAGCGCGACCAGAGCCCCGAGTACCAAAAGCCCCAGGCTGGCCAGCTTCAGATAGGCAGGGTAGTCACGCAGGCGGATGCCGGCGAACTTAAGTGCCCGGGCGTGGGTCAGCCAGAGCACGGCGAAGGCGGCGAGTGCGGCGACGGCGACGGGCGCGACGCCATAGAGCAGGAGATTGAACCAGGTCTCCAGTTGCTCCACTTCGCGCCACCATTCCACCTCCACTACGTAGCCGGCGATGGATCGCGCGAAGACGAAGAGGGCGATGACCACGCCGACGATCCACAGCCGCCCGCCACCCGAGCGTTTGGGCCGGTACTCATCAATTTCAGGAACGTGCATGTTAGTGGTCGCGTCTCCAGGCGAACTGGCCGCCGACGATGGTGGCCACGGGTCCGCCGCGGAAGCGGCGGCCGTGGAAGGGCGAGTTGTGGCTCTTGGAGCAGGACTTGCTGACGTCGAACTCCCAGTGCAATTCGCAATCGAGGAGGGTGAGGTCGGCGGGGAGCCCGGGCGCAATGCGGCCGCGGTCCTTCAGGCCGACAATCCGCGCGGGGTTCGTGGTGAACAGCTCTACCAGGCGCGGTAGCGTGATCCGGCGCGCATGGACCAGCAGTTCTAGAGAGAGACCGATGGCGGTTTCAAGGCCGGTGATGCCGAAGGGGCACTTCTCGAACTCCTGCATCTTGTCGTCGCCGGCGTGAGGAGCGTGGTCGGTGGCGATAACGTCGACCGCTCCGCTGACGAGCCCGTCGATGACGCCGGCCGTGTCGCACTTGCTGCGCAGGGGCGGCTTCATCTTGTAGTTGCTGTCGTAGGGAATCATGTCTTCGTCGGTGAGGGCGAAGTGATGCGGCGTCGTCTCGCAGGTGACAGGCAGGTTGCGGGACTTCGCGAACGCGACCATCTGCACGGCATTGCGCGAAGAGATGTGGGCGACGTGGTAGCGGGCGCCGGTGATCTCGGCGAGGATGATGTCCCGGGCCACCATGACGTCCTCGCTCGCGGCGGGAATGCCCTGCAGGCCACGGCGCACGGACTCCAGACCCTCGTGCATGTCGCCGCCGGCGCTCAGATGTAGATCTTCGCAGTGGTTGATCACCGGCAGGCCGAAGGACCGCGCGGTCTCCATGGCTCGGCGCATGACGAGAGCGTTCATGACGGGGCGGCCGTCGTCGGAGATGGCGACGGCGCCGGCGAGCTTCATGGAACCGATCGCGGCGAGTTCCTGGCCCGCGCTGCCCTTTGTGATGGCGCCGATGGGAAAGACATTCACCGCGGCGTGGCGGCGCGCGCGCTCCACGATGTAGCTAGTGACGGTGGCGTTGTCGTTGACCGGCAGGGTGTTGGGCATGCAGCAGACGGAGGTGAATCCTCCGGCAGCGGCGGCGCGGCCTCCGGTTTCGATGGTCTCGGCATGCTCGAAGCCGGGCTCCCGCAGGTGCACGTGGATATCGATGAAGCCGGGTGCGACGACGAGGCCGCTGGCGTCGAAGACCTCGCAGCCGGTGGCGTCTATCTCCTTGCCGACGGCGGCGAAAACTCCATCCTCGATCGCGATGTCGGCGATGGCGTCGTGCCTGGCGGCGGGATCGAGGACCCGGCCGTTCTTGATGACCAGTTTTGCCATCGGTTAATTCCTTGCCGCGGAGAGAACGCGCTCCAGCACCGCCATGCGCACGGCGATTCCGTTCTCGACCTGATTCAGGATCATGGACCGCTGTGAGTCGGCGACTTCGGAGGCGATTTCACGGCCGCGGTTGATGGGGCCGGGATGCATCACGATGACGTCGTCCTTGGCCTTTGCCAGGTGCTCCAGGCGCAGGCCATAAAAGCGGAAGTACTCGCCCGGCGGCACCGGCGGTTCGTGCTGCCGCTCCAGCTGTACGCGCAACATCATAATGACGTCGGCGTCGTGGATCGCCTCTTCGATATCGTAACTGAGCCGCACGCCGGGAGCGACGGCCTGCAGTTGGCGGGGCAGCAGCGGCGCCGGGCCGCAGAGCACGATGTCAGCGCCGAACTTGGAGAGCAGGTGGATGTTGGAGCGGGCGACGCGGCTGTGGGAGATGTCGCCGATGATGGCGACGCGCAGATCCTCGAGAGAGCCTTTGGCGTCGAGGATGGTGCGCGCGTCGAGCAACGCCTGGGTTGGGTGCTCGTGGGCGCCGTCTCCGGCGTTGACGATGGGGATGCCGAGGTGGCGCGAGAGGAAGTGCGGGGCGCCCGAGGCGGCGTGCCGCATGACAATGGCGTGCGGCCGCATAGCGACGAGCGTATTCAGGGTATCGACGAGGCTTTCACCCTTCGACACGCTGGAGCCGGAAGCGGTGATGGAGATGGTTTCCGCGCCGAGCCGGCGGGCGGCAATCTCAAAGCTGGTGCGCGTCCGGGTAGAGGCCTCGAAGAACAGGTTGACGATGGTTCGGCCGCGGAGGATGTCGAGCTTTTGGAAGACGCCGTCGGGTGAGGGTTGAAAGTCGCGGGCGCGGGCGAGGATGCTTTCGATCTCCTCGCGCCGCAGCGTTTCGATATCGAGGAGCCCGGTGGCCATGGTCAGTCTACTTTCTCAACGAGGAGGACCTTCTCGAGGTCGTCGATCTCCTTGAACTTGACTTCGATAATCTCGCGCGAGGTAGTTTGCACCATGCGGCCCACGTACCGTGCCTCAATGGGAAGCTCGCGATGGCCGCGGTCGATGAGGACGAGCAGTTGCACGCCGGCAGGGCGTCCGCGCTCGAACAGCGCGTCCAGGGCGGCGCGAATCGTGCGACCGGTGTAGAGCACGTCGTCCATGAGGATGATGTGCTTGCCGGCGATAGGGAAGTTGATTTCGGTGGAACTGACGACGGGCTGTGCTCCGACGGTCGAGAGATCGTCGCGGTACAGATTGATGTCGAGGATGCCGACGGGGATGTCGATCCGTTCGAGTTCGCCGATTTTGCGCGCGAGACGCTGCGCGAGCGGGACGCCGCGGCGCCGGATGCCGATGAAGGCGAGTTTGTCGAGGTCCTGGTTCTTCTCGAGGATTTCGTGCGCCAGTCGAACGAGTGTACGGTCGATCTCGGAGGCGCTCATCAACTGTGACTTCTCGCGGGTAGGAGACATGTCGAAGCTGATTCAGCGTATCACGACCGTTCGCTAGACTGAGCTTGTGCCGACGATGAGTTTCCGCGACGCGCGGGCGTGTGTATTGGAGACCGTGGCGTGTGCGAATCCGCCCCTCGAGCGGGTGTCTTTACAGGCGGCCGCGGAACGGGTGCTGGCGCGCGACGCCACTGCGGACCGTGACTATCCGCCGCTGCCGCGGAGCGCGCGCGACGGCTTTGCACTGCGGGCAGATGGGTTCTCGGGAACGGCGGAAGTCATCGGGGAGGTGCGTGCAGGGGCGGTATTCGGCGGAGTTGTCGGCGCCGGACAAGCGGTGGAGATTATGACCGGCGCACCGGTTCCGGAGGGCGCCGACGCCGTGGTGATGGTGGAGCACGTGGAGCGCGACGGCTCTACGATTCGTACGGCTCGCACCGTAGCGGCAGGTGAGGCTGTGAATCCGCGAGGCGGGGAAGCGCGGGAGGGCGAGGTGGTGCTCGAGGGGGGGCGGCGTCTCCGGTTCCCTGAGGTTGCGCTGCTGGCTTCGATCGGGGCCGCGGAAGTAAGCGTGTTCGCGAAGCCGCGGGCGGCGATCGTATCGACGGGAGACGAAGTGGTGCCGGTGGAGGCCTCGCCGGAGGCGCACCAGATTCGCAATTCGAATGCCTGGTCCCTCGCGGCGCAGGTGGCGCGCGCGGGGGGAGTGCCGGTAGTGCTGCCGGTGGCGCGCGACGCGATGGAGGACACAAGGGGGCGGGTGCAGGAGGGGCTTGACAGCGCCGACCTGCTGCTGTTGTCGGGCGGAGTCTCCGCCGGCAAGTACGACGTTGTGGAGCGGGTGCTGGCAGAGATGGGCGCGGAGTTCTTCTTTGACCGCGTGCTGATTCAGCCGGGACAGCCGCTGGTTTTTGGCCGGGTCCGCGGCCGGTTCTTCTTCGGGCTGCCCGGGAACCCAGCGTCGACCATGGTGACCTTCGAACTGTTCGCGCGCGCAGCCTTGGAGCGGCTGGGCGGGCAACGCGAGGTGCTGCTGCCGCTGCTCCAGACCACGCTCGCCGCTCCGTTCCGTCACCGGCCCGGTCTTACGCGCTTCCTGCCGGCACGGTTGAGCGGGGACGGGGCGAGCCTGACGCCGCTCCGCTGGGCCGGGTCCGGCGACATGGTGTCCATGAGCCGTGCAAACGCCTGGCTCGTAGCCGACGCGGACCGCCCCGAGTACGCCGCGGGCGATACCATCGGAGTACTGGTTCCATGAAAGGCCTTTCCCACTTCGACGAAAGCGGAAGCGCGAGGATGGTGGACGTTTCGGGCAAGGCGGAAACCAGGCGCAGCGCCCGAGCGCACGCGTTTGTGAGGATGAGCGCCGAGGTTCTATCGCGGCTGGCGGACAATCCGAAGGGCAACCCCCTCGAGGTGGCCCGCATTGCCGGGGTGATGGCGGCCAAGCGTACGTCCGAACTGATTCCGTTGTGCCACCCGCTGCCGTTGTCCCATGCCGACGTGATGTTGACGGTGGAGGACGGCGGCGTCCGTATCGAAGCGACTGCTACGACAACGGCGGCTACCGGGGTCGAAATGGAGGCTCTTACCGGAGCAGCGGTGGCGGCGCTCACCGTGTACGACATGACGAAAGCGCTCGACAAGGGAATCGAGATCCAGGACGTGTACCTGCTCGAGAAGACCGGCGGTAAGAGCGGCGCCTATCGCCGGAGGTGAACGATGCTGAGGGCCGCGGTGTTGACGATCAGCGATTCAGTAGCAGCGGGGGCGCGGGAAGATCGCAGCGGGCCGGCGGTAAAGGTGCGCCTGGAGGAGGCGGGATGGGACGTGCCGCTGCTCGATGCGATTGCCGACGAGCAGAGCGTGATCGAAGCGCACTTGATCGCACTCGCTGACTCTCGGGCCGTCCAAGCCGTCTTTACGACAGGCGGGACGGGCTTGGCGGCGCGCGATGTGACGCCGGAAGCGACGCGGAACGTGATTGACCGGGAGGTTCCAGGCCTGGCGGAAGTCATGCGGGCGGAGGGGCGTAAGAAGACGCCGCTGGCGGCGTTGTCGAGGGCCGTGGTGGGGACGCGAGCCGGCTGTTTGATTGTGAATTTGCCGGGTTCGCCCAAGGGGGCGGTGGAATCGCTCGATGCTATCTTGGGCTTGGCGCCCCATGTCGTTGATTTGTTGGAGGGGCGGACGAGCCACGAAGCGAAACCCGGCCCGGGGTCGTAGCATCATACAAATGTCCATGCGCGCAGTTCAACCACTTCTCATCGCTGCCTGCTGTGTGGCTCTGGCCGCGCAGCAGCCTTCCTCGTCGCCGGTTCCGAAGGCCCCGGGCGGCGCGCCGCCGCCGGACGATGTGACCATCCGGACGACGGTCAATGTGGTAGTGGCGCCGGTGACCGTGGTGGACAAGGACGGCCGGCACGTCAACGGTCTGGAACCGCACGACTTCAAGCTGTACGACAACGAGATCCTGCAGAAAATCAACGAGGACGTTGCTTTTCAGCCCTTAAGCCTGGTTGTTGCCGTACAGGCGAACTGGCGGGTGGACGCGGTGCTTCCGAAACTGCAGAAGATCGGACCTCTGTTCAGCGGACTGGTGCTGGGCGAGACCGGCGAGATCGCGGTGGTCTCATTCGATCACCAGATTCGAGTTCGCCAGGACTTTACCTCCGATGCCGATTTGATCACCAAGGCCTTCGTGGACATCAAAGCGGGCAGCAACACTCACGCAATGGTGGACGCGGTGACGCGCGCCGCCCGGATGCTGCGCCGGCGGCCGGATAACCGGCGAAAGGTCATTCTGCTGATCAGTGAGACGCGGGACGGCGGCAGCGAGGGGAAGCTGCGGGATGCGATCACGGATCTGCAACTCGCGAACGTCAGCCTGTACTCGGTGAACATGAACCGGCTGGTGACAAACCTGACGCAGCGGCCGGATCTCCCCCGGCCGTCAGCGATTCCCCCCACGGCGATGCGGATGCCGCCGGGCGCCCTGGTGACGCCGGACACGGTGGCCAGCCTGCATGGCGCTCCGGGACAAGCGGCGAACTTAGCGCCGCTGCTGAAGGAGATCATGCTGGGGGTCAAGGCGATTTTCGTGGACAATCCGGTTGAGGTCTTCACCAAGTTCACTGGCGGCCGCGAGTATTCTTTTGTGAAGCAGAATGACTTGGAGCGGGCGATTGCGGATATCGGGGAAGAACTGCGTGCTCAGTACCTGTTGAGCTATAGCCCGAACAACAAAATGCAGGGCGGCTACCACGAGATTCGTGTCGAGGTGAACCGCCCTGGTCTCGAAATTCGTACTCGGCCAGGTTACTGGATGGCGGCGGTGCCGGAGTAGGCGCGCGCCGCCGTCGAGATCAAAGCCACAGCACCAAGGAAGGAGAGGAACGCTGCATGTCTGTAGCGTACGGCAGCTCCGTTCCCGGCGCCAGATTACGAGCGAACTAAGGGTACTGTACTAAGGCTTGGCGGCCGGCGTGGCGGCCGGTTCGAGGACCGCCTTCATGGAGCCGCGGCTGTTCTTCATGCGCCAGTCCGGACCGTAGGCGAGGATCTGGTCGCGGCCGAATTCGGCTTGCGGGAGTTCGCACGTGATGACGATGGTGCGGCCGGTGGTGTCCACCTCTACGGCGTTGCGGTAGGCCTGCTCCAGGGTGTGGCAGAAGATGGTCTGGAGCATCTCGATGACGTAGTCGTAGGTGTGCTCGTCGTCGTCCAGAAGAACGACGTGATAGAGAGGCGTCAGCTTCTCTTTCTCGATGGTTTCAATGTCTGGGGAGATGACCGTGTCAGGCATCTGCGCGGCTACTCCCAATGGTAGCTTAGACGCGGACCTGGCCGCGTGCGAGGCGGCGAACGAAGTCGGCGTCGCCGTCGAGGAAATCGTAGTCGGGGAGGCGAGCCGGCTCCTCCCAGACGATCTGCTCGAACTCCGAGGCCTGCGGCGTGCCCGTGAAGGAGTCTACGCGGAAGAAGATGATGAGGATGGGGGAGCGCTTGGGATAGGTGTATTCGTAGCGCGCGACCTCCTTGCCCACCTCGGCCTCCACCAGCAACTCCTCGCGGAGTTCGCGCGCCAGCGCCTCTCGAGGAGTTTCGCCGGCCTCCACCTTCCCGCCGGGGAACTCCCATTTCAGCGGGTGCCGATCCGTCCGCTTGCGTTGCCCAATCAAAATACGGCCGCCGAGCTCCATGAGCGCGGCGACAACGAGCACCGGCTTAGGCAAGTTCCAGCGCCTTGAACTGTTCGAGCTCGGCGGCGGGAAGCGCGTCGAACCGCTCGGAGCGTTGTTTGAACCAGAGCCAGGGAATCTCGAACAGCTGAACGCGGGGCGAAAACTTGGAGCTTTCCTGGATGAAGCAGCTATGTGTACACCAGCAGTTGGCTTTCGGAATGTCGGCGATCTCGGCCTGCATGGCGGGAGAGGCGAGGGCCGCGGTGACGTCGTAGTCAAACTCGGCGAGCGTGCCGGCAATGCTTCGCATCTCGCAGGCGCGGAAGGCGCCGTTATGGTCGATGACGATGGAAGTCTCGCCGGCCGTGCAGGGCATCGGCCACGCCCTCGGGCCCTCGAAACACTGTTCGTGCAGTTCGAAGTGGAAGCGCAGGTTCCCGAGGTAGAACATCTCACCGAGTTGGCGCACCCCGGCCGGCAGGTGCGCGAAGAGTTTTTTTGCATACGCGCGATGAAACGGCATGAGCTGCCGGTGCAACGCGCGGACCCGCTCGGTAGTCAGGGACTTCAGCGATGGATCGGGAGCCTGGCCGCGGATGACCTCAAAATACTGGCCGTCGACGCGGCCGTGGTTGAGCAGATGAAGGCCGAGCCGGACGATCTCCTGGTAGTTCTCGCGCGTGATGACGGTGAGCACGTTGCGGCGCAGACGACGGATGCCCCGGTATCGCTCTTCGGCCGCTTCAATGGTGGCGAGGGTGCGGGCGAAGTTGTTCGGTACGCCGCGGATGGCGTCGTGGGTGTTGGCGAGCCCGTCGAGTGAGAAGTTGAGATCGATGGAAACGTCCGGCGCCAGTTCGAGCATGCGGTCGACGGCCCGGAAGATTTTCTCCGGCAGCAGGCCGTTGGTCGGGAGGTTGACATTCCTGACACCGTTATTGCGGGCGAACAGCGCGACGACATCGGCGAGTTCCTCGCGCAGGAACGGCTCGCCCCCGGAGAGCCAGAGCTTCTCGAAGGGCGGAGCGGTTTCCGAGACGCGACGGATCTGGTCGAAGGTCAGGTCGTCACGGCTGTTCAGTTTGTCGAAGTAGAAGCAGGTGCGGCAGAGCGAATTGCAGCGCGAAGTGACGAAGAGGAAAAGGGAGCGGAACCGCCTGGGGCGGACGCGTTGCCGTACGATGGGGAAGTAATCGCGCCAGCCGGGCATTCTTACGCATTGAAGCACAGCCGGGGGCGCGGCGTGTGCCATGTACAGCGAACGGTTGCTGGATCACTTCCGAAATCCTCGAAACGTTGGTGAGTTGGAGCCGCCGGCGGTAACGGTGGAAGTGTCAAACCCCGCGTGCGGAGACGTGCTGCGGTTGTCGGTGCGGTTCGAGGGAGAGCGTGTGGGTGAGGCACGGTACAAGACGCGCGGCTGCACGGCTTCCATCGCCGCGGGTTCAGCGCTGGCGGAGTGGTTAGTGGGCAAAGACCGCGCGGCGATGCGCGGCCTGACCGCGGAGGCCGTGGAAGAAGCGGTGGGCGGGCTGGCTGCGGAGTCGAAGCACGCGGCGGTGCTCTGCGCGGACGCCGTAAAGGCATTGCTCAAGGTGAGGACATGAAGCGAGTTTGCGTGTTTTGCGGATCGAGTGCGGGGCATCGCGCCGAGTACCGGGCGGCGGCCGCCGAGACGGGCCGGGAACTGGCGCGACGGAGGATCGGTTTGGTGTATGGCGGTTCGCGCGTCGGGCTGATGCGGGTGGTGGCGGAGGCGGCGCTCGCGGCAGGCGGAGAAGTGATCGGGGTGATACCTCGAAGCCTGGTGGAGCGCGAGGTGGCTCACCTCGGCGTTACGGAGCTGCGGGTCGTCGACACGATGCACGAGCGGAAAGCTTTGATGGCCGACCTTTCCGACGGGTTCATCGCGATGCCGGGAGGGCTAGGGACGCTGGACGAGTTGTTCGAAATCATGAGCTGGGCCTCGCTTCGGCTGCACATGAAGCCCTGCGGGGTTTTGAACGTGGCCGCGTACTTTGACGGCCTGCTGCGCTTCGTCGGCCACGCCGTCGTCGAGGGATTCATCGAGCCCGAGCACGGCGCGATGCTGTTTGCCGCCGACACGCCGGCGGCGCTGCTCGACTCCTTCGCGAACTACGAGGCGCCGGCCGTCGACAAAGCGAAACGCGCTCTACAGCTCCCTGGTGGGTAGGCGCCGGGCGTTGCCCTGCCGGATGGTATCCGCCCAGGCCTTCTTGATGCGCTCGTAGTTGGCGGCGAATCCGTCCTTCAACTCTTTGGGAGCGATAGCGCTGAGCACCGATGCGGCATCGATGATGTACGGTGCGATGTGCGATGCGACGACCGATTGCGGCGGCGACTTCGGTGCGAAGGCGATAAAGGCGAGCAGCAGGGCGATGCCGACCACGATCCCTCGTACCAGGCCGAACGTGGCGCCGAGCAGGCGGTCGAGCCAGCCGAGTCCCGCCCACTTGAAGAACTTCGCCAAGCCCCACCCCACGAGGGCTCCGGCAATCAGCGTGCCGCAGAAAACGATCACAAAGCCCAACAGGTAAGCGATGCTTGCGGACGCCACATACTCCAGAAAGAACGACCCCGCGGCGCCGTAGAACCAAAGTCCGAAGACAACGGCGGCTACAGCGGAGACCAGGCTCACGCCGAGGCGCGCACCTCCGCGTACCGCTCCATCAAAGACCGACGCGCCGAGGATCAAAGCCAGCAGAACATCCAGCCAGTTCATAGGTTCCTGCCCGTAAGGGCGCGGTAGGCCTCCTGGTACTTACCGCTGGTGCGGAGCGCCACCTCCTCGGGCAGGGCCGGGGCGGGCGGCTGCTTGTTCCAGCGGATCTCCTCGAGG
This sequence comes from Bryobacteraceae bacterium, assembly GCA_033763935.1. Taxonomy (GTDB): domain Bacteria; phylum Acidobacteriota; class Terriglobia; order Bryobacterales; family Bryobacteraceae; genus DALYJJ01. The sequence continues at coordinate 211,361 of JANRJO010000107.1, forward strand.
TAATCGCGCACGTATTGTTTGTCGTAGGAGGGTTGGGGACCGCCCGGCCGGTAGGTTTCGGCCGGCCAGAAGCGTGAGGAATCGGGAGTGAGAGCCTCGTCGGCCAGTATCAGGCGCCCGTTTACGAAACCGAACTCAAACTTCGTATCCGCCAGGATAATGCCGCGCGTGGCCGCGTAGGCGGCAGCCTTCTCGTAGATGGCGAGCGTGAGGTCCCGAATCTGCATGGCGAGGTTTGGCCCAATCATGGATACGACGCGATCGAAGGAAATGTTCTCGTCATGTCCGGATTGGGCCTTGGTGGCCGGAGTAAAGATCGGTTCCGGTAGCTTGTCGCTCTCCTGGAGCCCCGCGGGGAGGGGTATGCCGCACACGGAGCCGCTTTGCCGGTACTCCTTCCAGCCGGAACCCGACAGGTAGCCGCGGGCGACGCACTCGATGTCTACCATCTCGGCGCGATGAACGAGCATGGACCGGCCCTCGAGCTGGTCCCGATACGATGCCAGCGGCTCCGGGTAGTCGTCGACACACGCGGTGATGAGGTGGTTGTGGGTGATGTCGGAGAGGAAGTCGAACCAGAACAGTGAGATTTGGGTCAGAACGCGGCCCTTGTGCGGGATGCCGGTGGCGAGGATGTAATCGAAGGCGGAGATGCGGTCCGTGGCGACGATGAGAAGGCGGTCCTCGCCGATGCGATAGACATCGCGGACTTTGCCGCGGCCGGCCAGTTCCACGCCGGGAAGATGGGTTTCGAGAAGTACTTGTTCGCTCATAGACAGACTTTCACGACACGCTGTTCCAGGAGCCGGCCCAGGTCGCCCAGTGCCTCGGGCGGCAGGCGCCGCTGCGTCTCTTCGAACAGCTCATTCTCCTCACGCCGGATGTGGCGACGGAGGAGGTGCGTGAACGACTTTATACCTTCGAGCGCCGGTTGGGAACGGAGGGTTTCGACGAGCCTCTCCAGTTCCCGATGGTCGGCGATCAGGTCGCGGACGACCGCATCGAGGCCGGACGATGCGCACGCCGGGAAGAGCAGTTCCTCTTCCAGGGCGAAGTGATTCACCAGTTCCACCTCAAAGCGGTCGATGATGCGTTGCGCCTGTTGCGCGAGCAACTCATCGGACGGCGCCTCGCCAAGCGCGCGTTCCACCAGGACGCACAGCGCGAGGCCGTTGTGATGCTGGTGGGAGAGCGGAACCAGGCCTGGGTCGCGAAGCATGAACTCTAGTGGTAGCACAGTCGCTACTCTGTCTAGATGGCTTCGCTCTGGCGGCATGGCGACTTCCTGAAGCTGTGGTCGGCGATGACCATTTCGGAGGTCGGCTCGCGCGTCACTCGCGAGGGTCTACCCTATACCGCGGTGGCCCTTCTGGGCGCTTCGCCGGCCGCGATGGGTCTGTTGACGGCGGTGCAGGGGATGACTGCGTTTATTGTGGGGCCCGTGGCGGGAGTGCTGGTGGACCGTTACCGGCACCGCCCGCTGCTCATCGGCATGGACCTCGGTCGCGCAGCCGTGCTCGGCTTAGTTCCTTGGGCGGCATGGACCGGCAATTTGTCATTCGCCCTCCTGCTCGGGGTGGCGGTGGCGGCGGGCGCGATGACGGTCCTTTTCGATGTGGCCTACCAGGCGCACTTGCCCCGGCTGGTAGGGAAGGAGCACTTGCTGGAGGGAAACAGCAAGCTTGCGATCAGCTTTGCTACGGCAGAAGTCCTCGGCCCGGGCATCACCGGGATTCTCATCCAGCTTTTGACGGCGCCGAGGGCGATTCTGATCGACGCCCTCTCTTTCGTCGTTTCCGCCGTCTTTATCGGTTGGATCCGCCGGCCGGAGAAGGCTGGTTCCGCCGAGCACGAGGAGGCGCCGACGCTGGCGGCCGCAGCCGCCGGGTTCCAGTTTGTCCGCGGGCAGCCGGTGTTGCGCGCGCTGGCGCTCCGTACCGGTACGGTCTTCTACTTCTGGGGCTATTTCGCGGCGCTCTATATGTTCTTCGCGGTGCGGGAGCTGAAACTGCAGCCCGCCGTCATTGGTGTGGTGGTCGCGCTGGGGGGAGTGTCCAATCTGGCTGGCTCGCTGCTATCCGGCCACGTCAGCCGATGGTTCCGGCTGGGTACGGTGCTCACCGGCGCATCGTTGCTTCCGGCGCTCGCGGCCGTGCTCATCCCCTTGGCGCCTTCGGATAACTGGCTGCTCGCGGCAGCGGCACTGGGGGCGTCCCAGCTTCTCGGAGACATCGGGTTCCCGATCTACTCGGTACACGAACTGACGCTGCGGCAGTCTCTGACCCCGCCGGGTATCCTCGGCCGGGTGAATGCGCTCTGGCAGATGCTCATGAAGGGCCTCCTGCCGCTCGGAGCGCTCAGCGGAGGCGCGATTGCGGGCGCCTACGGGGCGAGGGCGGCGTTGGTCGTCTCGGCCGTTGGCGCCATTTCCGCCAATTTTTGGCTTTTCTTCTCCCCCGTGAGGCAACTACAAGGCGTGAACATTCTACAGAGGGAAGACTGATCAGCGTACAGGTCGCTCGGCACTTACGGATTTGGCAACGATTTTGCAATGAGTAGGGGCATGAACTGGGATTGGATTGAAGGCAACTGGAAACAGCTCAAAGGCTCCATTAAAGAGAAATGGGGTCAGTTGACTGACGATGAAATCGACCAGATGGGTGGCAAAAAGGACAAGCTCGTGGGCGCCATCCAGAAACGCTATGGATACACCCGGGACCAGGCGGAGCGTGAGATTGACGCCTGGCATGAGACCCATCGCTCGGTGCGCTGAGCACCCCTGGGAATCGCGGCTGACTGCGCGTGGCGATACGCTAGAGGTATGCGTTTCGCCACGCTTTTATTGTTTCAGTTGCTGACGGCCGGCGCTTTCGCCCAGACAGAGCAGGACGCGCGACGGTTCCTGGAGGAGGCCGAGCAGCAGCTGCTGCGGCTATCGGAAGAGGCGTCGCGTGCGCAATGGGTGCAGGCGACCTATATCACCCACGATACGGAGATTCTGGCGGCACAGGCGAGCGAGAAGCTGGCGGCTGCGACCGCCGATCTCGCCAAGAAGGCGGCGAAGTTCGCCAACGTCAAGCTGCCCGCCGAGCTTGAACGCAAACTGACACTGCTGCGCGTGGGCATCACGCTGCCCGCGCCCGCCGATCCCAAGCTCAGTGAGGAGCTCACGCGCCTGGTGACGGGCATGGAAAGCACCTACGGGAGGGGGCGGTATTGCCCCCCGAACGCGACGGGCGACAAGTGCCTGGACCTGCAGCAGATCGAACGCGTCATGCGGGAGAGCCGCGACCCCCGGCAGTTGCTTGAGGTCTGGCAGGGCTGGCGAACGGTTTCGCCGCCCATGCGAGACGACTACCGGCGTTTCGTTGAGATTTCCAATCAGGGTGCGAAGGAACTGGGCTTCCGCGATACCGGCGCGTTATGGCGATCGAAATATGACATGCCGCCGGATGAATTCGCGAAGGAAGTGGACCGCCTGTGGGAGCAGGTGAAGCCGCTCTATGTGTCGCTGCATACTTATGTGCGTCGGAAGCTCCGGGACAAGTATGGACCGGGCGTGGTTCCTGAGCGCGGACCTATTCCAGCGCACCTGTTGGGCAATCCGTGGGCTCAATCGTGGGACAACGTTTATGACCTGGTGGCTCCGGCGAACGCGGACCCGGGGTTCGATTTGACGGAGATTTTGAAGGCCCGCAAAGTAGATGCGCGGGAGATGGTGCGGATCGGCGAGCGCTTCTTCACCTCGCTCGGCTTCGCGCCGCTGCCGAAGACGTTCTGGGAGCGGTCGCTCTTCACCAAGCCGCAGGATCGCGAGGTGGTATGCCACGCCAGCGCCTGGGACGTGGACAACGTGGAAGACCTGCGGATCAAGATGTGCATCGACATCACCGGTGAGGAATTTGCCGTGGTGCACCACGAACTGGGCCACAACTTCTACCAGCGTGCCTACAACAAGCAGCCGCTGCTGTTCCGCGACAGCGCGAACGACGGCTTTCACGAAGCCATCGGGGACACCATCGCGCTTTCCATCACGCCCGAGTATCTGGTGAAACTGGGCTTCCTGAAGCAGGCCCCCGATCCAGGCAAGGACATCGGCCTGCTGCTGCGGCGGGCGCTCGAGAAGGTTTCGTTCCTGCCGTTCGGCATCCTCATTGACCAATGGCGGTGGAAGGTGTTCAGCGGCGAAGTGGCGCCGGACCGCTATAACGCCGCATGGTGGGAACTGAGGCAGAAGTACCAGGGTGTGAGCGCTCCCGTTGCCCGTTCGGAAAAAGACTTCGACCCCGGCGCAAAGTATCACGTGCCGGCGAACGTGCCTTACACGCGCTACTTCCTGGCCCACGTCCTGCAGTTCCAGTTCCACCGGGCGCTTGCGCAGACAGCCGGATGCAGAGAGCCTTTGCATCGGTGTTCGGTGTACGGGAGCGCGGAGGCGGGAAAGCGGCTTCAGGCGATGCTGGAACTGGGCGCGAGCCGCCCTTGGCAGGAGGCGCTCTTCGCGCTGACCGGCCAGCGGCAGATGGACGCCACCGCGATGCGCGACTACTTCGCGCCCCTGCAGAAATGGCTCGACGAGCAGAACAAAGGGCAGAGCCCAGGCTGGTGATTTCTCGGGCGTGGTAGATTCACGGACATGTGGTTCCGTGTCATTGCCCCGTTGCTGTTACCCGTGTGTGCGCTGTTTGCACAGACGCCGGAGAAGCCTTTCCTCCTGCAGAAGCCGTCGGTCAGTGCCAAAGAGATCGTCTTTGTGTACGCCGGCGACCTTTGGATCGTCGCGAGGGGCGGCGGCGACGCGAGACGTCTGACCACCGGAACCGGTCTTGAGACGGACCCCGTGTTTTCGCCAGACGGAGCGATGGTCGCCTTCTCGGGCGAGTATGACGGCAACTGGGACTTGTTTGTGGTGCCTGCCGCCGGGGGCACCCCCAAGAGGCTGACGGCTCACCCCACCCCCGACAGCCCCGCGGGCTGGACGCCGGATGGCAAGCAGGTGTTATTCCGCTCCTACCGGCAGGCGCAGGCCGGCTTTCGCAAACTGTACACGGTTCCGGTGGAGGGAGGCTTTCCCACGGAATTGCCGCTGCCCATGGGGCTGCAGGGTTCGTTCTCGCCGGACGGCAAGCAGATCGCCTATGTGCCCATTGGCGACAATCGCCCTCCGAACTTCTACGATGCCTGGAAGCGCTACCGCGGCGGCCGCACGAGTCCGATCTGGATCGCGAACCTCGCCGATTCCAGCATCGTGAGGATTCCGCGCGAGGGTTCCAACGATTTCTACCCGATGTGGATCGGGACCCAGGTCTACTTCCTGTCCGATCGTTCCGGTCCGGTGACGCTGTTTGCGTACGACACGGCAAAGAAGACGGTCACGCAGGTTCTGAAGAACGACGGCCTGGATTTGAAAGCGGCAGCGGCCGGCCCGGGCGCCATTGTCTATGAGCAGTTCGGCGGGATTCACCTGTACGATCTCGAGACAAAGAAGAGCGCGCCCGTAAAGATCAGCGTTACAGGGGACTTCGCCGAAGTCCGGCCGAAACTCGTCAAGCCGCAGACGCTCGGGTTCGCGGCGCTCTCTCCGTCAGGTGTGCGGGCAGCGTTTCAGGCACGCGGCGAGATCGTGACAGTGCCGGCCGAGAAGGGCGATGTTCGCAACCTGACGAACAGCACGAACGTGATGGAGCGAGCGCCGGCGTGGTCGCCCGACGGAAAGAGCGTCTCGTTCTTCTCCGACGAGTCCGGCGAGTACATGCTGCACGTGAAGCCGCAGAGCGGCGCGGGGGACACGCGCAAAATTGCGATCGGCGAAGGGACGTCGTTCTTCTACGCCCAAGTCTGGTCGCCGGACAGCAAGAAGATTGCCTATACGGATAACAAGCTGAACCTGTGGTGCCTGGACATGGAGAGCGGCAAGTCAGTGAAGGTGGACACGGACACCTATTACTCTCCGTTCCGCACTATCGATCCTGCGTGGTCGCCGGATTCGAAGTGGATCACCTATACCAAGCAGCAGCGCTCGTTCCTGAGGGCGGTGTATGTGTACGACGTTGAGGCGAACAAGACGCACCAGATCTCCGACGGCATGAGCGACGCGCGCTTCGCGCAGTTCGACAAAGACGGGAAGCACCTCTATTTCGCCGCCAGCACCAACATGGGGCTAAGCCCGGGATGGATCGACATGTCGAGCCTGGAGCGTCCCGTGACGCGGAGCGTGTACGTCGCCGTGCTGCGGAAAGACCTGCCCTCACCCCTCGCGCCGGAGAGCGACGAGGAGAAGCCGGCCGGGGCTGATGGGAAGCCGGCGGACGCGCCAAAGCCGGAAAGCGCCAAGGACGCCAAGAAGGGACCAGAGCCGGTGCGCATCGACGTGGAGCGCATCCAGCAGCGGATTCTCGCGCTGCCGATCCCAGCCAAGAACTACGTGGGACTCACCGCGGGGAAAGCCGGCGTGTTCTACCTGTCGGAGCAGGATGCACTGGGGCAGACGCCTTCCGCAGTGGTCCACAAGTTCGACATGAAGACGCGCAAACTGGACAAGGTTCTGGACGCGGCGACCAACTTCGAAGTCTCCGCCAACGGCGAGAAGATGCTGTACTCCACCGGGTTCGGTGCGGCGCAGAGATGGTTTATCGCTGGTACCGGCGCCGCCGTGAAGCCCGGCGAAGGCGCGCTGAAGACCGACCAGGTGGAAGTGTGGACGGAGCCACGCGCCGAATGGAAGCAGATGTACAACGAGGTCTGGCGGCTGCAGCGGGACTTCTTCTATGACCCGAAACTGCACGGTGTGAACCTGGCGGATTTCAAAGCGAAGTACGAGAAGTATCTGGATCAGCTGGCCTCTCGCGCCGATCTGAATTACTTGTTCCAGGAAATGCTGGGCAACATCACCGTAGGTCACCTCTACATTGGCGGTGGCGCGCTGCCGGATGTGAAACGGGTGCAGGTGGGCCTGCTGGGCGCCGACTACAAGATCGAGGACGGCCGCTACCGCTTCGCGCGCATTTATGACGGCGAGAACTGGAACCCGGATGCGAAAGCCCCGCTCACGCAGCCCGGTGTGAACGTGACGGCGGGCGAGTACCTGTTGGCGGTGGACGGCAAGGAACTCCGCGCCACGGACGAGGTCTACGCGTTGTTTGAAGGCACGGCCGGGAAGAGCGTGCGGTTGAAAGTCGGTCCTAACGCCGACGGCACCGATGCCCGCGAGGTGACGGTAGTCCCTGTGGCCAGCGAGCAGCAGCTCCGCTACATGGCTTGGATCGAAGACAACCGGCGCAAGGTAGACCAGTTGAGCGGCGGGAAGCTCGCCTACGTCCACCTGCCCAACACCACCACCGCGGGCTACAACAACTTCAACCGGTTCCTGCTGGCGCAGATCGGCCGCCAGGGCGCGGTGATCGATGAGCGCTTCAACGGCGGCGGCCAGGCGGCGGACTACATCGTCGATTACCTGCGCCGGCCGCTGCTGAACTATTGGTCGACGCGGTACGGCGAAGACATCACCACGCCGGTGATGGCGATCTTCGGACCTAAGGCGATGATCGTGAACGAGTTCGCCGGATCGGGGGGCGACGCGATGCCCTGGTACTTCCGCAAGCTCGGTATCGGCCCGCTGATCGGCAAGCGAACCTGGGGCGGGCTCGTCGGCATCCTGGGATTCCCGCAATTGATGGACGGCGGCAACGTGACCGCGCCCAACTTCGCCTTCTGGAGTCCGAAGGGCGATTGGGACGTGGAGAACTACGGTGTGGCGCCGGATATCGAGGTGGAACTCGACCCCAAGGCGGTTCGCGAAGGCCGCGATCCGCAGTTGGAGAAGGCGGTGGAAGTGGTGTTGGCGGAGCTCAAGAAGAGCCCGCTGCCCCAGCACAAGAGGCCGGCGTATCCGAACTACCATGACGGCGCCGGGCGGACGCGCTGGTAACAGTTGTCTAGCGACCGGCGTCTAGGGTCGTGGACGATCGAGTCGCGGCTGAAGTCGAGCGGAAGGATCCGGACCTGGATGACCTGAAGCAGGCCTTCGTGGGCCCCCTGGGAATCCGTTCGCTGGCGCTGACTGGATTGTTCATCCTGGCAACCTTCTATACGCTCTACTTCGCCAGGCACTTCTTCCTGCCCGTGGTGTTGGCGTTGCTCTTCAGCTTCCTGCTGCAGCCGGCCGTGCGCGCCCTGGAGAAGGTACGAATTCCGCCCGCGCTCGGGGCACTGCTGGTGCTGATCGGACTGCTGGGTGGCATCGGGCTGCTCGGCTACACCTTAAGCGGGCCGGTGGCGACGTGGCTCGTTCGCGTGCCCGAAACCGCCCAGAAGATGGAATCGAAGCTGCGGGCGTTACGCAAGCCGGTAGAGCAGGTGACGGAGGCCACAAAAAAGGTGGAGCAGTTGGCGAACGCCGGCGCACCGGCCGGCGCGAAGCCTCCGCAGCAAGTGGCGTTGAAGGAGCCCAGCCTGCTTGAGTCCCTGCTCTCGCAGACCTTCAGTGTCGTGTTCGGCGCCGCTGTACTGATCGTACTGCTCTACTTCCTGCTAGCCTCCGGCGACTTGTTTCTCCGCAAACTGGTGAAGGTGATGCCCACGCTGAGCGACAAGAAGAAGGCGGTGGAGATTGCGCGCGAGATTGAGGGGACCATCTCGCATTATCTGTTTATCGTGGCGGCGATCAATTTCTCGCTGGGGCTGGCCGCCGCGGGCGTCTTCTGGCTGCTGGGCTTGCCGAACCCGCTGCTGTGGGGGCTGCTGGGCGGAATCCTGAACTTCGTTCCCTATCTGGGGGCGATGACCACCATCGCGATCATCACGCTGGTTGCGGCAGCTACGTTCCCCACCGTGTGGCAGATTGCGCTGGTGCCGGTAAGCTACTTCATCCTGGAGGGCATCGAGGGCAATGTTCTCACCCCCTGGGTCCTGGGCCAGCGCCTCACGCTGAATCCAGTCATGGTGTTCCTGTCGCTGACCTTCTGGGGCTGGATATGGGGCATCCCAGGCGCGCTGCTGGCGGTTCCCATGCTGGCGGTGTTTAAGATCGTGTGCGACCGCATCGAGCCGTTGGCGCCGATCGGCGAGTTTCTAGGTCAGTAGGGGGGCGAGCGCCGCGCCCGCCCCGCCCGGCGGCTATCGTGCGGCTGCGGCCGCGCCCGTTTCCACCCAGCCGCGCTTCGCCTGGCTCTCGACGATCTTCTCGAGCAGTTGCATCCCCCAGAGACCATCCCGGAAGGTCGGGAAATCCGCCTTCGCAGCGGGATCGGCAATCTTCTGGTAGAAACGCTTGAAGACCTGCTTGTGGGTGTCGTCGTAGCCCTCGCTGTGCCCTCCGGGGAGATCGGCGAAGCCCGCGGCATCGCCGGCAAGCAGCCCGGGATCCTTGAGCAGAATCCGGCTGGGCTCGTTACGGTGGCCGATCCACAACTCGTCGGGCCTCTCCTGGTTCCAGATGACGCCGGACTTAGTGCCGAAGATCTCGATCTGGAAGCGATTCTTGCAGCCCGCGGAGACCTGGCTGACGGTGTACGCGCCGCGGCCGCGATCGCCCAAGTGCACCAGCACGGCTCCGAAATCCTCGGTATCGATCGGCACCTCTTCGTAGTCCTCCGGCTTGAGAGTCTTGCCGGCAAACGTCTCCACCGCCACCTTAGGCCGCTTGCGCGTCTTGTGGAAGATGGCAAGGTCCGCGCACAGAGCCGTGATCTTCTGCCCCGTCACGTGCTGGATCAAGTCCATCCAGTGCGAGCCGATGTCGCCCACCACCCGAAGCGCGCCGTTGTCCTTGCGCTCGATGCGCCAGTTGTAGTCGGTGTCGTAGAGCAGCCAGTCCTGCGAATACGTACCCTGGACGACGAGGATCTCGCCGAGTTCTCCGCGCGCGATGATCTGCCGGACGTGCTGCACGACCGGGTAGTAGCGGAGGTTGTGATTTACGCAGTTGACCAGTCCTTTTTCGTCCGCGATGCGCACCATGTCCGCCGCCTCGGCCGCGGTGAGGGCCAACGGCTTTTCGCACAGCACATGCTTGCCGGCCTCCATGGCGGCTTTCGCCACCGGGTAATGGAGGGCGTTCGGCGTGCAAACGTGGACGGCTTCGATCTCGGGATCGGAGAGCACCGTGCTGTAGTCGCCCGTGAACTTATCGATGCCGATGGCGCGAGCGATGCCCTGCGCCTCACGCTCAGTCTGCGCGGCCATCACCGCGACCTCTACGTGCCCCACGCGGCGGATAGCCTCGGTGTGCACGCGACCCATGAACCCGGCGCCGATGACGGCGGCTTTGATTTTGCGCATAGTCAGTCCTTTTCTCGGGAATGCTCCCCGGCGGAGGAGTCGCCCCCCTTTGTGAGGAGCCGGAAAACAAACACTCTATCGCACTTGCTGATAGACTGTGACTGAGCCCTTCGCCCCCCGATGTTGGTCAGGATTCGACTCCCGCATGGACCCCAGATCCGGCCGTCGCGCAGGAAGAACCAGCGTGTGGCATTGGCGTTCGCCGCGCTATTGACGCCAGCAGCCTTCGCCGCGTTTGTGCTGGCTCTGTGGCGGCTCGGCGCGGACCTCGGCTACCTGGGCGCGTTCGCCTTCCAAGATGGGCTGCTCTCGCGGTGGCAGGTCTGGTTCGCAATTGCGTTGGCCGTTCAGCTTGCCGTCATCTACCTGACGCGCTACGGGAGCAACGAATCACCAGCGCACGTTAGCGCCGAGCCGCGGCGAGCGCACACTCCCCCTCCGTCTTCACGCCGAGCCTCCTGAGAAACGTAATCATCGGACACCAATTGGTAAATGCCGATTGGAACAGGTTCAGTCCGACGAACGCCGTAAAGAGGAACCAGCGGGGATCCAAAAAGTAGCCGAGCGCGGTGGTAGCCAGCACAAAAGCGCCGGCAATCATTCGAAGGTATCTCTCTAACGTCATGCAACTGCCCCCTTGTCTTGCAAGCGGGCCGCGGCCCGCCGGTAGAAGATGAAGTAGACGATCGGGACCGTCATCCGCGAGAGAGCAAGCGAAGCGACTTCGCCCGCCATCAGGGAAATGGCCAGCCCCTGGAAGATGGGATCGAAGAGAATGACTGCTGCGCCGACAACTACCGCCGCCGCCGTCAGCAGCATGGGCCGGAATCGCACTGCTCCCGCATCGATCACCGCCTGGTCGAGCGGCATGCCTTCTTTCAGACGGAGTTCGATGAAGTCGACGAGGATGATCGAGTTCCGGACGACGATGCCGGCGCCGGCAATGAAGCCGATCATCGAGGTGGCAGTGAAGAAGGCTCCGCCCAGGCCGTGAGCCGGCAGGATGCCGACCAGCGAGAAGGGAATCGCCGTGAGAATGATCAGCGGTGTCAGGAAGCTCTGGAACCAGCCGACCACCAGTACGTAGATCAACACCAGCACCGCGGCGAATGCCAGCCCCAGGTCCCGGAAGACCTCATACGTGATGTGCCACTCGCCGTCCCACTTCATGGCGTACCGGGCGTCGTCGAAAGGCTGCCGCGCCGTAAACTGCTCAATCGTGTAGCCCTCGGGAATGCGGATGGCGTTGATCTTGGGACCAAGTGCGAGGATGGCGTAGACCGGGCTCTCCATCACCCCTGCGACGTCCGCCGTCACGTAGGTGACTGGCATCAGGTTCTTGTGGTAGATGCTGCGGTCTTCCGTAGTCTCCGCCACGCGGACAAGTTCGCCCAGGGGCACCAGCGTGCCGGTACGCGACGGAACCTTCAGGTTCAGGAGCCGTTCGGGATTGGAGCGTGCCGCCTTCTCCAGCCGGACGGTGAGCGGCACGTCCTCCTTCTCCGAAGCGACATGAAGCAAACCCGACTGCAGACCGCCGGACGCCACGGCGATGGTTTGGACGATGTCCGCCTCGGTGATGCCGCTCAGCGCTGCCCGCTCGCGGTCCACCAGGAACTGCCGCTTCGGCTGCTGCTCTTCTACGTACCAGTCGACATCAACAACGCCGTCGGTTGATTCGAAGAGTTCCATCACCTGGCGGGCCAGGCTGAGGCGGCCTTCCTCAGAGGGGCCGTAGATCTCCGCCACTAACGTTTGCAGTACGGGTGGCCCTGGCGGCACTTCCGCCACCTTGATCCGCGCGTTGGCCCGGGCTGCGGCGGCCGCCAGGCGGTTGCGGACTTCCTTTGCGATCTCGTGGCTCTGCCTGCCGCGTTCGCGCTTGCCTCGCAGGTTCACCTGGATGTCCGCAACGTTCGAACCCGCTCGCAAATAGTAGTGGCGCACCAAACCGTTGAAGTTGTACGGAGAGGCGGTGCCGGCGTAAGTCTGAACGTTGACGACCTCAGGCTGTTCCAGGATGAGTTCGGCCAGCTCACGGGTTGTGCGTGCCGTCGCCTCGAGCGCCGTACCTTCGGGCATATCCACAATCACCTGGAACTCGCTCTTGTTGTCGAACGGCAGCATTTTGACCTTGACGAAGCCAATGCCCACCAGAGCCATCGAGCCCAGGAGCAACACCACGACACTGAGCAGAAACGCCGCGCGCAAGGGTCCGTTGTGCAGCACCGCCCCCATGAACCTCCGGTAGAGGCGCGTCACAAAGTCCTCGCGTTCGTGATCACCGCCGGCGTGCCGGCTTAGGATCCGGACCGCCGCCCACGGCGTCACCAGAAAGGCGACGAGCAGCGAGAAGACCATGGCCGCGGTCGCGCCAATGGGAATCGGCCGCATATAGGGCCCCATCAGCCCACCGACGAAGGCCATCGGGAGGATCGCCGCAATCACCGTAAGCGTGGCCAGGATCGTCGGGTTCCCCACCTCGTCGACAGCCTCGATCGCCACCTGGTGCAACGGCTTCCCGGCGGCGCCCGGCAGGCGCATGTGGCGCACAATATTCTCGACAACCACGATGGCGTCGTCCACCAGAATGCCGATCGAGAAGATCAGCGCGAAGAGCGTGATGCGGTTGAGCGTGTAGCCGTAGAGGTAGAAGACGGTCAGTGTCAGGGCGAGCGTCACCGGGATTGCAATGAACACGATTGCGGACTCGCGGAGCCCCAGCGTCAATGCGATCAGGATGGTCACGGAGATCACAGCGATGGACATGTGGAGCAGCAACTCGTTCGACTTCTCCGCGGCCGTCTCGCCGTAGTGGCGGGTGATGTGGACGTCGACGTCTGCGGGGATCACGCGCCCCTTCAGCCCGTCCACCTTGTGCAGCACATTCTCAGCAACGGTGATGGCGTTCCTTCCCTTGCGCTTGGAAACGGCGATGGTCACCGCCGGATGAAACTGGCGCGCGGAGGCGAATTGAACGTAGTGCGCGGGCTCGATACCGTCGTCGCGCACCTCCGCCACGTCCCGCACGCGGATGGCACGCCCGCTGGCAACACCCGCGATCAGTTCCCCGACTTCCTCAGCCGACTGGAGGAAGCCGCCCGCCTCGAGCAGGACTTCACGGTTGCCGCTTACACCCAGTCCCGCGCGGCTGCGCTGGTTCGCCGACCCGAGCGCCTGCAGTACATGAGCCGGCGCGAGACCGTAGCCAGCCAGCTTCGCTTCGTCCAGCACGATTCGGATGCTCCGCCGCTGGCCGCCGATGATCTGCACGGCGGCGACGTTGTCAACCTGCTTAATGGAATCGTGCACCTCGGCCGCTAACCGGCGCAGCATTCCGTCGTCATAGCGCCCGCTCGTGAACGTCAGAGCCAGGATCGGCACGTCGTCGATCGAGCGAGGCTTGATGAGGGGCGGAGACGCGCCGGGCGGGATGAGGTCAAAGTTGGCGAACATCTTCTGGTTCAGCCGGACGATGCTCTTTTCCTCGTCCTCGCCAACTTTGAAACGGACAACGGCCAGCGCCCCGCCTGGTTGTGAGGTGGAGTAGATGTATTCGACGCCCGGGATCTCCCAGAGCAGCTTCTCCATCGGCCGTGTGACGCGCTCCTCCACCTCGCGGGCGGATGCTCCCGGCATGCCCACGAAGATGTCGATCATCGGCACGATGATCTGCGGCTCCTCCTCGCGGGGCAGGTTTACCACGGCAAAGGCGCCGAGCAGCAGTGACGCGCCGATGAACAGCGGCGTCAGCTTGGAATCGATCCATGCCGCCGCCAGCCGGCCCGCGAGCCCCGTCATTGGCTCACCTCGATACGCGAACCGTCCGTCAGCCGTTCCGGTACCGGCGCGGCAACCGTCTCCCCGGGCTCGAGGCCGCTCAGGATCTCCACGCTTTCGCCGCGCCTCTCGCCGGCCGAGACCAGCCGCACTCGCGCCCTGCCCCCCGAGATCACCATGACCGACTGCAATTGCCCTTGGATCCGAAGGGCTTCCGTGGGTACAGCCAACGCCCTCCGGCCGCTTCCAGGGAATTCGGCGACGCCGTAGACCCCTGATCGTACCCCCGGCGCCGCCTCGAGGTCGATCTTCACCAGGAAGCCTCTGGACGCCGCGTCGACGGCGGGCACGATCTCACTGACTTTGCCTGTGGTGTGAATGCCAACCGCTTCGAGCGATACGGGCATCGTCTGCCCGACTCGTACGCGACCGGTCATCGATTCCTCTACCGACGCCTCTAACCGGTAGGATCCAGCCTGTTCCAGGATCAGTAGCGGCGTGCCAGGCGTAGCCAGGTTCCCCGGCTCGACGCGCCGCTCCGTGACGACGCCGGCGAAGGGCGCCCGCAACTCCGAATACCCGCGTGAGATGGATGCCGAGGTAACCGCCGCGTCCGCGTGGCGGATGCGGTTCTTCAGCTGCTCCCGCTTGGAGAGCGCCGCCTCGTGCGCCGCCGCCGCCAGACGCAGGCGCGCTGTTGCCTCGTCGAACTCTTGGCTCGAGATCGATTTTCTCGCGTGCAGGCTCTCCATGCGCTTGAAGGTTGTTTCCGCGAGGGCCAGCTGCGCTTTTGCCGCGCTGATCCCGTTCTCCATTTCCGCCATCGCACTGGTCGCTTCGGCGCGGGCCGCTTCCGCCTGCTGCACTCCCGCCTCCAGGTCACGTGCGTCGAGTATCACCAGCAGATCTCCTGCCCGCACGGTGTCCCCTGCGCGGGCACGCACTTCGCGCACGTAGCCCATCACCTTCGCACTGACCGCGGCCGTGGTTCTAGCGCGTACAGTGCCCGTCGCTTTCCGGCCGGACGGCCAGTCAACCATGGCCGCCGTCACGGTTCGTACCTTGATCGTGCCCCCGGACTCCTCCGCCTTTTGGTGCGGCTGCGTGGAAGCGCCGCAGCCTGCCAGCGCCGTCGTGACCACCAGTACCAACGAGAACTTAACGTAGGACATCCGAATCTCCTGTCAACGTTCCGGCCGCCAGTTCGAGCGCGAGTGCCGCAATCCGCGCGTCATACAAAGCGCCCAGCCGTCGCGTCCGAGCCTCCGCCAGCGCGGTTTCTGAACGCAGAAGATCGGTCACGGTCGAGAGACCGTTCGCGTACCGGTCCTGCGTAATGCGCAGGCTCTCCTCCGCCTGCCGGATGGTGGCCGACGACACCTCAATTCGTTCGCGGGCCGATTGCAACTCCGCCCACGCTCGGCGGATGTCGAGGCCGACGGCCCGCCGCAACTGCTCTTCCTGTTTGCGAGCGGCGGCCAGGGCGTGCGACGCCTCGGCAATGCGCGCGCGGTCAGAGTAACCGTTGAAGAGGTTCCATCGCAGGCTCGCGCCGACAAACCAATTCGTGCCTCCCTTGTTGACGAACTCCTGCCGGTCCGCTTCGAACTGCGCGCGCACGCCCACCTGCGGCAATAGGGAACCGCGTGCCATGGCGCCTTGCGACTCGGCCACGCGGATAGAGAGCGCGGCTTGCCGCACCTCCGGGCGCTCGCTCAGCGCGCGGGTTTCAAAGGCCTCGATGGCGCGCCCGTCCGCCACGGGAGCGGTCAAAGGGGTCTGCAACACGAACTTCTGCCCGAACCCCTCGCCCAAAGCCTCTGCCAGCGCAGCCTCAGCAACTTCACGCTCCCGCGTCCGGCGAATTTCCTGCTCTCGCGAGGCGGCAAGGTAAACCTGCACCGTCAGCAGATCTGCTTCGGTGGAGCGGCCCGCCTCAAAGATCGCTTTCGCTCGCTCCAGGTCCGCTTCAGCGGACTGGCGTGCCTGCCGCGCTGCCGCGACGTTTGCCTCCGCCCACTGCAGCCCGTAGTAGGCGCGAGCCGCGGCCGCTATGGCGTTCATCTCCGCCGCGCGCTTGTCCTCGTCGGCCATGACCTTGGCAAGCTCGGCGGACCGCACCGCCCCGGTGACCTGGCGTCCGTCGAACACCGTCTGCTCGACGCTCAGCACGCTCTGGAACTGATTCAGGAAATCCGGCCGATTGAGCCGTCCCACTTCGAAGTTCGCGGCTCCGAATTGTCTCTGCGTTAAGAGAGAACTGAAAACGAAGACAGGGTTGTTGCTGCGCTGCCAGGATTCGGTGTAGTTGATCTTGGGAAGCCAGCCTGCTCGCGCCTGTTCCACCCGCGCGCCAGCGGCATCGGATCGTAAGCGCGCCGCTTCCGTGGAAGGGTGACGGCGCAGAGCTGCGCGAGCTGCCTCTTGAATCGTTAACGGTGTCTGCGCACACACGCTTCCCGCCAACAGAACGATGAGAAACCGCATTCGTGGGAAATGATGCGGACTTCGCTGATTGGTGACAAGGAGCAATCGGTGTCACCTCCTGGCGGCATCCGCATCCTGATTGCAGGAGCCGATAATGGAAGTCTTGGTAGAGCATTTGGGCGAAGTTCAGTTTGAAGTTTCTGCCCGGGGGCACAAGATTGTCAGCGATCAGCCGACGGGAAACGGAGGCTACAACGAGGGGATGACCCCGCCCGAACTGTTGTTGGCGTCGCTCGGTACGTGCGCCGGTTACTATGCTGCTGAGTACTTGAAGGCTCGCTCTTTGCCGGCGGACGGGCTGCGGGTTCGAGTCTCCGCAGACAAAGGGAAGAACCCAGCGCGATTAGCCGCTTTCCAAATTGACGTGGAAGCGAACCTGGAGAACCTCGACGCGCATCGCGAGGGGCTGCATCGCGCTGTCGAGAAGTGCCTGATCCACAATACGCTGCTGCATGCGCCCGCGATTCAGATCGAAATCGGAGCGCCCGCTCTAACTTCCTAGCTCTTCCCGAATCACCGAAGCGATGCGCTCGGCGGAGGCCTTGACGCTCTCGTCGTCGGGGCCCTCCACCATCACGCGGGCCAGCGGTTCGGTGCCGGAGAAACGGACGAGCACGCGGCCGCCGTCGCCGAAGGCCGATTCCACCGAATGAATCGCTTGTTTCACCGATGGCAACTCGTCCAGCGGACGGCGGTTCTTTACCCGCACGTTCACCAGAATCTGCGGGAAGATCTGCAGGCCGGCGCAGAGGCCATCGAGATCATAGCCGGCGGCGCGCCCGATCTCGAGCACTCGGAGCGCCGTCAGCATACCGTCTCCCGTGTTGGCGAACTCTCGAAAGATGACGTGGCCGGATTGCTCGCCGCCCAACGTGGCGCCCGTCCGTAGCATTTCCTCGAGAACATATTTGTCCCCTACTGGAGTGCGCGCCATGCTGATGTTCTCGCGCCGCAAAGCCCGCTCCAGGCCGATATTCGACATTACGGTGGCGATGACGCGGTCGCCCGGGAGCCGGCTGCACGCCTTCAAATGGCGGCCGCCGAGGAAGAGCACGTGATCCCCGTCGATGATTCTGCCCGCCGCCGAGACCATCATGCACCGGTCCGCGTCGCCGTCAAATGCGACACCCACCTGCGCGCCCGCAGCCAGCACCTTCTCGCGCAGCGTCGCCACGTGTAAGGCGCCGCAGCCGGCGTTGATGTTGCGGCCGTCGGGACTGCAGCCGGTCAGCGTCACGGCGGCTCCCAGCCGGGTAAAGAGCTCCGGCGCGAGGTGCGATGCCGCTCCGTGAGCGCAATCGAGTACCAGATTCAGGCCCTCAAGCGAACCTGGGAACGTGGAGACCAGATAGTCGACGTATTCCGCGTCCAGGCCCTCGTCTACCGTCAGTGCGAGGCTATCCCCGCGGCCGCTCTCCTGGACCAGGGCGAGAATCTGCTCCTCCAGGTGATGCTCCTCTATATCGGGCAGCTTGAAACCGGAATGGTCGAAGACCTTCAGGCCGTTGTCCTGATACGGATTGTGCGAGGCCGAAATCATGACGCCGGCCACAAAATCGTCTCTCCGCGTCAGATAGGCAACGCCCGGTGTCGTGATGAGGCCG
The DNA here is from genome assembly GCA_033763935.1 of Bryobacteraceae bacterium. GTDB lineage: Bacteria > Acidobacteriota > Terriglobia > Bryobacterales > Bryobacteraceae > DALYJJ01. Next base: position 229,510 of record JANRJO010000107.1, read on the forward strand.
GCGAATCGCGTGACAACGCCCCGCTTCGCCAGTCCCGCGGCCACCGTGGCGGCGAGCCAGGAGCCCGACTCGCGGGTGTCCATGCCGATCAACACTTCGGGCGCGGATTGTGCCGGTGAGTGCTCTTTCGCCCACGTCCCCAAAGCGAGTCCAAAGGCGAAAACGGTTCCCGCATCCAGCGGATACTCGCCCGCCACACCGCGTATGCCGTCAGTACCGAACAGATGTTTCGCCATGTCTCCTGTTTATCGGACGCGCTCCGTCTTCACCCTTACCCGTACTGGGGAGGTGACGCTGAGCCGCACTTGCGGGTCCCCTACGAAAAGCTGCTGCTGGTACTCGGCCTCGCCGGTGACAGAGCCGAGCTGCACGGGGTCCGTCTCCACCGAGTCAATTCGCTCGACATGGGAGGAGGGCCCTTCGATGCGGACCTTTTCGGGCGTCACCTGGACCTCGGAGACACGATAGCCGGCAGGCGCGGGGCCGGCAAACCGGATCTCAACGGGCACCTCCTTCGTCACTCGGCGTTCCAGCCGGAGCCGCAGTTGCGAAGGGATGGCGCGGGCAAGCGAGACACCGGGCGGCAGTTGGACGTTGTGCTCCCGAATGGTGAACGTGCGCTCCCCAGGCTGCTGCTGCTCGGAGAGATCCAGAATCACGGGCGTCTGCGACGCGGCCAGGGCGCTGAGCTTGCCTGATGGTCCGCGCACCTCCAGTTGCACCGAATGCTGGAAATCCGAGGCGATCTCGAAGTCGGCAGCAAGTTTCTTGTATTGCACGGGAACGCTGACGGTGGCCGTGAGCTCGGGTTCACCTACCAGCACGAACCACAGCAGTGCGGCGAGCGCCAACGACAGCAGCTTGAGCGGCAGGTTGGTGGTGAGGCGGCGAATCATCGGCGCGCGGGAGGCCAATCGGCTTGCATCGGCTGACCCTGAGCCGACGCCGATTCACGAGAGGGCGTGCGCATGCGGGCACGGTGGCCGAAGTGCCGAGCCAGGCGCTCCTCCAGACGCTCCTCACTTACCTCCGCCTCCAATTCCCCGAAGGCGGCTATGGAAATGCAGCCTCGTTCCTCCGAAACGATGATCGCCAGACAGTCCGTCTCTTCCGTAATGCCGATGCCGGCGCGGTGACGCGTTCCCATATTTCGCATCACATTCGGGTTGACGCTGAGCGGCAGGAAACAGGCGGCTGCGGCGACCCTGTTCCCCTGAACAATTACGGCGCCGTCGTGGAGTGCCGTGCCCGGCAGGAAGATGGAGAGCAGCAGGTCTCGCGACAGCGCCGCATCCAGCGCGACGCCGCTCTCGACAAACGTCCGCAGACCGATATCCCGCTCCAGCACGATGAGTGCGCCGATCTTTTGTTGCGCGAGCTGAGTCACCGCCAGCATGATTTCGTCGGCAATTTCGCGGCTTTGCAGCCGGCTGCCGACGCCCGCCCAGCGGCGTCGCCCCAGGCGCGCGAGCAGCCGGCGGATCTCCGCCTGGAACAACACAATCAACGCGAACGCGCTATACGGGGCTAGCCCTGCCAGAATGGTGCGCAGCAGCTCCAGCTTTGCCCACATGGCGAGCACATACACCACGACGAGGATGACTACCCCCGCGAGAATGTGGGCGGCGCGACGCCTGCGTACGATCAGGATGAACTGATAAATCAGGACGGCGACGATGATGATGTCGACGATTGCCGTAAGGTCCAACTTCGGCCAGAGCGCCAACAGGGATTGAGTGAAGGAGGCCATCGTCCGTGCCTCCTTCAGTTTATCCGAAGCCGGATCAAGATTTGGCTAATTTGTTGTGCCCAAAGCGTTAGGGCAAGTGCGCGCGGAGGAACCGGATGCCATCCCAGGCGATGGATTCGGTGGTGGGAGCAAGGTCGCGCCAGATGCAGGCGGCGGCCGCAATCTCCTGGATCTGCCCGCCAAAGCTCTCGATCGTCACCCAGCCGTCGTAATTCATTTCTTTGAGAGCCGAGAACACGCCCGGCCAGTCCACGTGCCCGCTGCCCGGCGTGCCGCGATCGTTCTCGCAGACGTGGACATGCTTCAGATGGCGGCCGCAGAGACGGAAGCCGGCGGCTACGTCCTTCTCCTCAATGTTGGCGTGAAAGGTGTCGAAGAGGATGCCTACCTTCGGATGGTTGACGGCGTCAGCCAGCGCAACGCTATCGGCGGCGGTGTTCAGGAAGTAGGTCTCAAAGCGATTCAACGGTTCAATGCACAAGGTGACGTCGTGGGCATTCAGGCAGTCGCCCAGCGTCTGCAACTCCTCAATGACCCGCTTCCACTCATCTTGCGTGCGGCGCCGTCCCGGCTTATCGCCCAGCGGAGTGTATACGGGCCCGGCGAGGTGATGGCTGCCTGCTTCGGCCACGACGCGAATGCAATCGGCGACGTGTTGCCGCGCCTTTGCGCGCACCGCGGAGTCCGAGTCGGCGAGGCTGACGCCGGGGCCGAGGGCAGTGCAGAATGTGCAGCCCATCTGCGCCTCCTCCAGTCCCCGCCGGATCGCCGCTGCCGGCACGGCGGCGGGGTCGAACACGAACATCTCGACCCCGTCGAAGCCGTGCTCCCGAATGACGGGCAGCAAGGCGAGGTGCTCGGGGCCGAAGTGCGCCGTCCAGAGAAAGGTGTTGATGCCGAATCGCATGTCCCTGATATCCTATCGCCAAAGGGGGAACGCGAAGAGGGGAATGTTTCGGCTGCGGACTGGACTTGCCGTGCTGCTGTTCCTGGCCACCGGCGCGCTTTTGCTCGCGGACGCCGCCGCCGATGAGAAGTTCATCGGCGCACGCCGGAATTGGTGGGCGTTCCGTAAGGCGGCTCGGCCTGCCGTGCCTCCTGCCGCCGGTCGCTGGGTACGTAACCCGATCGACTCGTTTCTGCTTGCGGCGATGCGGGAGAAAGGCCTGGCGCCTTCGCCCGAACTCGACCGCCGCCGGCTCGCGCGCCGGCTGTACCTGGACGTCACCGGGCTCCCGCCGTCGCCGGCAGACGTGGACGCCTACCTTGCGGACCGGGCGCCGGGCGCCTACGAACGGCTGGTCGACCGGCTCCTGGCCTCGCCCCGGTACGGCGAGCGGTGGGCGCTGAAGTGGCTGGATGTGGTCCGCTACGCCGATACGAATGGGTTCGAACTGGACGCCGAGCGGCCTCACGCCTGGCGCTACCGCGATTATGTCGTTCGCTCCTTCAACGACGACAAGCCGTTCAACCGGTTTCTGATGGAACAGATTGCGGGCGATGAATGGAAGCCCGGCGATCCGGAGATGTTGATCGCCGCCGGTTTTCATCGTGTGGGACCGGTGCACCTGGTGGGCGGCAACCAGGATGATGAAATGAACCGGCAGGAAGTGCTGACGGAGATGACGGCGACCGTGAGTGCGGTGCTCGGCATGACCGTCGGCTGCGCCCGATGCCACAACCACAAGTTCGATCCGATCCTGCAGGCCGACTACTACCGGCTGCAGGCCATCTTTGCGGCCACGGAGGGCGCCGAGGTGGAAATCGCGACTCCTGAGGAGAAGGCGGCGCACGAGCGCGCGATGAAGGAATACGAAGCGCGCATCAAGCCGGTGAAAGACCAGTTGGCCGCTATTGAGAAGCCGGTGAAGCAGGCGCTCAAGGACAAGAAGAAGGCACTGCTGGAGCCGCGGCTGCGCGAAGCGCTGGAGATTCCGAAGGAAAAACGGACGCCCGAGCAGGCCGCGCTCGCCAAAGCCGCGGAGGAGCAGACCAGCGTCTCATGGGACGAACTGGTCGCGGCGCTGCCGGACGAGGTTCGCGCACGCCGGGCCGGACTTCGCAAGCAGATGCACGCCATCGATTTGATGAAGCCCGATCCGCTGCCCACCGCCTATACCGTGAAAAACCTGGAGAAGGCGCCCGTAACGCACATTCTCAAGGTCGGCGACCACCGGCAGAAACTGGATCCTGTTGCCCCGGGTTTTCCCACTGTGTTGGGCCACTACGGCGCGAAGATGACACCGGGAGCCGCGGGCCGCCGGACGGCTCTGGCACAGTGGCTGACGTCGCCCGAGCACCCCTTGACGGCGCGCGTGATGGGGAACCGCGTCTGGCAGCTGCGCATGGGCGCGGGGCTTGTTGGCACCCCGAACGATTACGGTCTGCTGGGGTCGAAGCCGACGAACCCGGCGCTGCTCGATTGGCTGGCAGCGGAGTTCGTCGAGGGTGGCTGGAGCGCCAAATCGCTGGACCGGCTGATCCTCACTTCGAGCGCGTACCGGCAGTCCGCCGTTCTCGATCCGGCGAAAGCGAAGATCGATCCCGACAACCGTCTGTACTGGCGTGCAAACCGGAAGCGGCTGGAGGCGGAGCACCTGCGCGATTCGGTCCTGGCTGCCGCCGGAACTTTGAACCTGAAGATGGGCGGCAAGCCGGTGAGGGTCCCCATCGAGAAGGAGATCTACGACATCATCTTTACGGAAGACGAGCCCGATAATCTTTGGCCGCTCAGTCCGGACACGTCAGAGTACAATCGGCGCAGTCTTTACCTGTTGAACAAGCGGACCGTGCGCCTGCCCATGCTGGCGAACTTCGATCAACCCGACGCCATGACCTCCTGTCCCACACGCCCAGTGAGCACGCACGCCCTGCAGGCGTTGACCTTGTTCAACAGCGAGTTCATGGCCCGGCAGTCGGAGGCGTTCGCCGCGAGAGTCAGTGCCGCCTGCGCCGGCAAGGGCCGCGACTGCCGCATCCGCTCGGCCTACCGCATGGCCCTGGCGCGTGAGCCGCTCCCCGCCGAACTACAGATGGCGCGAGGCTTTCTGTCGCGCTCCGGCGCCCTCGCCGACTTCGCGCTGGCTCTGTTGAACCGAAATGAGTTCGTTTATGTGCCCTGATCACCGCCCCGCTTCGACGCGCCGCGAGATCCTCAGGCTTGCCGCACACGGCTTCGGCGCCATTGCGCTCGAGGCGATGCTTCACCGGGAGACTGCCTCGGCAGCGCCACGCGTGAATCCGCTGGCAGCGAAACCCGCCCATTTTCCCGGTAAGGCGAAATCGGTGATCTTCCTCTTCATGGTGGGGGCGCCGAGTCATATCGACACGTTCGATCCCAAGCCGGATTTGAATAGGTTCGAGGGGCAAAAACTGCCGGCGAGCTTCGGCAAGGTGGTAAGCCAGTTTACCGACGGTTCCGATCCGATTCTTCCCACTCCCTGGACGTTCTCGCGGCACGGGCAGTGTGGGATGGATGTCTCGACGCTGATGCCGCATGTCGCCAGGCACGTCGACGACATCTGCTTTGTCCGCTCTTTCTATACCGAGAGTGTGGTGCATGCCCCGGCTATGTACCAGGTCCACACTGGCCGCATTCTTGCCGGCCACCCAAGCCTGGGGTCATGGGTTACTTACGGCCTCGGCAATGAGTCAGAAAACTTGCCGGCTTATGTGGTTATGCCCCAGCCCGAAGGCACACCCGAAGGTGGGACTCCCTGTTGGGGAGCGGGATACTTACCGGCTGTCTATCAGGGCACTTTGCTGCGCAGCGGCTCCTCACCCATCCTCCATTTGAAGCCTCCGGAGGGAATGACGCCGTCGCGCCAGCGCGCCACCCTGGACTTGCTCCAACGCATGAATGACTTGGATACCCAGGAGGGGGACAGCGAGATGGCGGCCCGGATCGCTTCGTACGAGCTCGCCTTTCGCATGCAGGCGCATGCGCCGGAAGCGGTGGACTTCAGTAAGGAAACGGAAGCGACCAGGCGAATGTACGGCCTGGATCAGAAACGAACGGCTGAGTTCGGCACGCGGTGCCTGCTGGCGCGGCGCCTGGTGGAACGTGGCGTTCGCTTTATTCAAATCTACTCGGGCGGAGGTCCGGTGAGCGTCCAGTGGGATGCCCACAGCCATCTGGTAGCGAACCACGAGAAGATGGCGGGCATGACGGACCAGCCGATTGCCGCGCTGCTCGCGGATCTCAAACAGCGCGGGCTGCTCGATTCCACGCTCGTGATTTGGGGTAGTGAATTCGGCCGTCTGCCAACGTCACAGAGCGGCAATGGCCGAGATCATAATCCTCACGGCTTCACCATGTGGTTTGCAGGCGGCGGGGTAAAAGGGGGCCAGGTGATCGGGCGGACCGACGACTTCGGGCTTTACGCCGTGGGAGACCGCTACCATATGCGCGACTTTCATGCGACCATCTTGCATGCGTTGGGTCTCGACCAGCATAAGCTGTGGTATCTCCACAACGGCCGCCACGAAAAGCTTACCGATTTCGGCGGTTCGGTGATTCGCGAAGTATTCACTTAGCCGTGGAACCTACCCCCGGATTTGTCCAGTTATCGTACGCCCCGGGAATTGCGCCCGTCTTCGCTATCGTGCTGGCGCTCATCGCGTTTGCCATCGCCCTGTTTCTGCTGGGAACGTGGCCGCCGACCGCACAGCGGTACCTTGCGGCAGGCGCGTTCGGCGCGGGGTGTTGCCTCCTCGTCATGTATTTGGGCGCCCGGCAGCGGGTGGAACTCGATCCTGTGCGTCGACTCGTGGTGGTACGGAAAGAAGTGCTCGGGGTCCCTACGAGGGCAGAGACTCTTGCGGGCGACGTCGCCGCTGTCACGGTTCGCGCGATCCGACCGAGCGCCGCGCGGGACAATAAGACAACCGGCCGCACGCGCTTTGTCGTAGAACTGCAGACGCCGCGCGGCGCGATCGACGTCGAAACGCGGGAAGAGCCCCTCGATGCCGAGAACGAAGCCCTTCGAATTGCCAACGCTGGCGGTTGGAAAGCAGAGCGAAAAGGCTACGAGCTGGTCGTCGAGCGGAAGCCCGCCGGCACGGATGCGAAGTCATGGACGATCGAGGACGCCTCCAGGGCTCTCGACCGGGGTGACGGCAGGAGGTGGAGCGTGATGCGCACCTACACCGGGGAGGGTCGAACCACCGTTGTTCGAATTGCCTTCGCCGATCAAGAGCGGAGCCGGATTGCGTCGCCGCACGAAGCTCCGCCCTCGATCGAGCCGCCTGGAGCGCGCTAGCGCCGGGTCAGACGGTCATATACGTAACCCGCGCTGCCGCCGGAGATCGCACCAATCGCCGCACCCTTGCCGCCACCCGCCAAACCGCCGATCGCCGCGCCAACCCCGGCACTTCCGGCAACGATCGCGACCGACTTACCAGTGGACCGAGTTCGACGCGCCGGCGCAGCAGAACTCCGGGGTTCCGCCGTCGCCTCCCGGCGTGCTGGCTCTTCCACTACCCGCTGCGCGGGACGGACGTGAACGGGCCGATTCAGGTCCCGGTAAGCGACAGGCGCCGCAACCTGCGCCGGCTCCACACAAGGGTTACCGTAACTGGCAGGATACCCGTCCAGTGACGCTTCCATTTCGCTACGGCTATCTACGGGAGCAGCCGCTGCCGCGGGATTACTTCCGTACACACCGGGCTGAAAAGCTTGCACACCCGCCGGCGCATCGCCTTGCCGAGCCCACCCGGCAACAGCGATCGCCCCCAGGGCAACGAAGGCGAGCGCGACGAGTAAGTTCTTGTTAATTGCATTCATCGAGTCATCCCCCTTGCTTAATCGGACGCCTGAGAGCGTTTGCTTGTTGCAGCGGCAATTTGCGTGCTCTAAGTAGTGCCGGAGGGCACCGTGGTTCGCTGGAATTCGCGTCTCGTACTCGCTTTGGCTCTCGTTGTGCTGCTGGTGGCTATCGTCGCTGTACTCGCTCTGCGACAGGGCGGCGGTGAACTGTACCCGGTCCGGCAGCAGGGCCGTTGTGGCTACATTGATCGGTCGGGCAAGTTGGTGGTTCCTGCACAGTTTGACCGTGCGCTTCCGTTTCAGGAAGGTCTCGCTCCGGTGGCGCTGGGGAATCGGTGGGGCTACATCGATCGCCGGGGAAGACTAGTGATCACGCCGGCCTTCGACCTCGCCGACCCGTTCTCCGAAGGTAAAGCGCTGGTGGGTATCGGTCCTCGCCTGGGCTACATCAACAAGGAGGGTAAGTTCGTCATTAACCCCCAGTTTGAGGGCGCCGGGCGCTTCGAGAACGGCCGTGCCCCCGCCGTAGCCAACGGGCGCTGGGGCTACATTGACGACGACGGTAAGTGGCAGATTGCCCCCCAGTTTGAGGAAGCGGGCAACTTCTCCGACGGGCTCGCGATGGTTCGCGTCGGCGGCCGCTATGGGTACATCGATACCGGGGGAAAGATGAAGATCAATCCCCAGTTTGAGGCGGCGGGCGATTTCAGCGACGGGCTTGCCGTGGTGCAGATGGCCGGACGCTTCGGATACATCGACAAGAGCGGTAAGATCGCCATCAATCCACAGTTCGAAGCGGCCGGCGAATTCTCTGACGACCTCGCGCGGGTGGCCATGCAGGGCCGCAACGGGTTCATCGACAAGCAGGGCCGCCTGGTGATCAATCCACAGTTTGACGATGCGGGGCGGTTCCGGGATGGCATTGCTCCGGTTTGGATGGGCGACCGGCAGGGGTACATCAACAAGCAGGGCCGCTACATCTGGAATCCGACCAGCTAGCCCGCGGAGGACCGCGGCGCGGGCAGTCCTGCTACAATCACCGTCGAACGCATGCCTGCCAAGCCGCTGTTTGGCAAGGTGCTCGTCGCGAATCGCGGCGAGATCGCCTGCCGCGTCATTCGGGCCCTGCGGGAGTTGTCGATTCCCTCGGTCGCCGTCTATTCCGATGTGGACCGCGCCTCGCTCGCCGTGCGCATGGCGGACGAGGCGGTGCATATCGGCCCAGCACCGTCGAAGGAGAGCTACCTTCGCATCGACCGGCTCATCGATGCCGCCCGCTCGCGGGGCGCCGATGCCATTCACCCTGGCTACGGTTTTCTGTCCGAGAACGCGGAGTTCGCTCAGGCTTGCGAAGACGCTGGCATCGTGTTCGTCGGGCCTTCACCGGATTCGATTCGCCGGATGGGATCGAAGACGGCCGCCCGCAAGTTGGCCAAGGCGGCCGGCGCGCCCGTGGTTCCCGGCACGGAAGACCCCGTTACGGATCTCGTAGAGGCACGGCGCATTGCAAACGCCATCGGCTATCCCGTGTTGCTGAAGGCGGCCGCCGGCGGGGGCGGCAAGGGCATGCGCCGCGTGGATTCGGAAGCCGAGTTGGCCGACGCCGTGCGCGATGCGTCCAGTGAAGCGGAGCGTGCCTTCCACGACGGCGCCGTCTACATCGAGAAACTGGTCGAGCGATCCCGACACATCGAAATTCAGATTCTGGGCGACCGTCACGGCCACCTGATCCACCTCGGCGAGCGCGAATGCTCCATCCAGCGGCGCCATCAGAAAGTGATCGAAGAGAGTCCCTCGCCGCTGATTGCCGTTCATCCCGAACTGCGGCACCGGATGGGCGAAGCGGCGGTGCAGGCGGCGCGAGCAGTGGACTACTACAACGCCGGAACGGTTGAGTTCCTGGTGGATGAGCAGGCCCGCTTCTATTTTCTGGAGATGAACACGCGGCTCCAGGTGGAGCATCCGATCACGGAGTTGGTCACCGGGCTCGACCTGGTGCACTGGCAACTACGAATTGCCGCGGGCGAGCGGCTGTCGCTGCGGCAGGAAGACATATCGTGGCGCGGCTCCGCGCTCGAGTGCCGCATCTATGCCGAAGATCCGGATAACCGTTTCTTCCCTTCACCGGGTCTGATCTCTCACCTGGAGCGCCCCACGGGGCCCGGCGTGCGGCTCGATTCCGGAGTTTACCCCGGATGGACTGTGCCGCTCGACTACGATCCGCTGCTGGCAAAGCTCGCCGTCTGGGGCCCGGACCGCCACACCGCGATCCAGCGCATGCTCCGCGCGCTGGACGAGTACTACGTGGGCGGCATCAAGACGAATATCCCGTTCTTCCGGCAGATTCTCACTGACGAGTGCTTCCACGAGGGACAGTTGCATACCGGTTTCATCGATGAGTTCTTCGCCCGCCGTCCCGCCGCTTCACCGCCTGATCCGCTGGTTGAAGCGGTGGCAGTGTTGGTGGCCGCGCTCCACTCCGGTAAGGAGCAACCGGCATCGGCCGGCGTTGGGGCGGAGCTGTCGCGCTGGCGAACGGAGGGGCGTGGGAGGCTCTTTCGATGAAGCTCGACATTCAGCTGGGAGAGCGGACCGGACGGCTGGAGACCCGGAACGGCCGCTTTGAGCTGCAGTGGAGCGATGGTGCGCACGTGGCGGGCGAAGCTTCGGTTGCGGAGGTGGAGCCCGGCATCTACTCGGTGCTGCTGGAAGGCAGGAGTTTCGAGGCCAAGATTGTACCCGCCACTCCGGCCCATCCCGAGGACCGAACTTGGATGGTGGATATCGGCGGCAATCGTTTCGCGATTGAGGCCTTCGATCCGCGCTCGCGCCGGGGGCGTCATGCCTCCGGACCAGGAGAAGGCCGGCAGACCATCTCGGCTCCGATGCCCGGCAAGATCGTACGCGTTCTGGTGACGGCGGCCGAACCGGTGGAGGCCGGGCAGCGTCTTCTGGTGGTGGAAGCGATGAAGATGCAGAATGAGGTGAAGGCGCCGCGGGCGGGCGTTGTGGCCCAGGTGAATGTGGCCGAAGGCGCGACGGTAGCGGCGGGCGATGTCCTGGTGGTGATCGAATGAGCGGCGAAGCGGTCTGCCCGATTTGCAATGGCACCGGGTTTCGCATCATCGAGCGGGAGGGCGTCACGGGAGCCGATCGCTGCACGTGCGCGGCCCAGGAACGTGCCCGTTCGCTCGAAGCCCAGGCCGGTATTCCCACCAACTACAGCGGCGCTTCCTTCGATACGTTCCGGCTTCCCGACAACAATCCCGTGGGACGGCGGGAACTCGCGGAGGTTCTCTGGCTCGTGCGTACGTATGCGCGCGAATACCCGGTTCTCGACAAGCCCGGCCTGCTGCTAATCGGAGAGCCCGGCACCGGCAAGACGCACCTTGCCGTTTCCGCTTTCCGCGCGATTCTTGCCAAGGGGTTCGAGGGCGTCTTCTTCGACTACCAGAACCTTCTCGACTGCATTCGCGCGAGCTACGACGAGGCGTCGAAGCTCAGCAACCGGGATGCCTACCGCGATGCCCTTGAGGCCGGAGTGCTCCTTCTCGATGACCTCGGGGCCCACCGCGTCACGGAGTGGACCGAAGACATCGTCACGTCGATCATCACCTACCGCTGCAATCATCGGAAAACGCTGATCGCGACCAGCAACCTGCCCGATCCGGACGCGGGCAGCGCTGTCATCCAACGCAACGCGTCCACCGGCAAGGTCGACTATCGCGCTACATTGGCGGACAAGATCGGGGCGCGCGCGCGTTCTCGTCTCTTCGAAATGTGCCGAGTCGTTCAGATGCCCGCCGTCGCCGATTACCGGGTACGATCGCTCTAGATGAGTCTTGATCGCCTATTCCTCGAATTCTCCGCCAGCAAGCTCCGGCAGTTCTCCTCGCGCATTGAAGATTGCCTCGGCCGCCTGACGCCGGAGCAGATCTGGCAGCGCGAGCAGGAGAGCAATAACTCCATCGGCAACCTGGTGCTGCATCTCTCCGGCAATGTCAGGCAGTGGATCGGCACTGGTATCGGCGGGCTGCCGCCCGTCCGTGATCGGGATGCCGAGTTCGCAGCGCGCGGCGGCCTCTCCGCTGATCAACTGGCGCGGGCGCTGCGGGAGAGCGTCGATCCGGCCTTGGACATCATTGCCGGCCTGACCGCGGAGCGCCTCGAAGTAACAATCGAGGTGCAGGGGTACCCCGTCACTGTCCTCGAGGCCGTCTATCATGTAGTTGAACATTTCGCCCAGCACACTGGTCAAATCCTTTTCGCCACAAAACTGTTTACAGGCGGAGACCTGGGATACTACCGTCATCTGAGTGCGAAAGGCGGGCACGCCGAGCGCGTGCCTTAAGTCAGGAGTCCCTACCCATGCGAATTGCCCTTGCCGCGGCTCTCAGCGTTACCGCGCTGTGCGCCCAGACGCCGACGATCGACATCAAGTACGAGAAATTTTCTCTGCCTAACGGCCTCACCGTTCTGGTACACGAGGACCGGAAGGCGCCGATTGTCGCCGTGAATATCTGGTATCACGTCGGGTCGAAAAACGAAAAGCCCGGCCGGACAGGCTTCGCTCACCTCTTCGAACACCTGATGTTCAACGGGAGTGAAAACTTCAATCAAGACTACTTCAAGGCCCTCGAGAAGGTTGGCGCCACCGACCTCAACGGCACCACCAACGAAGACCGCACCAACTACTTCCAGAACGTTCCGACCAGCGCCTTGGATATGGTGCTTTGGCTCGAGTCGGACCGTATGGGCCACTTGTTGAAGGCCATCACCCAGGAGAAACTCGACGAGCAACGCGGCGTGGTGCAGAACGAAAAGCGCCAGTTCGAGAACCAACCTTACGCGGTGGCCGAGGAGTTGACGATTAAATCCACCTTTCCTGCCGCCCATCCGTACTCATGGTCCGTGATTGGGTCAATGGAGGACCTGAGCGCGGCGAAGTTGGAAGACGTTCACGAGTGGTTCAAGGCTTACTACGGGCCCCAGAACGCTGTGCTCGTGCTCGCCGGCGACATCGACCTCAAGACGGCGAAGGAGAAGGTGGAGAAGTATTTCGGCGCCATCCCGGCGGGACCTCCCGTGGCACGTCACAAGGCCTGGATCGCCAAGCGAGAAGGGTCGCAGAGGCAGGTGGTTGAAGACCGTGTCCCGCAGGCGCGGGTGCGCAAGGTCTGGAATACTCCCGAGTACACGGCTGCGGATGCCGACTACTTGCGTATCGTGAGCGCCGCGCTCGGCCAGGGGAAGTCGTCCCGCCTGTACAAGCGCCTCGTGTACTCGGACCAGACCGCGACTTCGGTCACCGTCTATATCGACTCCCGGGAGATCGGCAGCCAGTTTGTGATCGAGGCCACGGCGCGGCCCGGCGAGAGCCTTGCGAAGGTGGAAAAGGCATTGGACGAGGAACTGGCGAAGTTCCTGGAGACGGGACCGGACGCCGCCGAGCTTGACCGGATCAAGACGCAGTACTATGCGGGTTTCGTGCGCGGCATCCAGCGCATTGGTGGATTCGGCGGCAAAAGCGATATTCTCGCCACCAACATGGTCTTTGCCTCAGACCCCGGGCACTACAAAGTGCAGATGGACCGGGTACAGAAGGCGACGTCGAGTGACGTAAGGGCCGCGGCCAACCGCTGGCTCGGCGACGGGGTCTACGTCCTCGAGATCCACCCGTTCGGGCAGTTCAAGGCGGCGGCCACGGACATTGATCGCACCAAACTCCCGGACGTGGGCGCGACGCCGGCCTTACGCATGCCGGCGCTCGAACGGCGAACCCTCTCGAACGGTATGAAGCTGGTTGTCGCCCAGCGGCATGAAACGCCGATCGTCAACTTTCAGCTCCTCGTCGACGCCGGCTTCGCGTCGGACCAACTCGCCCTGCCCGGCACTGCCCGGCTCGCGATGGACCTTTTGGACGAAGGCACGAAGACGCGCAGTTCGCTGCAGATCAGCGAGGAACTCGACCGTTTGGGCGCCACCATCGGCTCAGGGTCCGACCTCGACTTCTCATTGGTAAACCTCTCGGCGCTCAAGCCTAATCTCGACCCGGCGCTTGCGCTCTGGGCGGACGTGATTCTGAACCCCGCCTTCCCGCAAGCCGACTTTGAACGCTTGCGCAAGAACCTGGTCGCGGCAATTCAACGTGAGAAGGCCGAGCCGTTCTCCATGGGGATCCGCGTGCTCCCCGCGTTTCTGTACGGCCGCGATCACGCCTACGGCCAAGCCTTCTCCGGCTCGGGGACGGAAGCCACGGCGGCCAAGCTCACGCTCGACGCGATGCGCAGATTCCACGAGACGTGGTTTAAACCGAACAACGCTACGCTGATCGTCGTTGGCGACACGACCATAGCTGAGATCGCGCCGAAGCTCGAGAAGCTGTTCGCCGGCTGGAAGCAGGGGCCGGTTCCCAGGAAGAACGTCGCCAACGTGCCGATCAAGGAGTCGCCGGCTGTCTACATCATCGATAAGCCGGGCGCCATTCAGTCCGTGATCATGGCGGGGCAGGTGGCGCCACCCCGCTCCAATCCGCGGGAGATCGCCATCGAAACGATGAACACCGTGTTGGGCGGCGCCTTCGTCTCGCGGCTCAACATGAATCTGCGGGAGGACAAGCATTGGTCTTACGGCGCCGGCACCGCGATGCCCTCGGCCAAAGGGCAGCGCCCGTTCATTGCCTACGCGCCTGTGCAGAGCGACAAGACGAAGGAATCGATGACGGAGGTGCTCAAGGAACTCCGCGGCATCGTGCGCGATAAGCCGGTAGCGGAAGAAGAGCTCGGCATGGCCGTGGGCAACCAGACCCTGCGCCTTGCCGGCTCCCAGGAGACGGTGCAGGCGCTCCTCGGGGATATTAGCGAGATTGTTCGCTTCGATCTCGCCGACGATTATTACCTGACCTACGCGGATAAGGTCCGCGCCCTGAAGCGGGAGGATCTGAACGCGGCTGCCGAACGCGTGTTGCGTCCGGACCGCATGGTCTGGATCGTCGTCGGCGATCGCGCCAAGATCGAACCAGGCATCAAGGAGCTGAACATCGGCCCGGTTACGGCCATCGATGCCGACGGCAATCCGCTCCCCTGAGCCGCACTGTGGCTAGCGGGCCATCGCTCCTTCGTGTCATTGGGCCCGCCGGCCTCACAGCCATCGCCGTGAACGGCGTCATCGGCGCGGGGATCTTTGTCCTGCCCGCCACTGTGGCAGGCATTTTGGGCGAGGCAAGTCCACTCGCCTACGTCGTCGCGGGCGCCGCCGCAGTTCTTATCGCACTGTCCTTTGCGGAGGCCGGCAGCTACTTCGATCGTGCCGGCGGCCCCTACCTGTATGCGCGGGAGGCATTTGGCCCCTTCGTGGGATTCGAAGTCGGCTGGATGTTCCTGCTCGGCCGCCTGGCGGGCGCCGCCGCTATCGCCAACGCGTTCGCCGCCTATCTTGGCTACGCCGACCCGGCGTTGTCCTTACCCGGTGCGCGCTCGATCGCGATCACAGCATCGATCACGGTCCTCGCGGCCATGAACTACGCCGGCGTCCGCTACGGTTCGCTTGTGGTCAACCTGCTTACCGGCGCCAAACTGATACCGCTGCTGATCTTCGTCGCGGTGGGTCTCTTCTCCATTGACGTCCGTTCCGTTCTCCCCGCCGCGCCGCCTCCGCTCGCACCCCTGCGTGAGGCCTCTCTGGTTCTCCTGTTCGCCCTCGGAGGCTTCGAGTTCGCGAGCGTTCCGAGCGAAGAGGTGATCGGCTCCCGCCGCTACCTTCCGTACGCAACCGTAATCGCCATTGCCCTGAGCGTCACCTTGTGCCTGCTCATCCAGATCGTGTGTGTCGGCGCTCTTCCGAACCTCGCAGCCAGCGCCACACCCATTGCTTCGGCCGCCCAGCAATTCCTCGGTCCGGCCGGGGCGGCCTTGATGGCAGCCGCGGCGGTGTTCTCCACCACCGGTACGAACAGTACGATCCTCCTCATTGGCCCGCGCCTCCTCTATGCTTTGGCCGCCGGCGGCCAACTTCCCGAGCCGCTCGCGCGGATCCATCCGCGCTTCCGGACACCGCATGTCGCCGTGGTCGTGTTCGCGGCCGCTACGCTCGCCCTCGCGCTTTCCGGTACGTTCGTGACGCTGGCGGCTCTCAATGCCATTGCGCGGCTGCTCTACTCGCTCACCACCTGCGCTGCGGTTCCCATCCTTCGCCGTCGAACGCTGCCAGAGGTGCGCACTTTCACCCTTCCGTTCGGGTCCCTCTTCCCGATCCTTGGCATTCTGGCCTCCGCATTCCTCCTTACTGGGATGAACCAAAGTCAGTTAGCCGTTGGGCTTGCGGGCCTCCTGACGGGAGCGGCATTGTACCTGTTGAGGCGGGGCTCGCCTCCTGTGAAGGTGGACCCTGAATTGCGTTCCCCTAATTGAAAGCAGTCGGCGGTCCGATATAATTCTTAGTGCGACGCCTCGTATTCGCGCGCGCGGAGGTCATGTGTACCTTCACCGGATTCTGATCACAAGCCTTGTCGCTCTCGTCCTTTCGGTCTTCGCCCCATCCGCCTTTGCGGAGACACGGGCACAGCGTTCGCCCGTCACGCTGCTGGTGGAGTTCGATCAGCCTTACTCGGAGATCAGCTACCTCGAGATGCAGCGCGAACTCGAGAACGTCCTCCGCCCCGCCGGCGTCCGGCTCAATTTCAAGTTGAAATCGGAGATGGCCCAGGGTGAGTCGTTTGACGATCTGGTCCTGGTTCGTTTCCGGGGAAACTGCAAACTCGACCATTACCCCATCGTCTTCGACGAGCGGGGCCCGCTCGCCTATTCGCTTACGGTAGAGGGCGAAGTTCAGCCCTACAGCGTCGTGCGCTGCGACCATGTCCGCAAGTCCGTCCGCTCAGCGATGTTCGGTGGAGACCATGCCCGTGCCGACCGCTTGATGGGCCGCGCCCTCGGGCGCGTGGTCGCTCACGAGCTGTATCACATCGTCGGAAGGACGCATGACCACGGGAAGGAAGGCATCGCACGAAAAGGCCTCTCCGGCAAGGCGCTGATCTCCGACAGACTCGAGTTCGACACTGAGGACGCCGCGCGCATAAAATAGCCTCTCCCATGAGGCTGATAATTCCCTTGCTCCTGACGGGCGCCGTCCTCACCGCCCAGGAACCGCCCACCCGAGAGCTGAACGACCTGAACTGGATGGACTTTCGGGCCGCTGTTCCGGCCCGGATTCAGACCGTACTCCTTCCCACCGGCACCCTGGAGGCCCACGGCGTCGTCAACAACGGGGCCGATAACACCGCGCCCGAGGCGATTGCCAGGGCCCTGGCTCCGCGGCTAAACGCCATGATCGCCCCCACCTTGAACTACGGCGTCACCGGCAGCCTTGACGCGTACGCCGGAGGCTTCTCGATCTCCGAGCCCGCTTACCGGGCGTTCGTCGGTGACATCCTCGCCGGCCTCGCGCGGAACGGCTTCCGCAACCTCGTGATCATCAACGGACACGGTGGCCCGCAGACGGCGATTCTTAACGAGGTGGCGGAGAAGGCGGGACGCGAGCATCGTGTGCGCACTCTCGTCGTGAACTGGTGGTCCTACTGTTCCGACATCACGCTGCGCATCTTCGGCGAGGACGGCGGCCACGCGGGATGGAACGAGAACGCCTTCATTCAGGCCGTCAACCCGAAACTCGTCCGGCGTGAGCTCTACAACGACGCTCTCGCGCTGCCACGGCCACCCGCCGGCGCCTGGTCCGCCTATCCGTTTCCGGCGTCCATCATCCTCTACCAGCCCAACCAGGGTTACGTTAAGTTCGACGACGGAAAGGCGAAGGCTTACTTCTTGGCGGTGGTCGATAAGGTCGGCACCCTAGTTGAGGATGTCGTGAAACGCTGGGATCAGGCTCGCATCTTCCAGCCCTGAGTCGCCGGCTCTTGCCGGGCTGGCGGATGCCGATAAGCCTTACAGTTCTCTATGCGGCGTCGGATCTGCCACTCGGCTCTCGTGCTCGCCGGACTGTCCCTCTGGGCGGTCTTCCGTTGGTCCACGCCAGCCGCGCCGCCCATTCGCGAGTACCGTATCGGCGCCGACCATGCTCCTCCTTATCATTCACTTCTACCGGACGGGCGGGTGGAAGGCCTGTTGTTCGACATCATGAACGCTGCCGCAGCCCAGGCCGGCATCCGCCTCCGCTGGGTGCCCTGGCGTGGCCGGATTGACGAAGCTTTCGCGCAGCGGGCAGTCGACCTCTGGCCCGGCGTCACCCCCAATCCAAAGCGCCTGCGATACGCACGATTCTCGGAGCCCTGGCTAACGAACGATTTCGTTCTGATCAGTGCCGGCTCCCGGCCGCGGTCAGTGGAGGGCTGGAACGGAAGTCGTGTCGCCGTTCGGTCCGGACCGTTCCTCGATCAGGTCATTCGCACGCGGTTTCCGAGATCGCCTGTTCTTCACACGTCCCTGCGGGAAGATGCGATACAGGCAGTGTGTGACGGCAGGGCAGCGGTTGCCCTGAGCGAGGCGCGCTTCCTCGACGTTGCTCTCCTGAAACGACCCGCGGGCTGTGAAGGGGCACGGTTCCACCTCCAGATGTTACCGGGCGTTACCTCTGAGCTGAGAATCATGGCTACGCCGGAGGCAGCAGCGGCGGCCATCCTGATACGAAGGCAGATTGACGAACTCCTGTCCAACGGTACCTTCGCCACCATCCATGAGCGCTGGTCGGCCTTCTCCACTACCGACACCCGGCTCATCTCCCGTCTCGCGGACGCTCGACGCCGCAATCGCATTTATCTGGTCATTCTCATTTCCGCTTCCCTCGCCCTCCCCGTCTTCGTTCTCCTCTACGTCCGTGCCAACCACGCCAACCGCAGAGCCGAGGAGGCCCGCACCTCCGCGGAACGCGCCAACGCCGCCAAGAGCGACTTCCTGGCGAAGATGAGCCATGAGATCCGGACACCGCTCAACGGCGTCATCGGGCTCACCGAGCTGGTGCTCACGTCGCCTCTCTCTCCGCCCGTGCGCCGCGATCTCGAGATCGTCAAGTCCTCCGCCACCGAGCTTCTCGATATTCTTTCTAACGTCCTCGACCTGTCGAAGATCGAGGCGGGCCGGCTGCGCGTGGAAACCACGGTCTTCGACCTCCGGCAATTGCTCGATGACGTTCTCTCGACCTTCTCCGGGCGCGCGGCCGAGAGGGGAATCGCCGCCAGCGTCGACATGAAACCCGGTCTCCATCGCTGGTACGCCGGCGACCCCGTGCGCCTCCGCCAGATCCTCGCCAACTACGTCAGCAACGCGCTGAAGTTCAGCGATCGCGGGTCGGTCCGCATCGTTGTGACGCCCGTCCCCGAGTGCCGTCTCCGGATCTCGGTCGTCGACACCGGCATCGGAGTGCCGGAAGACAAGCGGGAGTGTCTGTTCCAGGAGTTCAGCCAGGTAGACAGCGGCATGTCGCGCCGGTACGGCGGTACAGGTTTAGGACTGGCCATCTCCCGACAGTTAGCGGGCTTGCTCGGCGGCGACGCGGGATACGCTCCGAACGAACCCTGCGGCTCGGTCTTCTGGGTAGAACTGCCGGTCAATCCCGAGGCTCCCCCGCCCGCTCCTCCTCCGGTGGCCACTGAACCTCCACTCGTGGTTCATCCCTTTGAGGGCGCGCGCGTGCTCCTGGCAGAGGACAACAGCGTGAACCGCCTCCTGGCCACCCGGCTGCTGACCGGCTTCGGCTGCTGTGTGGACGCGGCCGTGAACGGGAAGGAGGCCGTCAGCCTTGCCGAAGCGGGCCGCTATGACCTCATCCTGATGGATTGCCAAATGCCCGAACTGGACGGATACGAAGCAACTACTCAGCTCCGGCGGTCGGGCAGTACGACGCCCATTGTCGCCCTGACTGCGCACGCGCTCGCCGGCGACCGCGAGCGCTGCCTCTCGGCGGGCATGAATGATTATCTGACCAAGCCGCTGAGCGTCGCTGCCCTCCTGTCCACGCTTTCGCGGCACCTGACGGCGTCGGCCACTCGCGCCTGACCCGTCTCGCCGGCTAAGCCGCCACCATGGTGCGGACGCGCTGTGCCAGTTCGGCGCCGATCGCCAGGGAGGCGGTCGCCGCCGGGCTCGGGGCGTTCAGCACGTGGAGGGCGGCCGGCGCCTCCGCAAAACGGAAATCCTGCACCACGCCCCCGTCCGGCTCCAGCGCCTGGGCGCGCACCCCCGCGCCGCCCGGCGCCAGGTCCCCTATGCGAATGTCCGGGACCAACCGCTGCAGCGATTCACAGAACCGCCGTTTGCTGAACGACCGCACCATCTCTTGCGCGCACATCCGCGGATATCGCGACAGGAACCGCCACAGCCCGCTGTAGGTCAACGCGTCCGCCAGGTCCCCCACCGATACGTCTGTCTTCCGGTATCCCTCTCGTGCAAAGGCCAACACGGCGTTCGGACCGGCCTCGACGCCGCCGTGAATCATCCTCGTGAAGTGCACGCCGAGGAAGGGAAAGCGCTGGTCGGGCACCGGGTAGATCAGGTGCCGCACCAAGGACTCGCGTTCGGGCCGGATCTGGTAATACTCGCCGCGAAACGGCACGATGCGCAGTTCACGGCGGCGGCCCGTCATCTCGCTCACCCGATCGCTGTGCAGACCCGCACAGTTCAGCACGAAGTCGCCGGGAAAATCGCCCGCCGCGCTTTCCGCCACCCACCCTTTTCCAGTCCGGCGCATTCCGCGCACCCGGGCGCCCGTCACCAGCCGGCTGCCGCGACACTCCAGGAGGCGGATGATCGCCGCGCACACGGCGGCGTAGTCCACAATCCCCTCCTGCGGAACCAGCAAGCCGGCCACTCCGCCCACGTGCGGCTCCCGCTCGCGCATCTCCTCTCGGGTCATCCACCGCAGTCCCTCGAGGCCATTCGCTCTGCCGCGCTCCTCCAGGTCCTTGAGTCGCGGGATCTCCTCTTCGTCCGCCGCTACCACCAGCTTTCCGCAGATTTCGTGCTTGATCCCCTGCTCACGGCAGAACTCCACCATCTGGCGAATGCCATTCACCGCCAGCCGCGCTTTCAGCGATCCCGGCTTGTAGTACAGCCCGCAGTGCAGCACGCCGCTGTTGTGCCCGGTCTGGTGCTGCCCGGGCTTTGCTTCCTTCTCCAGTACCGTGACCATGGCGCCGGGCAAGGCTTCGGAAATGCGCAGGGCGGAGGCCAGCCCGACGATGCCGCCGCCGACTATCAGTACTCGCATACGTTATGGACTCGCGAACAAGGGAAAACCGCAACAGGAAATCGCGTGCCGCTATAATAAGACGGAGTCCATGGACAAGCGGATACGCGTTCTCGTTGCCAAGCCTGGACTGGACGGTCATGACCGCGGCGCCAAGGTGATTGCCCGCGCGCTGCGGGATGCCGGTATGGAAGTCATCTACACCGGCCTTCGGCAATCTCCCGAAATGATCGTCAACGCAGCGCTCCAGGAGGACGTGCAGGTCATCGGCCTCTCCATCCTCTCGGGAGCGCACAACGCCATTGTGCCTCGCGTCCTCACCCTTCTTCGCGAGAAGGACATGGAGGACGTACTGGTAGTGGTGGGGGGCACCATTCCCGACGAGGACGCGGAACGTCTCCGCCGGCAGGGCGTCGCGGCTGTATTTCAGCCTGGCGCCTCGCTTGATGAAATCGTGATGTTCATCCGCTCGTCAGTGGAGCAGACCGCGGCCTCCGGGCCCGGTCGTTAGGAATATCGGAACGGTGCGCCACAGCCATCTGCGAAACGCCGGGTCCGAGAAAGAGTGCGAATGCAAGACAAACTGAACATCGCTGTGTTCGTCGACTACGACAACATCGAAATCGGCGTCAAGTCCACCCTCCGTCGTGAGTTCGACGTGGCACTGGCCCTTGACTCCCTTAAAGAGCGCGGCGACATCGTCGCCAAGTTCGCCTACGCGAACTGGTCCCGTCAGGAGGGCGCAACCCGCAGCATGGCCGAGAATGCCGTGCAGATGGTGCAGCGAATCCCTTCTCCTCGCGGCGACAAGAACGGCGCGGATATCAACCTTGCGCTGGATGCCCTGGAGATGGCCTTCACCCACAACCACGTGAATGCCTTCGCCATCGTCAGCGGCGACAGCGACTTCATCCCCCTGGTGAACAAGCTGAAGGAGTACGGTAAGACGGTCTACGTGGTCGGCGGAAAAGCCTTCACGTCGACGATCCTGCAGCAGAATTGCCACGAATTCATCAGCTATGAATCGCTGCTCGACGCGGCCGGTTCGGTGCCCCCGCCTCCCAAGCCGGTGCAGCAACCGCAGCAGTTCCAGGGGGGTCGCCCGCAGCGGGAGGACCGCCCGCCGCGCGAAGACCGCCAGTCCGGACAGCAGGGGCAGGCGAAAGGCCAGGGAGGCGGCCAACAGCAACAGCAGCGCCAGCGGCCTGCGCCGCTCGACCTCGCTCTCGCCATGCCTTTGGTCGAGCGCGCCCTTCAGGTGCTTGAGCGGCGCGGCGTGCAGCCTCAACTCGGACTGCTGAAGTCCACCATGCTGCAACTTGACTCGACCTTCAGTGAGCGCGCCTACGGGGCCGGCAGTTTCAGCGAGTTCGTCGACAAGCTGAAGAAGGCCGACCTGGTGAACGTCAACGGCACCGGCGGCCGCTATCTGATCGAGCGCAAACACACCCAGCCGGAAAAGCCCGCTCCGAAGCCCGAAGAGATTCTGCCGCAGTTCCGCGACCTGCTCGAGACGCACCGGCTCGAGATTGAGGATGGCGTCCTCGGCGAAGACCTCGAAGGGTGGGTGAAAATCGAAATGCCGAACTTCGACGCCTCCGCCTACGGCTATCAGGAGTTCAGCGAGTTTCTCAACTACGCGCAGGACAAACTGCTCGTTCGCATCGAACCGGATGAAGAACGCGGTCTGATGGTGCACCTCGGCGCCGAGTTCTATCCGCCCGCGCCGCCGCCGGAACCCGAGCCTTCGCCCTTCCATGAAGAGGAGGACGAGGTGCAGCCGATCGTTCCCGGCCAGCCTTCATTGGTCGACCCCAACCCGCCGCCACTGCCCGAGCCGCCTCCCGCCAAGCGTCCGCGCGCGCCGCGCAAGCGTGCGGCGGCGAGCGGCAACACGGCCGAACGCCCGCGTCGCACCACCGGCGGCTCCACCACCCGCCGCAAGAAACCGACGGGAGACCGCTAGATGATGGAGTTGATCGTTCCCGAGGGCGCCGCCCGCCCTCGGGGCCCCTACTCGCCCGCCGTCCGCGCCGGCGACTTCCTCTTCGTTGCCGGTCAGGTAGCCGCCGACCCGGCCACCAACGAACTGTCCCTCGGCGACATTCGTCACGAAACCGCGCTTGTGCTCTCGAACATCGGCCGCATTCTCGAGGCCGCCGGCGCGCGCCCCAGCGATGTGGTCCGCTGTAACGTGTATCTCGCCAAGGGCGACGATTTTGCCGCCATGAACGACGTGTACGCGGCGTACTTCAAGGACCACCGCCCGGCCAGGACCACTGTCGTAGTGGGCTTCGCCGCGCCCATCAAAGTCGAGATCGACTGCATCGCGTACCTGCCCGCCAAGTAGTGCCTTCGATCGGCCGGCAGCGTCTACCTTCCGGTAGCTTCCCCGTGGCTGAAGCCGCGCTTCGTCTGTGTGAGGCTGGGACGGGCAAGGTTTACGTCCGGCGGGTCACGCACGAGGAACACAGCAGGGAGGATTCGAAGAAGCGATGAAGAACTCCGTGCTCGAGGTAGATCCCAAGCGCTATGGCCGTCTGCTCGCGCGGAAGCCGCCGGAGGTCACGACCTCACACCGGAAGAGCGAGAGTACTCCGAACTGCAACTACGGCCTCGAAGGATGCAGCGCCATAACAACGCCTGTACAACCTGCAGGACGGTGGCTCCCCACCTTGGACACGTTTCGAACTTTTGCGGCCTGAGGCGCGTTCCGCTCGAACCGACATAAGACCATAGCGGCCAAGAGCATAGCACCAAAAACATGATGCCCATCCAAGCTGGCCACCCACCCTGGATTCATCTAGAACTCGAATCCGAGGAGTGCTTCGAAGGCGCCCACCCCCAAAGCAAGAACCAAAGCTACCGTGGGCCACGTGGTGCAAGGGCCGTGCTGAGCTTTTGTGCATAGTAGTTCAGGCGCTCGATGACCTGCGGTGTCAAAGATTCCCGTGACTTAGGCCTCACATGGACAATATCGTTTCTCAGTCTCCTGAGTTCATTTACCTCCTGCGCCTCTGACGCCGTGATTATTTTGGCTGCTTCAACCGTCTTCAGCGCGTCTATCGCCCGAGTCGGCTTGCCGGTAACGATCTCAGCAAGATTTGAGAATTCGATTTCTAAGGCATTCCATGCATCGAGAAAGTCTCCCAACAACTCCGTAGATGTGGCTGCGAGCTTCGTTCCAAAAAGGTTGAAGAAAAGCGTGTTGGCAAGTTGCGCGTAAACCTCGACCTTCTCGCGTTCGACGGTCAGTCCGTTGCCCTGATGGTAAAGCTGGTTCCGAAGCCGATGGTACCATTCGATCTCGCCGAGATCGATGCCGGTAACCTTAAGTGCCCCGTGCTTCTCCAGCGCATCGAGAAGTGCCGGGAAGCTCTCCGATATCTCCTGGAAATCCTTGCGCGATATGGAGATGCCGGTTACGCGTTTAGGTAGCCCAAGGTAAGTCTTGATCATCAGTTCGACGGCATTGTCGATGCTGATCATGGCGAGACGTCGATTGGTGTCGCTGTCTTTCTTGAGCAGACTCAACCCATGGCGAAGGATCTCGCCAGGGCCCGATGCCCACGGAGGGTTGTCTGTACTCATCGTTGAACCCCAAATTATCTCACGCGAAACGTCTGCCAGCGGTGAGGGCTTGCTGAGCGAGCACTCCCGGTAACCAAGAGCGATCTTCCACCATCGCATTGAGCTTTCGTCGGTAACTATACAATGACAGCCCTTGACGCCGCGATCGCGTGGATACGGAAAGGCTTCTCTCCGGTGCCTGTTCCATCCCGGTCGAAGGGACCCATTCTTGAGGGTTGGCAAAGGCTGGCAATCAACATGGAGTCGGCATCTCAGTATTTCAGCGGTCAATCTCAGAACATCGGGGTGCTCCTCGGCGACACATTTGGAAGTACCGACGTTGACTGTGACTGCCCCGAAGCGATCGCGGCCGCACGCGAGTTGCTACCGGAAACTGGGCTGATCTTTGGACGGCGGTCGAAACCGTTTTCGCACTATCTATATCGGTCAGATCCGCCGGTCCGTACGCAGCAGTTTCATGATCCGTTAGATGGCAAGACAATCATTGAGTTGCGCGGTCTCAAGTCAGACGGGACCGTCGGTCTCCAAACGGTGGTTCCGCCGAGCATCCACGAGACTGGCGAGCAGGTCCGGTTCGAGCAGGGTTTCGACGGCCTGCCGGCAAACATCGACGCTGATGTGCTTGTGTCCACTGTCCGCAAGGTGGCGGCAGCCGCACTTCTCTCTCGCCACTGGCCAACGAAAGGATCGCGCCACCAGGCGTTCCTGGCGCTCGCCGGTGTGCTCGCACGCAGTGAGTGGAGCATAGAGGACGCCAAAACGCTTCATCGGGTGATCTACCGTAAGCGTTCGGCGAACCCCTCTTGAAGTAGCAGCGGGAAGCGGGAACAGTGGTGGGCATGAGCACTTCATGGAACCAGCAGCGGGAAGCATTTTGGCGGGAGCACATCCACAATCACGGCCGCAGCGGGCTGCCGATC
>JANRJO010000011.1:0-21953 GCA_033763935.1 Bryobacteraceae bacterium
AAGCCGGCAACGCCACCCTCGACTACATCAACCGCCACCAGGCCCTCGCCCACCGCCACCTCCACCGTGACCTCGATCAGCTCCGCGCCCTCCAGCGCGACCACCTCGAAGGCCGCGTCCCCGACGACACCTATAACTTCGCCCGCCCCACCGCTCCCGAACCGCAGCCAGCACCCGCCCCGGAACAACCACCCATCCAGCCCGCCGCCCCCCCTCAGAACCCGACAGAAAAAATCGCCGCATCGAACCTGACCGCCACTCAACCCCCATCACACCAACCAAATACCAGCAGTTGCCGCCACCCCCAAACCCGACGCCCAACCCCGCCCACCCCGTCCCTCTATCACCTCACCCTCCGCCGCCGCCAAACCCTCCGCAAGGCCCGCCGCCATGCCTGACCTGCATCCGATCTGTGTTCATCCGTGTTCATCTGTGGCCATTGTCTTCTCCTCCCCACCCGCCGCCCCCCGTTGCTAAACTGAGGAGGCTGGCTCTGGGCTCTCACATGCGTAAGGTGTACGTCCCGCTCGCTCTGTTGGCGTGCGTTCTCGCGGCCGCCGCCGAACCGCCCGCTACCTTCAAGCAGTATTGCTACGGCTGCCACGGCAAGGCCCGCATGGGCGGCCTCAACCTCCAGGACCTCGCCGCCAAAGCCACCGTCGGCCAGGACTTCCACCACTGGCAGAAGATCGCCGCCGCGCTCGAAGCCAAACAGATGCCGCCGGCCCAAATGCCCCAGCCCAAGGACGACGAGCGCCGCCTCGCCATCGACTGGATTCGCGACTCCCTCGCCGGCTACATCCGTAAACACGACGGCGACCCCGGCCGCGTCACCGCCCGCCGCCTCACCAGCGCCGAATACGCCTACGCCGTCCGCGACCTCACCGGCGTCGACATCAAATTCGAAGGAGCCCACGCCAGCGACGCCGCCGGCGGCGAAGGCTTCACCAACTTCGGCGACGTCCAGTTCATGCAGGAAGCCGACCTCGAACGCTTCCTCGAAAACGCCAAACTCGTCGCCGCCCACGCCGTCATCGGCGCCGGCCCCCTCGCCTTCTACGACGACCCCGGCAAAAGCGCCTTCGAACTCTCCGCCATCCGCCGCATCCAGCAGATCTACCAGCGCCACGGCTTCCGCGCCATCTCCGGCGAAGGCGGCAAGCCCTACGGCACCGATGTCTACCGCCGCGCCTTCTACGTCGCCTGGCAGCACCGCCACGGCATGGGCCCGCTCCCTCAGCTCGCCGCCAAAGAGAACGTCAGCCCCCGCTTCGCCCAGCACATCTGGGCCACCGTCAACGATAAGTCCCCCTCCCACCCCACCTCCGAAGTCGTCAAACGCTTCGCCGCCCTGCCCGCCCCCGCCGCCGGCGAAGCCGCCGTCCGCGCCGCGTGCGCCGACATCGAAAAGTTCGTCTTCGATTGGCCCCGCTGGCTCTTCGCCGCCGGTGACGCCGCCGCCGGTGGAGCCGGCGATGAACGCGCCCTCGTCATCAACCAAGCCGCCATCGCAGCCAAACCCTCCCACCGCTTCCGCACCTTCTTCCGCGCCCGCGAAAAAGGAAAGGCAAAACTCTTCCTCAACGTCCTCAACGCCAACCCCGATTCCACCGGACAGCCCGCCCTCCTCTGGCGCAATCCCGTCATCCGCCTCCGTGGCGCCGACCGCAAGCTCGGCCCGGCGCGCCCCCTCGTCGAAGTCATCGATGAGCCCACCCGCGCCCGCCTCTCCGCCACCCCGGACTCCTTCAAGACCTCCACCGGCGTCACCACCTTCGAGATCTCCCTCGCCGACTCCGCGGCCATCGGTGGCGAAATCGAAGTCACCGCCGAACTCGACCCCGCCTACGACGGCGACGCCGTCCTCCGCACCACCATCTCCGACCGCGAAGAAGGCAACCGCGGCGCCCCCGTCTGGGCCCTCCTCGCCCGGCCCGAGAACCCCGCCTACCAGCGCTGGAACGCGAACGTCCTCGCCTTCGCCGCCCGCCTCCCCCAGATCTCCCACGGCGAACCCACGCCTTCCGACAAGGACCCCATCCCCGCCCCCTTCAACAACACCTATAACCAGCCCGAACGCGACCGCTTCCACGTACAGGTCAAGTACTATCGCACCGACCGCTTCCTCGTCGAAAACATGCTCGACGACGCCACCCGCGCCCAGCTCGACGCCGCCTGGAACGACCTCCTCGCGTCATTCGACTACCACGACGCCTTCCTCCGCTTCGTCGCCGAAAAGCACGGCTACCCCCTGAACGGCAAATCCATCGCCGCCATCGACGTCAAAACCCTCCCGCCCGCCGTCCGCACCTACGCCGCCCCCCTCCGCCAGGAGTGGGACCGCGTCCAGGCCGCCCAGAAAGCCGCCGAGCCGCGCCACATCACCGACGCCCTCGCCTTCGCCGAAGCCGCCTGGCGCCGCCCCCTCACTCAGCCCGAAAAACAGCGCCTCCGCGCCTTCTACACTCAGTCCCTCACCGCCACCCAGGACCACCCGAAGGCCCTCCGCGCCCTCCTCGCCCGCATCCTCGTCGCCCCGGCCTTCCTCTACCGCTTCGAACCGGCCCCCGCTGCCACCACCACCGTCTCCTCCGCTCCCGCCCGCCCAGCCGCCTCCTCCTTCGCCGCCAAGCCGGAGCCCGCCGCCCAAACCGAAACGACCACCCCCGCCGCCTACACCGCGCGCCCTCTTACCAGCCACGAACTCGCCAGCCGCCTCAGCTTCTTCCTCTGGTCCTCCATCCCCGACGCCGAGCTTCGCCGCGCCGCCGCCGCCGGCGAACTCCGCCAGCCCAAGAAACTCGCCGCCCAGGTCCGCCGCATGCTCGCTGACCCCAAGGCCCGCCGCCTCGCCACCGAGTTCTTCGGCCAGTGGCTCGGCTTCTACCGCTTCGACCATCACCGCGGCGTCGACTCCAAGCGCTTCCCCGAATTCACGGAGCAGGTCAAGGCCGGCATGCATGAGGAGGCCGTCGCCTTCTTTGAACATATCGTTCGTCAGAACCGCCCCTTGCGCGAAATCGTCTTCGCCGACTACACCTTCCTCAACGAAGCCCTCGCCCAGCACTACGGCATCAAGAAACAGTTCGCGTCGAAGAACACCATGGAGCTCGTTCCCGCCGCCGATCAGTACGGCCGCGGCGGCCTCCTTCGCCTCGGCGCCGTCCTCACCGCCACCTCCGCACCCCTCCGCACCAGCCCCGTCAAACGCGGCGACTGGCTGCTCCGCCGCGTCCTCGGCACCCCCACCCCTCCGCCCCCCGCCGACGCCGGCACCCTCCCCGGCGACGACAAAGCCTTCGGCGGCCTCACCTTCAAGGAGCGCCTCGCCGCCCATCAGCGCAACGCCGCCTGCGCCTCCTGCCACTCCCGCATCGACCCCCTCGGCTTCCCCTTCGAGAAGTACGATGCCGTCGGCCGCACCCGCGCCCAGTATCAGGACGGCAAACCCATCGACGATGACGGCGGCGTCCCCGCCCTCCTCGCCACCCTCAAGTCCAAAGAGCCGCAGATCATGCACAACTTCGCGTCGAAGCTCATCGGCTACGCCCTCGGCCGCACCCTCGTCGCCAGCGACCTCCCCCTCATCGAACGCATGACCCGCACCTCCGCCGACCCCACCTTCGCCGACATGGCCGTCGAACTCGTCACCAGCCGCCAGTTCCTCTATCGCCGAGAAGAACAGCAGGAGATCTCACCCCGATGACCCGCCCTTCCCGCCGCCAGTTCCTTCGCGCCGCCGGCGTCTCCCTCGCCTTGCCGTGGTTCGAATCACAGCAGGCCCGCGCCGCCGCGTCCAAACCGCCGCTCCGCTTCGCCACCGTCTACTTCTCCAACGGCGTGGAGCCCGAACACTGGTGGGCCAAAGGCGCCGGCGCCTCCATGGAAATCGGCCCCGGCCTTGCCCCGCTCAAGCCCTATACCAACGACATCATCTTCCTGCGCGGCCTCTTCAATAAGCAGGCCCTCGTCTCCACCAGCCCCCACCTCGGCCGCATGCCGAACCTGTTCTCCGGCGCCACCGTCAGCCTCGACCCCGCCGATATCCGCGTCGGTACCACCTTCGATCAGCTCCTCGCCCGCCACCTCGCCGCCGAAACACCCGTCTCCTGCCTCACCCTCGGCATCGAGCCCAATGAGCTGCGCCTGGAAGACGGCCTGTCAATGATTTACGGGTCATGTATTTCCTGGGCCACCCCCACTAAGCCCGCCACCAAGGAAATCTACCCCGCCCGCGTCTTCGATCTCCTCGTCGGCGACGGCTCCGGCCGCCAGATCGACCGCAGCATCCTCGACTCCGTTCGCGAAGACTCCAAGTCCCTCAACACCAAGCTCAACCCCACTGACCGCCACAAGCTCGACGAATACCTCGAGTCCATCCGCGGCATCGAACTCCGCCTCGAACGCGCGTCGAAGGATCGCCGCCTCGAAGGCCAGGGCTGGAAGCCCTCTCTCGACAAACCCGACATCCCGCGCCCCGACGACCGCCTCCCGCAAGAGGTGCCCGATCACATGCGCCTGATGCTCGACCTCGTCGTCCTCGCCTTCCAGATGGACAAAACCCGCATCGCCACCCTGATGCTCAACAATGACCTCTCGCAGATGAACTTCGGCTTCCTCAAAGGCGTGCAGGGCAGCCTCCACCTCGACCTCACCCACAACGGCAAAGCCCCCGCCGCGGAAGCCATGTACCTCCGCACCAACCAGTTCCACGTCGAGCAGTTCGCCTACCTGCTCAAACGCATGAAGTCCATCGACGAAGGCGGCTCCACCCTCTGGGATAACTCCATCCTCCTCTGCTGCTCGAACCTCTTCGACGGCGACGCCCACAGCGCCGAACAGATGCCCATGGTCCTCTCCGGCGGCGCCTTCAAACCCGGCCGCGTCCTCGACTACTGGGACAAAGGCGAAGACAACCGCCGCGCCTGCAGCCTGTATCTGACCATCATGGACCGCATGGGCCTAACCCTGGACCGCTTCGGCGACACCGACAAACGCCTCGCCGACCTGTAACACGCCGCGAGCGCACCTAATGCCGGTGCTTCGCGTAATGCATCCGTAAAAGGTCTTTCCCGTAATCGTTCCCGTTCGGCGTCCGAACCACCACGTGCACATGCTCGCGGAACGGTACCCCCGGCGGATACATCCGCCGTAACCCCGCCGGCGTCTGGTGATCGAACTCGATCAAGATCACCGGACTGTGAATCCGGTAGTAAAAGACCGCTTTATCGTCCGTCGCCCCAATCCAGGCGAAGTAAGTCCGATCGATATGCTTCTTGACCTCGCTCATCTTCACGCGGGCATGCCCGTCGTCCATGTTCGACACATACAACCCGATCAACCCGATGAGTGTCTCCCGCTGCCCCGCGTTCATCTCCGCCCCCGCCAGCCCCGCATACTCCAGCACCACGTTGTCCTTGAACGCCTCCCCAACGTTGTTGTTCCCGGTCTTCTTCGAGTCGAGAATCGCCTTCTTCCGCTGCTCGTCGCTCAGCGCATTCACGAACGCCAACCCCTTCGCCTGCTCCTCCTGCAAGATCACCGTCCCCTTGAACTTCCCCGCGTCCGCCCGCACCGGCTCGCTCCCGAAGAACGCCGGCGACATCACCACCTGGTCCCCCAACACAAAGTAGTTGACGATCAGATGATGCCCGTCCACCTGCCATCCCCACGGCTCGGTCTTCGACGGCGTCCCCATCACCGTGATCCAGTACAGCCACTCGCCGTACTCCACGAAGTTGTCGTTGTTCAGCTCCCCCAGCGTGTGGTTCAGCTTCATGATGTCGCGGCTCAACGTCAGCCCCTTCGCGCTCAGCGACGCCTTCATCAGCCCGAACGCCGCCGCCCGCTGCGCCTCGCTCATGTCCTTGAACCCCATTCCCTGCCGGATGTAGAAGTGCTGGTTCATCCACTTCCGCCATTCGTCGTCGTCCACCCCGAACTGCGTCTTCGCCTTCTGCTCGGGCGTCAACGTCGCCAGGAACGCCTCCGCCGCCTTCCGCACCGGCTCCGTCGAAACCCCCGTCGAGGACAACGCGAACAGCCCCGCCTCTACGCCCTTCGCAGTCCGCACCCCGACGAACTTCTCCGCCAGCCCCTTCTGCTCCCACTCGCGCGACATCCGCGCAAACCGCTCCCTCAGATCATCCTGCGCCCACAACAGCGCAAACACCGACGACAGCAGCAGCGCGCGAATTCCCAGAGTCCGCATCCCTCGCACCTCGCCCTGCATGATACTAGACCCGTGGGACCACAGGAACGCGAAACTGCCGCCGTCATCGCCACCACCCCGCACGTCGTCCGCAACCTTCGCATCACCTGGTCCTACTTCCAGCTCTCCGCCGCCTTCTCCCGCGGCCTAGAAGGTCACGCCAACTGGTGCACCTACGCCACCTGGGCCTCTCGCCAGGCCGGCCGTACCATCCGCGCCGAAGACCTCGAGCCCCACATCGACGCCCGCCTCCGCACCACCGCCTCCTCGTTCTGGCGCGAACTCCTCCGCCGCGGCCTCTTCCAGCCCGAAACCCGCCTCGGCGCCTTCGTCCGCCGCGTTCACAGCCCCTTCGACGCCTTCGAACGCTCAGGTGACGCCGTCATGCGCGGCAACCTCAAGGTCTACGCCGAAATCGCCCCCGTCTTCGCCCGCGCACTCGACGGCACCCTCGACCCCGCTACCCTCGAACAGCCCCTCCTCCGCGAAGCCTTCACCAACTACCAGCAGACCCGCTGCACCGCCGGCCAGGCACAGCGCGCCCAACTCATGCTCCTCGCCAATGTCCAGATCGGCCTCCACGAGCAGACCCGCCTCCAGCCCGAAATCCTCGAGTCCCTCAATGCCCCCGCCGCCGTCGCCCGCGAACTCTCTGGCCGCTGGTGGAAGCGCCTCGTCCTCCCCGGCTTCGAATCCTACGTCACCGCCTTCGCCCGCGCCGTCATCACCGCGCGCCTCATGACCCTCGCCCTCCCCTGGCGCACCCTCGCCCTCGGCTGTGACCTCGACGAACCCTGCCCGCCCCCCTTCGAAACCCTTACCCACCCCGCCCTCAAAGCCCTCGCCCAACAGTTCCCGCTCGAAGGCGATTGCGGCGCCCGCGACTGGTCCGAACTCCCCCAGCGCATGCGCTACATCTTCCGGCTCTTCCGCGCCTGTCACGCCCGCGCCGAACTCTACAACGCGCCCTTCGCCCCTGCTCAAGTCGCCCTCATCGAAGCCGGCAACCTCCCCGAAGGAGCCCTCTAGTGCGCCCGCTATTCCGCCCGGAGCGTCACCGAGGGATCCATCCGTGCCGCCCGCCGCGCCGGTACCCACGCGGCAACCAGCGCCACCGCGGCCATCGCCGCGCAAGCCCCCGCCACTGCCACCGGGTCCATCGGCTTGACCCCGAACAACAGGCTCTCCACGAACTTCGCCAGTCCCGCCGCCGCCGGAATCGCCAGCGCA
The DNA here is from genome assembly GCA_033763935.1 of Bryobacteraceae bacterium. Lineage (GTDB taxonomy): Bacteria > Acidobacteriota > Terriglobia > Bryobacterales > Bryobacteraceae > DALYJJ01. The sequence goes on from JANRJO010000011.1 coordinate 7,442, forward strand.
AAGCCCAGCCCGGCGAAGATCACAACGTCACGCGTCACCAGCGTCGCAATCTGTCCCGGCCGCGCCCCCAGCGCCACGCGCACCCCGATCTCGCTGCTCCTCTCCGTCACGCTGTACGACAGCATGCCGTACAGCCCGATTGCCGCCAGCAGCGCCGCCAGTACCGCGAAGAACGAAGTGAGCGTCGCAATCAAACGGTCCAGCGCCAGCGAGTTGGCAATCTGCGCCTCGAGCGTCCCCTCCGCGTACAACGCCACGTTCTTGTCCACCGAGCCGATCGCCTGCCGCACCGCCGGCAGCATTGTCGTCGTGCTCTGCGCTGTTCGCACATACAACGTCAATTGCGTCACCCGCGTGTGCTGCTCGTACGGGATGTACCAGAAGCGCGGCGTCTGCTCTCGCACCCGCGCATACTTCCCGTCCTTCGCGATGCCCACAATCACATGTTCCGGCTTGTCGCTCTGCCGCCCGATGCGTTTGCCGAGCGCGTTGCCGTCCTTGAAATAGAACCGCGCAAAACTCTCGTTCACGATCGCCACCTTCGGCCCGCCCGCATTGTCGCTCGCCGTAAAGTCACGCCCCGCGACGATCGGAATCCCCAGCGTGCGAAAATACTCCGGTCCCACCGCGTTGCGGTCCGGCCCGCGATCGTTCTCCGCGTTCTTGTACCCCTCCACCGAAATCCCGCTGCCCCACTGCGAGCCGCCCATCACCCGCTGCAGGCCGAAACTCACTCCGGTGACCCCGGGCAGCGCCGCCACCCGCTCCCGCACCTCCCGGTAGAAGGACCGGATCTGCTCCTGTCCATAGCCCGAGTTGCTCGGATTCATCGACACCACCAGCACGTTGTCGGGCTTCAGCCCCAGATCGACGCCGTTCAGCGCCAGCAGCGACCGCAGGAACACGCCCGCCGACACCAGCAGCAACAGCGACAGCGCCACCTGCGCCGTGATCAGCAGCTTGCGCCCCAGGAAATTCGGCAGCCTGCCCGTTCGCGTCCGCAGCGAATCCGCCATGCCTCCCCTCGACCCGCTCACCGCCGGCGCCAGGCCGAACACGAAGCCCGCCACCGCCGCAATACCGAAGTTGAATGCCAGCACCGGCCAGTTCAACGCTCCGTCAATCGTGTTCCCGGGCCGCGTCCCCACCGTCATCGTCACCAGGACGCGCGCTGCCACCGCCCCGAACGCACAGCCCAGCGCACCCCCCGCCAAGCCCAGCAACAGGCTCTCCGTCAACAACTGCCGGACCAGCCTGCCGCGCCCCGCTCCCAACGCCAGCCGCACCGCCATCTCTCGCCGCCGTTGCGAAGCCCGCACCAGCAGCAGGTTTGCGAGGTTCACACAAGCCAGCAACAGCACCGCGCCCACTACCGCCCACAGCACCTTCAACGACGTCTCGTACCGCCGTCGCGAGTTCGCCAAACCCTGTGCCCCCGGCAGCAGTTCGAGCCGCGAAGACTCGAGGAGCTTGAGCTGATACTCCGACAGCCGCGAGCGCTTCTTCTTCTCGGCGATAAACGCTTGCGTGAACGGCTGCAGCGAATCTTCCGCCTGCTTCATCGTTACGCCCGGCTTCATCCGGCCCACCATCTCGAGCCACCAGTCATCCTCCAGGTCGAGCATCGAGGGCGACCGCTCGAGTTCCGCCTGCATTCGCACCGGCCCCGAGATGTCTACCGAACTCCCCTGATCCAGCCCGTCGAACCCCGGCGGCGTCACCCCGAGCACCGTCACCGGGTACGCGTTCACGCGGATCGTTTTGCCCACTACCCCGGCGTCCCCTCCAAACCGCCGCTGCCAGTAGTTGTGGCTGATCACGATCACCGGATGCGCTCCCGGCGTTACATCGTCTTCCCGCGTCAACAGCCGTCCGATGTGCGGCTTCACCCCCAGAACCTCGTAGTAGTTCCCGGAGACCAACTCCGCCGTCGCCGCCTCCGCCCCCTGGTCCGTTGCCACCGATACGCGCCCGATCCCCGTCCGGCAGACAAGACCCTCCAACAGATGGCTGTCCGCTTTCTCCAACGCGCGAAACACCGGATGCGGCCACGACGTATCGCCCCGCGCCAGCAGGTTCGCCTTCGTCAGCACCACCAGCCGCTCCGGCTCCCGCACCGGCAGGCTCTCGATCAGGACCTTGTGAACCAGCGTGAAGACCGCCGTGTTCGCCCCGATCCCCAGTCCCAGCGAGAGCAGCGCCACCACCGTGAACCCCGGCGTCCGGGAGAGCTTCCGCGCCGCGTACGAAAGGTCCTTCCCCAGGTCGGTAAGCCAGTTGACGCGCCTCTGGTCGCGGCACTCTTCTTCCACCAGCGGCAGGTTGCCGAACTCGCGCCGCGCTCGCGCCCGGGCCTCCTCCGGCGGCACGCCCTGCCGCACGTGCTCCGCCACCGCCTCCTCAAAGTGAAACTCCATCTCCCGCCGCAGGTCGCTGTCTACCGCCGCCGGCCGAACCAGCGACCGCCATCGCAATCGAAGTCGTCGAAGCCCACGCATCCCGGGTCCTCCTCTACGCCATACGCAACACGGAACCCACCGCCGCCGAAAGCCGCTCCCAGTTCGCCGTCTCCCGCTCCAATTGCTGCTTTCCCTCCGGCGTCAACCGGTACACCTTCGCCGGCCGCCCCGTCCCGGCGTCCTTCCACTCCGCCTCGATCCAGCCTTGCTGCTCCAGCCGGTGAAGCGCCGGATACAGCGACCCTTGCTGGATCTGCAGCACGTCCTGAGACACCTGCTGGATCCGCTTCGCAATCGCCCACCCGTGCGCCGGCTCCAGCGCCAGCGTCCTCAGTATCAGCAGGTCGAGTGTTCCTTGGATGAGATCCGACGGTTTGCCCATAACGTTGTAGATAGTCTACACCGATGCCTAGACTATCGACAAGCAAACAAAACGACTGCCGAAAAAAGAAAAGCGGCGACCCGCTCCAGGGTCGCCGCCTCCCTAACACCGCCTGTGAATCGCTTACGACTTCACCGTGTGGAACTCCCACCCCTTGCGGAACGTGGGCTTCAACAGCTTGTTCGCCTCGTTATTGTTGGTGAACCGCATCTTGTCGGCGTCGTACTCGAGCTTCCCCTCGTGACGCAGCGCCGCCACCCCCACCAGCATCCACTCGACAAACGGCGCCGCCACGTCGAAGTTCGAACACGCCGGATCGCCGCCCTTACAAGCGCGGATGAAGTCCCGCATGTGCCCCGGCGACCGCGTCAGCAGCGGCGCCGGCATCACATAGTCCTTCATCTTCTCTACCGGAATCAGCCGCGTGATCTCGCCGTACGTGCCCGTCGTCAGCATGCCCTTGTCGCCGATGAACAGGCTGCCGTCGGGAGTCGGGAACCGCAGCGGCTCCGTGGCGTTCTTCAGCGCCTCGAACTCCGCCCAGTTGAACACCCGGCCCGGCGACCGGAAGTCACCGACACCGGCGCGCCCCATGCCCATCGGACCCCTCGGACCGCCGCCCTGACGCTGGCCGCCCGGTCCGCCCGGGCCCCCCGCCATCGCCCGCATCGCCGCGGGATTGAACGGCGGATCTCCCAGCCACTCGCCCTCCGGCACGCCCTGGATCTTAGGCGTCTCCTTCAGGCCGTCGTACCAGAAGATCTTCAGCGCCGGCATGTCTCCGTACGCCGCGAAGTCGTAGCGGATCACGGACTTCTTCGGGAACATGAACGGGCTCGCGCCCTCTTTCAAAATGCACTCCACGCTCAGCAGCCGGCGCTTCGAAAGATGCAGCGCCATGTTCGGCGCGCCAAGGATGTGGCACGCCATGTCTCCCAGCGCCCCGCAGCCGAAGTCATAAAACCCACGCCAGTTGAACGGCTGGTAGAAGAACCCGCCCCACCGGTCCGGCTCCGTCTTGCCGCCGGCCGTGAAGGGCCGCTTCTCCGCGATGCCCAGCCACAGGTCCCAATCGAACGTCGGCGGCACGGGCTCTTCCTTCGGAATCTCCGTCAGTCCCTGCGGCCACAACGGCCGGTCGCTCCACGCATGGACTTCCGTCACCCCGCCGATCTCGCCGCTCCACACGATCTCCGCGCACTGCCGCGTGCCCTCGTTCGAATACCCCTGGTTGCCCATCTGCGTGGCCACCCGGTACTTCGCCGCCGCCTCGCGAAGCTGTCTCGCCTCCCACACCGTGCGCGTCAGCGGCTTCTGCACGTACACATGCTTGCCGCGCTCCATACACCACATGGCGTGTGTCGCGTGCATGTGGTCCGGAGACGCCACAATCACCGCGTCGATGTTCTTGCCTTCCTTGTCGAGCATCTGCCGGAAGTCACGGAACTTCGGCAGGTTGGGATACTTCTCGTAAATCGGCGCCGCGCGCCGCTCGTCCGTGTCGCACAGCGCGACGACGTTCTCCGTCGGCGCCGCCGCTGCCACGTTCCCCGTTCCCTGCCCACCCGATCCGATTGCCGCGAAGTTCAGCTTCTCGTTCGGCGACTTGTACCCCGCCGCCTTCAGCGAAACTGTGCTGCCGAAACCCCCCGACGGCACCGCGCCCGCCAGCAGGCTCCCATAGAAAAAGTAGCGCCTCGTCAAACCCATGTTCTGTTCTCCCACAGGGTCACGCCAAGCAACTCTTGACGTAAGCCAGGCATTTCTTGGCCTCTTCAATAATAGTGGAACCTTCGGGTATCCGGTATTCCAGCTCCAGATTTGCCGGAAATGGATACTGTTCCCGCTTCATCAGCTGCAGCACATCCTTAATCGGCGTATCGCCCGTCCCCCAGACCTCCACGTTCGGCCCGTGGTCCTTCTTCCGGTCCTTGACGTGCAAATTCGTGATCTTCGCGTGGTGCTTCCGGATAAATGCCACCGCGTCGTAGTTCGACGCCGTGAAGTGCCCGATATCCAGGTTCACGCCGTTGTACTTCCCGTACGACATCAGCGTGTCGTAGCTCTCGAGCGTCGCCGTCTCGTTCGGGTCGTGCGTCGCGTCGTGCCCGTGGTAGCCCACCAACAGCTTGTACTTGTCCGCAATCGGCGCAATCCGCTTCGCCATCGTCAGCGTCGTCGACGTCGTAATGCCCTTCACGCCGAGCCCCTTCGCCATCGCGAACCCATACTCGATGTCGTCATCGGTCATCTGGTCGCGCATGTTGTAGCAGAGCAGCGTGACGTCAACCCCCGCGTCGCTGAACTTCTTCGCCACGCCTTTCCACGTGCTTTCGCTCGTGCCCTTGCGCCACTCGGTAACCTTCTCGCGAGCCGCCCGCATCGCCTCCATCTGCTCCGGCGTCATCTGCGGCCGTTGCCCGCCCGGACCTCCCGGTCCGCCAGGCCCCGCGCCACCCGGCCGCGCTCCCGCCCCAGGCCCTCCCCCCGCCGGCGGTCCACCTGCTGGACCTGCTCCCGGCGGCCGCCCCCCACCGAACCGTCCGAACATCGGCATCGCCGGCGCCCCGGCCAGCGCCTCGCAGTGGTTCGACATCAGCTCCGCCTCGCCGATGCCGATCTCTACATATGCCTTGATGATCGCCTCCGGATCCGGCATGGCGATCCGGTTGAAGCTGTACGTGATCGCACCGATCCGTACGCCTTGAATCTTCGAATCGATCTTCGCGCTGAAGGCGCGCGTGAGGGGAAGGGAAGCAACCGCAATCTTCCCGAGGTCGCGTCTGGAAAGCTGCATATAAAGCCTTCCCTATCAGGCGACCTCGGGACCGATGTGGTTACTGGAGAACTGCGCCTATCGCCGCAAGCGAATCACACCAACCGCCAGCAGCCCCAGACCGGCGAGCCCCAACGCCCCCGGTTCCGGAACCTCGCTGATCGAAACCACGCCCTCCTGGGCGTTCAGGTTCGGGTTCCAGTCCGAACCCTCCCCCGGATAGTCGAGCGAAATCAGCGGTCCTTCCGTGTTGCCCGGCAGCAGGTCGAAGCCCTCGTCGTCAAAGATCCCCACGACGAAGCTGAGCGCCTCCCCCGGGGTCGTGCTGAGCGCCACGGTGAACTGGAACAGGTCTCCGAACGAGATCTGCCGTAGCTGGCTCGCGTCGCTGAAGCCGCCCGGATACGACAACGTCAGCGCCGTCTCCAGGCTTCCCGCGACGTTCTGCTCAATCACCACGCTCCCCAGCGGAGCCGTCGGCGTGAACCCGCTCACCACCGCCGTCGCCGCCTGTGAATCGCCGAAACCGAACAGTGAGAAGTAGATCGAGCCCGTGGTGCCCGCAATCGTCGATGTGTCGATCGCGACGTTGAAAATGCTGCCGGCGAAGCTGCTCGCCACCGCGAGCAGGCTCAGAACGGTCAAGCGAAGAAGTGTCTTCATCATCTAGAAAGTCCCTTGATAGAGTGTCTCGGCAAAGTTGATCGTAGTGTTCGGCGGTGCCGTCAGATACACCGTCACCGACACTGTCGCCGCCGGCGCGATCGCCTGCGGCAGATTGACGTAGGGCGTCGAGCCGCCGAACAGGTCCGTCGAGCCCGCCGCGTTCACCACCGTCACGCCCGCCGTCAGGTTCCGCAGCGCGACCCGCAGCGGCAACGCCAGCACCGCGCCCGTGTTGTTGCGCACCCGCAGCGTCACTTGCCACTGTTGCCGGATCGGGTTGAACAGCATACCCGTGCGCGTGATCGTTGCCCCGCCCACCGCCGTCGCCGTCGGCAACTGCAGCGCCAGCCGCGCCGGATCGTGGTCGCTCAAACGCCGCGGTGTCGCCGCGTTGTTGCGCAGCGTCTCCGGGAAGTCCGCATCCATTCGCGCCCACTCGAAGCTCTGCACCCGTCCCGTCAAACCCTGCGTCACCAGCACGTGATCCAGCACCTGCGCGCTCCCGTCGAACGAGTACGAGTACCGCTGCCCCGCCGGCACACCCTCCACCAGGTTCACCAGCGGCGGATTCACCAGCCCGGCCACCGCCGCCTGCACCACCTCGTTCGCCGGGCGCGGCGTTCCCTTGATCGTCCCCAGCAGATCACCGTAGCCGTCGCTGAACTCGAACGCGTTCATGTCGCCCAGCACGATCACCCGCTCGCCCGCCGCCTGCAGCGTCTGCACCAGCGATGCCAGCGACTCCGCCTGCTTCTGCCGCTTCAGCCGCACCCGCTCGCCTTCCGTTTGTCCCGGGCACACCGCCGGGTCCGCCGGTCCCGTCTCGGCAATACCGCCCAATGACCGCAGATGGTTCACCACCACCGTGAACGCGAGCGGCAACGCGCCCCCGTTCGCAATCGAGCCCTTCAGCACCAGCGGCGGCCGATCGTTCAGCGTTCCGCTCACCGGCGGTGCGCCGCACACGAACGTCTCCGCCTTGTTGAGCTGCTGGACGCTCGTCACCGTAACCCGATTCGTGTTCACCAACAGCGCCGTGTTGATCCCCCGCGGATCGTTGCCCGGCTCCACATAACCCACATAGTTGGTCGACCCGCCGTTCGCCGCGTTCACCGCCGCCGCTACTGCATCGAGCACCGTCTGGTTCTCCACTTCCTGGAGGCCGATCACGTCCGGATTCCGCAGCACCGTGCGAATCGCCGCCGCCAGCTTGTCCCGTTTCGTGTTGAAGTTCGTCGCGCTCAATACGGTGTCGTCCGTAGCCGGATCGTTCACCGTGTCGAAGAAGTTCTCCACGTTGAACGACGCCACCGTCAACTGGCCCGCCGGCGCTACCGCCAGCGCCGTCTCGGCCGGCGCCGCTATGTCCGGCACCGCGGTCTCCGGCAGGATGCGATACGTCGAGAAATCGTAGTGCAGCGGCCCGAGCACCTCGCCCACCACCGCGCCCGTCGCGTAGTTCCGCGACGGCAGCCCCGCCAACCCGTCGCTGTCGAGCATCACCTTCTCCGGGTTCCCATCCCACCGCGGAATGCAGCCCGTCTGCCCCGGGTTCTGCTGCGACGTCTGCGGGCACAGGCCCACCACCGCTGGCTCGAGCGGGCTGATTCCCGCTTCGCGGAAGGGCCGCGACGCCGTCGTCGCCGTGATCCACGTCTCGCCGAACCCGCGCGTCGGTGCGATCGTCACCGCGTTCGCGATCCGAACCCGCATCCCCTCATACCGCTCCAGTTGATCGATCGCCCCGTTCACCGCCAGGTTGGCCGCCGTCAGTTCCACCGCCGCCGGCAGCGCATTCCCGGTCGACAGTTCGCTCACCGTCGGGCTCACGATCTCCGTCACCGTCAGCGGCGACGTGTCGCTCGAACGCTGGAACTCGTCCACCGTCCCCGACACGCACACCGAGTTGCCTACCGTCGCCGCCGCGAAGGGCGCGCTGCTCGTAAACACAAAGATGCCCTGCGAGGCGAGCGAAGCGGCGTTCACCACCGGCTCCTGCAAGAAGAACCCGGCAGTCGTCCGCGCCGTCACAATGCCCGACACCGTCACCGCCTGCCCGTCGAGCGTCGACGCCTGCGCTGTCCCCTGCACCTGGGAAATCGTGTGCGTCACCACGCAACTCACCGCCGGCACATCGTCGTCCGTAATCGTTCCCGTCGCCGACACGCTGGACGGCGTCGCGCCCGTAATGCCAGTCAGGTTCAACGTGAACGTCTCGTCGATCTCGTCCTCGACATCCCCGATCACCTGCACCGTCACTGTCGTCCCCGCGCTGCCCGGTCCGATCACTCCCGCGAATCCGCTCACCGCCACGTAGTCCGCGCCCGCCGTCGCCGTAACGTTCGCCGTGTTCGCCGTGAACGTCACACCCGAGGGACCCGCCGGCGCACTCAGGTTCACCTGGAACACCACGTTCGTAAAGCCCGCGTTACCCTCGGTCACCGAGACGTTCTGCACCGACAGCACGAGGCCCCCCGCCGGCGGCGTCACCGTCACGTCGTCAATTCCCATGCCGAAGTCCGTGCTGCTCACGTCCGTATCCGTCCACCGGATCCAAAACGTGCCGCCCGCGGCAACCGTCACCGGAACGCTCGCCGACAGCGTCACCCGGCAATCCGCGCTGTTGCCGTCCCTCAATCCGTCCGTCCCTCCCTGGCACGTGGCCGGAGGCGCCAGGTCGAGCGCGGTCACCGCCGTCCACGTCCCGTTGTTCAGCGCCGTCGCGTCCGTGCTGAACTCGAACACTGCCTTATCCGCCGCGTTCGACCCGCGCCGCCAGATCTCGCCCGTATAGGAAAGCTGCACCGAGCTCAGCGGCGTGCCCGTGTTGTTTTGAAAGAAGGCGCCGATTCGCAGCGGCGACGCCGTCCCGCTCGTCAGGAACCCAAACGCGCGGTCGGTCGATGCCGCCGCGCCAAAGCTGTACGTGTCGCCCGCGTTGTCCGACCCCGTCCCGATCCGATACAGTCCGTTGACGCTCGCCGAAGTCCCGGCTTCCAGAAAAGCCCAACCGGCCGGCACCGGCGTCGCCACCGGCACGCCTGCATTCGCGAGCGTATTGAAGTTCTCTGTATAAGGACCCGTGAGCGAAATCTGCGCTGCCATGGGCAGGGCTGATAACACGAGGAATAGCCACGCTTGTTTCATGGAATACACCAGTATAGGAATCGCGGCCTTTCCCGAGAATGACGATTCCGTGAAAACGGTACTACCCGTGGAGCCCGCCGAGCAGCAGCGCTAGACTCGTCAGGTGGCCGCCCCCGACCCCGCCCTCACCCCTGTGCCCGCCCGCATCGAGTCCCTCGACGCCTTCCGCGGCCTCACCATGATCCTCATGCTCTCCGAAGGCTTCGGCCTTCACGCTCTCCCGCCCGGTTCCCTCCTGGCTCCCCTCGCTTACCAGTTCGACCATGAGTCCTGGAACGGCATGCGCTTCTGGGATCTCATCCAACCCTTCTTCATGTTCATCGTCGGCGCCGTCATGCCCTTCTCGTTCGCCCATCGTTGGGCCAAGGGCGAACCGTGGTCGCAATCCCTCCAGCACGTTCTCAAACGCGCCGCGCTGCTCCTCTTCTGGGGCCTCGTTGCACGCTCCGTTCAGGCCAACTACCCCAACCTCGATCTCATCAACGTCCTCGCCCAAATCGCCTTCACCTACACCGTCGCCTTCCTCGTCCTGCGGAAATCCGCCCTCACCCAAATCCTCACCGGACTCGCCTTCCTCGCCTTCCACACCGGCCTCTACCTCTTCGCCTCCGCCCCCGGCGTCACTGGCCCCTGGGACCGCGACGCCAACATCGGCTGGTGGCTCGACAAGACCCTCCTCGGCAAGAACTGGAACGGCTCCTACGCCACCATCAACTGCCTCTCGTCCACCTTCAACACCATCCTCGGCGTCTGGGCCGGCAGCGTCCTGCACACTCGCAAGGACCTGCGCCCCCTGCTCTGGGCCGGCCTCGCCGCCGTCGCCGCCGGCCTCCTCCTGAATCCCGTCATCCCCATCAACAAGAAGATCTGGACGGCCTCATTCGCCCTCGTCAGCGGCGGCCTCACCCTCTGGGCCACGGCGGCCATGGTCTACCTCGTCGACCGCAAGAACATCCGCTGGCCCTTCGGCCTCGCCTTCGTCGTCGGTGCGAACTCCATCTTCATTTACCTGTTCCACGAAATCCTGCACCGCTGGATGCAGTCCACGGCCAAGATCGCCACCGGCTGGCTTATCGCGCTCAACGCCCCCGCCGGCGAAGTCCTCACCGCCTGGCTTGTGCTGCTCTTCGAGGTCTGGCTGTGCGTCTGGCTCTACCGCCGCCGCATCTTCTTCCGCCTCTAAAGATCCGGATCCGGCAGCTCCAGGAACATCGCCCGCAGCTTCCCCGCCACCTCCGGGCGCAGCGCGGTCAGGTCCGATGTGATCTCGTCCCGCTTCCCGCGCACGGCGTTCAACCGCTCCGCGTTCCGCCCGCCCACCTCGCCCGACGTCTCCGCCACGGCATTAAAGAAGGTGGTCGCGCGCTCCCGCGCCACACCGAAGTTCCCCAACTGCACCTCAATCAGAGCCATCCCCAGCAGCCGGTGCAGCCGCGCCACCTTGTACTGTTCAGTCACTCGGTTCAACTGCATCTTCCCCGGAAGGTACCCAACCAGGAACGCCAGCAGCAGGAAGCACGCAATCATCAGGTAACGTTTCATCTAGCGCCCTACCTTATCGATCTGCACCAGCTCTTCACGCCTCGCCGCAGGCGGCTTCGGCGGATTCAACAACCGCCCCGGCAGCTGCGACAGGTACACCAGCCGCTCCACCATCGGCAGCAGCTTCCGCACCGTCTTGCCATGAAACACCAGGCTCCCGGCAACCAGCAGCGGGTGCGGGATCGTAGTGCAGCACCGCGAGCAAATGCCGATCTCGCCCGCGCGCCCCGCCACGTGCAGCGCCCTCATCCGCTGCATCTCCTCGGAGTTCCAGATCTCCTCCAACGCCGACCGCCCCACATTGCCCACCGGCGCTCCGTCCAGCATGTAGCTCTGGCAGCACGGATAGACGTCCCCGTTGTGCTTCACGTACATCGGCCCGCGCCACAGATAGTGGCAAGGATGCTTCCAGTCACCCGCCTCGTGCCCCGCCTCCGGCCGCATCAGGTTCGTCTCGTCTTCCTTGATGCGAATCTGATCCACGCCCGGCACCCCGCGCCAGAACCGCGCGAACTCCTCCACCTCGCCCGCGTTGCGCTCCATGCGCACCATCTGCACCACCACCTGCACCGCCGCCCGCCGCTCGTGCTTCATGCGCGCGAATCGCACGAAGTTGTCACGCACTTTCTCGAACCGCGCCCCCTTGCGGTAATACTCGAAGGACTCCTTCGTCGCCCCGTCGAAGCTCAGCGTCACATGCGCCAGCGGAGTCGCCAGCAGCCGCTCCGCCGCCTCTTCGTCCAGCAGGGTCCCGTTCGTCGAAAGCAGCGTCGACACGCCATGCCGCTCGCAGTACTCGATCCGGTCGAAGATCTTCGGGTCCAGGAACGGCTCCCCCAGCCCGATGAGCATCATGTGCTCCGCGCTGCGCCCGGACTCCTCCACCAGCCGCTCGAAGATCGCGTCCTCCATGTCTTCCTTCGGCTGCTTGTGCGTCTCGCGCGGGCACATCGGGCAGTACAGATTGCACTTCGCCGTCGTCTCGACGATGTACTCCACCGGCAGTCCCGCCAGCCGCGTACGACGCGCCAGGTAGCCCCACAGCAGCTTTGCCCGGTTCCAGGCCCGCATCAGACTTATTGTAGCGGGCGCTCGCAGCCAGGCATCCCATAACCGGAACGAACCATGCAGGACCGCGTCCTCGCCCTGAACGACCGCCCGCCCCGCCGCAACGCCGGCTACGTTCTCTACTGGGCGCAGATGAACCGGCGCGTCGACGCCAACCACGGGCTCCTGCATGCCATCGCCCTCGCCAACGAATGGAAGCTGCCGGTTCTCTACTACGAAGGACTCACCTGCTCCTACCCCTGGGCCAACGATCGCCTGCACACCTTCATCCTCGAAGGCGTGCCCGACACCGCCGCCGCCCTGCACCGCTCCGGCATCGGCTACGTCTTCTATCTCCGCCGCCGCCAATCTGACCCGAACAACGTCCTCTATCAACTCGCCGAACACGCCGCCGCCGTCGTCACCGACGACTACCCCACCTTCATCGCCCGCACCCACAACCAGCGCGTCCCCGCCAACGTCGACATCCCCTACTACGTCGTCGACTCGAGCTGCATCGTCCCCATGCGCCTCTTCCCCAAGCGCGAGTTCGCCGCCTACACCATTCGTCCCAAAATCCACCGCCTGCTCCCCAAGTACCTCGACCCCCCTCCCGCCCTTGCGCCAAAGGCCCGCTGGAAAGCCCCCCTTCCCGCCTTCCATACCGAAGTGACCAAAACAAACATCCCCGATCTTGTCGCCTCCTGCCAGATCGATCACTCCGTCCCGCCCTCGCTCTCCTTCCACGGTGGCGCTTGTGCCGCCGAACGCCACCTCCGCCACTTCCTCGATAACAACCTGAAGCGCTACGCCGAGGGCCGCAACGAACCCTCCGCCCACGCCACCTCCGATCTGAGCCCCTACCTGCACTTCGGCCACATCTCATCGCTGCAGGTCGCCCTCGCCGCCAAAGGCCGCAAAGCGGACGAGTATCTTGAAGAGCTGATCGTACGCCGCGAACTCGCCTTCAACTTCGCCCTCCACAGCGACAAGCCCGAATGCCTCAAGAATCTCCCCGAGTGGGCCAAGACCACCCTCCGCGAGCACGCCGCCGACCCGCGCCCGCAACTCTACACACGCGAGCAGTTCGAACACGCCGCCACCTACGACGACCTCTGGAACGCCACCCAGAAGGAGCTCCTGCTCCGCGGCAAGATCCACGGCTACTACCGCATGTACTGGGGCAAGAAGATCATCGAATGGTCCCCCACCTGCCAGGACGCCCTGGAAACCATGATCTACCTCCACGACCGCTACGCCCTCGACGGCCGCGACCCCAATACCTACACGAACATCCTCTGGTGCTTCGGCCTCCACGATCGCGCCTGGACCGAACGCGACGTCTTCGGTAAGGTCCGCTACATGTCCCTCGGCGGAATGCAGCGCAAGACCGACGTCGACGCCTACCTGCGCGAAGTCGAACTCATGGAACGCACCCGCAAGGACCCGTTCCGGCTCACTGCCGTCCAAATTAGCCGCTGATGTAGCCTTCAACGTCTGAAAACAGTGATGATTTGCATCGGAGTCGCCTTCAAAGCAGACCCCGGCAGCTGCTGTCCAACTCAGGCCAGCGCCAGGGCGAGTTGGTCGCCAGGCGAGGGCTCTGGCGGCGGCACGAACGGCGCACCGAGCCATGCGCGGAGATCACGGTACACAAAGAGCTGCTGCCGCAAAGCGCAATCAGGTTGGACAGGCTCCGGCCATGAGTGGCCTGTAGCTGTAATCGCCGGACCAGGAGCATCGCCATCAATGCTGTCCCAATCTGGATCATCACCGCGTTGGCGCTGGTGCCGATGAACGTCTTGATCCGGAGAGACTGGTTCAGCGACTTGAACAAGAGTTCGATCTGCCATCGCTGGCGGGAGACCTGCGCAATCGTGTAGGCGGACAACTTCATATGGTTGGTCACAAAGACCATCGATTCGCCTTTATCATCAGCCCAATCCTCGATACGCCTCAGCCGCGCGTCCGGACCCGCCTCCTGCGTCTTAGTCAACAGGATCACCTCGTCGCGAAGGATGTCCGATCCGGGAGGCGCGGGGCGCGTCTCGACCACCCCATATTCGGCGTTGTCTTTCAGCCGGGTGACGAACCGCACTTTGCTGCGCGTGAGTTCCAACCACCACGCAAAGTGGGTGAGTCGACGCGTTTGTACACCTCCTAGCTGCCGCGCAGTTCTCTTACGCAATCCGTAAGTACTCCACCCAAGTTGCCCGTCGAGTTAAGCTATACTTGCATGACGAGCACTTCCAACCGCATTAAGAAGACAGTGAGACTATTCCCGCCGCCCCTCCAAGACGCACTTAAGTCCATCTATCACCTTGCATTTAGATTTCTATTGCGATCTGCGGTCCTAGTGTCCTGAGCGAGAAATACGTTGAAGAAGTGGAACTGCAGGCGCATACTGGGGTATGGCAATCGGCCGTCCTACCAAACCGCTCGAGCTGACTGCGGAAGAGATCGAGAAGTTGACCCTGTTGGCGCGGCGTCGGA
>JANRJO010000022.1:0-4264 GCA_033763935.1 Bryobacteraceae bacterium
CTCCTTGGCATCGATCGCACCATCTTCGGCCGCTACGTGCTGCTCGTCGAGGAGGTGATGACCGGCACCCAATCGCCCACGTCCGCCAGCCTGAACGCAATTGTAAAAAAACCCGGCGTCCCCCGCCCTACCCCACCCCCGGCCACGGGTCCTTCCCCAGCCAGTCCGCAGGCAGGTTCCGCGCGATTTTGCACTTCGCCTATGAGAGGTAAGAACCGGAATTAGTGAACTGTTCACTAAACCGCCTGCACATCCGAGGGCTTTACTGAACTCCGCCGCCATGATCCGCCCGTCCGACCTCGCGACCCATTGGGGGGTCAACCGCAGCTACATCTCGATGCTGCGGAAGCCAGCCCCGACGGGCAAGGGCATGCCCGAGTTCGAATCGCTCGCGGCGGCCGATGCCTGGCGCGCGATCAACGCCCCGGCGCGTCGCCACGCGGATCCCAACGTCCATGCCGGCGCGCGCGCCGCTCGCACCGCGGTGGACTCTCCCGCCGCGCTTCCCTCCGCTGCCGCGCCTGATGTCCCCGCCGGCGCCGATCCTTCCGAGGCGCCGGCCTCGGACCCCGCCGAAAATCGCGCGAAAAACAACCACCACAACCAACCCGAGAAACCAGCGCTAGCCGTCATCGATGTCTCCGCCTACCTCCGCCCCCAGCACGGCGCCGACTTCGACTCCGTGATGATCGGCCAGTCCGAGGGCGTCGCCGCCGTCGCGTACCTGCTCTACATGCGCGCCGTCGGTACCGGCGTCGCCAGTGAGATCGCCGCCGCCCTCAAGAACTGGACCGATGCCGCCGAGCGCGGGAAAAACATGCGCGAGCGCTTCCTCGAGCTGCAGGAGCGTTCCCGCACCGTGCTCTCTGTCGATCGCGCCCGCGACATCATCACGAAGAACCTCCAGCCTCTCCGGATGTACCTCCTCGGCCTCGGCGCGCGCGTCGCCGCCCGGGCCAACCCCGCCGCCCCCACCGTCGCGCAATCCGCCATCGATGCCGAGGTCGATGCCGTCTTCCTCCGCGTCCAGTCCGCCCTCGATCTCTGCGATGCCGAGATCGCTGAGGCCGCCGGCGCCGCCGATTCCGCCTCGGCCCACCGCGCAACCAACTCCTCCGCGCCCGCCGGCGCCCCCGCTGCCAGCGCTGCCGCCCACTCGCCGGACGCCGCCGCATGAGCATCCTTCCCGACTCCCCGGCCTTTGCGGCTTTGACTCGCGCTCCCCTGCGCGCCATCCCGCTCACCCTCGCCGAGCGCACCGTGCACGCGGAGATCCGGCATCTCTTCCGCGTCACCCCGCGCCTCACGCCCTCCCAGTGGTGCGAGCAGCACCTCGTCATGCCCGTCGGCTTCACCGAGGCCCGCCCCGGCCGCCGCGTCGATTTCTCCACCGACCCGCACCTCCGCGAGCCCCTCGACAACCTCGCCACCCCCGGCGTCACCGACACCCTCCTCGCCGCCCCCACCCGCGGCGGGAAAACCTTCCTCCTGAAGATGGCCGCCGCGTATTCAGTCGCCGGCGACCCCGCCCCTTTCATCTGGGTGGACAGCACCATCGACAAGGGCCGCTCCATCGCGAAGAAGGAGCTTCACCCCCTCATTCGCGGCAACTCCGTCCTCCGCGCCCGCATCCCCGCCGACCGCCACCACTTCACCACGCAGGAGATGCTCTTCCCCGGCGCCGCCCTGAACATCTACGGGGCCAACTCCCCCGCCGGTGTCGCCGGCGATACCGTCCGTCGCGTCCTCTGCAACGAGGCCGGCCGCTATCGCGCCGCCACCGACGACGAAGCCTCCACCCTCCAGCTCGTCCGCCACCGCACCGAGAGTTACAACTCCGAGCGCGCCCACTTCTTCTCCGGCACCCCCCAGCGCGACGACGGCCAGTTCTGGCTCGAGATGGAGACCGGCGACCTCCGCGAGTGGCACGTCCCCTGCCCGCACTGCCACACCTTCCAGAGCTTCCTCTGGGCCCGCGTCGTCTGGTCCCCCGCCGCCCGCCGCGAGGGCGGCACCGGCTGGGACCTCGAGGCCGCCGGCGCTTCCGCCCGCTACTCGTGCATTAACCCCGAGTGCCCGGCCCACGATCCCTCCGGCACCCGCGGTACCGGTTGGACGGATACGCAGCGCGTCGCCGCCTACCGCCACCCCGAGGCCCACTGGCGCCCCACGCAGGTCGGCCAGCCCGGCGTCCGCAGCTACCAGGTCCCCGGCATGCTTGGCGGCCTCGACACGAACACCTTCCGCTCCCTCGTCATCGACTTCCTGAAGGCCCGCGCCGGCCCCTTCCTCGCCGACCGTCAGGATTTTTGGAACTCCCGCATGGGTCTCCCGTGGAAGGAAAACCCCAGCGAGATCAGCGCCACGAAGCTCGCCCACCTCGAGCGCCCCTACGATCGCGGCAAGCTCCCCGAGGGCTTCAAGCCCGACGTCCTCATCGTCAGCTTCGACGTGCAGACCTACGGCCTCCCCTTCGTCGTGCGCGCCTACGCGTGGACCGGCGAGAGCTACCTCGTCGACCACGGCCTCGTCACCGGGTGGGATGACCTCGCGCAGATCCAGACCGACTACTCCACCCTCGCCCGCAGCTACGTCGTCGGCGACATCCATTTCGCCGACCGCCGCGCCGAGACCCTCGAGCAGATTTGGCGCCGCCGCGCCCTCGGCTGGCTCGCCTGCGAAGGCGTCGAGTACTCGAAGGACCGCGTCCGCGTCGAAGCCGTGAACGTCTTCATGGGTGGCAAGCTCCAGTCCGAGCAGATCAAGGTCCCCCGCCTCCTCATTTCCACCTACGATTTCAAGCTCGAGCTCGAGCAGCGCTTCGCCGGCACCGTCAAAAACTGGTGGCTCTACTCCCTTCCCCTCGTCCTTGAGGAATCTTCCACCGAGCGCGAGGAGTTCGCCGCCTACAAGACCCAGCTCCTCGACGAGCGCCGCGTGCCGCGGAAGAAGCGCCGCGCCGGCCTCCCCGCCTGGGAGTGGAAGAGCCGCGCGGGAAACAATCACGCCCTCGACTGCGAGGTCTACGGCCTCGGCCTCTTCTGGGTCCTCGTCCGCGAGCAATCCTTCAAGCGCCGGCGCCCCGCCGCGCGCCGCTCCATTCAAGTCCAGCGCTGAACCCGCCCCATGGAAACACTACTGCCTGCCGTCACCCGCTTCGCCGGTGAAGACTTCGTTTTCTTCCCCGAAGAGTGCACCGGCCGCGAGCCCGCAGGGCGAGCGGCTCGGCCGAACACCCAAGGGCAGCCGCGCCCGACCGAATCACTCTAATGTCACTCCCTGAAACCCAGACTCTCGCAGACCAATCCGCGCCCGAGGCAGGACAGACAAGGGCGTTGGCTGTCACGCCTGGTTGGGCGGATCTTCCTTAGACGTGAAATCACCAGCTTCTGGACCCACTCAGGCGGCAACCTGTCGCCCATCACCCACGAATACGCAGTCCGCTCGGGACAACCCAAAACGCGCACGACCTCGGGAACACCGACGCGCTTAATCTCTGAAACAAAGTCCATGACTCACCTGAAAATAAATCTGCACAATGTGCAAGATTGTTCTTGCCTTGAACTGCACAGTGTGCAGTGTGGAGGCATGAACTCCACCGCTGAATCCGCCATGAACTTCATCAAGAACGCCATCGCCTCCGGCCGAACCGTATACATCTCCACCATGACCAAGGTCACCGCGATCTCGCCAGCTACTTTCGCGCGCTGGGAAAAGTCTGGCCACTCGCTCTTCAAGGTCGCCGCTGATGGAAACCTGATGATGGCGTCGGGCAAGGCGTATGGCCGCATCACCTCCGGCGGCATGATGCTCGTCGGCCTCTCTGCTTCCTAAAATGAAAACTGATCAACCTCCAATTGACAACGAACACGTCGCGCCCGGCTGCCAACTCTTCGCGAGCAAGCCGGTACCGAAGGGCTGGAAATTCAGTGACGCCGAGCGGCTCGACTGGCTCGAAAAGAACTACCCTCGGCATGGCATCCTAGGAGGCTCTGGTGAGCACGTCCTTTGGATCGTCGGACACCAATTCTCGGGACCGACGCTCCGCGATGCCATCGACAATGCCATCCGCGAAACTTGGGAAATCCGCGACACCGACGGACGTGTTCCGCCTCTTTAGCCCAACATCGGCAGTCAGACACAGCCGCCAACCACCAACCAACTTTAATCATGCCAACATCGACACCTGAAAACGAAAACGCGACCGCCAGCCGGACGGATAAGGCTGTTGTCTGTGATGCCTTGGTTCTGCCTCCGTCTCTCC
>JANRJO010000110.1:0-130803 GCA_033763935.1 Bryobacteraceae bacterium
GACGATATCCAGATCCTCGGCGGGAAAGAGCGGACCCAGGAAGAGTTCTTCCATACCTTCAACGAGCTCTACGATCACCAGAAGCAGATCGTGATCTCCAGCGACTCAAGCCCGAAAGAGATTCCCGGACTGGTAGAGCGCCTCCGATCGCGCTTCGAGTGGGGGCTGATGGTGGACATGCAGCCTCCGGACCTCGAGACCAAGATGGCGATTCTCGACAAGAAGGCGGAGCAGGACAACGTCACCCTGCCCCATGACGTGCGCGTTTTTATCGCCACCAAGACCAAATCCAGCGTGCGGGAGCTGGAGGGCGCGCTGGTGAAGCTGATCGCTTACTCGTCTGTCACCGGCACTCCCATTACCTTGCCGATGGCCCAGCAGGTTCTGAAGCACCTGACGCAGGGCCCGGAGCGGAAGGTATCCATCGAGGCGGTGATCAAGGCGGTGGGCGAGAAACTAGGCGTCACTTCGGCCCAGATCAAGCAGAAGGGCAACGCCAAGAACATCGTGTACCCGCGACAGGTGGCGATGTACCTGGTGAAGGAATTGACAACAGCCTCGCTGCCGGAGATCGGGCGAGCGTTCGGTGGAAAGCACCATACCACGGTGATGCACTCCATTCAGAAGATCGCGGAGCTGCGCCACAAGGATCCGGATACCAACAGGCTCTTGCAGAGCATAACCGATTCATTCCGCTAGTGTTAGTCGTGTTTTCCACATTCTGTATTCAAGACGTATACGAATGTCTGTGGATGTCGGCCCGGCGAACGATCTTTCCCACCGTATCCACTCCAGTCTCCACATGCAGGCGAGACACGAAGCGTTTGTTTTTTGTATAATTTAGAGAGGAATCCACAGATTCACAGGCCCCATGAATCTCTTACTTCTACTATTGCTAATGAGGTAGAAGGAAGAGAAAAGGCAGAGGGGATTGGAGACGGCCCGATGGAATTCACCGTGAGCAAGTCCGACCTGGTCCGAGAGCTGGGTTTGTCGCAAGGTGTCGTCGAGAAGAAGACGACAATTCCCATCCTTTCGAACATCCTGATTGAAGCCTCCGGCGACCGGATCTCGCTCACCGCGACCGATCTCGAACTGGCGATCCGATGCACTTGTCCGGCGCGTGTGACGCGGGAAGGCGCGGGGACGATCCCGGCCAAACGGCTGCTCGACTATGTGCGCCTGCTGCCGGACGCCGACGTGCAAGTGAAATTTGCGGACAACCAGTGGGCGTCGCTGTCTTGCGGGCGTTCGCGGACCAGAATCGCGGGGATGTCGCGCGATACCTTTCCCGAGCTGCCGGAGAGTCCGGAGGCAATTGCCGACGTTCCGGCAAGCGTGCTGACGTCACTCATTGCGCGGACGATCTTCGCGATCTCCTCCGAGGAGTCCAGGTTCACGCTGAACGGCGCGCTGCTGTTAATGAAGTCCGACGGGGTTACCATGGTGGCGACCGACGGCCACCGGCTCTCGATGGTGCAGAGCCCGGTGTCGTTAGCGCTTCCGAGCCAGTACCGCGCGCTGCTGCCGAAGAAAGCGATGGCGGAGTTGATGAAGCTGGCGGGAGAGGCCGGCGGCGACGCGTTGATTCACTTCGCCGGCGATGAGAACCACCTGTTCTTCCAGTTGGGCGGCCGGCTATTGATCAGCCGCAAGCTGACGGGCAACTTCCCGGATTTCGAGCGCGTCTTGCCGAAGGAACACCCGCACTGCCTGAAGCTGACGCGGGAGGAGTTCCGGTCGGCGATCGAGCGCGTTTCGCAGTTTGCCGACGAGCGGTCGCGCGCGATTCGCCTGCAGATCAACGCCGGCGAGGCGAAGGTGTACTCGTCGATCTCCGAGACCGGCGAGAGCGAAGAGAGCATGCCCGTGGACTACGACGGCGGGCAGGTGGAGATCGGGTTCAACGCACAGTACATGCTGGATTTCATGCGTGCGGTGCCCGAGGATAGCGTCAGCTTCCACTTCAAGGATCCGCACAGCGCGGGCGAATTGCGGCCCGTGAATGCGGATGGTAGCGATGGATTGACCTATCGCTACGTGGTTATGCCGATGCGAATCTGACGTGCCCCGCGCGGGTGCGTCGTCATTCTGAAGTCAGGGATTTATGAGCACGAAGGAGTTACCCGTGGGTACAGCCGGAGTCTATGACTCGAGCAGCATCAAGGTGTTGGAAGGCCTGGAAGCGGTACGGCTGCGCCCTGCGATGTATATCGGTTCGACGGGCGAGGCCGGGCTTCATCACCTGGTGTACGAGGTCGTCGATAACTCGGTGGACGAGGCGTTGGCGGGCTACTGTACCGAAATCAGCGTGACCATCCACATCGACGATTCGATTACGGTCATCGACAACGGGCGCGGCATTCCGGTGGATATCAAGGAGGAGTTCGGGGTTTCGGCGGCGGAGATCGTGATGACGAAGCTCCACGCCGGCGGCAAGTTCGACTCGAACACGTACAAGGTGTCCGGCGGTCTGCACGGGGTGGGCGTAAGCTGCGTGAACGCGCTCTCAGAAACGCTGTATCTGGAGATCTGGAAGAACAAGCGGACGTACGAGCAGGAGTACCACAAAGGCGTGCCGGTGGCTCCGTTGAAGGATGCGGGCAAGGCCGGCAGTAAGACCGGCACCAAAGTCACCTTCAAGCCGGATCCGACGATCATGGAGGTGACGAAGTTCAACTTCGACACCCTGTCGCAGCGTCTGCGCGAGCTGGCGTTCCTGAACAAAGGGCTGACCATCAAGCTGCTGGACGAGCGGGAAGAGCCGGCGAAGAGCCACGAGTTTCACTATTCGGGCGGCATCGCGGAGTTTATCAGGCACCTGAACCGCGGCAAGAACACGCTGCACGAGAAGCCCATCTACTTCGAGGGCGAGCGCGAACTCCCGAACGGGGGGACGCTGGCGATGGAGATCGCGCTGCAGTACAACGACAGCTACTCCGATACGATCTTCAGCTTTGCGAACAACATCAACACCGTCGACGGCGGAACCCACCTGAGCGGCTTCCGCACGGCGCTGACGCGCACGATCAATTTCTACGGGCAGCAGGCGGGCCTCTTCAAGGACGTCAAGGAGAACCTCTCGGGCGACGACGTGCGAGAGGGCTTGACGGCGGTGGTGAGCGTCAAGATCCCGCAGCCCCAGTTTGAAGGGCAGACCAAGGGCAAGCTGAACTCGGATATCGCGGGCTTCGTGCAGGCCTTTGTGAACGAGCGGCTGGGCGAGTACTTCGACAAGAATCCGGCGGTGATGAAGCGCATCGTGTCGAAGGCGATCGACGCGGCGCGGGCACGCGAAGCGGCGCGCAAGGCGCGCGACCTGACCCGGCGCAAGGGTGCGCTCGATTCGGGCGGCCTGCCGGGGAAGCTGGCCGATTGCCAGGAGCGGGATCCGGAGCGCGCCGAGCTGTTCCTGGTGGAGGGCGAGTCCGCAGGGGGAACGGCGAAGGGTGGACGCGACCGGCGGTACCAGGCGATCCTGCCGCTGCGCGGCAAGATCTTGAACGTGGAGAAGGCCCGCTACGACAAGATGCTCAGCCACGAAGAAATCCGCGCGATGATCACGGCCATAGGCACGGGCATCGGCAAGGACGACTTCGATGCGAAGAAGCTCCGGTACAACAAGATCGTCATCATGACCGACGCGGACGTGGACGGCAGCCACATCCGCACGCTGCTGCTGACGTTCTTCTTCCGGCACATGCAGGAGCTGATCACGCGCGGGCACGTGTTTGTAGCGCAGCCCCCGCTCTATCGCATTAAGAAGGGCAAGAGCGAGAAGTACATCAAGGACGACAAGGAGTTCACCAAGGAGATCCTGCGGCGCGCGACGGACAATCTGGCAGTGGAAACGGCGGCCGCCCCCGAGCAGCCGACATCTCGCCTGGAGGCCGGCGAACTGCGGGCCTTCCTGATGCAGTTGGACGAGCTGGAGCAGTTGTATCGCCGCGTGGAGCGGCGCCTTCGCGACCCTCGCGTGGTGGAGATTCTGGCGGATCCCGGGCTGGTGATCGATGCCAAGGCGGACTTCGCGCAGGAGGAGAACATCCGCAAGGTAGCGGCCGAGTTGACGCGTGTGGGCCTGGATCCGACCGTGAAGTTCGACGAGGAGCATTCCACCTGGGCGGTGTCCTATCGCGACGGGACGAAGGCGGAGCGCTGGATCAACGTGGAGCTGGCGGCGCTTCCGGAGTACAAGCGGCTGCGGGTGCTGGCGAAGCAGACGGCGAAATACAACCGGCCGCCGTTTGCGGTGGTGAAGGACAACAGCCGCGAGCCGAAGGCGACCTGGCGGGATCTGCTCGCGCACGTGAAGAACGAAGGAACGCGGGATTGCTCCGTGCAGCGCTACAAAGGGCTTGGCGAGATGAACGCGGAGCAGTTGTGGGAGACGACGATGAACCCGGAGAAGCGGACGCTGCTCCGGGTTACGCTCGAGGACCTGGTGGAATGTGAGGAGATCTTCTCGACCCTGATGGGCGAGGACGTCGAGTCGCGCCGCAAGTTCATCGAAGAGAACGCGCTCGACGTCCGCAACCTGGATGTTTAGGCCGGTAGCCTACCCTCTAGTAGATCCCTATGTCCGAGTAGGAGACCTTGCCGGCGCCCATGCCTGTCTGGTGGGCGCCGGGGCTGACAGCAGGGGGTCTCGCATTGGCGCCCGCGGTGAGAGCGTCATGATAGGACTTCATCGCTTGCGCCTCCGCCGTGCGGTCCCCCGCGCGCCGCGCCTGCTCGGCCGCAGCCAGGTAGCTGCGCAGCTGGGCGACCAGCGCGATGTTCGGGATCATTGTGGGCAGGATCGAAGACAGGCTGCGATAGGAGTACAGGTCGGCGGCTGAGCCGGCGAACGGCCCTGAAGCGCCACGCAACTCGAGCCACCGCTCCCCGTAGGAACCCAACCCGAGGTCCTCCTTCAGGCCCTCCCAGAACTTCGTACGAATGGAGCGGATAGCGCTGTTGGGCGTGTTGGCGCCGTTCATGTGACGGTCGATGCTGGCGAAGCTGACTGTGCCATCAGCGCCGCGCAGCTCGTTCACTGCCTGCTCGGTTGTGCCGGGTGTCTGGAGGTACGGGATGACCTTCGCCGCGGCCGTTGGCATGGCGTCGAGCCCCAGCAGCAGGTACTCAATGGTGACGACGAAAACACGCCGTGTGGCCGCCTTGAACATGTTGGCAGCGCCGTCCGCCGCTCCCGGCATGGGCAACCACTCGACGCTAGTCCGGCCGCCGGGCGCGCCAGTGGCGATTGTCATCTCCCAGCCCGTAACGCCGGGCTTGGGTTCCAAAGACGCGCGGAAGCCGTTCGCGGTGCGTTCATAGGTGGCCTTGAAGCCGTCCATCTCGCCGTGTTCCGGGAGCCCGGCCGCCTTGAGCAGGGTTACCAGGTTGGGCGGAAACGTTTTGTTGGTGTCGTGATACGAATGCGCCGCCAGCGTCATTTGCTTCAGATTGTTGCTGGCCGAAAGGCGGGCTGCCGCTTCGCGGACCTTCTGAACGGCCGGCAAAAGGAGGCCGATGAGAACGGCCGAGGTGGAAATGACGACGATGAGCTCGATCAGAGTGAACCCTGCCTGGCCTCGCCGCGGTTGAGATTGTGTTGCGATCATTTTGTTGAACCTCTTTTGTTGTGAGCCCTCCACTGATTGGGCTCCGCAGACACGGGCGAGGAGGGGCGGGCAGGTCGATCAACAGAAACGTTCGTTAAATCCGACAAACGCCTACAGACTTCCTACAGGCGCTAACTGCTTGTGGGAACGGGCGCTATCGGTTTCGCCGCACGAGCGGCCGTCCCCCGCTTGACACGTTCCCGTGCCATAATGAGTCCAATTCGGGAGGGGTCCATGACCTTAACGACTCTCCGCCGTTCGGTTCTCGCGGCCTTGGCCGCCGTTTCCTTGCTTCAAACGCTGCCGGCGCAGCAGGCGCCTGCCACGCCGCCGCCCTCGCCAACGCCCGCGCCATCGCCGTCGCCCGGCCCCAGCACGCCGTCGACTCCCGGCCGCACTCCGGGCACCACGCCTTTCCCCAGCGAGCGGCAACAGCGCCAGCAGTTCCCCGAGTTTGAGCGCCCCATCATCATTTCCGGCAAAGTAATGATGGACGACGGCATGCCGCCTCCGGAGCCGATCCTGATCGAGCGGGTCTGCAACGGGAACGCGCGCCCGGAACAGTACACGGACACCAAGGGCCGGTTCAGCTTCGCGCTGGGCCAGAACCAGGGTATGTTCCAGGACGCGAGCGTCGGGAACATGAACGACGACCTGTCGTTCCCCGGGCAGTCGATTGGGCGCGGGACGATGAATCCTTCGATGGCGCCGGGCGGCCGCCGGGCGATCACCGAGCGTGACCTTGTCAATTGCGAGATTCGGGCCGCGCTGCCCGGTCACCGGTCCGACGTGGTTCCGCTTGCGGGACGGCGCGTGCTCGACAACCCTGATATCGGGACCCTCATTCTGCGCCGCGTGGCGAACGTCCAAGGCCTGACCTTTAGTATGACGACGGCGCTCGCGCCCAAGGACGCCAAGAAGGCGTTCGAGAAGGGTCTGGACGCAGCGAAGAAGAGCAAATGGGCCGATGCGCAGGCTCAGTTTCAGAAGGCCGTCGATTTGTATCCCAAGTACGCCGTCGCCTGGCATGAGCTGGGACGCGTTCATGCGATGCAGAAGAACGACGCAGAGGCGCGGAAGGCGTTCGGCGAGGCGGTCGGCGCGGACGAAAAGTTCGTGAAGCCCCTGATCGACCTGGCGCAGGTGGCCGCCCGCGAGAACAAGTGGGAAGAGGTCGTCCAGACCACGGACCGGGTGATTAAGCTGAACCCGTATGACTTCCCCGGGGCGTTCTTCATGAACTCGATCGGCAACCTGCAGATGCAGCGCTATGACGAAGCGGAGAAGAGCGCGCGGGAGGCGATGAAGCTGGATCCGCGGAACACGGTGCCGAAGACACAGCACATCCTGGGGATCATTCTCGCCAATAAGCAGGACTACGAAGGCGCGGCGAAGCACATGCGGCAGTACCTGGAGCTGGCTCCGAATGCGCGCGACATCGACGTCGTGAAGAAACAGTTGGCCGAGGTGGACCGCCTGCAGGCCGCTAAGGGCGCGGCGCCGCAGCAGCCCCAGCAGTAAGGGCGCCCTTCAGGAACGCCTCCACATCGGTGCGGAAACGCGCCAACTGCTTCGTATCGATGTAGTACATGTGGCCCGCCTCGTAGTAGTGCACGCGGATGTTCTCGCGCTGCGTGGGCTTCAGGCTCATATGCGCGAGCGTGTACTCCGCGGCGAAGTGCGGCGTGGCCATGTCGTAGTAGCCCGCGCCCACGTACACCTTCATGAACGGGTTCTTCGCCATGGCGCTACGCAGGGCCTCGCTCGTATCGGCGTAGCCGTTCGGCGTACCGAAGTCCCAGGGCGCCGTAATGCCGCCGCCGAGGATGAAGTATTCGAGGTTGCTCTCATACTTCAGGTCGCCGCGGACGTACTGGTTAAGGGCGGCGGTGTAGGGAGGGCGAATGGCGGTCATGCTGGGGTCGAACTCGGGGCGCTCGCCCGTGGCGGTGGCGTCGCTGCCGGTGAAGCGGCTATCGAGGCGCCCGACGGTGAGCTTGCGGTCACGCAGCAGTTCCTTGCAGAACGAAGGTTGGTCGACGCGCAGGTCGGCGTTGTCGAGATAGGCGGGGCTCAGGCCGGTGAGGCGCGACAGTTTCTCGATGGCGGCCTTGCGCTCGGCGGCGGTCAGGCGGTCGCCTTTCGCCAGCGCCTCGGCGAAGCCGGAGAGCGCCCATGCCTCTGACTCGATCATGGCCTTCTTCAGGTCCTTCTGCAGGTCGGCGGGCAGCTTCTTGTGGTACCAGGCCGTGGCAGTGTAGGTCGGCAGGAAGAGCTGGTAGGGCAGGTCGTTCCCGCGCGTGAAGCGGGCGGTCTGGAAATTGAGGATGGTGGAAACCAGCAGGACGCCGTTCAGGGCGATGCCCTTGTCGATGAGGTAGCCGGACAGGCCCGCGGCGCGCGTGGTGCCGTAGCTTTCGCCCACCAGGAAGAGCGGCGAGGAGAAGCGGTTGTTGCGGGCGAGGTAGAGGCGGATGAATTCGCCGACGGACTGGATGTCGCCCTGAAGGCTGAAGAAGCGGCGGGCCTGGTCGGGCTTGACGGCGCGGCTGTAGCCGGTGCCCACGGGGTCGATGAAGACCAGGTCGGTCTGGTCGAGCCAGGTGGATTCGTTGTCCACGAGCTGGTAGGGCGGCGGCGGCATGGCCCCGTCTTCTTGCATGGGGACGCGCTTTGGACCGATGACACCCAGGTGGAGCCAGACGGACGACGAGCCTGGCCCGCCGTTGAAGGAGAACATCAGCGGGCGCGGCGGCGCGGTGGGCGCGCGGTCCGCGATGTAAGCGATATAGAACATCTGCGCTTCGATCTCGCCGTTCGTGTCCCTGAGAGGCATGCGGCCCGCCGTCACGGTGTAGGCCAGTTCCCGGCCCTTCACGCTGATCTTGTGCCGGGTGACGGAGACGGGCTCCTCGACGGCCGCGGGCGCCGCGGCGGCAGGCTTCGGCGCGGGGGCGGCGGGGGGCGGCGGCGCTGCCTGAAGCAGCAGTGCAAGGACGGGAACGAGCATGATTTACATTCGAACATGAAACTTCAAGATTGCGCGGGCGTATTGGTTTGACATGGCCACTCTTCCGGGCGAACTGCGCTACGCCCTCCGAACCCTCCGCCGGACCCCGGCGTTCACGCTGATCGCCGCGCTGTGCCTGGCCCTGGGCATCGGCGCCACAACGGGGATCTTCACCGTTGTTCACGCCGTGGTTCTGAAGCCGCTGCCTTACAACGAGCCGGAACGGCTGGTGCGGCTCTACTCGGAGTTCACGAACTTCCCGGGCGGCGGGCTGCGGAAGTTCCCCATCTCCGGGGCCGAGTACCTCGACCTGCGGCGGGACCTGAGCAGCTGGCAATCGCTGGATGCGTGGATCGTGACCGGCGCCAATATTGCGGGCGCGGGCGAGCCGGTGCGCGTGACCGCCGCGGCGATCACGGGCGGCCTGCTGCCGACCCTCGGAGTCCAACCGATTCACGGGCGGCTGATCACGCCGAGCGACGACCAGCCGGGTGTGAATCGAAATGCGGTGATCTCTCGCGGGCTGTGGCAGCGGCTCTTTGGAGGCGATCCGAGCGCGGTGGGCCGCACGGTGCAGGTGAACGGCGCGGCGGCGACGATTGTCGGCGTGATGCCCGACGGTTTCACCTTCCCCCCGGGCGCGGCGGACCCGCCCGAATTGTGGACGCCGCTGCAGCTGGACCCGGCGCGCCCCGGCGGCCGGGCCTCGCACAACTTCTCGGTCTTCGGACGCCTGAAGCAGGGCATCTCGTTCGAGCAGGCAAAACAGGAACTCACGCGCTACCTGGAGGAGCAGGGCCGCAACACGACGCCGAACTACCACAACTTCGATCCCAAGAATCACCCCCTGGTGTCCTACTCATTTCACGAGGAAGTGGTGGGAGCGGTTCGCCCCGCGCTGCTGATGATGCTCGGCGCGGTGGGCTTTGTGCTCTTGATCGCCTGCTTTAACGTGGCGAACCTGTTGCTGGCCCGGGCGGAGTCGCGGCAGCGGGAGGTGGCGGTGCGGCGGGCGCTGGGCGCGAACCTAGGCGTGCTGGTCAGGCAGTACCTGCTCGAAGGGCTGATCCTGTCGTTGGCCGGTGCGGTCTTCGGCGTCGCCATCGCGTGGGGCGGACTGCGGCTGGTGATGGCTTCCGGGTACACGGGAATCCCGCGCATGACGGAGATCTCGCTCGACCTGCGCGTGCTGCTCTTTACTCTGGCGGTTTCGGTCGGCACCACGCTGCTGTTCGGGCTGGCCCCGCTTGCACAGTTGCGGGTGAAGGCGACGGTAGAGGCGCTGCGCGCGGCCGCCGGGCGATCGACGGCAAGCGTGGAAGCTGGCCGGATCCGCCAGACCCTGGTGGTCGCCGAGCTGGCGCTCGCCCTGGTGCTGCTGATCGGGGGCGGCCTGATGGTTCGCGCCTTCTGGAAGCTGCAGGCGGTGAACATCGGCGTCAATCCGCAGAACGTGCTCACGCTGCGCATCGCGCTACCGCAGGGTACGTACCGCGACAACGACGCGGTGACGCAGTTCTGGCAGAGGCTGCGCGAATCGGCTGTGCGGCTGCCGGGTGTAGTGGAGATGACGATGGCCAACGGTATTCCGCCGGCGCGCATCCTGAACGCCAACGACACGGAGTTCGAAGGGTTCGTCATGCGGAAGGACGGGCCGATGCAGAACGTCGACTATTGGAACTTCGTCGGGCCCCGCTACTTCGAAGCCATGAAGGTCCAGTTGGTGGAGGGCCGGTACTTCGATGAGCGCGACGGCCGCACGGGCGCGCCGGCGATCATCGTCAACCAGACGCTGGCGCAGACGTTCTGGCCGGGACAGAGTCCGCTGGGCCGGCGAGTGCGGCCAGGGTTCACCGACCCCTGGCGGATCGTCGTCGGCGTGGTGGCCGATGTGAAGAATGCCGGCGCGGACAAGCCAACTGGCACGGAGCTCTACTTTCCCATCGAGCAGGCGCCGAATCCGATGCGGCTGGGGTTTCTGATCGTGCGCGCCGCCGGTGATCCGAACGCGCTGATCGGGCCGCTGCGCGCGGCCGTGGCCGAAATCAATCCCTCGGTGCCCGTGTCGCAGATTCGCATGCTGGATGATGTGATCGCGGCGGATCGCGCGCGGCCGCGGTTCCTGACGATGCTGCTGACGCTGTTCTCCGCCATCGCGCTGTCATTGGCGGCGATCGGCATCTACGGGGTCATTTCTTACTCGGTGGCGCAGCGCACGAACGAGTTTGGCGTTCGCATGGCCATCGGCGCGGAGCCGCGGCACGTCCTTCGTCTGGTGATGCGGCAAGGCGCGGTGATGGCGGCCGTGGGCGTCGGGCTGGGAGCGCTGGGTGCGGTAGGGCTGACGCGGTTCCTGAAGAACCTGCTGTTCGGCGTGGATGCGCTCGATCCGCTGACGTTCGCGGCGATGGCCGCGCTGCTGGTAGCGGTGATGCTCGGCGCGTGTTTCCTGCCGGCGCGGCGCGCAACGCGGGTCGATCCCATCGTCGCGCTGCGGTATGAATAGCATGTGAGCGGGTTCATCGAGTTTGTGCAGGAGCGCCTCTCGCCGCTGGGCGAGATCACGACGCGCAAGATGTTCGGCGGGCATTGCGTGTATTGCGACGGCATGGCGTTCGCGCTCATCGCGAACGATGTGCTGTACCTGAAGGCGGACAAGGAGAACCGCGCGCAGTTTGAAGCCGCGGGTTTGGAGCCGTTCAAGCCCTTTGACGACCAGGACCTGGTGATGTCCTACTACCTGGCGCCGCCCGACTTCTACGATAACGACGACGCGCTGCACACGTGGGCGGGCGCGGCGCTGGAGGCGGCGAAGCGGGCTCGGGCGAGGAAGAAGCCGAAGAAGAAACGCTAGCGCACGGGCGCCGGCGCTTCCACCGGGTTGTTCTTCATGAAGGCGGAGATCTCGGCGATCTCCGCTTCGCTGAGGCGGAAGTCCGACGCACCGCGCACGCCTTCCAGCTGCGCGGCGGAGCGCAAGCCGACGATCGCGGCCGTGACGGCCGGATGGCGAAGCGTCCAGGCGATGGCAGCTTCGCCCGCGGTGCGGCCGTGGCGGGCGGCGATCTCCTTCAGTAGGTCTGCCAGGCGGAGGTTACGGGAGAGATATGGCTCCTGGAAGTTGAGGGCGCGCTTGCGGAAGTCGTCGTCCGGCATGGCGGCTACGCGCTCTTTCGTCATCTTCCCGGTCAACAGGCCGCTCTTCATCGGTGAGTAAACGATGACCCCGATGTTGTTCTCCAGGCAGTAGGGCAGTTGATCGCCTTCAATCTCCGGCGAGATGACGGAGTACGGCGGCTGCAGCGACGTGATGGGCGCGATCGCCTGCGCCCGCTTCATCTGTGCGGCGCTAAAGTTCGAGACGCCGATCCACCGCACTTTGCCGGCGCGCTGCAACTCCGCCATCGCCGTCCAGCCCTCTTCGATGTCGGCGTCCGGCTCCGGCCAGTGCATTTGATAGAGATCAATGACGTCTACCCCGAGCCTACGCAGGCTGGCTTCGCACTCGCGGCGGATCGAGTCCGCCTTCAGGACGCCTCTGATTTCACCCTGCTCGTTCCAGACGCGTTCGCATTTCGTGAACACATACGGCCGGTTCGACCTTCCTTTGAGCGCTTTGGCCACAACTTCTTCGGAGTGTCCGAAGCCATACACGGCGGCGGTGTCAATCCAATTCCAGCCGGCGTCGATTGCGGCGTGGATGGCGCCAATCGATTCCTGGTCGTCCTGCGGTCCCCAGCCGAACTTCCAGCCGCCGCCGCCGATGGCCCAAGCACCGACGCCGAGTGGAGTAATGAGGAGGTCGCTGTTACCGAGACGTTTCTTTTGCATCAACTTTGTCCTTCGTCCATCGTAACCGTCTTTGAGGGAACCAAACGCGGTTTCGTTCGTCTATCGAGGAGAGCGCGGAAGTCCTATGCGAGCCGAAGTAATGCGATATACACACACGGCGACAGTCCCGCCCGTAAACGCCTACTGCCTGGACCAGGTTGCCTGGGAGTTATACTGCCAGCGGCGATACCGGGAGGCAGACGAGATCATGCGCTCCGCGCTCGAGTGCGGTCTCGTTGAAGCGAAGTTTCTGTTCCATGCCGGTCTCATCGCGTACGCGGTGGGACGCAAGGACGAAGCGTTGCTGCGCGTGAAGCAGGCGTTGGCGCTGGACCCCCGCGTTCACACGCGCTAGTTGGCCGGGAACAAGTCGCGAGAGATACCGGGAACCACTTTCAGCGCGTTGCGGTAGTAAAGCTTGCGAAGCACTGCGTCCGGCAGCTCCATCCCATATATCTTCCAGATGCCCTGGTATTTGCGTTCGTGATCGAAGTATTCGTCGCCGGTCTCGACGGTACGGAAGTAGTTCGCGTATTCCTCGGCGCGCCAGGTGTCTTTGCCGAAGAGCACCCGGTCCTGATACTTCGTGAAAAACGCCCGGGCGGCACGCGGCTGGCGGCCGAGTTCGACGATGGTGGCGGCCAGCTCCACGTAGACGTTCGGAAGGCGATCGAGCAGCGCGCTCAGGCGGCCAAGATCATAGCCGAGCCAGCCCAAGTGGGCGTTGATAAAGATAGTGCGGGGGTGCTTCGCGAATAGCCGGTGCTGCTCGGCAATGAGCGTATCCCAGGTGGGTTCGCCGGTGCGGGCGCGGTTGGGGTGGAGCTTCAGGTCCAGCCAGCGCTCGTTGTACTTGTCCATCGGCTCCCAGAACTGTTTGGGGTCCGCGGTGTGAATCAGGACAGGAATCTTGTACTTGCCGCAGACCTCGAACACCTTGTCGAAGCGAGGATCGTCCACGGCGATGCGCTTGCCGTCTTTGTCCTTGAGCATCATGCCGAAGTCTTTCCAGACCTTCAGACCGCGCGAGCCCGCCTGGATGTCCTTCTCCACCTGCGACGCCGCGCGGTCGCGGTAGTCCGGGTCATCAAGGCCTTTGTAGTCAATGTTGCCGAAGACGACAAAACGATCGGGCGACGCCGCGCGCAGCGAGTCAATGCGCTTCTTCAGTGTCTCCCCGAAGCCGCCGCGTACGAAGGACGTCACCATCACGCGCATGTTGAGCGAGTCCATGGTCTTCAGCAGCTGGTCCGGCTTGTCCGCCACGTGAAGGTGAACATCCACGAACGGATACTTCGCCCGCGTGATTTCCGTGCGTGGGACGACAAGGGTCGATTTCGGTTCGTATTCCTCGACGGTAATGCCGGTCTGCTGGGCGTACGACGCGGTCAGTACGGCCGCGGACCCAAGGACAGCAAAGTACGATTTGCGCATGGAATTTTCATATTATGGCTGAAGCAGCCGGACAACGTCTTCGCGGGCGTGGTCGGTCAGCGTGCCGCGGTCGGCGAGACCGAGGCCCTCGGTTGGAATAGGTTCGCCGATGCGCAACTCGACGCGCCCGGCGCGCACGTGCACGGAACCCATGGGTAGCACTTCGTGCGTACCGGTGAGGCAGATGGGCACCAGCGGCACACCGGCTTTGATGGCGATATACGCCGCGCCCTCCTTGAAGGGCTTCAATCCGTCCGACGACCGGCCACCTTCGGGGAAGACCAGCATGGAGATGTTGCGTTCACGAATGATGCGCGCGGCCTGCGTCATGACCTTCACCGCGGCACGGGGATCTTCACGCGGAACAGGCAGGTGGCCGGCGCGCTGCAGGTGCGTGCCGATGAACGGTATCTTGAACAGCCCATGCCGTGCGAGGAAGCGAAACTGCACGGGAATGTGGGCGAGGACCACCGGCGTGTCCATGAAGCTGACGTGGTTGGACGCGAAAACATAACTGCGGTTCAGGTCCAGCTTCTCGAGGCCGGTGACCTTCATCCGGACCCCGGCGATGACGAGCAGCATCTTCGACCACCAGCGGGCGATCACGCCCTGCTTATGACCGTCGGCGTCGATCAACGACACCAGCACGCTGAGGGAACCCATCAGGATCGTGGCCAGGATGATGAGCGGGTCCGTAATGAGCAGGGCTCGGATGAGGCCGGGAGTAATGCGCTCCATTCGTTTGAAGCCCCTATTGTATGAGCAGGGCGCGGGCCTCGCCCACCAGGTAGAGCGAGCCGGTGATGACGATGAGGTCGTCGGGCGCCGCCTGGCATCGCACTCGTTCCAGTGCCTGCGGGAACCCGTGGATCACCTCCACCGGGCGCGGGGACGCGGCGGCGATGGCTTCGGGCTCGAGCGCTCGCGTCTGGTCCGGGCGAGTCGCGACCACGTGGTGTGCAAGCGGGAAGAGCACCGAGGTCAGCTCTTCCACCGTCTTGTCGCGCATGACTCCGAAGATCATCCATACGCGCCGGTGGGCGTGGAACCGGCGGAGGTAGGCGGCCAGCGTGCGCGCACCGGCAGGGTTGTGCGCACCGTCGAGAACGACGGCCGGTGACTCGGCTACGAACTCGAGGCGGCCCGGCCAGCGGGCTTGCGCGATACCCTGCTCGATGTTCTCCCTGGAAATGTCAAGCGCCTCGAGCGCGGCGATGGCGGTCAGCGCGTTGTCAACCTGATGCGCTCCCGGCAGGCGGCACTCGATGACCGAGTCGCCTACGCGGAAGCGGCTGCCGCGCTCGTGTTCTTCGACCCAGGCCGGTTCGGGCGGAGCGATGGTGCGGATCGCCAACTCCGCTGCACGTTGCGCCAGCACCGCGGCTGCTTCGGGACGCTGGCGCGCGAAGACCGCGGGTACGCCCGGCTTGAGTATCCCTGCTTTCTCGGACGCAATCTGCTCGATGGTGTCGCCTAGGAACTTCTCGTGATCGAAGTCGATCGGCGTGATGACGCAGAGCTCCGGTTGGACAATGTTGGTCGCGTCCAGCCGCCCTCCCATCCCGACCTCGAGCACCACGCGCTCGCACTTCGCTTCCTGGAAGAGCAGGAACGCCATGGCGGCGACGGTCTCGAAGTAGGTAGGGTGCATGTCGAGCGCACCGGCGGCGAGCATCCGTTCCGCGGTTTCGTGCACACGATCGAAGACGGCGGCGAAGGCGGCGTGGCTGACGCGAGAGCCCGCGATCTGCACGCGTTCCGTCGGCTCGACGAGGTGGGGCGAGGTGTAGAGGCCGGTCTTCACGCCCGAAGCGCGGAGCGCGGACTCGATGAAGGAGCACGTAGAGCCCTTCCCATTGGTGCCGGCGACATGCACGAAGCGGCACGCGTTCTGCGGATCGCCGAGCACGGCGAGCAGCGCGCGAATGCGTTCCAGGCCGAACTTGATCGACTTCTGCTCGTTGCCCAGCGCGTAGAGGTAGTGGACGGAATCGGGATAGTTCATCGGCCGGTGACCGAGCGGGCGTAACGGTAGTTGGCGAAGCCCGCAAGCACGACCAGGGCGCAGCCGCCGAGGAGCTTCGCCTCAAATAGCCATACGGCGCGGGTCTCCGGCGGCGGCGCGAGCGAGAGTGCGATAGCGATGGAAGTCACCGCCAGCCCACAGGCAGCGGGGATTCGTTCACCGAACTTCCAGGCCGCGGCGAAGAGATACAAGAACGGCAGGAAGACGAGCAGCGCGGTCATGTCCACCAAGAGATAGTATGTGCCCCGCAGCGTCTCGCCCGCTGAGAGGCCGAGCGCGAGCAGCGTCCCGCCGGCGGCTTGTGCGAGCAGCGACACCCACGGTGTGCCCCAGCGTGGATGGAGGCGGCCGAAGGCGGGCGGGAGGTAACGGTCGAGGCCGATGACGAACGGGAGGCGGGAGTTGCCGAGGATCCACGAGCAGAGCTGGCCGAAGAGCGCCGCGAGCATCAGCCAGAGCAGAGCGTCGCCGGCGAGAGGTGAGCCGAGGGCGTCGCCGATCGCACGGGAAATCTGGGACAGCCCGGAGACGGGGCTGATTTGCTCGGGGCGTAGAACGGTGAGGATGGCGGCGGTGCCGGCGATATAGAAGCCGCCGATGGCGGCGCCGGCGATGAGGGCCGCGCGCCCGATGGTGCGTTTCGGGTCGCGGATCTCTTCTGCCATGACGGCGCCGAGTTCGATGCCCTGAAAGCCGAAGGCGAGCTGCGGCCAGAGGGCGAGTTTGGAAAGTTCGAGGGACGGGACGAGATCGAAGGCGGTGCCGGAGAAGCGGCGTGCGCCGGCCGCCGCGGCCAGAACGAGAAGCAGCGCCGCGCTAAGGTAGGTGCACGCGCCGCCGGCTGCGGCGATCCAGCGAACCGCCTTCGGCGACACCATCAACGCAATGCTCGCGCCCCAGAAGACGGCGACGCCGAAGGCGAAGACGGGACCTCCCGCTTCGCCCAGCACCATCGCGCCGGCGAAGACGAGCAGGCTGGGGAAGTAGATGAAGTTCGAGAGCCAGTAGGCCCAGCCGCAGAGAAAGCCGTGCCAGTCGCCGAAGGCCTGGCGCGTCCAGACGTAGAAGCCGCCTTCCTGCGGGAACCTTTCGGTGAGCCTGGCGATGACAAGGGCCAGGGGTACGAAGAAGAACGCTGCGCCGAGCGCCCAAAGGACAAGCGAGCCGGGGCCATTGTGCGCGGCTACGGCCAGCCAGCGGAAGCTGATGGTGGCGGAGACGTTGAAGAAGACCAGATCGCGAAGGCCAAGCTGGCGAGTGAGGCCCGGGCGCTGGCCGTCAGGCATGCTCCGGATGGCGGCAGCCGAAGGTGGCCGGAACGCGCCCGCCCTTGTTCAGTTCGTCAAAGCCGATCTGCGTCGAGTAGTAGATGCGGGCAGTCATGCCCTTGGCCATGCGGAAGAAGCGGGCTCCTGTCGCGAGATCGCCGCCGCGAGCGGCGTCGAGAGTCTCGAGCATGGCAGTTTGCTCGGCGGCCGTGCAGCGCACGAAGGGCTTGCTGTGCTGCTTCATGGCGTAGCCGTCGAGCCAGGCGAGGCCCGACAGGAACGCTTCGCGCTGCGGGGCGGGACCATCGGCCAGCAGAAGGTCGATGTACCGGTTAACCAGGGCGGCCTTCGCGCCCGGGGTGTCGGTGGCGGGGATGATGAGCTCGGTGAGTGCGACGACCGTCTCGTTCTGGTGCGCGTCGAAGACTTGCGGCGTCCAGGCGGCCGTCTGCGCCAGGACTGGCAGGGTGACCGCACCTGCGCCCAGCCGCAAAGCATCCCTGCGATTCATGGAGTCCATGGTACATCAACCCCCTTCCCATCGAGCCCCACCGGCGTTATAGTGGCCGCGGACTTCCCTCCTTCCAACGTTGGCGAAGGAGGAGATTATGGCCCTGTTGCCGGCTCTTCAGAAGCTGTTGACGGATTCGCAGGTAGGCTACACGCACCACGTTCACCCGCTGGCCTTCACGGCGCGTGAAGTGGCGGCGGCGGAGCACATCCCGCCGCGGGAGGTGGCGAAAACCATCGTCTATTTCGGGGACCACGGATACGGCATGGCGGTGCTGCCGGGCGACTTCGTGGTCGACCTGAACGAACTGCGGGCAGCGCTTGACCTGACGCGGGCGCGCCTGGCGACGGAGAGGGAGCTAGCCGGGCTGTTCCCGCAGTGCGAACTCGGCGCGATGCCGCCGGTGGGTGTGATGTTCGGGATGCCGGTGTACGTCGACTCGTCTCTCACCCGCAATCAGACCATCGCCTTCAACGGAGGCACGCATCGCGATGTCGTCATTCTTCGCTATGCGGACTTCGAGAAGTTGGTGCAGCCGAGAGTGATGCAGTTTGCGCGGTTCGTGACGCGGTAAACCCGGCCGCCGGGGGTGCGGCACAATGGTTCCGATGGCCAAAATCCTCATGGTCTCCTCGGAAGCCGCACCCCTGGCCAAGACGGGCGGGCTGGCGGATGTCGTCGGATCGCTACCGGCCGCGCTCCGGAAACTGGGCCACGATGTCGCGGTGGTCCTGCCGCGCTACGGGCGCATCTCGCTCCAGGGCGCCCGGCGCATCTACAATGACCTGCCGGTGTCGCTGGCCGGCATCCACGTGCCAACGTCGGTCTTTCAGGTCACTCTCAACGACGTTCCGTTCTACCTGCTCGACAGCCCCGCGCTCTTTGACCGGCCCGGCCTTTACGGCGAGAACAACCTTGACTATGTGGACAACCCCCAGCGGTTCGCCGTTCTCGCGTTGGGTTCGCTTGCCATCGCGCGCCACATCTTCCGGCCGAACGTCTTCCACCTGCACGACTGGCAGGCGTCGTTGGTCCCGGTCTATCTTCGCGGCCTCTTCCAGCGCGACCCCACGCTCATCGGCATCCGCACCCTGCTCACCATCCACAACCTCGGCTACCAGGGCCGCTACCATCCGAGCTACCTGCGCTTCATCGGGCTCGATCCCTGGCAGCCCGGCGCGCTCGAATTCTGGGGTGACATTAGTTTCCTGAAAGGCGGCATCCTGCTGTCGGATGCCTTGAACACCGTCAGCCCGCGTTACGCGCAGGAGATTCAGACGCCGGAGTTCGGGTTCGGCATGGATGGACTCTTGCGGTCGCGAAGCGCGGACCTGACGGGCATTCTCAACGGCGTCGACTACGGCGAGTGGAACCCCGAGACGGACTCCCAGCTGCCCGCGAACTACTCGGCGGCGGACCTGAGCGGGAAGCGCGTGTGCAAGCGGGAGCTGCTCAAGGAGTTCGGCCTGCCGGTGGAGGACATCGATACGCCCCTGATCGGCATCGTCTCCCGGTTCGCCGATATGAAAGGCTTCGACCTCATTGCGCACGCGGCCGGCGAGCTGGCCGGTCTGGACATGAAGCTCGTCGCCCTGGGCACGGGTGAGCCCCAATACGAAAACCTCTTCCGCACGCTGGCGTGGAACAACCCGTACAAGGTGTCGGCGCGCATCGCGTACGACAACCGCCTGGCCCACCTGATTGAGGCCGGCTCGGATATGTTCCTGATGCCCAGCCGCTATGAACCCTGCGGGCTGAACCAGATGTACAGCCTTCGCTACGGAACGATCCCTCTGGTTCGCGCCACCGGCGGGCTGGACGACACCATCGGCCCCGGCACTGGGTTCAAGTTCTGGGATTACTCGGGGCATTCGATGTTGCAGATGATCCGCTACGCCCTCGCCCAATACCAGGATCGTGAAGAGTGGACGGCCATGATGCGACGTGCGATGGCCGAGGACTACTCGTGGGAGGTCTCGGCAGGGAAGTATTCGGAGCTCTACCGCCATCTGCTGGAGCCCAAGGCAGCCAGTGCGGTAGCCTGAGAAGCGACGGACTGCGCTGAATCTTTTCAGCTATCCATACATCCAAGGCTTTGGAGATCAGGTTTTAACGATATGGCCGGTGACAACACGCTTACTTTCACGGATGCCTCTTTTGACCAGGACGTTCTGAACTCGGAAGTTCCCGTTCTTGTCGATTTCTGGGCCGAGTGGTGCGGTCCTTGCCGCATGATGTCGCCTACGATCGATCAGTTCGCCAGCGAAACCACTGGCAAAGTGAAGGTCGGCAAGCTGAACGTGGACGACAACTCCGGAACCGCGGCGCGGTACAACATCCGGGGCATTCCCACTCTGCTCCTGTTCAAGGGCGGCCGGGTGGTGGAACAGCGCGTCGGCGCGGTGGGCAAGTCCGAGTTGCAGCGGATGGTGGAAAACCACATCGAAGCCGGCGTAAAGTAACGCCGAAAACAAGGTTCTGAGATACGAAGGGCCGGGTTCGCTCCCGGCCCTTTTTCTTTGCCCTCTACCTTTGTTTACAACGACTTCTCAGGTTCGCTTGACAGGCGCTGCCGCGGCGGGCTTCGCCTCCGCCGGCGTCCGGCCCATTTTCTCGATCTCGTTGAAGTAGACGCGCCGCTGCTCGTCCATGGCGAGGTTCGAGAGGATCACCGCGATCGAATCCTGGAGGCCGACCTCGAGGTTCGCGCGCGGCGTACGCACCGCCTTCACGTCCTCGAAGAAGCTGGCCAGCTGCGTGTCGACGGGGTTCACGTCCTCTTCGGGAACCATGATGCCCTTCGAGTAGAGCCAGCGACGGGCGAACTTCATTTCCTTCTCAATGAAGCTCTCCTTGCCGCTCATCAGGTCGCGGTCGAGGAGGATCGGCAGCGACTGGCCGGGTTTGGCGGCCTTCATGGTGGCGCCGGCTACCCACTTCTCGTCCTTTTTCTTCTTCTCATCCACCTTTGGCGGGTTCGGTTCCTGGAACCAGATTCCGGTGGGGAGCGCCTCATCGAAGCCGACGGTGATGTGGATGGCGCCCTGAGTACCCATGATCATCTCGCCCATTTCGTTGCGCTGGCCGTTCAGCAGCGGCAGGTGCGAGCAAGTGGGAATGGATGTGTAGACCAGCCGCCGGCCCTTCGGATAGCGGTAGATGAGCTGGATCTGATCGTAGACGTCGCGGCCGTCCTTCGAGAAGTCGAGCGCGCCGTCGCCGAGCACCGATTCGGGCGTCATGCCGAGCATCCAGTCGGCGACGTCGATCTGGTGCGAGGCGAGCTCGGCCACCAGCCCGCCGGAGTACTCGCGGAACAAACGCCAGTTGGCGAGCTTGGGCTGGTCGGCCTTCATCTTCCAGCCAGGATTGCGGTGCCACTGAGCCTGGACGTGGGTGACCTCGCCGAGCAGTCCCTTCTCGATCATCTGGCGCGCCGCCTGGTACATCTTGCTGTACCGGCGCTGCAGGCCGACCTGCAGAACCTGCTTGGGCCGCTCGTGGCTAAGCTGCCGGAGCGCGTGCACCTCTTCCGGCTTGAACACCAGGCTCTTTTCGCAGAAGACGTGTTTGCCGGAGAGGAGTACGTCCTTCGTAACCCGGAAGTGCTCGAACAGCGGCGTGACGACAAAGACCGCGTCGATATCCTTCTGGGCGAGCAATTCGCGATAGTCCTTGTACTTGCGCGGGTTGTTGCCGATGGTCTCGGCGCCGCGCCCCAACGCTGTGTCGTTGATGTCGCAGATGGCCACGCATCGGCCGTTGTCGATGCCCTTCAAGTGCTTCAACAGGTACGATCCGCGGCTGCCGGTTCCCACCATGCCGTACTGCACCTGGTTGTTCGCCGCTTTTACCTTCTGGATGAAAGGAGCGCCCTGGATTTGCCCGGCTGCGGCGACGACAGTCGCGGCTCCGGCGATTTTCACAACGTCTCGACGGGTGAGATCGTTAGTCTCGGCCACGTTCTTGTCGGACATAGACGTATCCTCGTTTGGGAGGGAGATCTGGTTTTACCTCTTCAAGTCTAACGTGGTTTGAAACAAGGGCGCAATGAACCCGAGCGGGCTGCAAAATCCGGCAATTCACGCCGCCAGCTCGGAGCGGCGGCAGACAAAGCGAAGAGCGTCGTCACCCGCGTCTGCCTTCACCCGCGCAGCCGATTCTACCCGTCCGGCGGCAACCAGCGCGGCCAGCGGTTGGGTGAGGTACTTGTGGATAGCGCGTTTCAATTGCCGGGCGCCATACTCCCGGGTAGTGCCGCGCTGCAGCAGGAAGCGGCGGGCGCCGGCGGTGAGTTCCAGCCGAAACGAGCGATGCCCCAGCCGGC
This sequence comes from Bryobacteraceae bacterium, assembly GCA_033763935.1. Lineage (GTDB taxonomy): Bacteria > Acidobacteriota > Terriglobia > Bryobacterales > Bryobacteraceae > DALYJJ01. Next base: position 22,017 of record JANRJO010000110.1, read on the forward strand.
TGTCGATGTGACCCTGCAGCTGTTCGAGATGCAGATCCAGGATCGCTTCCAGCGAATCGTCGCTGAGCGGATGGTAGGTGATGGAGGCGTCGATGCGATTGACGAACTCCGGGGAGAACCGCTTCCGCACGGCGCTCAGCGCGATCGCCTCCAGACGCTTCGATGAGGTGGCGTCGGCTGGCACCAGGCCGCCGTAACCGAAGCCGCGGCTCAGTTCACGCTGCATCTCCCGGGCTCCGAGGTTGCTGGTCAGGAAGATCAGAGAGCCTTCGAAGTTCACCGTGGTGTTGTCGCCTAAGCGCAGCGTGGCGCGGTCCAGGACGCCGAGCAGCAGTCGGGTGAGCGACGCGGCGGCTTTTTCGATCTCGTCGAAGAGGACGATCGAAAGCGACGAGCGGTCGCTGGTAACGGCGTTCAACTTCGCCTGCGTCAACAACGGATGCGTTTCGCGGTGTCCCAAATAGCCGGGAGGCGCGCCGATAAGCTTCGCCACTTCGTGCTCCATCTGAAACTCGCCGCAATCCACCCGCAACACGTGCCGGCTGGTGCCGTGGAGCGACTCCGCCAGAGCCTCCACGGTCCGCGTCTTGCCGGTGCCGGTGGGTCCCAGCAGCAGAAAGACGCCAACGGGCCGCCCCTCGGGGGCCAGCCCGGCCTGGTGCATCGTGACATAAGGAACGATCGATTCGACGGCGGCCGGCTGTCCGACGACACGAGCAGCCAACAGGCGGGCCAACTCGTTCGGCTCCGCCGCGGTACGCGTCCGAATGGGAACGGTCGTGTTTCGCATAGTGCGGTGTCCTTTCGACCGTGATTATAGAAACGCCCTTCCAAGAAACCCGTGCACACACGTGGAGCTTCGGCGCCCACGACGAACCCAGAAGCGGCTTACCTTCCTGGGGTTACAGACAAGCAGGGGCCGTCGAAAATTTTCTTTGGATTGTTGTGACCGGCAAAAAGGAGGGGCTACTTATGGCGGTAGGTGATGCGGCCTTTAGTGAGGTCGTAGGGCGACATCTCCAAGGTCACGCGGTCACCCGCGAGAACGCGGATGCGGTTCCGCCGCAACTTACCCGCCAGGTGCGCCAGCACCACGCGATCCTGATCCAACTGTACGCTGAACAAACCACTCGGAAACTTCTCAACCACCGTTCCCGTGACTTCAATGCTATCTTCTTTACTCATTCGCCTCCTGGACGCAATTCCACTTCTGGAAGTATAACGCACCCTCCGCCAAGCGGTTACGGTGGTTTTCGGCTTGTAGGACTCGCCGCCGCGCCCACTCTTGCTTTACCTTGGAAAGGGTAAGACGAATTTGCGCACGTTGAAAGAGAAGGGGGTCCTGGTCACGGGGGCGGGCCGGGGCATCGGGAAGCGGCTGGCCATTGGATTTGCCCGTGCCGGCGCGCGCGTGGGGCTTCTGGCTCGCAGCAAGGCTGAGCTGGACCTGGCGGACCTGGAAATCGAGCACGCGGGCGGCGTGGCGCTTCGACTCCGGGCCGATGTACGGGATTTCGAGCAGGTCTGCGCGTCTGTGGAGCGAATGCGCGTCCACTACGGCGGGGTGCATGTGCTCGTGTGCGCCGCGGCGGTCCAGGGGCCCATTGGCCCGCTGGCGGAGACGGCACCGAAGCAGTGGGTGGAGACCCTGGAGACCAACCTGGTCGGTGTGGTCCACGCCGTTCGCGCAGTTCTGCCGCATATGATCGAGCACCGGAGCGGCAAGATCATCGTGCTCTCCGGAGGCGGCGCGGCGTCGGCGCGTCCCTTCTTCAGCGCGTATGCGACGGCGAAGGCGGGGCTCGTGCGGTTTGTGGAGACCGTAGCGGAAGAGATCCGCGACCACAACATTCAGATCAACTGCATGGCGCCGGGCGGCACGTACACCAACATGACGGACGAGATTTTGCGAGCGGGCGACCGTGCCGGCTGGAAGGATATCGAGGACGCCAAGCAGGTGCGCCTCACGGGCGGCGTGAGCCCCGACAAGCAGATCGCGCTGGCGCAGTTTCTGGCGTCGGAGAAATCGAACCACGTGAGCGGCAAGCTGATACACGTGAACGACGACTGGAAGCGCCTGGAGAACACGAATATTCACCCGGAGCTGTTCACGCTGCGGCGGATACAGAAGATCTAGAAGCCGACGTACTGCACTTCTTCTTCGAGGACGAGCCCGAACTCCGCATGTACTCGCGCTTTCAGGTCGTCGATGACCTCGCGCAACTGCTGTGCCGTACCCTGGCCTGCGTTGTAGATGAGGTTTGCGTGGTAGTCGGCCACATGGATGTCGCCGTTCTTGAGGCCCTTCGCACCTACTTGTTCGAGAAAGTAAGCGGACGGGACCTTGCCTTCGCGGATAACCTTCTCCGGCACGCGTGCGGCTACCGCGGGCGGAAGGTCGGCCAGAATCAGATTCTTGAAGATGCTGCCGGCGCACTTCATGGTGATGGGATACTTCTGGTCGCGGATGGTTCGGATGTCGTCGGCCGTCTTCTTCAGCTCCAGCGCCGAGGCGGGGGTCAGCTCGAGCCGGGTGGAGAAGATGATCCAGCCCTTCCGCTGCTTGAACACGCTCTCCCGATAGCGGAACTCGCAGGCGGCGTTGTCGATCTCACGCGCCTCGCGCCCGTCGAAGAAGCGGACGGCGACAACGCGCTCGGAGATGGAGTGACCATAAGCACCCGCGTTGCCGTAGACGGCCGCGCCAACCGAGCCCGGGATGCCCGTCATCGTCTCCAGGCCCTTAAGCCCCAGCTCAATGGTGAAGTCGACCAGGCTTTGCAATTCCGCCCCGGCCTCGGCGGTGACGCAGGCGTCCTCCGCCCACAGCCCCCTGGCCGTGTAGCGGATGACGATGCCGCGGAAGCCGTCGTCGGAGACGACGAGATTCGTGCCGCCGCCAATCACTACGTGGGGAATGGCGCTCTCCCGCGCTGCTTCGAGTGCCGCGATGAAAGCGGCCTCGTCCGCGGTTTCACAAAAGAGGTCCGCCGGCCCCCCGATGCCGAAGCGGGTATAGCGGCTGAGCGCGGCGTTTTCCGCGACGCACAACGAAGGGATGGAGAGCAGGCGCGATCGCGCCTCGGTGAGGACGGCCATCGGCTTCAATTATCCCTCGCCGGATGATGCGGACGTAACGAGGCGCTATCGAAGGCTCCCGTGCGGCGTCAGATGGCAGATGATCCTCGCGCTTGTCCTGCTCGCCGCGGCGGCCATCGGTCCCGAGCCCTTCGCGCCGGAACTCTCTGCGAAGGCGGTGTTGTTTCGCGGTGTGCTGGCGGCCGACGGCACACTGTACTTTTTCCAGAAGACCGCGCCGGCGGCCGACGCCGACTACCGCGTCTTCACCTCGCGCCGGGGCCGGGACGGTGCGTGGAGTCCTGCCCTGCGCCTCGACCTCGGCGGCGACCACTCCGACTTGTACCCCTTCCCTTCGGCCGATGGCCGCTTGCTGGTGTTCGCGTCCTACCGGCCCGCACCGGAGGGCGCGCCGCGGAATGGCCACATCTGGTACGCAACCCGGGTGGGCGACGGCTGGAGTGCGCCGCGCTACGCAGCGCCGGTCAACGCGCCCGGCCACTATCATTCGGCGTTGACCTTGGATGCCCGCAACACGCTCCGCTTCCGCCGCACGACACCCGACTGGAAATCCTCGACGCCAATGATGGCGCGGTGGACGGGCGACGGATGGTCCGAGCCGGAGCGCGACCCCGAGGCCGCCCGCTGGCAGGGGCCGCGGAACGGCCGGTACGACTGGGGGACAATGCCCTCGCCCGACGGCCGCTGGGCTCTGGTCTTCACCTCCGAGATCGACGCGGCCACCAACCGCCGGCTCCCTGCGAAGACTTACATCGCGCATCGTGAGGGCGCCGGATGGAGCGAACCGCGGCTGCTGCCGGAGTCGATCAACGGTCTCGAGCCGAACTTCTGGACCTTCACGCCCGACGGCCAGGCGCTTCTGTTCACCGCCGCCTACAGCAGCTTCTACCGCATCGCGATCGCCGATCTGCTGCGGCTATAGTTGAGGCATGCCCTCGGCCCGCCGCTACCCCGGCTTTCCCCAGGAAGGCCTCGACTTCCTTCGCAAGCTGGAGCGCAACAACCGCCGCGAGTGGTTCCAGCCGCGCAAGGAGGAGTTCGAGGCGTCCGTCCGGAAGCCGATGCTCGAGTTCGCCGCGGCGCTGAACAAGGAACTGGCCGGGTTCGCTCCCCAGTACATGCGGGAGCCGGAGAACGCGCTGTACCGCATTTACCGCGATACCCGCTTCAGCGCCGACAAGACCCCCTACAAGACGCATATTGCGGCACTCTTCCCGCGCATCGGCATGCCCCGCAACGGCGCCTCAGGGTTGTACGTTGGTATCTCTCGCAAGGGTGTGGAGGTGGCTGGGGGCGTCTACATGCCGAGCCCCGAGGACCTGCGGCGGCTGCGCACACTCCTGGCCGAGCGGCATGACGAGTTTCGCGCCCTGCTACGGAAGCCCGCGCTGGGGAAGCTGATGGGTGAGTTGCAGGGTGAGAAACTGACACGCCCGCCCAAGGGGTGGCCCGCCGATCACCCGGCGGCGGACCTGCTGAAGGGCAAACAGTGGTATTTCGGCGTGCAGTTGGACATTGCGCTGGCGACGACCCCCAAGCTGCTGCCGGAGGTCGCCGCCCGTTTCCGGGCCATGGCGCCCGTCGTGGAGTTTCTGAACCAGGCGTTTGTCGGGGCTGCGGCCAGGAAGGGGCCGTCAGCTCTTCTTGTCTGACTTGCCGTCGCCGCCGTCCACCATCAGGTTGTTCGTAACGGAAAAGACGCCCGGAACCTGGTTCGCCTGAATTCCGGCAATATTCTTGTCACCCTCCCTGGCCACCGCGCCTTCCAGGGTGACGTGGCCATTCTTCACGATGATGTGAATCGGCGGCACGGCCCGGATGGCGTAGTTCTGCAGCGCGGGCTGCCCGTAGATCGCCCGATAGACGGCCAGGCGAATCCGGTCGTCGTTGGGCGAGTTCGGCAGCACCTCGATGGTGTTGACCACGGTCTCGACGCCTTCAAGGTCCTTTACTACCCGTTCTGCGTCGGTTTTCAGGGTCGGCCGGCTGACCTGGCCGAGGAGTGTCACAGTCCCGCCGTCGATTTTGTAAGCCAGGTTGTCGAACACGCCGTAAAACGGGAGCATGACCAACTCATGCCGGACCTGGCGGATCAGGCGGTTGCGGCTCCGGTCGGCGCCGGTCTGAGCCGTGGCCAGGGTACTACCCAGGGCTAGTGCGAGTACTAAGAGAGAAGCGATGCGCATGCTGAAACCTCCGTTCTATGCCATCTCATAGATCCCATTACGGGTTAGTTTGCTTCCCGGATTTGGAGCGGACACCCGGGCGGGCAGTTTTTACCAGCGGACCTTAGTAAAAACGACTCAGTACTATTACCCCTACAACGAACTTTCAACGCCTTACCCAGGCTGGGCGGAAGATTGCTACTCCTGCCACGGAGCGAAATCATGCCCACGACCACTCTGTCTCCGGATCGCCGCTACCTGTGCTCAGAGCTCGTTACCGTCCGCTGGACTCCGTCGTGGGGCCCTTCGGGAGAGACGGTAGCTAACCTGGAAGAGATCTGGGGCGGGGGCGCCAGCATGCTCGCCGAGACGGGGATTCCCGAGAACGCACTGGTCCGCATCGAGGCGCAGGACGTGCATTTCCGCGGCATGGTGCGCTGCTGCCGACGGGACGAACTGGGATTTATCGTCGAGGTGGACTTCCTGCCGAACCAGCGTTGGGATCCACGCCGGTACCTTCCGGAGCACCTATTCGATCCGGGCGTGCTGCTGGGCTATCCGACGCTTGTGCCTGCTGCCTGACCCTCCCGCCGGATTTAACAACCAGGGCATTGCCCCCGCCCCCAATACCGCTTAGAATCCGTTACATCATCCGGTGGGCCGGCCCATTTCGCGCGGCAAGGCTCCCTGGTGGGAGACAGGCCTGTCTTCAGGGCGTCTCCGTGCGGTTCGGTTCGTTGGGGGTAAGGTTCCGCACGGAGACGTTACTCCCTTCTTGCACTCTAAGACGAAGCAGAGCCGCCAAAGTTGTGTCGCAAGTGCAAAAACCTAGAGCATCCCCAGGACAGCGTTGATGAGGATGGCCGCCATCCCGATGGGGATCATCCAGCGCCATCCGATGTTCATCAGCTGGTCATAGCGGAAGCGCGGGAACGTCGCGCGGATCCAGATCATGGTGTAGACCATGACGGAGACCTTGAGAAAGAACCAGAAGAAGCCGATGGCGGCGGCGTTGACGGCGGGGATGACCATGATGCCCGCCAGCAGCACCAGGATCGCTCCGAACGCTATCAGCCCGATGGCCTGCGGCCGGCTCACGAGGCGGCGCGCGAGGGGGAACGACAGCAGCCCGCCGGCCAGGAAGACGACCACCGGGACGATGTAGTTCAGCGGTTCGAGCCAGGCGACGTTCGGGAAGGGCCGCAGCCAGCCGCCCCAGAAGAGCGTCACGGCGACGGAGCTGACGATGAAGATGTTGGCGTACTCGGCCAGGAAGTAGAGCGCCCAGCGGAAGCCGCTGTACTCGGTCATGAAGCCGGCGACGAGTTCACTCTCGGCTTCGGGCAGGTCGAACGGCGCGCGGTTTGTTTCGGCGACGGCGGAGATGAAGTAGACGACAAACGGCACCAGCATGAAGCCGTAGTTGTCGAAGGCGAACCAGACGCCGCGCTGCTGCTGCGCCTGGACGATTCCCACCATACTCAGCGTGCCGGCCATCATGACGCCGCTCAGGAGCGCGAGCGAGAGCGCCACTTCATAACTGACGAGCTGCGCGGCGCTGCGTAGCGCGCCCAGCAGCGGATAGTGCGAATTCGACGCCCAGCCGCCCAGGATGATGCCGAGGATGCCGACCGCCGACATGGCGGAGATCACCAGCAGGCCGACGTTGACGTCCGCCACGCGCAACTGCGCGCTGAACGGGATGACGGTGAACGAGGTGAGCGCGGTGACGGTGGAGATGACGGGCGCCATCCAGAAGATCCAACGGTCCGCCGCCGTGGGAATGATGTCTTCCTTGAGCAGCAGTTTCAGTGCGTCGGCGATGGGCTGCAGCAGGCCATGTGGACCGACGCGCATTGGCCCGAGGCGGACCTGCATGTCGGCCAGGACCTTGCGCTCCACCAGCACGATGTAGCCCGCCAGCAGCGGGAACGCCGCGATGATGGCGACGGTCATCGCCAGCGGCAGGAACAGCGGATGTTGAAGGATGGCTTCCATGGGTTACCTGGCCAGGGAGATTTGCGCGAAGCGCAGGAACGGTTCGGGGTAGAGGCCGATGGCGAGCGTCATCACGCCAGTGAGCGCCAGCGCCACGCGGAGACCTACGCTTGACGCGAGCGGGACCGTGTCGGCCTGCTCCGAGACGAACATGCTCTTCACGATGCGGAAGTAGTAATAGATGGCGACGGCGACGTAGAGCGTGGCGACCACGGCAAGCAAGTAGTGCTTCGTCTGAATCAGCGACAGGAAGATGTAGTACTTGGCGATGAAGCCGGCGGTGGGCGGGATGCCCGCGAGCGACAACAGGAAGATCAACATCAGCACGGCGTAGCCGGGGCTTTTGTGCATCAGCCCGGCGAGATCGTCAAGGTCCTCGCCGATGATGTCCTTGCGGCGCAACGCCACCACCACCAGGAACGCACCGAGGTTCATGAAAGTGTAGACCAGCACGTAGACCAGTACGCCGGTGATGCCGGTCTCATTGCCGGCGACGATGCCGAGGAGGATGTAGCCGGCGTGCGAGATGGAACTATAGGCGAGCAGCCGCTTGATGTTGGTCTGCGAGATCGCCGCCAGGTTGCCGACAGTCATGCTGAGGATGGCGACGGCGATGAGGAGCGGCTCCCACATCTCGCGGTGGCTGGCGAGCGGGCCGACGAACATGCGCAGCAGGAAGGCGAAGGACGCCGCCTTCGAACCCACCGAGAGATACGCGGTGACGGTGGTGGGCGCACCTTCATAGGCGTCCGGCGCCCACATATGGAACGGCGCCGCGGAGATCTTGAACAAGAGGCCCACGCCGGTGGTGACGAGGGCGAGGAACACGAGCGGGTCCCAGGGTTCACGCTGGGCCAGGGCCTGCGCGATCTCGCGGAGCTTGGTGGATCCAGAGAGGCCGTACAGCAGCGAGAATCCGTACGCGAGGAAGCCTGTGGAGAATGCTCCCAGCAGCAGGTACTTGACGGCTGCTTCGTTCGAGCGCTTCTCGCCGCGGAGGAAGCCGACCATGACGTAGAAGCTGAGCGCCATGAGTTCCAGGCCGATGAGCAGCGTCACCAGCTCCGTGCCCGCGGCCAGGAAGAACATGCCGCATTGGGCCAGGAGGATCAGCCCGTAGTACTCGCCGTGGTGCTCGCCTTCGATCTCCAGGTACTTGTAGGAAACCAGCGCGACCACCAGCGCCGAGACCAGGAACACCGCGTTGAAGAAGAGGGCGAAGCCGTCGATGGTGAGCGCGCCGCGGAAGGCGACGATTTCGTTGAACCCCGACTGGCGCAGGTACATGTACTGCCGCCACAGCGCAGCGCCGGTGAAAGCCAGGCCGATGATCAGGAAAAGCAACAGGCGTTTGCGCTGGCGCGGCTCCGGGAAGACCCAGAAATCGAACAGCAGGATGGCGCAGCCGAACAGGGCGAGGAGAATGCCCGGCAGAAGCACGAAGTGATCGGTGGACGTGTAGAACTGGCTGAAGTTCATCGGTGTGCCTCCGCGGGATGCGCATTGGCCGCGGGCGGGAGCGGCGCGGCGGCTTTCGCCTCGAAGTAGCCGGGACGGACGCGTTCGACGATTCGCGCCACAGGTTTCTCGAGGATCTCGAAGTAGGGTTTCGGGTAGACCCCGATCCAGATGGCCCAGGCGATGAGGGGAGCGAAAACGGCGAACTCGCGCAGCGACAGGTCGCGCAGCCCCCGGTTCTTCTCGTTCGTCACTTCACCGAGCATGGTGCGCTGGTAGAGCCACAGCAGGTACGCCGCGCCGAGAATGACGCCGGTGACGGCGAAGACCGCCCACCAGCGGTTCGCCTCGAAGGCGCCCTGGAGGATGGTGAACTCGCCGACGAAGCCGTTGAGCAGCGGCAGTCCCGCGGAGCTTAGCATGGCGAACGCGAAGACCTTCGCATAGTTCGGCATGACATGCGCCAGGCCGCCGTACTCCGAGATGGCGCGCGTGTGGCGGCGCTCATAAATGACACCGACCACCAGGAAGAGCATGCCGGTGGAGATGCCGTGATTGATCTGTTGAATGATGCTGCCCGCGATGCCGTTCGGGTTCATCGCGAAGATGCCTAGGGTGCAGAAGCCGAGGTGGCTGACCGACGAGTAGGCCACCAGCTTCTTCCAATCCTGCTGCATGAGGCTGACCAGTGCGCCGTACAGGATGCCCACGATGGAGAGTACGGCCACTACGGTGACGATGGTGGAATCGATGGAGGCCTGTGGCAGCAGCGGCAGCGAGAAGCGCAGGAAACCGTAGGTGCCCATCTTCAGGAGCACTGCCGCGAGGATGACGGAGCCAGCCGTGGGCGCTTCCACGTGCGCGTCCGGCAGCCACGTGTGGAACGGGAACATCGGCACCTTGATGGCGAAGCCGATGAAGAACGCCCAGAAGACCCACTGCTGGAGGCCGAGCGTCATGTTCAGCTTCAGCAATTCGGAAATCTCAAACGTGTAGGTTCCGAACTGCGCGTGGTACTGGAAGAACAGCGTGAGGATGCCGAGCAGCATCAGCACGGAGCCGGCGAGCGTATAGAGGAAGAATTTGATAGCCGCGTAGAGCTTGCGCGGGCCGCCCCAGACGCCGATGAGAAAGTACATCGGCACCAGCACCACTTCCCAGAACACGTAGAAGAGCAGGAAGTCGAGCGACATAAAGACGCCGAGCATGCCGGTCTGTTGGAGCAGCAGCATCGCGTAGTAGCTCTTGACGCGGTCCTCGACGGCCGTCCACGAGCAGAGAATGGCGATGAAGCCGATGAGCGTGGTGAGCAGCACCAGCAGCAGGCTGATGCCGTCGATACCAATGGCGTAGTTTGCGCCGATGGCCTTGATCCATTCCGTACGCTCGACCAACTGGAAGTCGCCGTTCGACTTGTCGAAGCGGCCCAGCAGCAGCAGCGAAACCAGGAAACCGGCCAGGCCGACGAGGTTCGCCCAGATCTTGATGAGCTGCTTCTGCGAGGAAGGCAGAAACAGCAGCACCACCATTCCGGCGAGCGGCGTGAAGAGAACGATGCTCAGCAGATAGTCATTCATTCGCTCACCTCACCCACACGTAATAGCCGAAGATCGCGGCCACGCCGAGCATGAACACCAGCGCGTAACTCTGCACGAGGCCCGTGTGGGCCAGGCGCATGGGATAGGAGAGGATTTTCACCGTGAACGCGGAGAGCCGCACGAAGCCGTCGATAATCCATGAATCCCACCAGACGGAGAGCGTCGAGGTGAACCGCGTGAGCCACCCGGCCCCGTTCACGCCGCCGTCCACCACCCGTTGGTCGAACCTGGCGAGAGCCGTCCCGCCGCCCTTCGCCATGCCGTTGACAAAGAGGAAGTCGTACAGCTCATCGACGTACCACTTGTTGTAGAGAACCTTGTGGAGTGCCGGAGCGTTCGGGATGGCGGACGGTTTCAGCAGGTACAGGTAGCGAGCCAGCAGGATGCCCCCGATGCCGATGGCGACCGAGAGCCCCATCAGGAGCCACTCGATGGAGGTATCGTGGTGGGCCGCCTCATGCGCCGCTTCCGCACCATGCGTGGCGAACACTGGCGCCAGCCAATGTTCGAAGGCCCGGAAGCCCTCGCCGAACATCGACCACAGCTTCGGCACGCCGATCCAGCCGCCGAGGATCGAGAGCAGCGCCAGGACGCTCAAGGGCACGGTCATCGAAGCGGGCGACTCGTGTACGTGATGCCACGTCTTCTCGTCCATGCGCGGTTGGCCGTAGAACGTCATGAACATCAGCCGCCACATGTAGAAGGCGGTCATGAAGGCCGTGAGGAGGCCGACAGAGAAGATGACCTTGGAACCGAGCGGCGAGCTCCACGCCTGCCAGAGGATCTCATCCTTACTGAAGAAGCCCGCCAGGCCGGGGATGCCCGCGATGGCCAGAGAGGCGATGAACATCGTCCGGAAGGTGATCGGAATCTTGTCCTTCAGGCCCCCCATGCGCCGCATGTCCTGCTCGCCGCCCATCGCGTGAATCACCGACCCGGAGCCGAGGAAGAGCAGCGCCTTGAAGAACGCGTGGGTGTAGAGATGGAACACGGCCACCCAATATGCGCCCACACCGGCGGCGATGAACATGAAGCCGAGCTGGCTGACGGTGGAGTAGGCGAGTACGCGCTTGATGTCGTTCTGGACGAGGGCGATCGACGCCGCGAGGATCGCCGTGAAGACGCCCACCACCGCGACGATCATCGAGGTCTCCGGCGTGAGCTGGAAGAGCGCGTTCGAACGCGCCACCATATAGACGCCTGCCGTGACCATGGTCGCCGCGTGGATCAGCGCGGAGACCGGGGTAGGGCCTTCCATGGCGTCCGGCAGCCATACGTACAAGGGGAACTGGGCGGACTTGCCCGTGGCCCCGATGAACAGGCAGAGCGCCATTACGCTCAGCACGCCGAAGGTGGTTTCCGGCTGGAAGCGGCCGCTCGTGAACGCCGCGTTCACGTCAAGGAAGCGGACGGAGCCGACGATGCTCAGCATCAGGAACATGCCCAGCAGGAAGCCCGCGTCGCCCACGCGGTTTACGATGAACGCTTTCTTACCAGCGTCGCCGGCGGACTTCTTATGGAAGTAGAAGCCGATCAGCAGGTAGCTGCACAAGCCCACGCCTTCCCAGCCCACGAACAGCAGCGCGTAGTTGTTCGCCAGCACCAGCATCAGCATGAAGAACACGAAGAGGTTCAAATAGCCGAAAAAGCGGTAGTAGCCACCGTCGTGCGCCATGTAGCCGGTGGAGTACACATGGATGAGGAATCCGACGCCGGTGACCACGAGGATCATCACCGAACTGAGCGGGTCGAGGAGAAAGCCGAAATCCGCGCCGAAGCTCGAGAGCGAGCCGTTGGCCATCTGAAAGGGCAGGCCGGCGATCCAGCGGAAGAGGACGACTTCGTGGGTTTTGTCCGCGTCGCCTGTCAGTTGCACCACCGCGCCTACCGACAGGAGGAACGACAGCAGCACCATGCCGGGGCAGAGCAGGCTGACCAGTTTCTTCGAGGCGGGCGGGTGGTGATGCGCATGTTCGTCTTGGGGGTCGAGGCGGCGGCCGACCAGCAGCATGACGAACGCCCCGAGGAGCGGGAACATCGGAATCAGCCAGATGAGGTTCAGGAAGTCCATCGGGGTCTCACCACTTCAGAAGGTCGATCTCGTCCGCGTGGACGGTTTCTTTGTTCCGGAAGAGCGCGATCAGGATGCCGAGGCCGACGGCCGCCTCCGCCACGGCAATGGTAATGACAAAGATCGCGAAGATCTGCCCGCCGAGATCCTGCAGATGACGGCTGAAGGCGATCAGGTTGATGTTCACCGCGTTGAGGATGAGTTCGATGGACATCAGGACGATGACGATGTTCCGCCGTGCCAGGACACCAATGGTCCCGATGGCCAGGAGCGCGGCGCTCAGCACGAGATAGTGAACGGTGGTGATCGGATGCATGCTAGCTGATCCTCTTCTTGGCCATCATCACGCTTCCCACCACGGCCACCAGGAGCATGACGCTCGCTACTTCAAACGGCAGCAGGTAATCGCTGAACAGCACGTCGGCGATCTGCTCGACGTTGCCCGCGCCCGGTTTCACGGGCGCGGCGGGCGCAGGCGCCAGTTTGAACGCCGGCATCCCCTTGCTCAGGAAGTAAACGATCTGCGCCGTCACCACGCCAACGCAGGCCAGCGCGACGGGCCACTGCGAGTTGAACTGTTTCTCTTTCTCCGCCTGGTCCAGGTTCACCAGCATGATCACGAAGAGGAAGAGGACCATGATGCCGCCGATGTAGAGCACGATCTGCACGGCGAAGAGAAACTCGGCGTGCTGCAGCAGGTACAATCCCGCCACGCCCAGCAGCGACAGAATCAGCGACATCGCGCTATGAACGGCGTTGCGGCGCGTCACGGTGAGGATCGCGCCGCCCAGCGTCAGCAACGCGAAGGCATAGAAGAAAACGGTGTCCAGCATGTGCCACTCCCGACACAAACAAAAAGGGAGCCGCGGCGCGCCCGTTGCGCGCATCCCACGGCCCCGGTTTCCTCAAACAGAAAGGCTAGAACTTGTACTGGGTCGGCCGGGGGCCTTCCTCCAGCATCTGCCGGTCCCAAATCTGCCCTTCCCGCGTATAACTCGCCAGCTCGAAATCCTGTGTCAGCTCGAGCGCATCCACCGGGCAGGCGTCCTCGCACAGCCCGCAGAACATGCACCGCGACGTGTCGTAGGTGAACGTCGTCAGCACCTTCTTGTTGGTTTTGGCGTCGCGCTCGGTCCCGACGACGATCAGGTTCTCGGGACATGCCACCGCACAGAGATTGCACCCGATGCACAGCGTCTCGTTGTTATCGGGGTTGATGTTGAGCCGCGGCGCCCCGCGGTACCGCTCGGCGACCTTCGGCCGCTCGGCGGGATACTGCTCGGTGACGATGTTCTTCGGGCTTTGGGACCGAAAGGTCACCATCAGCCCTTCCATCAAGTCCACCAGAAAAATCGTTCGCAGAAGCTTCCGCATGGCTTACCGGTCTACCTCCCCCAGCACTATATCTATGGTACCGATGATGGCCACGACATCCGCAACCAAAGCGCCCTTCGCCATGGGCTCGAGCGCCTGCAGATTCACAAACGAAGGCGGTCGTACGCGAACACGATACGGATTCAAACCGCCATCGCTGACAACGTAGTAACCCAGCTCACCCTTGGGAGCTTCAATTGAAACGTACGCCTCGCCCACCGGCGGCTTGATCACCTTGGGGACCTTCGCCATGATGGGGCCTTCGGGAATGCCCTCCACGGCCTGCCGGAGGATGCGAACGCTCTGCCGCATCTCCTCCATGCGCACCATGTACCGGTCGTAAGTGTCGCCGTTCTGTCGCGTGGGGATCTGGAACTCGTACTTCTCGTAGCCGGAGTAGGGCTGCGCTCGCCGCAGATCCCACTCGACGCCGGCGGCGCGGATGAGCGGCCCGGTGACGCCGTAGGCCTTGCACTGCTCCGCCGTGAGAATGCCCACATTCTGAAGGCGGCTGACCCACATGCGGTTGCCGGTGAGCAACTGCTCGTATTCGTCGACCTTCGGAAGGAACACGTCGCAGAAGCGCTTCACGTCCTTCTCGAAGTCCTCGTAGATCTCGTACTGGCAGCCGCCGATGCGGAAGGCATGCGTGGTGAGGCGCGCGCCGCAGTACTTTTCGAAGATCTCGAGTGCGTACTCGCGCTCGCGCATGGTGTAGAACAGCGGCGTGATGGCGCCGACATCGAGCGCATGCGTGCCGAGCCACAGCAGGTGGCTCGCGATACGGTTCAGCTCGGTGAGGATGACGCGAATCACCTGCGCGCGGGGCGGCGCTTCCACGTTCAACAGCTTCTCGACCGCCAGGCAATAGCCGAGCCCGTTCGAAACCGCCGCCACGTAGTCCATGCGATCCACGTATGGCGCGAACTGCGCCCAGGTGCGGTTCTCGGCGATCTTTTCGACCCCGCGGTGCAGGTACCCGATGACGCACTCCGTACCGTTGACCTTCTCGCCGTCGAGCTTCAGAATGACGCGCAGCACGCCGTGCGTGGACGGGTGCTGCGGCCCCATGTTGATCACCAGTTCGTTTGCGTCGAGGAACGTCTGCGCCATACGCTACTGCCCGCTCTCGATCCCTAGGTTCTCCTGAACCCAGCGGTTGTCCATGGCCGTAATGCCGAGCTCCTTGCGTAGCGGGAAGCCGGTCCATTCTTCCGGCATCAGGATGCGCTTCAAGTCCGGATGGCCGATGAACTGGATGCCGAACATGTCGTAGACTTCGCGCTCCAGCCAGTTGGCGGTGGGGTGGACGTCGACGGCGGTGCGGACGCGGTCACCGTCGCGCAGCATCGTTTTGACGCGAATGCGCTCGTTGCGGGCGAAGCTGTAGAGCACGTAAACAAGGTCAAACTGCGAGTCCTCGCGCTTCGGCCAGTGCACGGCGGTGATGTCCACCAGGTAATCGAACTCCTCTTCGTCCCGCAGGAACTCGATCAGCCCGATCACTGACTCCGGCTTCGCTACGAAGAAATTCTGGCCCAGGTAGGAGGCAGCTTCCTTGAGGTCGTCGCCGAACTGGGCTTTCACGCGCTGCGTGAACTCGTTGTCCCACGGCGTGGTGACCATCACGGCCGGCGGTTTGGGAGGCGGGGGCGCCTTAGGGGCCGCAGGTTTGGCGGCACCGGCGGGGGCCGCTGCCGGCTTTGCCGGAGGAGCGGGCTTGGCCGGGGGTGTTCCCGCCGCCGGCTTGTCTGCCGGCTGCCCTGCCGAAGGTGGAACGGCTTCGGGAGAGCCTTCGGGTTTCTGCTCGTCCGCCATGGTAGGACTTGAGAACGAACCTCATGAGTATCACGCGGAGAACGGGAGTGTCAATTTTCGCAGCGCATCATGAGGGGTCTTTCGACACCCGTTTCGGAGCGTAAGTTCTTCGGTTCCAACGTCGACTGCCGTTTTTCGGACCTTTTATGCGATTATTAGCGATATGGGCGACAAGACCCCCGATTACGGGCCGCTGGAGATCGAGCGGACCGCCCGATTGGTGGAGGCCGCGCGGCAAGGGAAAGACGCGTACAACGACGAGTTCGAGCGCGTGTTCCCCCGGAAGACGTTATCCGACGGCTACACCGACCTCGCCTTCGGGAAGCTTGCCGCGGTGGTTACGTACCTGGAGATGCTCGCGCCGGCGCCGCTTCCCGAGGGCGCTTCCACCTTCGACGTTCGCCGCGTGGAGAAGCCGGACCTCTGTTGGTATCGGGAACTGTTCCGGCGGGTGGGCGAGGACTGGCTCTGGTTCAGCCGGCTCCGGATGACGGACGAGGAGCTGGCAGCCATTCTTCATCATGCCGGCGTGGAGGTCTATGCGCTGAGCGCCGGGGGCCGCGACGAGGGCTTGTTGGAGCTCGATCGCCGCTCGCCGCCGGATGTCGAACTGGCGTTTCTCGGAGTTACTACGGCCGTGCTGCAGCGCGGGGCTGGGCGCGCGCTGATGCGCGTTGCCCTCGAACAAGCCTGGCGCGCCGGTACGAAACGCTTCTGGGTGCACACCTGCTCGCTCGATCACCCGCGTGCGCTGAGTTTTTACATCAAAGCAGGCTTCCGTCCCTACAAGCGCGCTGTCGAGGTGTTCGACGATCCACGCCTGACTGGCGACCTGCCGCGGACCGCGGCGCGCCACATCCCGCTGATCGCTTAAGGAATCTTGGTGGTCTGGTGCGCCGCCAGCATCCACGCGCCGCCCCGTTTCACCCAGAGGTGCAACATCATCACGTGGTCGTTGAAGGACCCCTTGTCGTTGGTCCCCTGTGTCCGGACGTAGGAGTGCGTCACCGCCGAATCGCCGTACAGCACCACGCGGGTCTTCTCGATATCGACGCCGGTGTACTTCTGCTTCCCCGATTTCAGCCGCCCGATGTAGGTGGCCTTGTCCTCCACGGCGCCGCTGGAGTGCGCGTAGATCAGCTCCGGCGTGTAGATCTTCTCGAGCGAGGCCAGGTCGGCCGCCTTCACCGCCGCGGCCCACTTCAGATCCGCGGCCTTCACTTCGTCCTCAGGGCCGGCGGCGAGAATCGAACTCGCCATCACCACCGCCAGCGCCAACATCCTGCGCATCATTTCACGCCTCCCACGGGCACTGTTTCGTAACTCGGGCCGAACGCGGCGATCAGGGGCCGGCCCTTGGCGATCGCTGCCTTTACTGCGGGCAGCGACAGCGACGCGCGGTGCTGCTCTTTGCTGTCCCAGACCTCGGTGACCCAGAGGGCGTTCTCGTCCGCCGCATCTCTCGCCACCACGTAGCTGCGGCAGCCAGGCATGCTGCCCGTTCCTTCGAGGAGGATCGAGATCAACTCGTCGCGCCCTCCGGAGACCGCGGTCATCTTGCCGATCAATCCAAACATGGGTTCCACCACCGCGGCAGCGGGCGTGCCGGCCCACGCTGCCAGCGCGATGACCGCTGCCTTGCGCCGCGTCCATTCCATCTCCGGCATCATAGCAGCCCGCGCCCGCGCCAGCCCCTATCCGCTTGACTTCACGGAACACATTGTTCTATGTTGTCGATTCGCCTTGGCCTACGCTGCGGCTTTGTAAACGAATATGGCAGATCAGGATCGCGGTGTGACGCCCAGCGTGGATATGTCCCTCGCCTCGACTCTCGAGAGCGTCGACAACGCCGAGGAACTGGTTCTCAAGGCAGCACAGGAAGCCGGCGTGGACGAAGATGAGTTGCATCGCGTCGGCATGGCCGTGCGCGAAGCGATGGTGAATGCGGTTGTCCACGGCAACCGGTATAGCGCCAACAAGATCGTTCGGCTGACCGTCAGCATCGAGCCGGATCGCATGACGGTTCGGATCACCGACCAGGGCGAGGGCTTCGACCCGGTCGAGGTCCCCGACCCGCTGGCGCAGGAGAACCTGCTGCGGCAGTCGGGGCGTGGGATACTTCTGATTCGCGCCTTCGTGGACCGCTTTCATGTGCGCCGCGTCGAGCCGAGCGGCACTGAAGTTACGCTGGTGAAGTATCTCAGCCGGCCCAGTTAAGAGTTGATTGAGTTCTCCAGGAGGCCTCCGTTCATGAGCGTGAAGTTGACCACCAGGCAGGTTGGCGATGTGACCGTCATCGACGCCGCCGGCCGCATTACTTTGGGAGAAGGCTCCAGCGCCTTCCGTGACACGATCCGCGACCTGATTGCGAAGGGGGACAAGAAGATCCTCCTCAACCTCGGCGAGGTTTCGTATATCGACAGCTCGGGCATCGGTGAGCTGGTTTCCGCCTTCACCACCGTCACCAACCACGGCGGTGTTTTGAAGCTGCTGAACCTGACCAAGCGTGTCCAGGACCTGCTCCAGATCACCAAGCTCTTTACGGTCTTCGAAGTTCACGAAGACGAGGCCGCTGCCGTCCGCAGCTTCGCCTAAACGTAACCGTTACTAACCGGGGCGGATGAGAATTCGGGGGCTCGTCCGCCACTAACCCTATAGCCCGGCATTCAGCCCGGGTGATGGAGAGGGCATGACTCAGCCCGAGCCGGTAACGATTCTCCTCGCAGAGCAGCTTGCGTTGGTGCGTGATGGGTTGGCTGCACTGTGCGCCCTTAGGCCCCACTGGCACGTCGTCGCGCAATGCGGCGACGGGGCGGAGGCTTTGGACCAAATCGGGGAGCTGCGCCCCGACATAGCCATCCTCGACCTCCATCTTCCCAACCTATACTGCCTGGAAGTCGTGCGGCGGATGCAGGAGCAGGGCCTCTCCACTCGTTCCATCGTCCTTTCCGACCGGCAGGACCGCAAAACGGTGATGGAGGCTTTGCGCACCGGAGCGAGCGGGCTGGTGCTCAAGTCAGGGCCTGGCTCCGAGTTTCTGGAAGCCATTCGGATGGTGGCCGAGGGTGGGGTTTTCGTCTCTCCCACCATCGAGGTCGGCCGCATGTTCACCACCAAGTCAAAGCAGGGCCCTGAGGACCCCATCGACAGCCTCAGCGCCCGGGAGTACCAGGTGTTCTCGCTGCTGATTGACGGCATGCGGGCCAAGGAAATCGCCGGACGCCTCGACCTCAGCCCCAAGACCGTCGATACCTATCGAGCCAGCATGATGCGCAAGCTCGACATCCATGATGTCGCGGGGTTGGTGAAGTTCGCGATTCAGCGGAAGCTTATCGCGATGTAGCCGCGGCGCTCCCCGCGCGGCGCCACAGCACGAAGGGCATTCCCTGAGGGTCGAGCAGCACCGCCATCTCGTCGCCCTCGGGCAGGCGCGTGGGCGGTATGAGCAGCTTCGCGCCCAGCTCCTGCGCTTCGGCCGATTTCTGTGCCGCGTCCTCCACGGCGATGAAGAGCTGGACAAACGCCGAGGCCTGCGGCGGAGCCGGCCAGATACCGCCCTGGATTCCTTCGCTGGACCCGGTGTCGATGCGCCGGTATCCCATCGGGTTGCCGGCGTCGATCCGCCAGCCGAAGAGCGCTTCGCAGAAGCGAGCGGTTGCGTCAGGATCCTTTGACAGGATCTGGAACTGCGTTACGGGGTGCGCCATTGTCTCTCCCTGATTCGTGCCAGTGCTAACGTTCGAAACTCCGCCGGGTGGGCCGCCGGGGTACCCGTGGCCCGCCATCGCCCGTCGGAGGCGGTGACTACCAGCCCCAGCCGCAGCAGGCGCGCGAGGGCGATGTTGACGGCGTCGATGGGCACGCCCGCGCGTTCCGCGAGTGATCGGGAATCGCCCTCAAAGGAACCGGACGCCGCAGCCTGGTACACGTGCCAGTGCTCCGGCTGCTCGATGATTGCCAGCGCCTCCGCCGACCAGTGCGCCAGCTCCGTCTCCCTGGACCGCTCGCCCTCGTCGCGCAGATGCTGGGCTGCAATGTAGGCGGCCACTTCCTCTTCGGAGAGGCCCAGCCGCCGCCCCCAGCGGCGGATGCTCGAGGCGGGCACGGGCCGCACGCCGCGGAGGACCTGCGACAGCGTCGAATGATCGGCCGCCAGAGACACGGCGAAGGCGCGCAGGGAATAGCGGGGATTCGCAGCGCGGCGCGCCTCGAACTCGCATTCCAGCCGGCGTTGAAAGCTGCCTGTCACGGAAGTCGATCATAGCGCCCCGCGGGCCGCCGGAGAAGGTGAGAGGGCGCGCAACCGGGGCATTGCTCTGCCCCGGTGGTTTCCGCGCAACCCCGTGCTATCCTGAGGGTTACCCCTCAAGAGGTTTCCGTGGATAGAGCAACCCGCAAAGAATTGAAGTCGGACCGGTTCGCGCAGGAGGTCGGCCACACGGTCGAGTACGTCTCCGAGCATAAGAACCAGGTTGTCCGATACGGCGCCATTGGACTCGCCGTCATCCTGCTTGCCGCCGGCATCTACTTCTACCGCAACTATACGCACGGACAGCGGCAGGCCGCCCTTCGAGACGCCATTCAGATCTCCCAAGGCACCGTCGGCCCTGCGCAGAGCCCGCTCGCGAAGACCTTCAATACACAACAGGAGAAGGACACTGCCGCGGAGAAGGCCTTCGCCGACGTCATTGCCAAGTTCCCCGGCTCGGACGAGGCGATCTACTCGGCCTACATGATCGGCAACATCGCCGTGGACAACAACCGCATGGCGGACGCCGAGAAGCGGTACCGCGAGGTGATTGACTCCGGCCACGCCGACTATGCGTCCATCGCGCGGCTTTCGCTGGCCGAATACTATGCGGCGCAGGGTAAGTACGACGATGCCGAGAAGCTGCTGCGGCCGCTGCTCGATAAGCCGACGACGCTCGTCTCGAAAGAGATGGCGACCATCGCGCTCGGCCGCGTGCTGGCGCAGTCGAAGCCCGACGAGGCGCGGAAACTGCTGGAGCCGCTGCGCACCTCGGACCGGCTTCCCATCAGCCGGTTGGCGCTCACGGAATTGAGCGCAATGCAAAACAAGAAGTGATGCCGGAAAGCGGCGGCGAGCCGGACCTCGGCCACCTGCGATTCCCCGTCGCCGCTTCCCTGGGCCGCCGCTATCCTGAGCCCTCCCACCCTTATCGAAGCGAGTTCCAGCGCGACCGCGATCGAGTGATTCACTCGCGGGCGTTCCGGCGGCTGGAGAACAAGACGCAGGTCTTCACGCCGAGTCTCTCCGACCATTTCCGTAACCGCTTGACGCACACCATCGAGGTGGCGCAGATTGCGCGTACCGTGGCTGCGGCTCTGGGGCTGGACGAAGACCTGACGGAGGCGCTGGCGCTCGTCCACGATATCGGTCACCCGCCATTCGCCCATGCGGGCGAGGAGGAACTCGACCGCCAGATGTGGCGTTTCGGGGAGCGCTTCGATCACAACCTCCACGCGCTACGGATCGTCGAGGAGTTCGAGCAGCGGTACGCGCGGTTCCCGGGGCTGAACCTGACCTACGAGGTGCGTGAGGGGATCGTGAAGCATTCCGCGGAACTCGCGCCGGGAACGCTCGAGGAATATCGGCCGGAGCTTAAGCCGCCTCTCGAAGCGCAACTGATCGACCTGGCGGACGAGACCGCATACAACACCGCGGACCTGGACGATGCCTACGCCGCGGGGCTGTTCACGATGGCCGATGTTGCCGCCGCCGTGCCGCAGTACGCCGAGATCCGAGAGGAGATTGATTTCCAGTTTCCCGGTTCCCCCGAGCGTGTGCGGTTCCAGGAAGCGCTACGGCGGCTGGTGGACCTGCTGGTTTCGGGCCTCATCGAAGGTACGGCGGCGAAGGCGGCGGGCCTCGGCGACTACGAGGCGGTGCGCCGCGCGCCGCAGCGGGTTGGGGCGTATTCGCCCGCGGCCGCCGAGACGAGCCTGGCGTTGAAGGCGTTCCTGCGCAGCCGAGTCTATTTCTCGGATGACCTGGTAGAAGAGCGCGGGCGCGCCGCCGTGGCGATTGCCGAGTTGTTCGGCTTCTACCTCAAGTATCCGGAGCGGCTCCCGCCCGGCCACCGCGAAGGCGAGGCGCCGCTCTACCGCGTGGTGTGCGACTATATCGCCGGCATGACCGATGGCTACTTTCAGAAGACCTACGCGGAGTTGATCGGGCGATGACCGCGGCGATTCTTGGGGGGATTGTCGCGCTTTTGGTACTGGCGGCGATCCTGCGGCGGGCGCGGCGGATGAAGCGGCTGGAGGCAGGCCGTGTGGAAGGCGCCCGGCGCCTTGGCTGGAAGTACGACGGGCGGGGCGTTGACTACCGTATTGCGGGCGGGGGACTGGGGCCGCGTTGGAAGCTCGACTGCGCGGTGGAAACGGTGGACGGACGATCTGTGCGGCGTGTGCGATGGACATGCGATCACCCGCGGGCCAGCGACTTGGAACTGATGATTCTGGGGTCGCGGGCGGAAGCTTTCCTCAACAATCCGCTCCTGCGGGCTGCGGCCGAAGAAGCGAGGAAGCGCGGAACGCGCATGCCCGCCGGCCTGCTGATCGGGGAGGAGTTGGAGTTCCTGGGGCAGGCGGAGCGCATGAGGCTTGCTGAGGGCTGGTCGCTGCGTGTGCGCTACCGGCTGGTGGGCGAGGTGGTGGCGTCGTCGCGGCTGGCGGATCTGCTGCGCGCCTGGCCGGCCACCGAGGACAAGCGATTTCGGCCCGAGGGACTCCTCCGGATGTCGTGGCGCCGGGAGGGCGTGTGGGTGGAGTGCCCCGGCGCACTCTACGACATCCGCACGCTCGAGCAGATCGTCAAGGTGGGACTGGAACTGGTGAAGGCGTTGGGGCGGCGCGGCGACGATGTTTACAGATCGAACGCGCCGGCAAGCGCGTAGGCGCCCATAGACTGTTAGCGTGACCATTATCCTCACGCTCCTGACAGCGTTGACCGCGGCGGCCAACGAGCCTGCGCCGCGGCATCTCGAGAGGGTCGTGGTCGACTCGCACCGCAAGGCGCTTCTGGTGTATGGGGGCGCGATCTACGCTCCAGGCGAACCGGTGACGTTCCCAGCCGATTCTTGGCACTGGAGCGGAGGGACGTGGCGGACGGCGCCGGCGGAGCCGGGGCCGGGTGCGCGCGCCGGCCATGCCTTGGTCTACGACCGGCATCGAAAGCGGGTGGTGGTTTTGGGTGGCATGCGTGTCGAAGGCGGGCGGGAGACGGAGCTGCGGGACGTCTGCTCTACGGACGAGGGTTCGAGGGGGGCGCGTTCGAGCTGTGGGAGTTCGCCGGCGGAGAGTTCCGCCAGCTGTCGGCAGCCAGGGCCGCAGCCGGCGGGGCCCCATGAGGCAGCGTTCGACTCGCACCGGGCGGCGCTGGTCATTTCCACTTGGAAGGATGATAGGGCGGTGGTATGGGAGTGGCATGGCGGCTCGTGGAGCCAGAAGCCGTGCGTGGGAGCTTGCCCGCCGCCGCGGGACCGCTTCGCCGCGGCCTACGACGAGCGGACTCGTAAGACGATGCTTTTTGGCGGACGAGGACCACGACAGCCGGCGCTCGGTGACCTGTGGGGTTGGGACGGCGAGGTGTGGAGCGAGTGGCGGGGAACTGCGAACGCTCCGGCGCCCCGTGCGGCCGCGGCCCTCGAGGCTGGTTCCGGCGAAGTCTACCTGTATGGCGGTGTGACGGGGTGGGGGCCAACGAACGAGCTGTGGCGCTGGAAGGACGGCGAATGGCGGCTGTTGAACGCCGCCGGGGCCATGGATGCGGAGCGGACTGTGGCTGCGCTGCGAGCGCGCCTGGCATCGAAGCCCGAGGACTGGGACGCGGCGGCGCGGCTGGGCGGCGTGCTGAAGTACATGGGGCGGTACGACGAGGCGCAGCCGGTACTCGAGCGTGCGCACCAGGGCAAGCCGGGCGATCATAACCACCTGTTCAGCCTGCTCGAGGTGCTCTATCAACTCAAGAAGGACCGGGAAGCGGAGCAGGTGCTCGAGGCGGCGCTCGCGTCGGGACGCGTGGCGTCGTATCGCCGGCTGGGCACGCTTCTTTCGTCGATCGGCCGCGAACGCGAGGCGGCCCTGTGCACCGCGAAGGCAGAGGCCGGGGTCCGCTGAAGCGGTGGCGGCGAAGCGCCGATGGATAGTGGGTGGAGGCTGGCGCCTAGCTCGTGGCGGCGGGGGTGGTGGCGATGGTTGTCCTCGCCATACGCGCCGCCTGGCTCAGCCGTCGGCAGGACCGGCGGCTGGCGGAGGAGCGGCAGCGGAAGGCGGCCAGCCGCGGTTGGTCGTACTCGGCCTCGGATGCGGGAGGGTACGTCATCGCGGGGCACTCCGGCGGGACTACGTGGGAGTTTTCGTGCCAAAGGTCCGGAGACGAGGATGGCGAGGTGCGTTGGCAATCGGCCCAACCGCGCGCGCAGCGGCTGCAACTCGCGCTGATGAGCGGCGTTGCGGAGAGGATCGCCTACAGCCGGCCCGCGCGCTGGATCATCGATTCGGCGTTAGGGCTCGGCTTCAAGTCATCGCAGCCGGCGGCGCATTATGACTTCTACGTCACATCGCAAAGGGTGGAAAGCTCGCTGTCCGTCTTTCAGGATCAATGGTCGGTGCGAGCGCTCGATTTGCATGTGGGGCGCGCGGTGGCGAACCACCGCTTGGCGCTGCTGCTGGCCGAGTGGCCCGAGACGGCTGATAAGGCGTTTCAGCCGCAGGCGCATTTGAACGCGGCGTGGGATGAGAACGGAGTACGGGTCAATTGTGCGTCGGCGCTACGTGACCCGCGGACCATCGAGCACATCGTGCTGATCGGAGCCGAACTGGCTCAGGCGATTCGGAGAGCCGCGACTACTTGATCTTCTCGTCTTTGGCCACCTTGCCGTCGCGGATGTAGACGACACGGTGGGCGTGGAGCGCGATGTCGTGTTCGTGGGTGACGAGCACGATCGTGTTGCCCTGCTGGTGCAGGCGCTCGAAGAGTGCCATGATCTCGTTGCCGGTGGCCGAGTCGAGGTTGCCGGTGGGCTCGTCGGCGAGAAGGATCGAGGGGTTATTCACCAGGGCTCGGGCGATGGCCACGCGTTGGCGCTGTCCGCCGGAGAGTTCGTTCGGCTTGTGGTGCATGCGCTTCTCGAGGTCGACGGCCTTGAGGGCGATGCGTGCCTTCTCCTGCCGCTGGTTTGCGGGGATGCCGGCGTAGATGAGCGGAAGTTCGACGTTGTGCAGGGCCGTGGCGCGCGGGAGCAGGTTGAACGTCTGGAAGACGAAGCCGATCTCTTTGTTGCGGATGCGCGCCAGCTCATCGTCCGTCATACTGCTGACTAGGCTGCCGTTGATAAAGTATTCGCCCCTGGTCGGCGTATCCAGGCAACCGATGAGGTTCATGAGCGTCGACTTGCCGGAGCCCGAGGGACCCATGATGGCGACGTACTCGCCGCGCTTGATCTCGACATCGACGCCGGACACGGCATGGATCTCCTGGTCGCCCATGATGTAGGTCTTCCAGAGATCGAACGTCCGAATAACGATCCCATCCCGTTTCAGTTGATCGCCGCGATCGACCTGCTCCGCTAATGCCTGCGCCATTGTCTTGTGTTCCTGTCTCTCTTGATTATGATTCGGTCTTGACCGGCGCCTTATTGTCAACCTTAATCTTGGACTGGTTGCGCAACGTGCGAATGACCTTGTAGCTGCCGGTAATGATCTCGTCGCCTTCCTTGAGGCCGGTGAGGACTTCGATGTCGGTCGCGCCGGTGATGCCCGTGTCGACTTTGCGGAAAACAGCCTTCTCACCCTCCAGCACGAAGACGCCCTGGATTTCTTCCTTCTTGGCTTTCTCGGCTTTCGGGTCGGACTTTGCCGCAGCCTGAACGTTGCCCTGCTTGCCGTCGGGCGGTGCTTCGAGGTCGCCCTTCTGACGAACCGTCAACGCCTGAATCGGGATGGTCAGAGCGGAGTTGCGGGTGGCCGTGGTGACCTTCGCGGTGCAGGAGAGGCCGGGCCGGATGGACTCGGGTGGGTTGTCCAACGCGACAACCACTTTGAAGTCCTTGGCTTCCTGACTGGAGATCGCGCTCTGCGATGCGGCGAGGCCGGTGCTGCGCAGGATGGCAGTGTTGCCGATTTCGATAACGCGTCCCTTGAAGGTCTTTCCGGGGATCGCGTCCACTGTCACGTCAGCGACCTGGCCGAGCTTCACGTTCACGATGTCGGTCTCGTCCACCTTTACTTCGGCAGTGATGAGCGACATGTCGGCGACGGTCATGATCAAGCTGGCCGCCGAATTCTGAATACCAGGCACGACGGTCTCACCGACGCGAACCGGCAGGTTGGTGACGACGCCGTCGATCGGCGAGACGGCAGAGTGCTTCTGGAGCACGTCGGAGACGCGCCGGAGACCCGCCTGCACCTGCGCGATGCGCCGCTGGCTGGCGGCGAGTTGCGCAGCCGTCTGGCTGCGCTGGGCTCTGAGCTGGGAGACACGAGCTTCCGCTTCGCGAACGCTCGCCTCGAGGGCATCGAAGTTCGCTTTGCGGCTGTCATACTCCTGGCGGGCGATCAACTTTTCTTTGAAGAGCTGCTCGGCGCGATCGTAGTCGAGCTTGGCGCGAACCAGTTCGGCCTTGGCGCGGTCTACCCCGGCGAGAGCCGTCTTGAGATTCTCGTCCTGGGCGCGCAGGCCGGCCTCAGCCGCTGCGGAGTCGGCCTCCGAGGAGCTGAGCGCCGCTTTCTGCGCCTGGACTTCGGCTTCCGCCTGCACTGCTTCGAGTTGCGCTACCACCTGGCTCTTCCGGACACGGTCGCCTTCCACGACTTCGAGCGAAGTAATTCGCCCCATCACGTTGGCGCCAATGTTCACATAGTTCTTAGGCTTGATTTCCCCGGACGCGGTTACCACCGAGGTCAAATCCTGGCGCTCGACCTTGCCCGTCTGCACGGTCACGATACCGCGCTGATTCATCTTGATGCTGGCGAAGATGCCTCCTCCGACGATCAGGAGAAGCACTACGAACAGCGTGATTTTCCACTTGCGCTTCACTTTAGGACTCCCGTCTCTCAGTGGAGACGAACTTTGCAGCCCGTTTGTTCAGCAAACCGGAGGCACAGCGGGAGCTGCGCAGTCGGGACCTGTCAACGGCTAATCTGTTTAGACGTTTCACGGTGGCGAAAAGAAACAGAAGGTGCGGGCTTTTAATCCAAAAACTTGACGCTGTCCGGCCGGGTTCGTCCGCACGCCATGGTTTCCGTCACCCCGGAGGCGATCAGAGCGCAGGCGTTGTCGCTGGCCGTGCGGATTGCTTCCTCCTGGGTGGTGCCTGAGGCCACTCGACAGGCGGTACGGCCGTTGAAGGTGATGCAGACCTCCGCCTTATGACGCCGCAAGCCCATGCTTGAATAGATGAGAGCGCCAAGAAATACCAGGGCGCCGGCAATGATGATCAGCCAGAGCTTGCGGTTCATACGGCGGCTGCGGCTTCGGCGAAGAAGTTGCCCATTTGCCTGAACTTAGCGTATCGTCCGTCGATCCATTGGCGGGCCGTCAGGGGCTGTAGTTCGGCAAGCGAGGCGCGAAGCGCATCTCCCAGGCTTGCGGCAGCCTGATCCCAATCCGTGTGCGCGCCCTCGCCGGGTTCCTTAACGATTCCGTCAATCAAGCCGAGTTGGAGGAGGTCCGGCGCCGTGACCTTCAAGGCGGCCGCGGCCAACTCTGCCTTGCCGGCGTCGCGGTAGATGATGGCAGCGCAGCTTTCCGGGGAGATTACGCTGTAGACGGCATTCTCGAGCATCAGAATGCGGTTGCCGATGCCGAGCGCCAGGGCGCCGCCGCTGCCGCCCTCGCCGATGACAATGACGATGATGGGGCTTTCGAGACGCGCCATCTCCCGGAGGTTCAGGGCGATGGCTTCAGCCTGGCCGCGCTCTTCCGCGTCGATGCCGGGGTAGGCGCCAGGAGTATCCAGGAAGGTGATGATCGGGCGATGGTACTTTGCCGCTAATCGCATCACGCGGAGGGCTTTACGATAACCCTCCGGCTTCGGCATACCAAAGTTGCGGTGCAGGTTTTCCTTGGTGTCACGGCCCTTTTGCTGCGCAGCGATCATGACCGGCTGCTGGTCAAGAAAGCCCATGCCGCACACGATGGCCGGGTCGTCGCCGAAGCTGCGGTCGCCGTGGATCTCTTCGAAGCCGGTGAAGAGGCGTTGAATGTAATCGAGGGCGTGGGGGCGCTTGGGGTGACGGGCAAGCTTGACGCGCAGGTAGGCGGGGTGAACGGCCTTGAGGCGGAGTTCGGCCATTTCGCGTTCGAGTTCTGCGGCGCGGGCCTGGGCCCCGGACTTGGCGGCGTCGAGCTGGGCGAGCTCGTTCTGGATCGCGGTTATGCGCTGGTGAATGTCGCCCGGGTTGGGGGTAGGGATCATGTGCGAATCATCCGGCTAGAACCTCGATGGCCTCGGGACCGCAGATCTTGGCCACCTCGGCTTGAAACTCCTTGTCGGGCTTGACGCGAGACGGAACATCCAGCACGACCGTGAAGTCGCCCCGCTTCTCCAGCCGCAGGCGGACTTCGGTTTCGCCGGGCTTCTTGGCGAACAGCTCGCTCAACGCGTTGGCCCTATCATTTCCATTCTGCCCGATCGGGACGCGGACCGAGATGACCCGCCAGTAATCCACCTTGACCTTGTCGAGCGGGATCACTTCCTTGATGGAGAGCTTGGCGCCGTTCTCCTCGGGCAGCACCATTCCTTTGACGAGCATCGCCTTGTCCTCGACCAAGTCATTGCCGATCTGCTCAAAAGTGGAGGCGAAGCACATGGCCTCCATCGTGCCCTTGAGGTCTTCGAGCTGCATCGTGGCCCAGAGCTTGCCGTCTTTGTTTCGCTTCCGCTGGATGCCGGTGAGGATGCCGCACAGCCGGACCTCGGTTCCCTTCTGAAGGTCGTCGAGGCTGGTAGTGTCGTGCGTGGCGCACTGGGCGATCTTCTCGGCGTGCTCGTCGAGGGGGTGGCCGGTGACGTAGAAGCCGAGGAGCTCCTTCTCGGACGCGAGCATTTCTCGCTGGCCCCACTCGGGGACGTTGGGAAGCGCAGGCTCCGGCGGAGGGGCGTCGTCGAAGGCCATGGCGAAGAGGCCGCCCTGGCCGCATTCGCGATCTTTCCACGCGCGCTGGCCGGCTTCCATGGCGGAGTCGATGGCCGCGAACTTCTGGGAGCGGCCACCGGCGAGTGAGTCCATGGCACCGGCGCGGATGAGACTCTCGATGACGCGCCGGTTCACGCCGCTTAAGTCAACGCATTCGCAGAACTGATAGATGGAGGTGTAGACGCCCTTCTCCACGCGGAGTTTCACTACCGACTCGACCGCGTTTGCGCCGACGTTCTTGATGGCGCCCAGGCCGAAACGGATAGCGTCGCCGTCGGGCGTGAAGTGGAAGTCCGACTTGTTGACGTCGGGCGGGAGCACCTGGATTTTCATGTCCCGGCACTCGTTGATGTACTTGACCACTTTCGCGGTGTTACCGGTTTCCGACGTCAGCAGGGCCGACATGAAGTACACGGGGTAGTGCGCCTTGAGGTAGGCGGTGATGAAGGCGAGGTAGGCGTAGGCCGCCGAGTGCGACTTGTTGAAGCCGTAGCCTGCGAATTTCTCCATGTGGTCGAAGATCTTCTCGACCTTCTTCTGGGGCAGGCCCTTGGCGAGCGCGCCTTCGACGAAGCGTTGGCGCTGCTTGGCCATTTCCTCGGGCTTCTTCTTGCCCATCGCCCGGCGCAGCAGGTCGGCTTCGCCTAACGAGTAGCCCGCGAGGACGTTGGCGATCTGCATCACCTGCTCCTGATAGACCATCACGCCGAAGGTTTCTTCGAGGATGGGCTCGAGCTGTGGCAGGTCGTAGGTGACGCTCTTGCGGCCGTGCTTGCGGTCGATGAAGTCGTCGATCATCGACATGGGGCCCGGGCGATAGAGGGCGTTGAGTGCGATCAGGTCCTCGACGCGGTCCGGCTTATAGCGGACGAGAATATCGCGCATGCCGGCGGACTCGAACTGGAACACGCCGCTGGTATAGCCGTTGCAGAAGATCTGCCGGTAGGTGAACGCGTCGTTGAGGGGGATCTCGTCGATGGTGAGCGTGCGGCCGGTGTACTTCTCGATGAGGCGGAGCGTATCGAAGACGATGGTGAGCGTGGTGAGGCCCAGGAAGTCCATCTTGAGAAGCGAGAGCTTCTCCAGGCCGACCATGTCGTACTGAGTGACAATTTCGTCGCGGTTGGTGCGGTAGAGCGGGACGAGTTCTTTGAGGGGTACGGGCGAGATGACGACGCCGGCGGCGTGCATGCCGGCGTTGCGGGCCATGCCTTCGAGCTTGAGCGCGGTGTCGAGGACGTCGCGGTAGCGGGGGTCTTCGCGCGCGAGTTCGTCCATGCGCGGCTCCTGCTCGATGGCCTCCTTGAGCTTGATGTTGAGCTGATTAGGGACGAGCTTGGTGACGCGGTCCGCTTCGCCGAAGGTGAGGTCGAGGGCGCGGGCGACGTCCTTCAGGGCGGCCTTCGCCCCCAGGGTGCCGAAGGTGATGATCTGAGCGACCTGCTCCCGGCCGTATTTTTCGGTGACGTACTGGATCACTTCGCCGCGGCGGTGGGTGCAGAAGTCGATGTCGATATCGGGCATGCTGACGCGCTCCGGGTTGAGGAAGCGTTCGAAGAGCAGGCCGTACTCAAGCGGGTCGATGTCGGTGATCTCCATGGCAAAGGAGACCAGGCTGCCGGCGGCCGAGCCGCGGCCCGGTCCGACGGGGATGCCTTTGTCTTTGGCGTGACGGATGAAGTCCCAGACGATGAGGAAGTAGCCGGAGAACTTCATCTGCTGGATGATTTTGATCTCGCGGTCGAGGCGTTCGGAGTACTCGGCGAGATCGTGCTTCAGCTTGCCGGCGGCGGCGAGGGCTTCCAGGCGGCCGCGGCGTTTTTCGAAGCCCTGGCGCGCGACATACTCAAAGTAGGAGTCCGTGCCGTGGCCTTCGGGGACGTCGAAGCGCGGGAACGGCTCCTTGACCTTCTCGAGCTTGACCTGGCACCGCTGCGCGATATCGTACGTGATGTCCAGCGCCTCTTCGACCTCGGCGAAGATCTGGAGCATTTCGGCACGCGATTTGAGGAAGAACTCTGGCGTGTCGAAGCGCATGCGCTCCGTGTCCTTCATCGTCTTGCCCGTTTGAATGCAGAGCAGGATTTCGTGCGTTCGGGCGTCGGTCTTGCGGAGGTAGTGGGAGTCGTTTGTGGCGACCAGCGGGATACCGGTTTCGCGGGCGAGGCGGACCACGCCGGGCATCACGAGCTTGTCCTTGTCGAGGCCGTGGTCCTGCAGCTCCAGATAGAAGTTGCCCTTGCCGAAGAGGTCCTCGTATTCGTGAGCGAGGCGGCGGGCATCTTCGTACCGGTTCGCGGCGATCGTCTCCTGGATGTCGCCCTTGAGGCAGGCGGACAGGGCGATGAGGCCTGTCGAGTGCTGGGCGAGAAGGTCCTTATCGATGCGCGGCTTGTAGTAGAAACCGTCCAGGTAGCCGGTTGAGACCAGATTGATGAGGTTGCGGTAGCCCTCTTGGTTCTCGCAGAGCAGGACAAGGTGGTTATACCGATTCGAGTCTGACTTGACGCCGCGCGACTGCTGTGAGACGTAGACTTCGCAGCCGATGACGGGGTGGACGCCCTTTTCCTTGGCCTTGTTGTAAAACTCTACTGCGCCGAACAGATTGCCGTGGTCGGTCATGGCGACGGCGGGCATTTTCTGCTCGGCGACAAGGTCCATGAGCTGGCCGATCTCGCAGGCGCCGTCGAGCAGCGAATAATCGGTATGGCAATGCAGATGGACGAAAGGCCGGTCAGACATGGTGCGGAACCTCTATAGTATCGACTCGGGCTCCGGGGGAGGTGGTAGGGACGGGCAGATTCGAACTGCCGACCTTCCGCTTAGGAGGCGGACGCTCTATCCAACTGAGCTACGTCCCCGAGCAGTTCTATTGTACCGTTCCATGTTGCCACCGCCGCAGGCCTTTTCGGCCTATGTCTGTGCGGATATGGGCGCCGGGGAATTGGATCTTGGCGACGGCGGCGTAGGCGTTTCGGATGGCGGTCGGAAGGTCGGCGCCGGAGGCGGTGACGCCAAGGACACGGCCTCCTGCGGTTTCGAGGCCGGCTTGGGTTCGGTTGGTGCCGGCGTGAAAGACGGTGGCGCCAGTGGCTTCGGCTTCGGGAATACCTGTGATGAGATCGCCTGTGCGCGGCTGTCCCGGATAGCCTGCTGCGGCCATGACGACGCAAGTACTGGGTTCGGTCGCCCATTCTGAGGCGTTGTGGGAGAGGCGACCCTCGGCGGCGGCGAGGAGGGCGGCGGCAAAGTCTCCGCGGACGCTGTACATCAGCGCCTGAGTCTCCGGATCGCCTAATCGGACGTTGAATTCCAAAACTTTAGGGCCAGTTGCTGTCATCATGAGGCCGGCGTAAAGGAAGCCAGTAAAGGGAGCGCCCTCGGAGCGCATTCCTTCGATTGTCGGCTGGATGACCTCTCTAAGGACTTGTTTGACCTGGGTGTCGCTCAGGATGCGGGCGTCACAGTACGCGCCCATGCCGCCCGTGTTTGGGCCTTGGTCTCCGTCGTAAACGGCTTTATGGTCCTGCGTCGGCGGGAGGGGCAGGATGTTCGTACCGTCGGTTAGGACGATGAAGCTAACCTCTTCACCGGTAAGGAACTCTTCGATAACGACGCGGCTACCGGCGGCTCCCACGAGGGCTCCGGAGAAGAGACCGTCGAGAGCAGCTTCGGCTTCCTGTCGGGTCTGGCAGATCAGGACTCCCTTTCCGGCTGCGAGGCCGTCAGCTTTGAGCACCACCGGGAAGTGGAAGTTGCCCAGCGCGTGCTTGCCTTCCGCGAGGTTGTCGGCCGTCGTGTAGGCAGCGGTGGGGATGCTGTGACGACGCATGAAGTCCTTGGCAAAGATTTTGCTGCCTTCTAACTGGGCTGCAGAGGCGGTGGGCCCTAGAATGGGCAGGCCGGCGGCGCGAAACTCGTCGACGACACCCGCGACTAATGGTGCCTCGGGACCGACGACGGTTAGGCCGACGCCGCCGGAAGTTGCCAGGCGGCGGTAAGCGGCGGGCGAGCCCTCGCACGGAAGGCAGTCCGCGACGGCGGCGATGCCGGGGTTGCCGGGGGTGGCGAGAACTTGGGAGACAGAGGGACAGCGGCTGAGGCGCCAGGCGAGGGCGTGCTCGCGGCCCCCGCCGCCAATGACGAGTACTTTCAAGGTTTTATCCCCAACGATACAATCGTAGAAGATACGACTATACCTGGGATCGCATGTCTCTACCAACCCGACTGACCCGCTATGACGTGATCGTGATCGGCGCCGGGCACGCTGGTTGCGAAGCGGCGCGGGCGTGTGCCCGGCTGGGGTTGAAGACCGCGATGGTCACCATGAATTTGGATCTGATCGCGCAGATGTCCTGCAACCCGGCGGTGGGCGGGATTGCCAAGGGACATCTGGTGCGGGAGATCGACGCGTTGGGCGGGGTGATGGGTGAGATCACCGACGCGGTCGGAATTCAGTTCCGGCTGTTGAATACGAGCCGGGGGCCGGCAGTGTGGTCGCCGCGGGCACAGTGCGACAAGAAGATGTACCGGGTTCGCATGAAGGAGGTGTTGGAGCGTGAGACGAACCTTCGGATCTTGCAGGCCGAGGTGGGTGCGTTGGTCCTGGAGGGTCAGGGGCAGAGGCGGGTTACTGGTGTCGCCCTGCGGGACGGGCGGACGGTGGGGTGTGACGCGGTGGTTGTGACGACGGGAACCTTCCTGAATGGTCTCGCTCATGTCGGGGAGTCCAAGTATAGTTGCGGGCGGAATGGGGAGGCGCCTTCGAACTTGCTCGGGGACCAGTTGCGCACACTGGGGCTGCAGTGGACGCGCCTGAAGACGGGGACTCCTCCGCGGTTAGACGGGCGGAGCATCGATTGGAGCCGCTTTGAGGCGCAGCACGGTGATCCGGTGCCGACGCCGTTTTCCTTTCTGACCGAGAAGATCGATCGCCCGCAGGTTGCCTGTCATGTCGCCTATACCACTCCGGAAACGAAACGGATTCTGCAGGAGAGCGTTGCACGTTCGCCGCTCTACAGCGGACAGATTGAAGGAGTTGGCCCGCGGTATTGTCCTTCGATTGAAGACAAGTTCGTGAAGTTCCCGGACAAGGAGCGTCACCAGATCTTTCTGGAGCCAGAGGGGTTGGACACGAACGAGGTCTACGTGAACGGGATGTCGACGAGCATGCCGATTGACGTTCAGGAGGCCATGGTGGCGTCGATTCCGGGCCTGGAGAACGCGGAGATGATCCGCCCGGGTTACGCGATTGAGTACGACGCGATCGATCCCCGGGAGTTGACGCACGGACTGCGGGTTAAGACCATTGAAGGGCTGTACCTCGCTGGACAGATCAACGGCACATCTGGGTACGAGGAGGCGGCGTGCCAAGGGCTGGTGGCCGGTTTGAATGCGGCTCGGTGGCTTGGCGGGCAGGAGCAGTTCGTCATCGGGAGGGCCCAGGGGTACATAGGCATCCTGATTGATGACCTGGTTACGAAAGGGGCCGATGAGCCCTATCGAATGTTCACGTCGCGTGCGGAGTTTCGGCTTCACCTGAGGATCGACAATGCGGACGAGCGGTTGACTCCTTTGGGGCGTGCGGCAGGTTTGGTTACCGATGATCGGTGGCGGTTGTTCGATAGGAAGGGGAGGCAGAAGTCGCTGCTCAAGGCCGCATTGGAGCAGACAAGGGTGGAAAGCGAGCGTTTCCCCGGGTTCGCTTTAGCGCACGATGACCGGCCGACGTTGGATGTATGGTTGCGGAGGCCCGAGGCAAGCATTGCTCGGTTGCGGGAGTGGGTAGAGGGGGTGTTGGGTGAGCCGCCGGTCCACGGGCTCCTCGCGACTGTCGAAACAGAGGCGAAGTACGGGGGGTACATTGGCCAGCAGGAACGGCAGATCCAGCGGTTGAAGGATGCGGAGCGGCGGCCGATTCCTGTTGGGTTCGCTTTCGGCGATATTCCTGGGTTGTCGAATGAGGTCATTGGGAAGCTGGAGAGAGTGCGTCCTGCGACCTTAGGTCACGCTGCTCGGATACCCGGCGTCACGCCCGCAGCGATCGCCGTTCTAGACGTCTACTTGAACCTGTACCAGCGTTCCACGTGAAACGGTCGTCTCTAGTTCCAAGTAAAACACAGGCACAGCGTGATAGCATAGTGTTTCTCCAGCCGGAGCCATCCCCTTGGGCAAAACAATCGCGATCGCCAACCAAAAAGGCGGCGTTGGAAAGACCACTACCGCCATTAATCTAGCCGCCTCCCTCGCGGCGAATGACCTGAGAGTCCTGGTAATCGACTCGGATCCCCAAGGTAACTCCACGACGGGGCTCGGCGTAGCCAAGCATCCCGATCTGCCGACACTTTACGATTTGTTAGTCGGGGGGCGCGAGCTCAGCGAGGTGATCGTCCCTACCGAATTCGATGGTCTGGAGTTGGTTCCCTCTGACAAAAACCTCGTCGCAGCGAACATCGAGCTTGTCGACATGGACGGTCGACAGCACCGGCTACGAGAGCGAGTGTCGAGCATCAAGGACCAGTATCAGTACATCCTGATCGATTGCCCACCAGCACTGGATCTTCTCACCCTCAACGCGCTTCTGGCGGCGGACTCCGTCCTCGTGCCCATCCAGTGCGAGTTCTTCGCCCTTGAGGGAATTTCTCAGCTCATGGATACCATCGACAGAATTCGAGATTCCATGCATCACCCGCTGCAGATCGAGGGAATACTCCTCACCATGTTCGACGACCGAACGAACCTGACGAAGCAGGTTGCGGACGATCTCCGCGAGTTCTTTCGGGACGAGGTATTCAAGACGGTGATCCCGAGGAGCGTACGGCTGGCGGAGGCCCCCAGCCACGGAAAGCCAATCCTCAGCTACGACGTCCGCTCCAAGGGAGCAGAGAGCTACATCAAGCTCGCCAAGGAAATCCTCGAGAATGAACAGACCTCTCGACGCACAGCGCAAAGCACTCGGTAAGGGCCTGAACGCCCTGCTTCCCGCCCGGCCGACGCCGGCTCCCGTTTCGGCGCCGGTTACTAGCCAACAAGAGGAACGCGGGACGGTTAGGTTTGTATCGATCGACGAGATCGAACCCAATCCGCTTCAGCCGAGGAGTGTTTTCCAGCCGGAGCGGCTCCACGAGCTTTCGCAGTCCATTGTCGCGAACGGAATCATTCAGCCGCTCATCGTTCTCCGCCGGGAGGGCCGGTTTCAACTCGTTGCCGGCGAGCGACGGTGGCGCGCGGCCCGCATGGCGGGGCTAACCGAAGTCCCGGTGGTTATCCAAGACTTCGTGGATGACCGCCTCCTCGAGATCGCGCTCATCGAGAACATTCAACGGGAAGACCTGAACCCGATCGAGGTGGCGCACGCCTATGACCGGCTGGCTCGCGAGCACAAGCTCAGCCACGAAGAGATCGGCCGGCGCACCGGGAAGGACCGCACGAGCGTCACGAACATGCTTCGCCTTCTGAAGCTGCCCTCGGAAGTGCAACTTCTTCTCGCGGAGCATCGCCTCTCCATGGGCCACGCCCGCGCGCTCCTCGGGCTGCCGACCCCCGAACTGCAGATCCAGGTTGCCGAGAAAGCAAGCGCAGAGGGTTTGTCGGTCCGGCAGGTAGAACGCCTTGTACAGAAGATGGTGGAAACCCGGGAGACCAGGACGCCTGACGAGGCGGAGGGGCAGGCGCAGGACCCGAATGTGAAGGCGGCGGTTGAAGAGCTAGAGCGAGCCTTGGGGACGAGGGTACGAATCGTGGAGAAGGGCCCACAACGGGGCAGGATCGAAATCGAGTACTACTCGCAGGACGAACTCCAACGCCTGTACTCGCAGATCGTGGGGAATTGAGGGGGCGGGGGTATGGTGCCGGCGGCTGGAGTTGAACCAGCGACCTACGGATTATGAGACCGTCGCTCTAACCACCTGAGCTACACCGGCACACTGCTACCAGCCTATTCTTGGGTGTTCGTCCTTGTCAAACGAGCGGTAAGCATTCACAGGTTCTAACACCTGTGTGTGAGAAATAACCGTGCTGTTTGCCTCTCGGAAACCCCGCAAATCGCTGTTGACAAGAACCGCGGATTGGGTACATAGTATGGCCAGAGGTTGAAGCGATTCGGAGCTTCAGACTCGGATCTCCCGGATGGCGGGAGGTCAAGGCCTTCTCGCTGTATGAGGAGGTATCGACCAATAGGAGGGAAGTCCATAGACAACGTCCACCAGATAGGGCGGCTACCGATTTCCTCGCTGACTGGCTGTTAGCCTGACGCGCCGGCTACGATCCCTCGGGATCGCAAGCGTGCGGACATATGCCCCGCAAATTGAAGGCGATGTTCAGCCAGTGGAATGATCGGGCTTGGATGATATCCAGGCGGATGATCGTCTCGGCAGGGTTCCGGCGGCCGCCCTTTGTTCTTTGGTGTGACGTTCCCTCCCTTCCTCCCATTTGACACTCCGTTTTCCGCTTCACTAGATTCGTTATAGTGTCCAGCTTGTCGAGCCCGCCGCGCGAAACCATCATCGAGTTCCGCGGCGTATCGAAGAGCTATCCGATCTACGCGTCGCCCGCGGACCGGCTCAAGGAGTTGGCGACCCTGAATCGCCAATCCTTCCATCGTGACTTCTGGGCGTTGCGGGACGTTGATTTCTCCGTTGCCCGCGGCGAGACGTTCTGCATTATCGGCGAGAACGGCTCCGGTAAGAGCACGATGCTGCAAATCGTCGCTGGCATACTGCAGCCCTCGATCGGTTCTGTCCGCGTGCAGGGGCGTGTTGCGGCGCTGCTGGAACTCGGCTCCGGATTCAATCCTGAGTTCACGGGGCGGGACAACGTATACCTGAACGCCGCCATCTTGGGCCTTTCAACCGCGGAGATCGATCGCAAGTATCCGCAGATCGAGGCTTTCGCCGAGATCGGCGAGTTTATTCATCAGCCCGTGAAGACATACTCGAGCGGCATGGCCGTGCGTCTCGCCTTCTCCGTGGCCATTCACGTCGATCCGGACATCCTGCTGGTGGACGAGGCTCTCGCCGTTGGCGACATCTACTTCCGGCAACGCTGCCTCCGCAAGGTACACGAGCTTCGGGGCCAGGGCGTGACCATTTTGTTCGTTTCTCACGCCGTAGGCGACGTGAAGGCGATCGGCGACCGCACGTTGTGGCTGGACGGAGGGCAGGTACGGGAGTTGGGGAACACGGACCAGGTGGTCGCTAAGTACCTGGCGGCGATGGCGGCGAAGGATTCGCGCTTCCTCGAACGATCACCCGCTCCCGCGCCGGCGGCAGTACGGGCGGTTCGGGCGCCGGAGGTGGTCACCCACATTCCGAACATCGACCACCGGCACGGCGACAGTCGCGCCGAGATTCTCGGGATTGCCATTCTCGACCGGTACGGGAACCCCTTGCAACTGCTCGAGCCCAACACCACGATTGTCATCCGTATCAGCGCTCGCGCGAACCAGCACCTCCCCCGCCCGATGATCGGATTCATGCTGCGCAACCACATGGGTCTCGATTTCGCGGGCACCAATACGACTCGCGAGGGCGAGGACCTGCCGCCCATGTCTCCGGGTGATGTCTATACAGTTGACTTTCACGTGGAACTACCGGAGTTGTATCCGTCCACCTTTTCGTTCTCTCCTGCCATCGCCGACGGCACCCTGCAGGCATACCAGATGTGCGACTGGATCGACAACGCCGTTGCACTCCAGATGGGACACGCGGGAGCGCAGATCTACGGGTACATTCACCTCCGCTGCAGCGTCCAGGTGAACGCGCGCCTGGAGTACGTCGAACCGCCGGTTCAGCATGTCTAAGGAGTTCACAGGCGAGCGCGTGATCCCAGGGCAGGTGGATGCCGACCTGTGGAACGAGCATTACGCGCGATATGTCTTCGCCGCCCGGCTGGCCCGCCGCAAGCGCGTTCTCGATATCGGCTGCGGCACCGGGTACGGCAGCGCGGAATTGGCGCGAACGGCTCTCACGGTCACGGCCCTCGATCCATCGCCAGAAGCCCTCCACTTCGGTCGTGCGCGCTTCTGCGCCGACACTGTCCGGTTTCTTCGCGCCGCCGGCGAGGGACTGCCGTTTGGACCGGCAACGTTCGATCTCGTGGTGGCCTTCGAGGTCATCGAACACCTGAAAGACTGGCGCCGCCTCATCGCGGAAGCCCGTCGGGTGCTCGCACCAGGAGGTCAGTTCGTCGTCTCCACACCCAACAAGCTTTACTACGCCGAGAGCCGCGCCGAGAGCGGTCCGAATCCGTTTCACGAGCACGAGTTCGAGTTCGAGGAGTTTCGCGACGCCCTGTCGGAGCACTTCCCCCACGTCTCGCTCTTCGTGCAAAACCACGCGCCGGCACTGGTGTTTGAAGCGATCCCGAGGGGCGCAGCCAGCGAAACCCGCATCGACGGACGCGGCCCGGATCCCCGGGACTCGCACTTCTTTCTTGCCGTTTGCGCGCTCGCGCCGCAAATCGGGGCTCCCACGCTCGTCTACCTGCCCGCCTCGGGGAACCTGCTGCGCGAGCGGGAGCAGCATATCGCGCGCCTGGAAGAGGAATTGGCGACGAAGAACAACTGGCTTGACGAGGCACGCGCCGAGCACCAACAACTCGTCCTGCTGCACGACGCGCAGAAACAGCAGTTGGAGGAACGGAACCGCTGGGCGCAACAGCTGAATGAGGAACTGCAGGAGACCGGCGGGCGCTTGCTGGCCGTGCAGGATGAACTCCTTACAGCCCGCGTGGAAGCAAAGGCCGTGGTAGACGGATACGAGAATAAGATCGCCGAATTGGAGCGCGAGCTCCAGGCGCGAGCGGAGTGGGCCGCGGAGCAGGAACGGGAAGTGGCGGCGCGCGCTCACGAGCTGGAGAAGGCCGTGGAGCTGCTGCATCAGGCCGAAGCGACGGTGGAAGAGAGGACGGCTTGGGCCCAGGCGTTGGACAAGGAAGTAGAGGCACTGCGCAAACAGCTTGCGCTCGCGCAAGGCTCCAGGTGGCTGCGACTCGGGAGAGCGCTGGGCCTCGGGCCGTCTTTGGGAAGCCTTAGATGAGGGCTGCCGCGCGCTTCTTGCAGGCGCTGCCGCTTCTGCTTCTCTCCCTTCCCGTCCTCGCCATCGCCGCCCTCACGCTCGCGCTTACCGATCTAGTATGGGTGCTCTTTGGGCGGCGACGGGAAGATGGCTGCACGCCGCCCGACCGTAGCTGCGCTTCGGTCGTCATCCCCACCTGGAACGCCCGCGACCTTCTCGAGAAATACCTTCCCTCCGTGATCGCCGCCTGTGCGGCGAATCCGCGCAACGAGATTATTGTGGTGGACAACGCGAGCGAAGACGGCACGGCTGCCTGGCTCGCGAAAACATTTCCTGCAGTGCGCGTCGTGGCGCTCCCGACGAACGAGGGCTTCGGCGGCGGTTCGAACGCCGGCTTTCGCGCGGCCCGGAACGACATTGTCGTTCTCCTGAACAATGACATGCGGGTTGCCGAAGACTTCCTGGCGCCGCTGCTGGAACCATTTGAGGACGAGCGTGTCTTCGCCGTCGCCTGCCAGATCTTCTTCTCCGACCCAGCCAAGGTCCGGGAGGAAACCGGGCTCACTCAGGCCTGGTGGGAGAACGGCGCACTCCGCGTCCGTCACCGCGTGGACGAGGCGGTGGACCGGCCCTTTCCCTGCTTCTACGCGGGCGGCGGCTCCTCCGCGTTTGACCGGCGAAAGTTCCTGGAAGCGGGCGGCTTCGATCCCCTGCTGGCGCCCTTCTATCTGGAAGACACCGACCTGGGCTACCAGGCGTGGAAGCGCGGGTGGAAGGTGTTGTACCAGCCCGCGAGCCGCGTGTGGCACGAGCACCGCGGCACGATCGGGCGCCGCTTCTCGCCCGGGTACATCCAGAGCATTCTCAAGAAGAACTTTCTGCTTTGGACCTGGAAGAACGTCCACGAACAGCCCCGCTTCCTCGCCCATCACTGCTTTACGTTTGCCGGTGCGACGATCAGCACCATCTTCGGCGACTCCCCGGAGCGGCCGTCCGCCGCGGGCATTCTGCGCGCCGCCTGGCAACTGCCCGCCGCGTGCCGCTCGCGCTGGCGGGCACGGTCGCTCGCTCGAGTCAGCGACACCGAGGCGCTGCGGCGGCCTTTGGGCGGATACTTCCGGGACCGCTTCGCGGAACTGCCTGCTGACCCGCGCCCGCTCCGCGTCCTGTTTCTATCGCCCTACCCGATTCTGCCGCCCATCCACGGGGGCGCGGTCTTCATGAGCCAGACGTTGCGGGAATTGGTGAAGCACTGCGAGGTGCACCTGATCGCACTGCTCGACTACCCGCACGAACGCGAACCGCACCGCGAACTGGACGAACTGTGTGCCTCCACTGAGTACCTGCTGCGCATTGAGGGCCGCCCGGCGGCACCCGGTTCCCTACTGCCTTTCGCGGTTCGTGAGTTCGCAAACGCGGACCTGGAGTGGGTGATTCACCGCCAGATACACCTGCGATCGATCGACGTCTTTCAGATCGAATACACCAATATGGGCCAGTACGCCGGCGCTTTCCGCCGCATCGTGAACGCCCTTTTCGAACACGACGTCTACTTTCAATCGGTAGCCCGCGGCCTGGCCTCCAAGCAGGGACTCATCCCCCGCGCAAGCGCCGCCTTCGAGTACCTCCGGGCGCTGCACTATGAACTGAAGCTGCTTCCCCGTATAGACCAGATCCAGGTGTGTAGCAGCGCCAACAAGGCATATCTCACCAGTTATATTCCCGAGATCGAGAACCGTACTTACGAGGGGCAGCGGGCGGGCATCGACACCTCGCGCTACGAGTTCCGCACCAACGGCCGGCGCCCGCTCACCATGCTGTTTCTCGGCAGTTTTCGCCACTTGCCGAACCAGGCAGCGCTGAATTGGTTCGTTCACTTCGTCCTGCCTCGCATCCTCGAGCGCGAGCCTCAGGCGCGCTTGATCGTCATCGGCTCGGACCCTCCGCCTGCCTACACGCTCGGTGCGCTCGCTCCTTCCATCGACCTGGTCGGCTACGTCGACGACGTGCGGGGCGCGCTGGCCGAGTGCGCCGTTTTCGTGTGTCCCATCCTGTCCGGATCCGGCGTACGAGTAAAGCTGCTGGAGGCCTTTGCCTCCGGCATACCCTGCGTCTCCACGCGCTTGGGGGCCGAGGGCATTACCGCGAAAGACGGAGAGGTGTGCTTTCTCGCCGACGCACCCGACGAATTCGCCGATCGCGTAGTGGAGCTCCTGCAGAACCCGGACACTGGAGCGGCCCTGGCGGAAAGGGCGCGCGAAGAAGTGTCTGCGCGCTGGGATATGTCTCGCATCACGGCCAGCTTGGCCGGCAGTCTGCAAGAAGCGGTACGCCGGAAACGAACTACTGCTGGCCCAGGTCCTTTTTGATCTTCTTCACGACGCGAGCGGCCATTTCGTCCAGGCGCTGCGGGCGCCGGTCGCCCGGCTGTTCGAAGGTCGACCACAACACCTGCTTCGATCTTCGATCGACTAGAAAGATCGTCCCTTTCCCCCGCGACCAGGACGATCCCTGGGGCGGCTTGTACATTGCCTTCAAGGCGGCTAATCGGGCTACCTCTTCGTCCTCCGCCTCCTTCTCCTTTGCGTCCCTGGCTGTTGCCGGTGCTGCGGCGGCGGGCGCCGGGGAAGCGGGGGCCGCGGCACCAGGCGCTGGCGGAGGCGGCGCAACGGTCGCAGGCTGGGCAGCGGGCGTCTCGGGAGGATACAACTCGGCAAGCTGTTCCTGGAACCGCTCGCCGAGAGACTCCGTGAACACTGCATCGGCCAGCTTCGGGTCCGTCACCACGCGGAATACCTTTCCTTGCGCGATCCGGTTCGCGAGCATCTGGTCAAAGCCATTCGCCATCGGCAGCATATACACCGATTGAACCTGCCCCAGTTGCGCGTATAATGCGCATGCCGCCGCGACGCTCAGGCAGCAAGCCGACAAGAGAAACCGCATATCCTCATCTTAACAACGCCCTATGGAACCGCCCCTTCGTACAATAGGTCTTCGCTCCACTGCATGTACAAGAGCCTGAAGATCACCGTGATCATCCCGTGCCTGAACGAGGAGCAGGGCATCGAGAAGGTGCTTGGCCGCATGCCCGACTTCGTCGATGAAGTGATCGTGGTGGACAACGGTTCCACCGACCGGTCCGCGCAGGTAGCCGAGTCCTTCGGCGCGTTCGTCGTGCGGGAAGACGTGCGCGGCTACGGACGTGCGTACAAGAAAGGTTTCGCGCACGCAAGCGGGGATGTGATCGTGACACTCGATGGCGACCACAGCTATCCACCGGACGCCATCTCGTACCTGCTCGAAGCGTTCCTTCACCTACAAGTGGATTTCCTGAATGCGTCGCGTTTCCCCGTTCGGGACCGCTTGGCGATGAGCTTCAAACACAAGTTCGGGAACCTGGTGCTCTCGCTGGCGATGTCGCTCCTCTACTTCCGGTGGGTACGGGATTCCCAGTCGGGAATGTGGGTGTTTCGCCGTTCGATCCTCGAGCACATGACGCTGGAGTCCGATAGCATGGCGTTTTCGGAGGAGATCAAGATTGAAGCGCTGAAACATCCGAAGATCACCTTCGCGGAAATCTCGATCCTGTACAGCTCGCGGCTGGGAGAGATCAAGCTGAACCCCTGGCGGGACGGACTCTATAACCTCTTTTTCCTGATTAAGAAACGCTTTGCCAAAGGCGCGCCCTGAATGCTATTCTCAACTTACCCGCCCCCGCGTCACTCCAGGCGCGACTTCCGATCCTAGTCCGATGGAGCCTGTATCAGTCGTCGTTCCTCATTGGAACCGGCGCGATTTACTGAAAGCTCTGCTGAAACTTTTGCCGCTGCAGACCTATCCTATTGGAGAAATTCTCATCGTCGACAACGGCTCCGGCGATGGATCGGTTGAGTTAGCCCGGTCACTCGGCGCGGCTGTCTTGCCGCTGGACCGTAACTACGGGTTCAGCTATGCGGTGAACCGCGGCGTGGAAGCGGCGCGATGCGGCTATGTGGCCGTCGTGAATAACGATGTGGCGCCTGAACCCGACTGGCTCGCGCAACTGGTTGCGGCTTTAGAGGCGTCAGGGGAGAATGCCTGGTTTGCCGCCGGCCGCCTAGTGCGGCGGGCGGAAGGCGAGGTTCTGGACGGCACGTTCGATCTGCTGAGCCGCGGCGGCGCGGCGTGGCGTGCCGGGAACGGAAGAAGGAACGGTCCGCAATGGGAGGCGCCGAGAAGGGCAGCGATGGTGCCG
Source organism: Bryobacteraceae bacterium (assembly GCA_033763935.1). Taxonomy (GTDB): domain Bacteria; phylum Acidobacteriota; class Terriglobia; order Bryobacterales; family Bryobacteraceae; genus DALYJJ01. The sequence continues at coordinate 66,011 of JANRJO010000110.1, forward strand.
CTGACCGCAGCGGTCTTCCGGCGCAGGTTGTTTGCACTTGTCGGCGGTTTGGAGGAGAGATTTGAGTCGTACCTGGAGGACGTCGAGTTCGGGTTGCGCTGCACCCTCGCGGGCTACGGCGGGCTCTACGTTCCTGGCGCTGTGGCTGTCCACGAGGGCAGCGCCACACTCGGCGCGTGGCACAGCGAAACGACACGGCGGATGGCGCGGAATCAACTTTGGCTTATCGCGCTGCACCGGCCGGGCGAGTGGCTGGCGCGGTACCCACGCCAAATCCTCGTCGCACACCTGCTTTGGGGGCTCGTCGCACTACGCCACGGCCAGCTCGGAGCCTGGTTGCAAGGAAAGTGGGAAGGGTTGTGCACCTTTCGCACCATGCGGCGCGAGGGCGGGGAAGGCTCGCTGGCAGCCGTGCTCGAGGAGCAGGAACAGTTGATCTTCGAACTCCAGCGCGCGACCGGCTTCGATGCCTACTGGCGCTGGTACTTCCGTCTCGCGGGAAGGCCGACTCGATGACCGCCTTCACCGTGGTGGTGGTTACGCACAACTCGGTCGAAGTGGTCGACCGATGCCTGCTTTCCTGCCAACGGCTCCTGCCCGCCGAGATCCTCGTTGTGGACAACGCATCGCTGGACGGTACCGCCGAGGCGGCGCGGCGGCCGGGCGTTCGTGTCTTCGCGAACCGAGTCAATACGGGCTTCGCCGCCGCGGTCAACCAGGGTATCGCCGCCGCCCGTACTCCGGCCGTGTTGCTGTTGAACCCGGACACCGAACTGCCGCCTGCCATCGACCCTCTCCTGGACGCCCTGGCCAACCCTGAAGTCGCCGCCGCCGCGCCCGCGTTGGTGGACCACGCCGGCCGCCTGCAGCTCGGCTTCTCCCTGCGGCGGCTGCCGGAGCCCCGGACGCTGATCTTCGAAGTTCTCGGAATCAACCGCCTTCTCCCCGGCAACCCCGTGAACGCGCGCTACCGCTGTCTCGATCTCGACCTGACCGAAGACCAGGACGTCGAGCAGCCCGCCGGGGCATGCCTGCTGATCCGCAAGTCCGCGTGGGAGTTGGTCGGGGGCTTCGACGAAGAGTTTCATCCGGTGTGGTTTGAGGATGTCGATTTCTGCCGCCGCCTTAAAAGCGCGGGGTTTCGCATCCGCTACGTCGCGGGCGTTGCCGTGCGGCATCGCGGCGCGCATTCGGTAGGTCAGATCATCCCGGGATATCGGGACATCTGCTGGTATGCTAGCCTGCTAAGGTACGCTGCTAAGGCCCATACGGCCGGCGCAGTGAGAGCTGTCGCAGTCGCCTTGCTAGCCGGGTTGCTGCCAAGGACCGTTGCGGGGATTGTCAGGTATCGAAGTTTTGGTCAAGTCACAAGCTTTGTTCACATAGCGCGGATGGCGGTCCAGTCGCTCCTTCATGGGCGGCGAGGGGCTGGTATGAAACCGGGCCACACTGGGAATCGGACCACCCAGTACATCAAATCCAGTTCAGGTACAGGAACTTAACCTCGTCGCATGTCGAAACGCGATTTGATATCCGTAACCATCGTTACCTATAACAGTGGCCGCTACATAAAGCGTTGCATCGAGTCCGTGTTGGACCAGAAGGGGCCGGCCGTCGAGATTATCGTCATCGATAACGCCTCGACTGACGGAACCAACGACATCCTCGATCAGTTCGAGGACCGGCTTCGGGTCTTCCGCAACGAGGAGAACATCGGCTTCGCCGCGGCGCAGAACCAGGCCATCGCTCTCTCCACCGGCGACTGGGTTCTGACCTTGAATCCCGACGTCGTCCTGATGCCCAACTTTATCGGCGCTCTGCTCGAAGCCGGCAATAGCAATCCGCGCATCGGGTCGGTATGCGGGAAGCTTCTCACCATCGCCGCGGACTACGCCATTCCCGAGAAGCCGATCGTCGATTCCACCGGGATCTATTTCACCCCAATGCTGCGGCATCTGGACCGCGGCAGCCAGGAGATCGACAACGGCCATTACCTGCGGCCGGAGTACGTGTTCGGGGCTACCGCCGCGGCTGCGCTCTACCGCCGCGAGATGATCGAGGACGTCTCCATCGACGGCGAGTTCTTCGACGAGGACTTCTTCGTATACCGCGAGGACGCCGACGTCGCGTGGCGCGCGCAGCTGTTCGGCTGGCGCTGCCTCTACACGCCGTTCGCTCGCGGTTATCATGTGCGCAAGGTCCTGCCGGGCAATCGCCGCGCGCTTCCCGCCGTGATCAACATGCACTCGGTGAAGAACCGGTTCCTAATGCGGCTGAAGAACATGACGCCGGAGTTGTACAGAAAGATGTGGCTCTCCATCACCGCGCGGGACCTGGTGGTGGTGGGCTGCTGCCTGCTCCGCGAGCAGAGCTCGCTGAAGGCATTCTGGTACCTGGCGATGAATTGGAAGCGGGTACTCGCGAAGCGCGAGCAGATCATGAGCCGCCGCCGCGCGGACGATGAATACATGGCGAGTTGGTTCCACTACGAACCGGTCAGCCGCCCGGCGCCGAAGTCGGCTCCGCGCGCGGTGCCTCGCACGCGCACCGTCAAAGGCTAGGCTTGCCGGTCCGGATCGCGCTACTCGGCACCCGCGGAATTCCCGCTAACTACGGCGGCTTTGAGACCTTTGCCGAGGAGCTGTCTACCCGGCTTGCTGACCGCGGGCATCACGTCACTGTCTATTGCCGTCAGAAGCACCCTCAGCCCACGTACCGGGGCGTCCATCTGGCCTACCTGCCCACCATCCGGCACAAGTACTTCGACACCATCGCTCACACCTGCATCTCCACCTTCCACCTGCTTTTCCACCGGCACGACGTCATCCTGTACTGCAACGCCGCGAACGCGATCTTCACCATCCTTCCCCGCCTTGCGGGCATGCCGGTTGCGCTGAACGTGGACGGCCTGGAGCGCAAGCGCAAGAAGTGGAACCGCGCGGCCCGCACTTGGTACCTCGTGTCCGAGCGCCTTTCCACCCTGTGTCCCAGCGAAATCGTGAGCGACGCGGCGGCCATCCGCGCCTACTACCTCGAACGCTATCAGACCCCCAGTACCTTCATCCCGTACGGCGCCGAAGCCGGGCGCCTGGAAACGCACGAGGTTCTCGATAAGCTCGGCCTCGAACCGGGCCGCTACTTCCTTTATGTCAGCCGCCTGGAGCCGGAGAATAACGCTCTGCTGGTGCGCGAGGCGTTCGAGAAGGTGTCCACTGACATGAAGCTCGCCATTATCGGCGACGCCCCTTACGCCGAGGAGTACATCCGCAAGGTCCGCGACACCAACGATCCGCGCATCGTCATGCCCGGCGGCGTCTACGGGCAGGGGTATCGCGAGCTGCAGTCGCACTGCTTCGCCTATATTCACGCCACCGAGGTCGGTGGTACGCATCCGGCGCTGATTGAAGCGATGGGGCGGGGCGCGCTCACGCTGTTCCTGACCACCGCGGAGAACGACGAGGTTGCGGGCGGCGCCGGTATCCCGTTCCAGCACGCCACTCTTACCGAGGTCATGGCCTCGGTTCTTGCCATGCCCGAGGAAGTACGTAAGCTGTGGCGGCTGCGAGCGTCGGCGCGCGTCCAGGAGCGATACAGCTGGGACAGCGTCACCGACCAATACGAAAAGCTGCTGCTTTCTCTTCTTCGAGCGTCAAAATGAAGTGATGGCCTCGCCGTATCCGTTTCGCTCCTGGGTGGAAGTGTCGCGCGCGCAGATCGCCGCGAACTATCGCGCGGTACGGGCCGTGGTAGGCGAACGCGTCGAAGTGATGCCGGTGGTGAAGGCCGACGCTTACCGGCACGGCGCCAACGAGGTGTCGCGCGTGCTTGTGAACGAGGGGGCGCGCTGGCTCGCCGTGAGCAACGCGGAAGAAGGCGTACTGCTGCGGCAGTACGGGGTGACGGCGCGCATTCTGGTAATGGCCGATTTCCTACCTGCCGCGCGTCCCGCGCTCCTCGAATATGACCTGACGCCGGTGATCCATTCGCTGCGCGACCTGCGCGAACTGAACCGCCTGGGAACGATGCTGCGGCGCACGCTGCCGTTTCACCTGAAGCTGGATACCGGCATGGGGCGGCTCGGAACGCGCGCACCCGCGCCGGAAATCGCCAAGGCGATTACCGAGGCCAAGCGGCTCGAGTTCGAAGGTCTGATGACCCATTTCGCTTCCTCCGCGGATTACTCGAACCCCCAAACCGACGAGCAGATTCGGTGCTTCGAGGCGGCGCTCTCCAGCCTGCGTAAGGCCGGGCTGAACCCGCGGTACGTGCACCTGTCGAGCACGAACCCCGTCGCCTACAACCGGGCGCAATGCTGGGCCGATGGAGTGAGCACCTGCATGGTCCGGCCCGGCCACGCCATCTACGGTTACGTGAGCCCGGCGCGCGGCGGGGCGCCGAAGCAGGCCCTCGTCGTGAAGCCCGCGCTGGCGTGGCGCGCGGCGGTGGTGGCCATCAAAACGCTGCCCTCGGGGTCGCGGGTGGGTTACGGAGGCATCTACGTTACGGAGAAGCCAACCCGCGTCGCCGTGATCGCCGCTGGTTACGCCGACGGCATCCCCCACCGTCTCTCGAACAAGGGTCGCGTGATCGTGTGCGGACAGTTCGCTCCCATCCTCGGGGCGGTGAGCATGGACCTGACGACCATTGACGTGTCCGAAATGGCGGAGCTGCGCGTGGGCGACAGCATCACAATCATCGGTGAGGAGGGCGAGGCCAGCCAGGACGCGCAGCAGCTGGCGCGCGCCGCGGGCACCATCTCCTACAGCGTGTTGTGCGGCATCAGCGCGCGGGTGAAGCGCGTGTACGTCTAGCCGTCACCAGCCGGCCAGGCCCAGAGCCAGGGCGATCTCGGCGGCGAATACTGCCGTGTTTCGCACCCGCTTCCACTTCGAAACTTGCGGCTCGCAGAGCAGCGTCAGCGCCACCCGCGGCGTGTCCTCGTCGATCACCCGCTCCACCGCCACCGCCAGTGGTTCGGGTTCCGGGGCGTCGCCCCGCAGCCAGTTCATCACGCGGCCCTGCGCCTGGTTCATGCCGTACAGCGCCGCCATACCCTGCCATCCGGCCTGCGGCATGATGGTGAAGCCGGATTTCCATCCCTGCCCGATCAGGTAGGGGCGCTCCAGTCGCCCCACGGCGTACCAATCGCGGTTGCTCGAGAACGGCATCCACTTCGCAAACGGGTTGGCGAACGCCATCAGGCTCACGGCCGCGTTGAACGTGCTCAGCACCGGCAGACGCGTCATGAGGGATCCCGAGAGCGGTCCGCCGACGCTCATCGTGCCCACCGGCCCGGAGAATGACCACCGGCCGCGCGGGCCGTCTTTAACATGAAAGGTGATGTCGACCACGTCGGCCTCGTCGTCCCGCACCACGCGCACGCTGCGCTCGCCGATCTCCTCGAGCAGACCGAGGCGATTCAGTCGAACGATACTGCGCGAGAGGCGAGTCGCGTCGAACGGGTCGCCCTCGTCGAGCACCAGCGCGCGGCGAAGCGTCAGGTCGCCGAAGGCGTGGTGGCCCTGGAACTGAATGCGGCGGATGCGATACGGCTCGCCGGTCTCCACTCGCCGCTCGATGCTGACGCCCCCGTCGCCGCGGCTTCGCACCAGCAGGCGCGCGGCGAAATCGAGGCGCCCTTCCGCTTCGGCCTGGCGGCGCGCATCCAGCAGGCACCGGCACTCCTCAACGCCACCAGTCCTGGCCGACGTCGTACCGGCGCCCCGCGTCAACGGAGTACTCGAGGTTTGCACGGTCGCCCTCGAAGTCGACGCTCCCCAGTGACACGCGTGCGTCGAAGTAGCCCCGCTTCGCGTAGAGCGAGCGGATGCGATGCAGGTCCGCATCCACTGCGTCGGCGACGTACGGCTTCTTCTTGCGGGTGAGCCGAAGGGCGTCACGCAGGTCCTCCTCGCTGACACCGGGCTCGCCCGTGAAGCGCGTTGCGAAGATCCGGTAGCGGTCGCCCGAATCGACATCAATGCGAAGGTCCATGCGCCTCGCGCCCGCGGGGGAGAGATCCGTCCGCACGCGCCCGAAGGCGTAGCCCTCGTCCTTGAGCTGCTTCTCGAGCGACCGGGCAATGTTGTGCGCGCGTTGTTCGTCGATCTCCGCGCCCGGCAGAATGCGCAGCTTCCGGTCCGGGCTTCGCTCGGTGAACTCCACCTTTCCGAGGAACGCCCTCGGCTTCTCCACCACCCGGAACACCAGATCCTCGCCGCGCCGTTCCACCCGCACGTCGTCGAAGGCGCCCGTCTCCCAGAGCCGCCTCACATCGCTGGTCACCGTGGCATCGTCGAAGCTGGCACCCGGACGAGTCGACAAATCGAAGCGGCGCACCGTGCCTTCGATGTGAACCGCACTCACGGTGGAGGCTCCCAGGGGCCACAGGGCGGGTCCGAAAACCAACAGAAAAACCGGAAACAGACTTCTCATGACGGGTTCAAATCAACAACAGGAGCACGCCGCGGGCCACCTGACCCCCCCTTCCTTTCGGGCGCGCTGCGTGATACCGTACCCGAACCGCCCAGAGGGAGGGATGGATGATCAGACTGCGGAATATTCTCCAGGACCGAGAACTCTTCTTCGTCGAGCCCCATCAGACGGTGCTCGAAGTCGCGCAAACTATGTCCCGTTTAAAGGTGGGGGCGATCCTCGTCGTGGACGGCGATCGGCTCAGCGGTATCTTCAGCGAACGCGACCTGATGACGCGGGTGGTGGTGCCCGGACGGGACGCGGCCACTACTCCGGTCGGCGACGTCATGTCCACGCACCTGGCCACCATCGACGAGTCCGCCACCTCGAGCGAAGCGATGGAGCGAATGCATGAACACAAATGCCGCCATTTGCCCGTGCTGAGCGGCGGACGCGTGACGGGAATGATCTCCATGCGCGACCTGATGGACGTTGAGCTGGAGAACAAGGTGGAAGAGATCCAGCAGATGCGCGCTTACATCGCGGGGAGTGTCTAGGCTGCACCGGGCGAGCGTTCCCGGGCATCCAATAACCTTGGATGACCGCGAAGCTGATCGAGTACCGCACCCTCTGCCCGGACGTTCGCCACTTTGTGTTTGAGGCGCCCGACGTCACACGCCTGGAGTTCACTCCCGGGCAATTTGTCTCGTTCAGCGAGGAGTTCGACGGGAAGAAGATCACGCGCGCGTATTCTATCTGCTCCGCGCCGGACGGCAACCGCTTTGAGCTGTGTCTGAACGAGGTGAAGGAGGGCCGTTTCTCCCCCCACCTGTTCCGGATGCAGCCCGGCGATGCAGTGGCGATGCGCGGTCCCCTTGGCCAGTTCGTGCTGCGCCAGCCCGTGCGCGACAGCATCTTCGTCGCTACCGGCACGGGCATCGCACCGTTCCGGGCCATGCTCGCGGACGCGCGCCTGCGGGCTTCCGGCGCCTCCCTCCACCTCATCTTCGGGGCCCGCTACGAGCACGGTTTGCTGTACCGGGAGGAGTTCGAGGCGCTGGCGAAGGAGTATCCGCAGTTCCGCTTTACGCCTACCATCACCCGGCCCGGCGGCAATTGGACGGGCCGGACCGGCCGCGTTCAGCCGGTGTTGCTGGACGTCATCGGAGACCGGCGCGACCTCGACGTCTACGTCTGCGGCCTCAAGGAAATGGTGGACGACGTGCGAGGCCTTCTCAAGGAGCGGGGCTTCGACCGCAAACAGATCGTTTACGAGAAGTACGACTAAGGGGAAATACCCGCTCGCCGGCGTATACGGAGCCGCCGCGCCTCAGCCGATAGAATAAATACAGATGCGACCTGCCGCGAAGGTGGCCATCCTGGCTGCCAGCTCAATCTGCGTGTTCGTGGTGGCCGTAGGAATTCTGATGCAGGTCCTCCCGGGGCCCCGCACCAGCGTCGACTATCTCGTCATTGGCGGGATCGCCACTTTCGTCGCTCTGCTGACCGTGTTCTTCGTGCTGATAACGACCATCGCGAAGACGCCGGATACCTTCTACCGCAAACGGCCGCTCGCGCGAGACGCTACCGAAGGCTCCGCAGTTCCACCTGCGGATACAACGCCTTCGTCTGGTCCAGCGTCGCAAAGCTGAGGCCGGGGAGGCGGGCCGAGGCGGTGCCGGCGGCGACACCCCAGCGCACCGCATCCGGGAAATCGCGCCCGCTTGCCAACGCCCAAACCGCCGCCGCCGCCAGGGCATCGCCCGCGCCAATGGGGCAAACCGCCTCCACCCGGGGCGGCACGGCTTCCACCACGTGGTTCTCCCCGTAGATGCCAATCGCTCCGCGGCTGCCCAGGGAGAGGATCACGGACTCGGCGCCCATCCCGCGCATGCGCTCCACCGCGTCCGTAAAGTGGTTGCGCGTGATCAGCGCACGGCTCAACAGCCGCTCGGCCTCCTGTTGGTTCGGGGCCACCACCGTCGGCCCCGCCTCAAGGCCCTGGATGAGCGGATCGCCGTCGGTGTCAAGCAGCACCTTGACGCCGCGCTTGCGGGCCGACGCCACCAGCCGCTTGGCGTAATCGGCGGGAACCCCGGGCGGAAAGCTGCCGCAGATCATGAGCCACTGCGCGTTGTTCAGTTTGGCGCACACCGCTTTTTCGATGCGCTGCTGTTCGGCGGCGTCAATCTCTGGGCCGCGCTCGTTCAGCTTCACCGTCAGTCCCTGTTGATCGGTGATGGTGAGGTTCGTGCGAAGCTCGTTCCGGATTCGCACCAGTTCGAGCGGTACCCCGTCCTTGCTCAAATACTCTTCAAAACGTTTGGCCCGCTTGCCTCCGGCAACGGCGATGGCCATGGTCTCCCCGCCGAAGGAGCGAATGACGTGCGAGGCGTTAATGCCGCGGCCGCCAGCCGATTCCGACGTGTCGAGGATGTAGGCGCGATCCTCGAAAGCCAGGCGGTCGACCGTAACGTTATGGTCGATAGCAGGATTCAGCGTCAGGGTGAGGATCAAACGTCGATGGTACCCTGAAAGACTTGGGTTCCGCATCGCTCCGCAAGGCCTATTTCGCGCTGGCAGCCGTTTGTTTTTTCTGGGGAACGACGTACCTTGGCATTCGCGTGGCGTTGGAGTCGTTTCCTCCCGCCACCCTCGTCGCGGCGCGCTTCCTGCTGAGCGGGGCGATTCTGCTCTCGGTGGCGAAGCTCAAGCGCAGCCCACTGCCGTCAGGACGCGCCCTCTGGCTCACGTCCTTCTACGGGTTTCTCACGCTGGGCATCGGCAACAGCGCGTTGACGGTCGCCGAGCTGTGGATTCCCAGCGGCCTGGCCGCCCTGTTCATCACTACCAGTCCCTTCTGGATGGTCGGCATTGAGGCCGCATTGCCGGGCGGCGAGCGACTCTACTGGCCGACGGTGCTGGCGATGATCGCCGGCCTCGGCGGCGCGGCGCTGCTGGTTGGCCCCGGTGTCCTGAACGAAGGCCTGGGCAGCCGCCTGCTGCACGGCTTTCTGGTGCTGCAGATCGGCTGCGCCGGCTGGTCGACGGGCTCGCTGCTGCAGCGGCGCACGAAGACGCCCTCTCATCCTTTTGTCACTGCCGCGGTGCAGCAGCTCGCTGCCGGGCTCGCGTTCGTGCCCATCGCCTTCGTTACGCCTCACGAGCCCGTCCGTTGGAGCTGGCAGGGAGTGTTTGCGCTGCTCTACCTGGTCACCTTCGGATCGATTGTCGGCTACACCGCCTTCGTGTACGCGTTGGAGCACTTGCCCGTCGCGCTCGTCAGCATCTACACCTACATCAATCCGGTGGTCGCGGTCATTCTTGGCTGGCTCTTCTACCGCGAGCCTTTCGGTTCCCGCGAAGGCGCCGCGATGGTGATCATCTTTATCAGCGTAGCGGCAGTAAAGTGGACGGCGGGAACCCGGCGAAGGGCGTAGGGATCTGCTACCGTTCAAGCATGAAGGATCGTGAGCGATTGGTGGAGCGGGCACGCGCGATTCTCGCCACTCTGCTCCGGCGCTTCCGCCCGGATGAGCAGCCGGGCGATCCTTATGCGCGAGTGCGCCAGCCGTTGAAGACGGGGCCTAAAGGACGGAGCGGCGCAATAGCCCTCGAAGAGCCGCGCTGACCAGCGCCGCTCACGGTTCCTTTTCCAGTACCTTCGCGCCCAGCGCGCCGCCCGCCGAGGTGGCCAGCGTCTGGAGCACGAAGCTCATCGCGATTCCGATCAGCATGAACACGCCCACCGCGGCCGGGTTCTCCAGCAGCTTCCCCATCTGCTCCACCGTCTCCGGCGGCAGCCCCTGTTTGTCGAGCTGCTCGCGGTATTGATCCAGGACATTCGACCGGGACGCCACCGCCAGCGTGCTCAGTGTGGAGAGCACGGTGGAGAAGACGAAGCCGAACACGCCCGTAAGGAAGCCCAGTTTGGCTCCATTCCACCCGCTCAGATGCTGGCCCGTTCGGCGCAAGTAGCGCCACACCGCAACGAACCCGGAGGCGGGCGTGATGACGATCAGCGCCAGCAGGTAGATGGGCATCGAGCCCATCATCGCGATGAGGATCGAAGCTCCGAGAGCGAGCGACGCCACAAAGAAGGCCGTGCGGACCGCGACCGCGTTGCGGAAGCTGATCTGGCGCAGGTCGGCACCTGGACCCGGTGCAGTGACCGGAGGGACCGGCGGGACAGGGGGCGCCGCTTCAACCGCTGGCGGCTCCTCCCGATTCTCCTCCGCCGGCGGCTCATCGAACAGCGGGCGGCCGCATTTGTGGCAAAATCGCGCATCCTCGGGGAGCCGGGCTCCGCAGGTGCAGTTCAGGACCATTCATTTCCAGTGTATGGGATGCCCGGCTGCCGCTTCTAGCCGATGCTCCGGCCCGCCGGGTCCAATTTGACCTCAGTCTCCTTGCCGTCTTTCCTGATATCGGCCTCGTAGTAGACCTGGTCTCCCGCGGTGACTTTCTCAAACCGCAGGATCTTGCCCTTGCCGGCCATCTTCAACAGCGCCTCGCGCACCGCGTGGGGGGCCGTCGAAATCTCGACCTCCTGCTCGACGGAAACCACCTTGCCGGTCTCGTCGAAGGTCACGTCGCGCGTCTTCCCGTTCACCCGCAGTTCGGCCTCGTAGAGCGTCTTGCCGTCTTTTACTTCGCTCGACAGGCCCCGCAGCTTCGCGGACTTCGACTGCTCCTTAACCGCGTTCTGCACGGCAGCCGGCAGATCAGTCATCTTGATTTTCTTTTCGGTCTCCTCAACGGCCGCGCCGGCGCAGGCAACCGCGAGCAGAAGGACCGGTAGGGATCGCAGGGCCATGGGCAGGAGTACCTCCGCTCGTATGCTACGCTCTCCCGTGATGCCGCCGCTGACCGTCCTGGTGCTTTCCACGCCAACGCTCCCATCGCTTCGCCTGCTCGAGCAGCTCCCGGAAGAAACGCGCATTATTGTCGGCTCCACGGCGGACATGTTCATGAGTTCCGCGCGCGAGGCCGATGTGCTGGTGATCGGGAACGGCGGCCACGGAGCCTTCCTTCCGGTGTTGCGCCAGACGTCTTCCCGCCTCAAGTGGATCCATTCGCTCTCCGCGGGCGTTGAAGCGCTGATGGTTCCGGAAGTCATCGGGAGCACAGTCCCCCTGACGAACGCGCGCGGCGTGTTCGCTCGATCCTTAGCCGAGTGGGCCATGCTCGGCATGCTTTACTTTGCCAAGGATGTACCCCGCCTGCTGCGCCAGCAGTCGGCGCACCGCTGGGAGCAGTTTGACGTAGGGGAACTGCACGGGGCGACGCTCGGCATCGTAGGCTACGGAGAGATCGGACGCGCTACGGCGCGCCTGGCGAAGGGCTTCGGGATGGAGGTTCTGGCCCTGCGCCGCCGCCCACGGTTGTGTTCCGATGACCCGCTGGTGGACCAGGTGGTACCGCGCGACCGCCTCCGCGAACTGGCCGCCGCCAGCGATTACCTGCTGGCCGCAGCCCCGCTCACGCCCGAGACGAAAGGGCTCGTCAGCGCAGACGTGATCGCCGCCATGAAGCCCACCGCCGTCTTCCTGAATCTCGGGCGCGGCCCCGTTGTGGACGAGCCGGCTCTGATCGCCGCCCTTCGGGAGAACCGCATTCGGGGCGCCGCCCTCGACGTGTTCGAAACCGAGCCGCTGCCGCCCGGCCATCCGCTGTACGACTTGCCGAATGTCCTGCTCTCGCCGCACTCCGCCGACAACACCGCCACCTGGCTCGACGACACCGTGCGATTCTTTCTCGAGAACTTCGAGCGCTTCGTGAAGGGTGAACCGCTCTTGAATGTGGTCGACAAGCAAAAGGGGTATTGACCCGGCGCCCTACTGGTCTTTGCGGATGTAGTTGGTCATCTCCGCGCGGCGCACGCTGTACACTTTCTCGATCTGCCGGGCAATCTCACGCGCGAGTTTGTCGGGCTCTTCCACCGGGTCGAGATCCACTTCCACCTTGAAGTACAGGTCCACACGCGCCATACGGCCATCGTAGAACACCCGCCGTTACAATGAAGAAAGAGCCTCCCTTCCCAATGACCTGCCAGATTTGCGAAGTCCGCCGTCCCCGCCGCTTCTGCCCGGGCGTCCGCGGCGACATCTGTGCGCCGTGCTGCGGCAACGAGCGCGAAGTGACTGTCACGTGCCCCTTCGAGTGCGAATACCTGCAGCAGGGGCGCGAGCACGAACGTCTGCCGGAGGTGAATCCGAAGACGTTTCCGAACAGCGACATCGACGTGAGCGAGCGCTTCCTGCGCGAGCACGAGGCGCTGCTGCTGATGTGCGCTTCGTCCGTCTTTGGCGCCGCCCTGGAGACGGAGGGAGCGGTGGACTTCGACGTCCGCGAAGCCCTCGAGTCGCTGGTTCGGACCTATCGCACGGCCCAGTCCGGACTGATTTACGAATCGCTGCCCAACAACCCCATCGCGGCGCATGTGCATCGCCTGGTGCAGGCGCGGCTCGACGATTTCCGCCGCCGGCTCGCGGAACAGCAGGGCATGAGCACGATCCGCGACTCCGAGTTGCTCGGCATCTTCGTATTCCTGCAGCGTCTCGAGATCCAGCACAATAACGGCCGCCGGCGGGGGCGCGCGTTCCTGGATTTCCTTCGCCTGTATTTCGGCGCGGCCCCCGCGCCCGGGCCCGCCGGATCGCCAGCCGGCCCCTCCTCGCCGCTTTTGGTGCCTTAGCTGCCCTAAAGCTTTTGCACTAGGCGGCCGATTAGTTCAGCGTGCGAGAAGTCGTTGCCCTCCTCCTCTACGCTGACCCGGGCAGCGGGGCCTTATTGGTTCAACTGCTGATTGGTGGCGCCGTGGGCGCCCTATTTCACTTCAGGCGATTTGTGGCCCGGATCTTCCGGCGCGGCAGCTAGCGAGCGAGGCAAACTGAAATGCCCGAACTGGCGAGCCCCGCGCGGTCGTTTCGCGACCCGGACGGCGATGTATTGGTTCTTGACGATCTGGTGCTTCGCCGTGTTCGGCGCGCGGAGGATCTGCTGGCGTTCCTGGAAACCAGCGCCTCGCGGCGGCTCACGTCGGAAGGCAGCCTGACCCGCTGCCGCCGCCTGGGCGAGGCGGCGCCACCCGCCGAGCTGCTGTTCGAGCATAATCGGCTTTTCTTCCCAAGCTACCCCCAGGAATGGCCCGCCGAGATGCTTCATGCTGCCGGCCGGCTGACGCTCGAGATCGCCTCCGACATCCTGGACGACGGATTTCGACTCAAGGACGCCACCCCCTACAACGTGCTGTTCGACGGCCCGCGTCCCGTCTTCGTCGACTGGCTCTCCTTTGAGCGCAGGGACCCGCTCGACCCGGTGTGGCCTTGCGCCGCTCAGTTCGAACGAACCTTCCTGCTCCCGCTACTCGCCGAGCGGGCGGGCGGCGCGGCTTCCAGGGACGTCTTCCTGTCCCGGCGCGACGGCCTCGATCCGGAGGACGTACTGCCGCGCCTCGGCCCGCTGGCCCGCTGGTCGCCGCTGGCCCTGCAGTTCGTCACTCTGCCCGCCGCCGCAAAAAACCGCGCGGACGCATCGACGTACCGCCCCCGGCAACTGACGGACCCCCAGGAGGCGGCATTCGTGTTCCGCGCGACGTTGCAGCGTCTTTCCTGGGCACTGCGCAAGTTGGAACCGCAGGCCCGCCGCTCCAACTGGGCCGGCTACATGCACGGGAGCCACGCACTCAGCTACTCGGGAGCGCAGTTCGAAGAGAAGTCGCGCTTCGTGGAGGAGGCCATTTTCGACGTCGAGCCGAAGCGGGTGCTCGATGTCGGCTGCAATACCGGGCATTTCTCGCTTATCGCCGCCCGCGGCGGCGCGAAGGTGGTCGCCATCGACAACGATGGCGCCTCCGCCGGACACACCTGGCGGTCGGCGAGGGACGCCGGCGCGGACGTCCTGCCGCTGGTAGTCGATCTGGCCCGGCCCACCCCCGCAGTTGGCTGGCGCTGCGCGGAGAATCCGGCCTTTCTCGACCGGGCTCGCGGCCGTTTTGACCTGGTGATGATGCTCGCCGTCGTGCACCACCTGCTGATCACCGAGCGCATCCCGTTTGAGGAAATCGCCGCGCTTCTCGCCGAACTGACCACCAATGCAGCCATCGTCGAGTTCGTCGGGCCGCGCGACCCGATGTTTGAGCGGCTGCTGCGCGGCCGCGGCGGCCTGCACGAAGGCTGGTCCGAAGAAGCATTCTCCGCCGCCTGCTCGCGGTGGTTTCGTATCGAGAGGAGACTTGCCATCACCGGCGCCGACCGTGTTCTCTTTCTCCTGAGGAAGCCGGCAAAATGAAGCGGCAATGGAAACCCCAGGTGGCGGCGGCCTTCAGCCTCGCCAACCTGTGGTTCTTCCGTTCGTGGCTGGTGCTCCTCGATTCGTACTCGCCCGCCGGAAGGTACTTCCTGAGCGAGCACCCCACGTCGCTTGAGCTCAACACCCTGCTCGGCGTTTCCTGGCTTACGGCTGTGCTCGCGCTAACGCGCCTCCTCGGCAGGCGCCTGGCGCGGGGCCCCCTGCTGGTGATCGGCCGGGTGGTGTGGATCGGCCTGGCCTTTGGAACCATGGTGAGCATCATCGCCGTGACCAACATGCTGCCTCCGCCCGCACCGCAGATCAGCGTGGCCGTGCTGCTGGCCGGGTTCGTCGCCGCGATCGTCTTCTGGCGGCGTGCCTATCGGGCGGCAGACGTACTGTTACTCATCTTCTTCCCTTTCGCCGCGGCAAGCTGCACTTTGTCCCTGTGGCGGATCGTCAACACGTGGCAGACCAAGGCCCCGCTGGCGCGGGCCGCGGGCAAACCCGCAGCGAAGAAGGTGATCTGGATTCTCTTCGACGAACTGGATGGCCGCCTGGTGCTTGAGCCGGATGCAGCCGTCCGCCTTCCGAACCTCGAACGCCTCGCCGCCGAGTCGCTCAACGCCCGGCGCACCCAAATGGCCGCGGCCGATACGCTCGAGGCCGTGCCCGCGCTCTTCACGGGACAGAAGGTTACCAAGGCCAGGCCTTCCGGCGACCGGGACCTCGAGCTCACGTTCGCTGACGGAAGCGTAAGGCGATGGAGTTCCACGCCCAATCTCTTTCGAGAGGCCCGGGCGCGGGGGCTGGGAACCGCCGCTGCCGGCTACTACCATCCCTACTGCCGGGTCCTCCCCGACGCCTTCAACGAGTGCTACTGGGAACCTGCCGTGCTGCCACTGGCCGCTTGGAAGAGCTATATGGAACAACTCAAGGGTAGTCCCGTGCTCTACCAGGTCTTCCGCGAGACACGGTTCCACCCCTGGCTTCTGCCGCTGCTCGGGGAGTACTGGAAGAGAGACTCCATCGTGCCGGAGGAGGAGGAGCTGATCAACCGGCAAAGGGCCGTGCTCGATCACCTCCTGCAGCAGGGTAAGAGCCTTGCCGCCGACCCTTCCATCGGCATCCTTTATCTTCACCTGCCGCTGCCGCACCCGCCCGGAGTCTGGAAGGCGCGGGAGCAGCGCCCGGCGCACGCCTACGAGGGAACGTACCTGGAGAATCTGGAAGTGGCGGACCGGATCCTGGGCGAGTATCGCGCGCACCTGGAAGGCCAGGGTGTGTGGCAGCAGGCAGCGATCCTGGTCACCTCTGACCATGCGTTGCGGGCGGAGATGTGGAAGGGCCTGAAGGGCTTTATGCCGCGTACGCCCTTGCTGAACCGGCCGCCCCGCGTGCCCTTCCTGCTCAAGCTGCCGGAAGGCGGACCGGGGCGCACGTATGAGCAGCCCATCTCGGCGGTCGTCGCGCCCGGTCTCCTGCAGGCGTACCTGGCAGGGCAAGTGCGCACCTACGACGACGCGGCCCGCTGGCTGGACTCAAGCAATGTCTGGAAGCCGGCCTTCGAACAACTCTCCCAGCTCGGACGCCGGAACGCGAACGCCGATGTAGAACTGCCCGAATAGCGCGTACACCGCGCTCACTTCGTCAAAGCGCATTTCGTAGATCAGCCGCTTGAACACCAGCGGGTCGTGTGCAAACAGATCCACGCCCCACTCCCAGTCGTCGAAACCGATCGACCCGCTGATCACCTGCTTTACCCGGTCCGCGTAGCGTCGTCCCACCAGGCCGTGCTCGTGCATCATGCGCTGGCGCTCCGCCATCGGCACCTGGTACCAGTTCTTCTCCTCACCGCGGCGGCGGTCCATCGGATAGAAGCAGATGTAGCGAGCGCCCGGAATCTCCGGCCAGAGGCGTGGGGCCATGGCTTTGCGGTGGCGGTCCAGCGCTTCTTCCACCTTCTCGTCCCAGTCGGCGGTCCCCGGCTGCAGGCCCTGTTCGATCAGCGTCTGGTAGGTCTTGCTGCTCGACTCGTACAGGCCCAGCTCCACCATCGACAGATACGACGTCACCGGCTCCAGACACTCCCACAGCGCCAGCCGGGTCAACGAAAGCTCGGCGCGCTTCAGCCCGTCGAAGCCGCGGCGGAAGTGGACGAACATCAGGTCGCCCTTGTGACCCAGCATCGAATACACCGCGCTCTGGCCGCCCGCGCTCTCGCCGCGCTCCATCTCGGACAACGTTCTGGACGCCTCGTCCACGAACGTTGCACGCTGCTCCGGGTCGAGCGCCCGCCAGGCGCTCCAGCGTACGCGCAGCATCTGGTGGAGCAGGCTCGCTCCTTCGACGGTCAGCGGCACGGCCGGCAGGGCGGCGGCTGCGTTCACGGTATCCGTACTCATTTGCTCTCAAGCTACCATGGCAGCGTGCGGACGAAGCGGGTGGAGGAGTATCTTCTGTCGCTGCCGGAGCGCGTGCTACGCTCGGGCAGCGCCCTCGGGGCCGGGCTGCTCCGTGAGGTCGGGGAGGCGGCGCTGCCGGCGCCGGTACGGCGCACCCGGATTTACCAAAGCATGGTGGAAACCACGCTGCGATTCCTCATCGAGCAGGTGGGGCAGGTGGAGGGCGCCTACCCGCCCGAGGGTCAGCTCGCCCAGGATTTTCTCCTGCGCCGCACCGCTGGAAACGGCATCGAGCTCATTGGAATTTTGGCGTTTCACGCGTCCCCCGTCTGGGTGCTGGCGGGCTTCGCCGACTTAAGCGGGGCCGGACGAGCACTGCTGCCAGAGATCGCCGCCACCCTCGAACGCGAAGGGCTGCTCGCCCACCAGACCGCTCCGCTCCAAAGCATGGACCAGTTGCTCGACGCTCTCGAGCGCACCGCCGGCCGCGCCGCCGAAGCGGTGAACACGCCGCCGCTCAACGTCGCCCAGCTCCGCGACCAGTGGACGGCGCTGCGCCGTGAGTTCCAGCGTGCACCGGAACTTGAGCGGCCGAAGCCGGGCGACATCGCCGGCCTTTGGTCGGCGCTCTCCCAAACCGCCGCCGCCCAGAACCGCGGTGTGTTCGAACTCTCCTCCGCCATGGCGCTCTCCGCCCTCCAGGTGACAGGACGCAAGGTCTGGACGAGCCTGCTCGACCACTACGCCGCCACGCTCCAGGACATCCGCACCACCGGGTATGCCGCCTGGTGGCTGCGTGAGTTCCGCCCCTACCTCCACGCCGCCGCGCAGCAGTTCTCGCCGAAACGAATCTCCGCCACGCAGCGTCTTCTCGGCCGGAAATAGCTCTCTCTTACGAAGGTGAAACAGTCGGTTGGTATCCTGGAATTTGACAGTCGGGTCGATCCTTCTCGATCTTGCGCGACATCCGTACCGCCGGCTGCTGCTCGAATGGAACTGGAAGTCAGCCTTCCTGAGTGCTGCCATGCGGGCGTCGATCTTCTTCGCCACCAATCTCACCGCCGGGTTGCGCGCCGCTCTCGGCGCCATGGCCGCCGAGTTCGTGTTCCGCACCGCGATCTCCGGCTTCTACGGATCGGCCACACAAGCCCTGCGGCGCGCGGAGCCCGCCTGGCACGGCGCCGTCGCCGTCATGGTCCTGCTGCCGGTATGCTCCCACACGCTCGAGTTCCTGGTGCATTACTTCCGTGGAACGCCGAAGCTGCTCACCAGCGTGGTTGTTTCGATGATCTTCACGGCGGTCTCCACCCTCTTCAACTGGTACGCGATGCGGCGCGGCGCCCTGCTGGTGGGCGCTAGCCAGAAGTCGCTGGCTGAGGATATGAAGTCCATGCCGTCCATCATTGCGGGCTTCCTGCTGGCCGGGCCCCGCGCCCTCGGCCGCCTGGCCTTTCGGCGCTCATGAAGACGCTCCACCTGCTGAACGCGTGGCATCCCACGTCAGGTGGAATTTCGACCTTTTATAAAGAGCTGTTGAAGGCGGCGAACCGTCAGGAACAGCCGCTTTGCCTGGTGGTGCCCGCCGCGGAGGACGGCGTCGAGGAGGTGGGGAACTGGGGGCGGATCTACCACCTGAAATCCCCGCACGCGCCGTTGAACTCGGCCTACCGGATGATCTTCCCGAACCGTTTTCTGACGCCGAACTGTGCGATCGTTCGCATTCTAAACGACGAGCGTCCGGACCTGGTGGAGGTGTGCGACAAGTACACGCTGCACTACCTGGCGGGCCTGTTGCGCCGCGGCTGGCTTCCCTGGGTCAAGTTCCGCCCCACCATTGTGGGTATCAGCCACGAGCGCATGGACGAGAACATGGCCGTCTACGTCGCCAACAACCGTCTGGCGCGCAAACTCGCCGGCATCTACATGCGGCATCTCTACTTTCCACTCTTCGATCATCACCTGGTGAACTCGCGGCACACCGCCGAGGAGCTGATTCCCGCGGCCGCCGGCCACGACATCAAGCGCGGCGTGTGGGTATGCCCAATGGGCGTCGATTACGCCGGGCTGGACCCCGGGCTCCGCTCGCCCGAGGTGCGCGCGCGGCTGCTCGAGAAGACCGGCGCGCCGGCGGACAGCACGCTGCTGCTCTACACCGGGCGCCTGGTGCCGGAGAAGAACCTCGGCCTGCTGCTCGACACCATGCGGCTGCTCGGTCCCGGTTTCCATCTATTGGTAGCGGGTACGGGCATGCTCGAAGAGCGGCTCCGCGCAGAGGCGCCTTCTCACGTAACGTTCCTCGGCCATGTGGGCGACCGGGCGGCCCTCGCTTCGCTCTACGCGAACGCGGACATCTTCGTGCATCCGAACCCGCGAGAGCCGTTCGGCATCGCGCCGCTGGAAGCGATGGCCTCCGGACTCGCGCTGGTCGCCCCGAACGAGGGCGGCGTGCTGTCGTACGCGAATGATCGCAACGCCTGGCTCTCTCCCGCCACGCCGCAGGAGTTCGCCGCCACTATCCGCCAGGTGCGCAGCGACGATGCCGCGCGGGCGGCCCGCGCCGTCGAAGGACGCCGCACCGCAGCGGAGTTTCGTTGGGAGAACATCACCGCGCGCTTCCTCGCCTTATACGAGGAACTGCACCAGTTCCACCACGGGGCGCGCCGCGACATCTCGCATCCGCCTTATCTGCTCTCCACCAAAACACGCCATGGCCGGGACGTCTCGCGCTTTCCCTGGCAAATTCCTGCATAGGCTGTAACATCCCGCGCCCTCGCGCATAGTAAGTACGTGCAGCAGGAGGTGACGCGCTTCGAGGATCTGTACTCCCGGTACGCGCCCGCGATCCATCGTTTCGTTTTCCGCCTGTCCGGCGGGGACGCGGCCACCGCGGACGACATTACCTCCGAAACCTTCCTCCGCGTCTGGACGGCGCGCGACCGCGTCCGCCTGGCCACTGTCCAGGCCTACCTGTTCGCCATCGCGCGGAACCTCTATTTGGAGGGGCTGCGGCGCGAGAGGAAGCAGGCGCCGCTCGATGAGGCGGCAGCGGCGGTTGCTCCGGCCCAGCCGGGACGGCGCGGCGACATCGAGCGCGCGCTGAACGCGCTGCCAGAGGCGGATCGCGCCGCGCTGGTGCTGCGGCTGGAAGAAGATCTGCCATACGAAGAGATTGCCGGCGTGCTGGGCATCACCGCCGCGGCCGCGCGGGTGAAGGTGCACCGCGCTCGCATGAAGGTGGCCCAGGCGCTCGGCGGCAAGGAGGCGTTCCGATGAATGTTCCCCGCAATGTTGTGCTCGACCTGATTCCGGTCTACCTGGCCGGGGAAGCGTCGGCGGAGACCAAGGCGCTCGTCGAGCAGTTCGCCGCCGCGGACGCGGAGATCGCTGCCCTGCTCAGCGCAGACCGTGAGATCGGCCTGCCGGCGCCGGCGCCATTCCACGAAAAATCGAAGGAGACACTGATGATAACCAAACGACTCATTCAACTTCGCGCCACGCTGTTCGGGCTGGCGCTGTTCTTTTCGCTTACGCCCTTCAGCGTGGTGTTCACCGGCAACACCCGCTTCTGGCTGCTCCGCGACGCCCCCCAACAGGCGGCCCTCCTCTTCGCCGTGGCAGCGGTCGCCTGGACGGCGTGGTTCCTGGTCCGAAGGAGGGTGAACGTTTCCGGGCTGTAAGGTCTACTCTGTAAGGAATGAGCGGTTGGGCGCGGACTTTGCTGGTCTGGGGGGTCGCGGCGGGCGGTTGGGCGGCGGCGGCAGCCCCGGACGCGACCCAACTGCTCTCCCAGAGCATCGCGGCGGACGAGGAGAATCGCAAGAAGTCGGTCTACTGGCTCTACCACGAGGCGATCGTCGCCCGGCTGCTGGAGAAGGACCGCGTCCGGCAGCAGAGTGAGACGACGTACGAAGTCCTGTTCCTCGAAGGACAGCCCTACTTTCGGCTGACCACCCGGAACGGGCAACCGCTCAGCAAGGCCGAAGAGGACGCCGAAGAGGCCCGCATGCAGCGCGTCGCGGCCGAACGCCGCGCCGCCCCGAACCACATCGTCGTCTCCGAACGGCCGCGCCTCGCGATCCTGTATCGCGTGGTGCCGGAGACGCACCACGTCACACTCGCCGGCAGCGAAGTCATCGACGGCCGCGACACCTGGCGCATCGTCGCCAAACCAAAGCGCGCCCTGGCCGTCCGCGAAGCGCGCGTCATGGAGACGCGAGCCGTGGAACTCACCATCTGGCTCGACAAGCAGAGCCTGATGCGCGTAAAGCAGGAGGCGGTAGCCACCAGGAACGCCGGGCGCTTCCGCAAGGGCGACCGCGTCACGCACTGGTTCCAACCGCATCCCGAAGCGGGCGGCGCGAAGCCCACCTGGCTCGTGAGCCGCATTACGTTTCGCCGGCCCCTCGGCAAGGACGACGTGAGCGAGGTGGACCAACTGTATTCCAACTACCGCCGCTTCGTGGCCGACTCGCGCATATCGCCCGATACGCAGGACTGAACCACCTCTCGCGGGCCTCGACTCTCCGGCTCTAGCCTGATGTGGGAGATCACGCCGTCCTTTACCTCGTAAACGCCGTTCGCGGTGGCGAAATAGAGAGCCCCGTTCCACGCCGTAATCGACGAAACGAGAGGCTCGATGGGAAGCGGCGTTGCCACGTTCGTCGCCAAGTCGTAGCGCAGCACGCCGCCACCGTACGGCATCCCCTCGGGGCGCCGCATCAGAGCAATCCACAACGCACCCTCGTGGAGCTTCAGGGCGGAAGCGGCCCATGGCGCAAGCTCCGGCAGGTACCGCATCTCGTAACGGCGTGTCCGAACGTCGAAGCTGCCCAAGCCCCCCACGCCCGACGTGCCTTCACCGTCATAGAAGTCGTTCCCGAACCAGAGGCGTTCCCCGTCGAAAGCAATCGGTCCCATTGCGTTCACCAGGCCCGAAGCTGCGGGCCCCGGTGTGAAGGCCACCGCCCCCTTCGCCTGCCTCAAGCTCTGGTAGAGAGCGAGCGACGGAACCGGGACCGGATAGAACGCGGCGCGGCCGCGTGCGGGCAGTACCCATACGCCCGACCGCTGAGCCCCGCCTAAGGCCGCCTCCCCCGGCGCTGCGTACACGGACACAGCTTCATCCACTTTCACCAACCGCTCCGGCACGGCGACCGCGCCGTCCGGCAATGCCGGCAGCCCTCTGTCCCGCGGCTTGTGGTTCGGAGTCTCGGCCTCCGCCGAAATCCTCCACCTGCCGTCCACGGTCAGCAGCAGTTGCAGGGGCGGCGTGAACCCTGGGTCGGACTCCAACTCGGCAGGCGCCGAATACCGGCCCGCGAACACCAACTCCGAACCCGCCGCCGACGCCGATTCCACCTCGAACCGGCGATAGGTGTACCGCTCGGGCCGGCTCCGCGCCCGCAGCGAGTAGGCGTACTTTCGCGTGCCTCCATAGACCCCGTAATCGCCGAACCAGTCGACATACGCCCGCTCTTCGGTAACATTCCGGACGTGCGGCATGAGCCCGCGGGGCGCGGCGCCGATCTCGAGCGCCTGGTACACCTGGTTCGTCTTCCCGTACACGACGAACACGCCGAACACACCGCTGCCGCCGGCCCATCCCGTAATCGCCATCACCGAGTACGTGCCGTCAACCGCACGCTTGCCGTAGGTGTGGAACCGCGTCAGCTCCGGGTTCGCCTTCTTCAGCCAGTGCGCGGCACTGCGCAAATCCTCCTCGGCTGGGCACATGCCGGCTGCCGCCGCCAGGAGGACCGCCGCTCTCCACATGCCCTGAGCATGACACACACCCACCGCCTCTGTTATCCTGACAAAAGCTACAAATAGAAGGATCGGTATAGAGTTAGATGGCGAATCACGTTTCCGCTCTCAAGCGGGTCCGCATCACTGAACGGCGCACGGAGATCAACCGCATGCGCAAGTCCCGTCTCCGTCACCAGGTACGTGCCATGCGCCGGGCGCTCGAAGCGAAAGATATGGGCGCGGCGACGAAGCTCATGCCCGAGACGTTCTCGATGGTTGATCGCGCCGCCAAGTGGGGCATCATCAAGAGGAACACCGCTGCCCGCTACAAGAGCCGCCTCACAAAGCGCTTCAAATCCCTGCAGCCTGCTGCCGCCTAGCGCGTCAGCTCCAGAATAAACTCTTCCATGATCACGCGGTCGTCGGGACGCGTGTCTCTCAGCGCCCGGTCGGCCGCAAACACCTTGGCAATCGCTCCCTGAAGCTTCTCCCGTGAGAACGCACTCACGGTGGATTGCACCTGCTCGGCGCGCTGGCGCCACATGGCCATGCCCTGCTTCTGAAAGAAGCCCTGAATATCGCCCGCGCTCCGCAGCCCCTGCTCCTTCGCCACCAGCGCCAGCCGGAACTGGCCCCCGAGAAACGTGAGCGCCAGCGGCAGATATTCGCCTTCCCGCACCAGCGTGTCCAGCAGCGTGAGCGACGCGGTGCGGTCCCGCCGTCCCAGCGCGTTCACCAGTGCGAAGATGGTCGCCGCGCGGCCGTCGGCGATCAGCCCGTTCCCCAACTCCTCCGCCGTAATCTCTCGTCCAGCGGCGTAGAGCGCCAGCTTCTCGATCTCCATCGCGATGCGCGCGGCGTCCGCCCCCAGCGTTTCCACCAGCAGCTCGATCGCGCCGGAGCGCATCTTCAGACCACTCTGCTGTGCCAGGCGCTTGGCCAGCTCACGCGCGCGCTGCTCGTCGAACCGGTTGAACTCCACCACGTCGCGGACCGCCCCGAAGAACTTGCGCACCCGCTCCTGCTTTGTCCGGTCGTCCCCATCGAACTCGTACCGGCAGGAGTCAAAGACCAGCACCACGCCCGGCGAAGGATTCTTCACGTACGCCGCAAGCCCGGCGTGCGGCTCCCCGTCCTTCGGAACCGCGCCCTCCGCCGAGGACGCCCAGATCAGGCGCACCGACGCAAACAGCGACAAGGAGCGAGCGTCGTCCAGCACTTCGTCGAGAGAGACTTCGTCCAGGTCGTGACGCGTGAAGCCGTTCTCGCGCTCGCTCTCATCCGGGAGCACGCGGTTCAGCAGCGCGCGGCGGCACTCCTTCCGCGAATAACCCTCCGGACCCAGGAACAGGTACGCGCCCGCGGGCTCCTGCTTTCCGATCTGTGCGAGGAACTGTTCGGGAGTCATCGTCCTCAGAACACCTCGAGCACGCCCGTCACTACCGTGCGCGCCACGTCGCGGCTCAGGCGCTCGAGCGCGGCGCCGCTTTCGTCGAAGAACGACTTCGGGTCCAACGCGATCTCGTAGCGTTGGCGGAACTCCATGTTCGGCTGGTTGTAGAGCATTTTGCCGCTCTCGCGTTCGCGCAGCGTCACCTGCAGGTTCACGTTTACCTGAATGCCGCTTGCCCGCCCGGTGCCGGGGTCAAACACCGTGGGTGAGGTGAAGACGTTCGCCACCACGCCGGTCAAAATGGCGTCCGCCTGGTTGACGTCGGTCACCACTTCGTAGCGCGTCCGGCTAATGAACTCGCGCGTGATCGCGGCAGGCAGCAGGTCCGTGAGCTTGTAGCGGGTGGTGACATTCGCGAACGCCGGCACCGCGATGGTCTTGATGTTCTTCGGCAGCAGGTCGCCCTTGCCGGCCACCCGGTATCCGCACGCGTTCAACGCCAGCAGCGCCAGCAGTGCGAGCGGCGCGAGAATCCACCTCACTGCGCCCGCTCCAGCAGGGGCCGCGCCACCAGCAGCGCATTCTCCGCCATGATGCGGAGGTTGTCGGCCACCGCCCAGAACCAGCACGCCTGCGCGTCGTTGCGGTCGCGCTCGATCACACCCACGGTGAGGCCCGTCTGCCCGGTGACGCCCACGTTCGTCGGAGGCTCCTCGTCCTTGGCGCGCGTTTCGATCATTGCGCTCGCCAGCGCCTCCGCGATCGCCTGCTCGCCGGGATTCTCCTCGAACTGCACCCAAATGGAAAAACTGTACCCGTGAAAGACCGGCGCCTGAATCAGCCGCATCGACGGCATGGGGGCGCCGCTCGAACGCGAAAGCAGCGTCGCCAGATGCCGTTCAATCGTCGCCTCAATGTCCTCGAGCGCGCGCGGCGCCTCTGACCCGTACCGCGCCAGCAGGTTGAAGCTCACCTGCTCGTCATACACTTCCTTGTTCAGCTGCTTGAAGGACAGCAGGCTCACCGTCTGCTGCTGCAGCTCGTTCAACCCCCGCTGGCCCTGCTCGCTCGCCGGCTCAAAGATCTGCACCACTGCCCGGCGCACCGCGTAGCGCGGATGAAGCCGGCCGAAGAACACGGCCAGCGCAATGGCCGCCGGATGCGCGATGACGTGCACGGCGTCGGGCTCGGCCGTGTATCCCTGCGGCTCCGCCATCGGCGCCCGAAGCCTGGCC
This sequence comes from Bryobacteraceae bacterium, assembly GCA_033763935.1. Taxonomy (GTDB): domain Bacteria; phylum Acidobacteriota; class Terriglobia; order Bryobacterales; family Bryobacteraceae; genus DALYJJ01. Next base: position 91,495 of record JANRJO010000110.1, read on the forward strand.
CGCGGGTGGTCCTCGAGCGTCTGCGTGGCATCCACGACCGCGGGCGGACGGTCGAGCTTTGAGAGGATCGCGTATGCCGCCCGGCTGGACTCGGACGTCCCGGCGAGTGCCGCCACCTGCGCTTCCCCCAGGCTCACCTCGTCCATGCCCGTGATGATCACAGGTTCGCCCTCGTCCTCGCTGAAGATCGATGACGCGTCCGCCCCCACCAACTGCAGGCGCGCGGACGGCACGTAGCTGTCAGCCACTTCGCGGATCTCTTTACCGAGCAGCGATTCGCTGCCCACCAAGGCCAATACGGAACGTTGCATGCCCTAGCCTGCCTGCGTCTCCGGCATTGTCGGCCGCCGCGGGGCCACTCGGCGGCGGATCACCCCCGCCGCGCGGACAATCACGCCGCTCGATACGTAGGTTCCCGCCAGCGCCAGCAGCATCGGCTGGCTGTAGTTCAGGATGGCGTAAATCAACGCGCCGAAGAGAACCACCGTCAGCGGCGACCGCGGCCGCAGCAGGTTCAAGTCCTTGAAGCTGCGGTAGCGCCACGTACTGACCATCAGGAATGAGACGATACCGAGCGCGGCCAGCCAGATCACCGTGAACAGCCAGAACTGCACGGGGATGGAATCGGCCGCGTAGACAACGGCGGCCACGAAGCCCGCCGCCGCCGGTATCGGCAGGCCCACGAAATACTTGCGGTCCGGCCGCCCGGGATTCTTCGGCACCGGATTCGTCGTGATGTTGAAGCGCGCCAGCCGCGATGCCCCGCACAGCAGGAACAGGAACGCCACGAAGTACCCGGCCCGGTGCAATTGCTCGCGGACCACCGGATTGTCGGCGGTCTCGACAAACTGCACGCCCCACACGAACGCGAGCACCGCTGGCGCGATGCCGAACGTGATCACGTCCGCCAGCGAGTCCAGTTCCCGGCCGAAGTCGCTCACCGTGTTGGTCAGCCGCGCAATCCGCCCGTCCAGCCCGTCCAGAAGGATGGCGATGCCGATCATGATCGCCGCCAGCTCCAGGTGCCGGTTCGACGACAACGCGCCCGTCGCCGCCGCCATGCCACCCTGAAACGCCTGGATAATTGCCGCAAAGCCGAGGAACAGGTTACCGGCCGTGAACAGCGTCGGCAATGCGTACGCCGCTTTGCGCGGGCGGCGGTCTTCCGTGTAGAGGTGCCGGCTCAGCATCATCCCACCCGTTCCGCCAGGATCGATGACCCGGCGCTCACGCGCTCTCCCGCGCGCACCTTCACCGCCCATTGCGGGCCGAACAGCAGGTCGACGCGGGAGCCGAAGCGGATCAGTCCGACGCGCTCTCCGGTGGTGACAAAGTCGCCGGGCCTCTTCCAGAACACGATGCGCCGCGCGATCAGCCCGGCAATCTGCGAGAACACCACCTCCACGCCGTCCTGCCCTTCCACGGTCACCGTGTTCTGCTCGTTCTCCGCGGAGGCGAGTTCCTTGCTCGCCACCAGAAAGCGTCCGCGCTTATACAGCACGTTCGTAATCTTGCCGGCGATCGGCGAGCGGTTGACGTGCACGTCGAACACGTTCAGAAAGATGCTCACGCGCGTCAGCGTCTCGGATTCCTTCTTCACCTGAACCACCTTACCGTCCGCGGGAGAAACGGCATACGGTCCGTGCGGAATCTCGCGGTCCGGGTCGCGGAAGAAATAGAGGCAAAACGCCGCCAACAAATAGAACGGCGCGCCCAGCCAGGGGTTGGTAAAGTACCCCGCGGCCAGGCCCCCGGCGATCAGCCCCAACGCGTAATATACTCCCGTAACGACCATCTGCTCTCTCTATTTTCGCAAGTCCTTACGCAGGTCGTATAGATAAATCGAGTAACCTACCGTACCCATCGGCTCGCGCCGCCGCAGCCATTCAAAACTGCCCTTTTGAATGTAGACATCCTGCAGCAGGGTCGCGCTGATCGCCCCCACGCAGTTCATCCACTCCATCTCCCCTTTGTTCCACGTCTTCGGAAGATACTCGGCTTTGATGCCGTACTCCTTCGGATCCGCGTACCCGAAGTATTCGAGACAGACGGCGTTCCATCGTTCGCGCTCCATGCGCGCCTTCAGGCGCTTGAGGTCCTGCCCCCAGTCCAGATTCGAATCCACCAGGTATTTCGGCCCAGCCTGAGGCCCGCCGGCAAAGACGTTGAAGAAGGCGAGATGATACGGCGCAATGCGCACTGCCTCAAAGAGGTGCAGGCCCAGCGCGGCCGCCGCGACACCCACGCGCCATTGCGGCGGCAGCACGCGGGTTGCCGTCACTGCGGCAAGCACCATCAAGAACGGGAAGACCGGCAGCAGGTGCCGGAAGCCGATATTGATCCGGCTCGACATCGAGACGGCGAAATAGAGAGCCACCGGTACAAGTAACGTGGCCCACGTTCGCCACTGCCCCCGCCACCCCGCCACAAGCGCCAGTGCCGCCAGCAGCAGCAGCGCCGCCGGCGTCTTCACGAAGAACGCCACCGGGAAGTAGTACCACCAGCCCCGGTCAGACTGCTGCCCCAGCAAATACGCGTTGTGGCCTTCCTTGTCGTGCTGCGCCACCGCGTGCAACCCGAGGAACCACGTGTGCGGCGGCAGGTGGAGGTGCCGGTCCGCGCCGCGCAGCAGGTAGCCGATGAGCGTGGTCTTGTCGGTGTGCTCCCGCAGGCGCGGAGGGTTCTCCATCGCCATCCACTTCGCCGTCTCCGGCCAGTAACTGGCTGCCACGATCGGAACCGGCAGCCACAGCGCGATCATCGTTCCCGCGATCGCCCCCCGCCATCCCGGCCATCGCAACAGCAGCATCGCCGGCAGCACGGGGAGCAGGATGATCGCGGAGAACTTCGCCGCCAGCGCCAGCCCCAGAAACACGCCCGTGGCGATCGCCCACCTCCACGCCGGCCGCTCGCTCCACAGAAACTCGAACCACGCGGCGAAGGTGAGGAAGAAGAACAGTGAGGCAATGGCGTCCGTGGTTACCAGCCTCCCGTGCGCCATGAAATTCGCATCGAGCGTGAACAACACCGCCACCGCGAGCGCGGCCGCCGGACCGAACCGCCGCCGCGCCCACCACACCAGCGCCGCGCCGAGCAGAATTGTTAGCCCGATCGTCACCAGCCTCCCGCGCAGCAGAATTGTATCCGCGGGAACCACGTTGCGGTAGAGAAATGTCTTCGCGAACTCCCACTGGTCGTTCTGTATCTTTGGATCGTCCGGCAGCTTCAGGCCAAGCGGCAGCAGCGCGGCGCCGCTGAGCAGCTTCTGCAGCGGCGGATGCTCGATGTTCATCGAGAAGTCGCCCGTCTTCCAATAGCGGTAGCCGGCGGTCAGGTGGACGGCCTCGTCGAAGGTCTGGCTTTCGTCGCGCGCGGCGGTGAACATTTGCGCCGCCATGATCGCCAGCAACAGCGCGGAAAGCGGCCCGAACCCGCGCGAGAGAAGGGGGGTCCGCAACCCCCGATGCTATCATGGAGCCGACATGGGCCAGCCCGGAGGCCTCCCCACCGTGGTGATTGTGGGAAGGCCCAACGTCGGAAAATCCACCCTCTTCAACACCATCCTCGGACAGCGCCGGGCGATCGTCGGCGATGAGCCCGGCATCACCCGGGACCGCATCCGCGGCGTCGCCGAGCACCACGGGCGTAAGTTCGAGCTCATCGATACCGGCGGCATTGTGCCCAACGAAGACGACTTGATCCCCAGCGAGATCTTCCGCCAGGCGCGCGTCGCGCTCGATCACGCGGATCAGATCATCTTCCTCATCGACGGCCGTACGGAGATCACCGCCGCCGACCGCGATCTCGTCCAGCACCTGCTCCGCCTCGGCAAGCCGCTCGCGCTCGCCGTCAATAAGATTGACTCCGTCTCGCGCGAATCCCTCGCCCACGAGTTCTGGTCCCTTGGCATCAGGGACCTGTTTCCCGTGAGCGCCGAGCACCGCATCGGCCTCGAAGAACTGCTCGACCATGTCACCGCCGGCTTCGAGAAGCGCACGGGCGAGGAGGAGGCCGGCCCGCCGCCACACATCAAAGTGGCCATCATCGGACGCCCCAACGTCGGCAAATCAACGCTCCTCAACGCGCTTGTCGGAGAGGAGCGCGCCATCGTCTCCCCCATTGCCGGCACCACGCGTGACGCCGTCGACGAAACCGTCACGCGCGACGGCGTCGACTACATCTTCGTCGATACCGCCGGCATTCGCCGCAAAGGGAAGACGAAGCTGATGGCCGAGAAGCTCAGCGTCGTCATGGCCCGCCGCCACATCCGGCTGGCCAATGTCGTCATCCTCGTGCTTGATGCAAGCGAGGGTCTGGTGGGCCTGGACGCCACCATCGCCGGCTACGCCCACGAAGAGGGCCGAGCGGTGATCATCGCCGTGAACAAGTGGGACGTCACGAAGGAGCGGAGCCGCAAGATCTTCCTGCAGGCCGTGCGCGACGAGCTCAAGTTCCTCGACTACGCCCCCACGGTCTTTCTCTCCGCTAAGACCGGCTCGGGCGTTGAACGCCTCTTCCCGCAGATCAAGACCGTCTTCGACGCCGCCTCCCGCCGAGTCGCCACCGGTGAGCTCAACCGCTTCGTCGATACCCTCGAGTTCGAACGCGACTTCAAGCTGAAGTACATTACGCAGGCGTCCGTCCGCCCGCCCACGTTCATTCTCTTCACGGACCGCAAGCGCGAGCTGCACTTCTCCACCCAGCGTTACCTGGTGAACCGCATTCGCGAGAAGTTCGGTTTCGAGGGCACGCCCATCGTCGTCAAACTGAAGGCGCCGGACCGGCCTGGAAGGTGAGTCAGGCTAGGACGCCGCGCTCTTCGCCGCCATCGGAACCGCCTTCGGCTCAAGGCCCGCCTTCGCGAGCAGGGCGTAGAGCACGAACCCCGTGATGAAGCTGTACACCACCGCCGGCTGCGCGTAGAGCTTTACCGTGTCCGAGACCGGCAGGAACGGGAGAATGCCGACGATAAAGCCGGCCGCCCACGCGCCGTAGCCCGCCATGTTGATCCCCAGGCGCGGTCCCGACCATTTGCCTCCGCTCAGCCAGTAGTCCGCCGCCATCGCTCCGCAGATGGGCCCGAACGACGCGCCTACGATCGTGAAGAAGCTCACCAGGTTCTCAGCCGCTCCGGTCACCGCCAGGATGATCGCGACGGTAACTCCCGCCATCGTCGAGGCCATTCGGGAAACACCGGGGATCATGGTCGAGAAACTGTTGCCGGCGATGAACGCGCAGAAGCAGGCCGGCGTGATGGAGGCAATGGCGAACAGGAACAACATGCCGGAGGTCAGAAACCCGCCCAGCGAACCGATCACTGCGTCGTAGTTCATGCTCGGCAGCGCCGGGTTCAAGCCCTTCGCGCCCGCCACCGACAGAATCGGCAGCGCGCCCGCATACAGAATGGCGAGCGCAATGCCCACCAGGCCGCCGTAACGCACGTCACGCGCGTCCCGTGCGTTCATGCCGAAGTCCGCACCCGCCGCGCCCGCGGTGGCGAAGAAGCCGATGACGATCTGGATCAGAAGCGTAAATGCGGCGAAAGGCGCGGGGTTCGGCACCTCGTACTTCGGAATGCCGCTCTGCGTCTGGAAGAAAACGATCAGTAGCATCAACAGCGGAATCAGGTTCAGGAAGAGCGAAACGCGTGCGACATACTGAATGCCCTTCACGCCGATGTACGCCATGATGTAGCCCCACAGGACGGCCACCACGATGAAGGCGGGCGTCCCGGGCGTCGCATCCATGCCCAGTCCGTTCAGGATGAAGCGCGTCGAGAAGAAAGTGCCCACCGCGAACCAGCCGACCTGCAGCAGGCCCATCAACAGCCCCGGCATCAAATAACCGCCGGTGGTGCCGAAGGTGGACGATCCGACCACGTAGAGCGGATACCCGGTCTTCATGCCGAGCATCGCCGGCGCCAGGTAGTACAAGCCGTAGCTCAGCAGCCCGGCGACGACCAGCGCCGCGAGGCACACCCCAATCCCCCCTCGATCCAGCGTTCCCGCCGCCATCGACTGGTAGAACGCAATCCAAAGAAAGACCCCGGCATAGCTGGGCGCGGTGTTCGCGTACCACGGGGCGCGATTCGACGCGGGATTGGGCGTCGCCTTGGCAAGGTAATCGGGAAGCATGGCGCCGTGCAGTATATCAACGTCGGGTCCAAAGCTCCACTTGCACAAACACGCTCTGCCGGATTTGTTGTTCGAGCGCCGAGTACGCCAGCAGACCCGCCGCCGCGCGCAAACGCTCACGCCGCGCGTCGTCGAGCGTCTGCACAAACAGATCCGCGCGCTCACGGTAGGAGTACTCGCGGTACTCCGACGCGCCGCACTCGGCAAGCAGCGCGTCCCAGAAGGAACGCCTCCGTAGAAAACGGCGGCGCACCGCGACCTCCGCCGGAAGCTCCAGCCGTGATCCCCTGCCCACCAGCACCGCCTTCAGACACTTCGCACCGTCAAAGGTAAGCGCAGGGTCGGACTGAGGAAACCGCGCCAGCGCCGCCTGCACCTCGTGTTCTTCCGCGGAGATCCCCTGCCAGCGGTACCGGGACGCACCGCTCACCACCGTTCCGCGCTCCAGTAAATCCCGCACGCGTGCTGCGTCGAAGCCTGCCGCGGCCAGCAGCACCTGCAGCAGTTCCGTCAGCGGCAGTTCCTGATTCACCACCGGGGTGATGGCGATCGCTCCCACGGCTTCGGAGCTCAGTTTCACGCGAATGGTCTCGGGCAAGGGCATGGCAGCCGGACGACGTGTGCCAGAATACCACTCGTGACCCCGGTCGCCGAATGGCTGCGCGCGCACATCGAACGGCACGGGCCCATTCGCTTCGATGAGTTCATGCGCGCCGCCCTGTATCATCCCGAGGGTGGTTACTACCGCACCCGCGATGTCTTCGGCCGGGCGGGAGATTTCTACACCGCCGAGCAGATACAGCCCGCCTTCGGGCTTCTGATCGCCTCCGAGATCCGCGCGCTTCGCAGTGCGATGAAGAACACCGGGGAGTTTCGCGTCGTCGAGCTGGGCGCCGGGCGCGGTGAGATGGCGCCGTTCCTTGATGCGTTCGCTTACACACCTGTCGAGTGGGGACGCGCCACGCTCCCGGAGCGTTTCTCCGGTGTCGTCTTCGCCAATGAGTTCTTCGATGCCCTGCCCGTTCGCGTGCTCGTGCGGCGCGGTAACGAGCGATGGATCGAACGGCGCGTCGCCTTCCGCGATGGCCGTTTCCATTGGGTGGATGGCGAAGACGTGAATGACGAAGCCGCCGCCTTCGCCTCCTCCTACTTCGGCGAAGCCGCGATCGCCGAAGTCAGCCTCGAAGCGCTGGCCTGGATCGACCGTATCGCGCACTCACTCTGCGAGGGTCACGTGCTGATCGTCGACTACGGGTACACCACGCGCGAACTGATTCGCTTTCCGCAGGGAACGCTGCTGTCCTATTCCGGCCATCGCGCCGAGGAGGACGTCCTGGCTGCTCCCGGCTCTCGCGACATCACTGCTCATGTCCACTTCACGCTGCTCGCCGACCACGCCACGCGCCTTGGCATGCGCGCCGCACCATTGGAAACGTTGGCGCAAACGCTGCTGCGCGCCGGTGAGCGCGATCACTTCGCGGAGGTGCTGCGGGAAGACGACGTGCGCGGGAGGATGCAGCTGAAGACCCTGCTCTTCGGAATGGGGGAGACGTTTCGAACGCTTCGGCTGGAGAAGTTCGCCACAAAATGAAAACGGCCCCGATTGCTCGGGGCCGTCTTGTTTGGACCTGCCGCGGTCCGCTCTTACTTCTTCTTCTTCGGAGCGGCCTTCTTGGTCGCCGTTTTCTTGGCGGCCTTCTTGGTTGCGTTCTTCATCGAGTGATTCTCCCTAACATCAAATTCGCGTTCCGAACTGGAACGCAGTGTGATTCATATATAAGATCCTTCGAATCGAAAGTCAAGAAAAAAATGACAACAGCACCCTTCGCTTCGTCTCTCGATCATGTGAGCGAGCGGTTATGTCCGTGTCATGCGCGCTCCTCGCGCCGTCCCGCCAAACGCCGCAACGAGAACTGTCGAAAATGTTTCAGCCCTCTCTTGTCGTCCGTGCCGCAATCCCGCTATCGTGGGGCCGTATGCCGGTTCGTTGTACTGCCGCCATTTGTATCGTTCTTCTCGCGCTGATCTCCGCTTGCGCGAAGAAGAAGACCGCGGTGACGGTGCCCTCGCCTCCGGGAGTAGCGGCCTCGCCTCCAGTCGGGTACATTGAGGAAGGTATCGCGAGTTGGTACGGCCATCCGTATCATGGACGCGCCGCGGCCAACGGCGAGATCTACGACATGGAGAAACTCACCGCCGCGCACCGCACTCTTCCGTTCGGCACTTGGTTGCGCGTCGACAACCTCGCCAACGACAAGAACGTCATCGTGCGTATCAATGACCGCGGTCCCTTCGTCGACGGCCGCATCATCGATCTCTCGCGCGCCGCCGCGCGCCAGATCGACATGATCGGTCCCGGAACCGCGCGCGTCCGCCTGACCGTCACCCCTCGTCCCCCCGACGCGCCGCGCGACGACTTCTACCGCGTGCAGATCGGCGCCTTCCGCGACCGGGACCGCGCGCAGGAGTTCCGCGACAAAGCCGCCGCCCGCTTCCCCGACGCCGAGATCACCACCGCCCCGTCGCGTCCTTTATATATGGTCCTCGTGGGACCACCCCTCTCCCTCGACGAAGCCAACCATTTCGCGCGCCAAGTACGGGCTCAGTTTGGCCCCGCGGTCGTCGTACGAACCGTTTCTGAATAAGACTGAATAATCCGATTTACGACGCTTTCCAGTATCTGAGAGTGGCTTATCATCGCCCTCGGAATCATAGACATAGCGAATACACTCGTTTGCGGGGGTGCTACCCGCACAATACCTTACCCCCATGACTCAGGGGGTATTCCTGTCGACTCGCCGGACGGATAGAATTGTCCCTTCGCAATAGACACAATAGAAGTTGCGGGTACACGTGTACAAAAGGGAGTCCCTTCTGTGAATTGCTCTCAGCCGGTCCTGGTTGGTCAGTCGACCAGGACTCGCCAGGTCGTGAAGCTGGTGGAAAAACTGGGTCGCGGCCGCTGGCCGGTCCTGGTACTAGGAGAGACAGGAACCGGAAAGGAAGTGGTCGCCCGATCCATCTACCGGGTCGTAGGGGAAGGGCCGTTCGTGACCATCGACTGTTCGGCGATGGTCGGCCCCTTAATGGAGAGCGAGTTGTTCGGCCACGTGCGCGGCTCCTTTACGGGCGCCACTTCCGCCAAGACCGGTCTCATCGAAATGGCCAACGGCGGTACCGCCTTCTTCGACGAGATCGGTGAACTGCCTCTGGACCTGCAGTCCAAGCTGTTGCGCGTTCTCCAGGAGAAGGAGTTCCGGCCGGTGGGCTCCACGGTCACCAAGCGCTCGGACTTCCGCGTCGTCGCCGCCACCAACCGTGACCTCTCGCGTGAAGTCGAGCGCGGTACGTTCCGGCGCGATCTCTTCTATCGTCTCAACGTCGTCAGCGTGCGCATCGCTCCCCTTCGCGACCGCCGCGACGACATCCCCACGCTGGCCCTTCACTTTCTGGAACGCCACGGCTTCCAGCGCACACTGACTCCCGAAGTGCTGCACGCCCTGCTCGAGTATGACTGGCCGGGCAATGTCCGTGAACTCGAGAACTGTATCCTGCACATGTGCGCGGTGAACAGCGGCCCGCTGCTCCACTCCCGCGACCTGCCGTCGGCCATTCAGAACTTCCGGCTGCGCAACTGCGGCGAAACCATGGCCGTCGCCGCCGGCGCGTCCACGCTCCCGGCACTGCCCGCACTCCCCGCTATGCCACCCATGGCAGCCGCGCTTCCCGCCCGTAAGCCGGCCGGGGTCGAGGGCGCCCCCCTCGCCGAGCCGCCGGTGCTCCCCCTCAATGAAGTCGAGCGCCGCGCCATCATCAATGCCATCCGTTACACCAATGGCGATCGCCTCATGGCCGCCACCCTACTGGGGATCGGCCGCACCACTCTGTACCGTAAGCTGAAAGAGTACGAGCTCACCGCCTGAGAAAAACGCACCTCTGACTCCACCAAAAAGGTAGGGCGCGCACGACGCCGCCCTCCTGACGATGAAACTACTGGTGGTGGAGAACGACCTGGACGACCTCTTCCTCTTGCAGGAGGCCCTCTCGGAAATGTCCGAGGGGCATTACTGGCGCACCTGGATGCGCGACTTTCAACCCGTTTTCACGGACCGTCTCGACGACAGTCTCCGTCTGCTCCAGGAAGATACCTTCGATGCGATCCTCCTCAACCTCGCGCTGCCCGACAGCACGGGTTTACATACGTTCCTTCGCCTGCGCGCCGAATCGCCGGCGACGCCCATCGTCGTCCTCGCCAACGCCGAGGACGAAGCGCTCGCGGTGAGCGCCGTTCGCGAAGGCGCCCAGGATTACCTCATCAAGTCCGAACTCGACTGCGCGCCCCTTGCCCGCGCCCTTCGCGGCGCCATCGAGCGCCACCGCATGTGCGAATCGCTGCGCCGGCTCGCCTTCGTCGATCCCCTTACCAACTGCTACAACCTCACCGGCTTCCTCGCGCTCTGCGAGCATGACCTCGCCATCAGCGGTCGTCTCCAGAAGCCGGCCCTGCTGCTGCTGCTCGAAATCAGCGCCATCGAATTCGCAGGCCGCGGCGAAAGCTGCCAGCGGCTCAACCGGCAACAGCGCGACGTCGCGCTCCTCGAAGCCGCCGAGATCCTGCGCTCCGTCTTCGGTAACGCCGCCGCCATCGGCCGCCTCGGAGGCGACCGCTTCGGCGTCGTCCTCATCGATTCGCAGCAGCCCCAGGACGTCCTCGCCACTCTCGAGGAAAGCGTCTCCAGCCACAACCAGAACTTCACGCGGCGCTGCCGCCTCCGCCTAAACGCCGGCATCGCCCACCTCACACCCAAGCGCTACCGTTCCCTTGACGAGCTGCTGGAGTGCGCCGAAGCGGCACTATGCGAGAATAAGCGTGGCGCGTCGCCGCTCCTCGAGCGTCCGGCGTCCGCCTTCGCGAATTGACCGTCGCTCTCGACGCTACCTACAGCCTGGGCCGCCACCTCACCGGAGTCGGCGCCTTCTCCCGCGCGCTCCTGTTCGGTCTCGCCGCTGCGCGCACCGCTGACCGGTTCCTGTTCTGCTACCGGCCCCACCGATTCCTCGCCTCGCTCCGCGAAGCGCTTCCCGCCAACGCCTCGCGCCGTCTCCTCCATGAGTGGACCCCCATCGGCTCCCCGCTTTTTCACGGCTTGAACCAGCGCCTCCCTCCCCGCGGCTTCCGCCGTACCGTCACAACCTTTCACGACTTATTCGTTCTCACTGGTGACTACTCGACGCCCGACTTCCGCCGCCGCTTCGCCGCCCAGGCCCGAGAAGCGGCCGCCGGCTCCGACCTCATCGTCACTGTGTCCCACTTCACCGCCTCGCAGGTGGATGCGTTGCTCAACGTTCCGCGCGCACGGCTGCGTGTCGTGTCTCACGGCGTCGATCTTCCCTCGCCCGCCGAGCGCGCCGGCCCGCGAGAATCCTGGTTTCTGCACGTCGGCGCTCTGCAAACGCGCAAGAACCTGCTACGCCTCTTGTTCGCCTTTGAACGAACGCCTCCTCCCTGGAGGTTGGTGCTCGCCGGCTCGGATGGCTTCGGGGCTGAGCACGTTCATGCCGCCATCGCGGCATCCACCGCCCGCGACCGCATCGACACACTCGGCTATGTGGACGCGCCCGCCCTGAGGTCCCTTTACAGCCGCGCGTCGATTCTCGTCTTTCCCTCCCTCGATGAGGGCTTCGGGATGCCCGTCCTCGAGGGCATGGCGTGGGGAATGCCGGTCATCACTTCCAACGGCTCCGCGCTCGCCGAAGTCGCCGGCGATGCGGCGCTGCTCGTTGCTCCCACCGAGGTCAATGAGATCTCGGAGGCGATGCTCCGGCTGATCGAAGACGAACCGCTGCGCGCCCGTCTGCTGCAGCTTGGCTTGCAAAGAGCCGCCGCCCATCCCTGGCGCAACGCCATAGAGGGGTATTGGAAAGTGTATCGGGAATTACTGTAGAACTAAGGCGTTCGTCTTGAACTCAACTGCGCGGGTCTTCGTCGATGGCGATTTTGAGCGCCTTCAGAAACTTGTGATCCTGTGACGTCCACCGAAACTTCCCCGCCGTGCGCCGGCGGCGCGAGGGCCGCTCTACCACTGGCGCTTGCACTTCCGGCCGCGCCTGCTCCACCGGCTCGGATTCTGTCTCCTCCGGCTCGGACTCGTCTCTGCGGTTGAAACCGATCGTTGCTTCCAGCACCAGGAAAACGTCGTACCCGGCGCGTTTGATCTCGCCGATCGCCTCGGCAATGCGGTCAGAGTCTGAGAGCGATTCGTTGATCGCATTGCCCAGCTCCTGCATGAGCTCCTTCAATCGGTCATCCAAATTGCGCCCCCTTCTCTACCCGGGCCCTGACTTCAGGATACCACCTTATGTCTGGCCCTTCCCTTCGTGCAAGGGCTTGTCCACCAGCCTTCTTCCCTAATATCGGCGGGAGTCCGGCGAACCTTCAGGGCGCTTCTTCCCGGGCCTTTCCCACCGCCGCGAAACCTGAAATCCGCGCCCCTGGTCCCCTGCCGCCTACCTCGTTTCCACAGACAAACTTCCGAACAGCCGGCTAGGGCCTTCGTCCCAGTACCGTAGGAGCGGCGGTCTATTCACCCTACGCTGATAAGGCATTTGCTGCGTAGTAAAAGGACTGCCGTGTCCGTAGCATGTGGATGAGGCTCCAGGTAAGGATGCAGTGCCTTTATTGCGGGAAACGAATCGCCATCCTCCGCAAGTTGACGCAGGGCGAGTTCTGCTCTGACGCGCATAAGCGCCGCTATCACCAGGAGCAGGAGCAACTCGGCCTCGCCCGGCTGATTGAAGCCCAACAACGCCTCGCCGAGAACCCTGCCGCCTCCCCCGGCAACATCACCTATTCGAACCTCGCTGCCTACGTGCAGGCCGCGGGGCAGGCCGGCTTCATCACGGAGTGGCCGCGCCCGGTCGGCTGCCGCAGCCTGCGCCAAGTCTCGCTCGAGCGCGCTTTTCTCGAAGACGATCTCTATCGCCCCCGCCTGGAGATGGACCGCCGGGCCGTCACCGGCCGCTTCCGCCTCTGTCACCCCGCCGCGAACCCCAACGTAACCGCCCAACACCCGGTCCCGCGTGTCGAGCCCGTGGGTCTTCTCGTCAGCGTCCGGTTCGGCGCCAGCCCGCTGCGTCCCATCGACGAACGCCCCCGCCACGAAACCCTCTTCGAAACACTGGGCCTGCACCCCGCGGTGACGCTGCCCGCCGTTCTGGCCTCGGTCCGCCCCTGCTTGCGAGTACCCGCGGTCGAGTTTCTCTTTCGCCCTGTCCTCGCCCGGCGACGATCCCCTCTTGCTCCCGTCCCCGGCGCGGTTCCTGAGAACGGCGTGCTGCTTCGCTCGCACGGAACGGCGGTGTCCGCCGCTTCGGCGGCGGCGCGGATCCGCCGCACGGGCTGCACTGCACTGGACGGTGCTCCCCGGCTCTGGGGGCTCCCGCGCGCCACGCATCGCCTGGACCACCCGCTCCCGCGCTTGAGCCGAAGTGTTCGCTTCACCGCCCCTGCCGCCGGCCGGGCGCCGCTGCTCGGCGCACGCGCCACCGTCGCGTACCAGAGAGCGGTCATCGAGCCCCTGGTCATTCTCGGCGCCCTGGCGCAAGTGGCCGGCAGGCATCTGACCTTGGCCGCCCGCGTTACCGAGGCGGAACTCGATCAACGGCTGAGTGAGCTGGATGCGCTCGCGGAGCGCAACCTCCTTTCGCCGCAGCTCGCACCGCCCGCGCCCCTGGCGCTCGATCGGCCAGCCGCCATCCTGGCATCCGCCGCGGCGGTCGAGCCTGAGACCACGGTGCGCCACGGCCTGCGCGACGTGGCCGCGCCGCCCTGCGGGCTGGAGTCTGCCCGGACGCCCTCCGTCCTTACTGTTCTCACCGCCACGAGCGCCACGCGGCCGCCCGCGCCCGAGCAGAGGATCCCGGTCCCGGTCCGCCGAGTGGCGCTGCTCACAGCTCCGCGGCCGGCGCGCCCGCCCGTCCTGACGTCCGCCGCGAATCTGCTCAGCTTGACCGGAGATCGCCTGGGCGGAACGCCGCCCTGCGCCTTCCGTGTTGCCGGGGCTGCCGCGCTGACCGTGTACGCCGGCGAAACTGGCGCATCCCACCCGCTTCTCCCGTCCTCCTCGCACACGTGCCGGTTCGCCCTCGACCCCGCCGTCACGCCGGTCCCCGGCGCCGCGCTCGCCGCTCTCTGCGTGCTCCGCGTCCCCGCTTCGGTGGAACCGAAAGCACTGGCCACCGGCCTGCATTCGCCGGTGGCCCCCGCAGTGCCGCCGCCGGTTCCCTCGATGGGAGCCGCGCCGCAGCCGCTGTTGGCGCTCGAGCGTCCCGCGGCCTCGGCCGCCGTCCGGCCTCAACAAAGCGCCGCTGCCGCCGGCCCGGCTGCTTTGCCGGCAGCCCCGGAGCCGGTGGAGACGCGCCTCGCTGCTCGCTTTGAAGTACGCATCGGTCCCGCTCCGGCGCGCCGCCTGTTCCGCCTCAAGGGCTGCCGCCCCGACCCCGGCGCCACCGGCAAACGCGGTTTCCTGGATCCCGCTGAAGCCCCTGCCGCCAAGCCGCTACAGCGCGACCGGGGCCTTGCGACCAAGCCTCCGCGGCTCCCGTCCTATACTCCCCTCGATCGTCTGCGCGACCTCTACGTTTCATTCCGTTCGATCCAGCTCCCCAGCGTTCCTGTCTGGCGGCTGGCGCCCGTGGACCTCAAGTGGCTGGCGCTCGCCCTTCCGGTCCTCATTGGTCTTGCCATCACCTCGCGCGTTTGGCAGGGCGGTCCCGCCAAAGCCGAGCCGGGTCCCTCAGCGGCCGCCGCCAAAGAGCAACCCATCTGGGCGCGCCAGGTCACCGCCCTAAGGCAGAACATCATGCGCCGCGCGGCGATCTCGCTCAACGAAGATTTCCGTTCCGGCCTCTCCGAGTGGCAGGGCGCCGGCGACTGGGCTCGTACCTGGTCCTTTGATTCCACGGGCTTTGCCGTCCCCGGCGCGCTGGCACTGTATTCGCCCTCACTGTCCATGTCGGATTACACCCTAGATTTTTTGGCGATGATTGACCGTAGAGCCCTAAGCTGGGTGGTCCGAGCTGCCGATTATAAAAACTACGAGGCCGTGAAAATCGCCATCGTAAAACCCGGACCCCTGACGCAAGCCGCACTCGTGCACTATTCCGTCGTGAATGGCCGTGAGCAGCGCTCGGCTCAGGTTCCCATCCCCATCCAGCTGCGCAGCGACACCTTGTATAAGGTGCGGATGCAGGTTGTCGGGAATGACTACTCGGTCAGCATCCAGGGGCAAATGGTCCACTCCTGGACGAACAGCCAGTTTACCCGGGGAGGAATTGGTTTCTTCAGCGGCAAGGGCGAACAGTCCCGGCTCCGCTGGGTGGAAGTATCGCATCAGTACGACGCTTTGGGACGGCTGTGCGCCTTCCTGGCGCCATATTCCGTACAGGCAAAAGACGGGAGTTGGAAATGATCAATCAACGGAAAAAGAACGAGCGCCCCGAGGGCCAACGCCCCAACGGGAATGGAAGCGCTCCGTTGAAAACGTCCCCCGGAGCAAACTCGCTTGCGAAGGCCGTGACGCTGCACCTTGAAGGCAAGCCGAAGGACGCCCTTCGCGAACTCGAACAGGCCATTGAACGATCCGATGACCTGCCCGAACTGCACTCCGCACGCGGCCATGTGCAGTTCGAGCTCGAGCAGTACGACGAGGCGGTCAAGAGCTACCGCCGCCTGCTCGAACTCGAGCCTGGCCATCCCTCGGGCCACTTCAACCTCGCCGTCTGCCTGGAGAAGCTCGGGCAGTGGAGCGATGCTCTCGCCAGCTTCGAAACCGCCCTCAAGCAGGACGTCTCGCGCGGCGAAGCGCGCTTGGGACAGGCCATCTGCCTGCTCCACCTCGAGCGCCCGGAGGAAGCTCTCAAAGCCTTCGACGCCTGCTCCGCCGACGTCCTCGGCAGCAACGAAGAGACCGTCTCTTTCGGTAAGGCCGTCGCGCTGCAACTGCTACGCCGTTACGACGAAGCCACACGCCTCTACGTCGAGGTGCTCAAGAAGAATCCCAACTCGGAGGAATCGCTCGCCAATTTGATCACCATCGGCATCGCCACCAAGAATGATGCCCTGGTCCGCGAGCACTCCGAACGGCTCCTCACCTTGCGCCCCTTCTCGCAGGCCGCCATCGAAGGATTGGCCACCTGCGCCTTCTCTTCCGGCGACTACGAAGCCGCTGCCCGCTACTGCGCCAAGCTGGTCGAGTTCACCCCCGACCACTTCGAACGCTGGTTCAACCTGGGCGTCGCCTACCAGAAGACCTCGAAACTAGATCAGGCCGCGCAGGCCTACTCCGAAGCCGCCCGCATCCGGCCCGATGGCCGCCAGGCCCTCGTCAATCTCGGCATCGTCAAGCAGGAGCTCGGCGATTACCTCGCGGCCCGCGAAGCCTATGAGAAGGCACTGAAGCTCGCGCCCGACATGCCCGAGGTGGTGTACAACTACGCCACGGTCCTCGAGGAGCAAGGGTCCGCGGAAGAGGCGGAGAAGCTGTACGCCGGCCTCGTCGCCAAGAATGCCGATTGGGAAGACGCCTGGTTCCGTCTGGGCTACCTTCGCCTCCAGCGAGGCGACGCACAGGGCGCCGCTGACGCCTTCGGCAATGCCACCCGCCGCAAGTCCGATTGGTCGGAAGCTCACATCAACCTGGGCCTCGCACAGTGGCGGCTCGGAAATCACGACGTCGCCGCCCAGGAATTCGAAGTCGTCCTCAAGACCAACCCCGATTCCGTTGAAGCTTTGCGCGGCCTCGCAGCCCTCGCCGTCGAGCGCGAGAACTTCGACCAGGCCCTCGACCTCCAGGCCAAGCTGATCGATCTCGGCGAGCGCACCCCCGAGTTGTTCTACAACACCGGCCTGCTTCTGCAGAAGGTCGGCAAGGTGGACGACGCCATCCGGCTCTACCGCGAAGCCCTCGCCGAGAGGCCGAACTTCGCCGAAGCGCTGCTCAATCTCGGCCACGCCCTCAAGAGCCAGGGGCAGCCCGACGAAGCACGTATGTACTGGCGCAAGGCCCTCGAGGCCAAGCCCGAGCTAGCCCAGGGCTACTTCGACAAGTAAACCGGAATCTCGAAGATCGGGGAGGGCGTGCCTTCGCTCGTAGCGATGAGCGCCCGCCCGTCCCCTCGAAACGCGATCGCCTCCCCTTGTGCCCGCTGGCCCAACTCGAACGGGATGGGCCGCTGCTTCCAGATCTCGTCGAACGCGGCGCCGTCCGGAAGCTCCAGCATCCAACCCCGCACATATCCGCACAACGCCACCCGCCGCCCATCCGGCGAGATCGCCGCGTCTGTCACCCGTCCCACCAGCAGGCTCAACGCAGACTCCTCTGCGAACTGGATCTCGCCTACCGGCTCGAGCGTGCGCACACCCTCGGTGCGCTGTGGCGCTGCCGAACGGAACACCAGCGTGCGAGCGTCCGAACCTTTGGCCTTCGTAATGATGTACAGTGCTCCCGTTTGGGGGTGCACCAGCATCGCCTCGGCGTCGTGAGGCCCGTCGGGATAGCGGAAAACCAGGGTTTCTGCCGGATACCGCCGCTCGATGTCCGGCTCGGCAAGACGGTAGACGCGGATGGTCGGCCGCTTCCGGTCGTTGTCTCCGATATCGCCGACGTAGAGGTAATCGTCTTCCCGGTCCGGCCCGGGCCCCAACGCGAGCGCCTCCGGGTCGTAGTACTTGACGCCGTCCAGCCGCGCCCGCCCCTCCACCGCGCCGTCCCCCTTCAACAGGTACACCACCGGCGGTCCCCCGTCGTTCACCGTCCAAAAGCAGCCGGGATGACGCCGCGACGCCGCCAGGCCGCTGCTCTCGTCAATCCGCGGGTCCCGTATCTCGCCCACCTGCCGCGGCGTCCCGGCGGTCTCGGCCATCAACAACACGCCCCAGAGAACTGCGCTGAACCGCATAACCCATGGTAAGATGCCGCTGAAATCCCTATACGAGAGCCGGAGGCACGATGGCCAGCTTTGAGCTACCCAAGACCATCGAAGGCAGGAAACTGAACAAGCGCACCATGCGCCCCACGGGCGAGCCCTGGCAGCCCATCCCCTTCGGAACACTCCTGCACGAGGTCAAGCACGTCGGCGATACCATCACGTACCGCTTCCTCGGCGAGCCGTTCCAGTCGCGCTGGTCCGACGTCGACGTCATGCTGAAGAACTTCGACTTCGACGCCCCGGACGCAGTCCCCGGCGCGGCGTCTCCCGCCGCGTCCACCGCTGTCTCCGCCGCCGCCCCGCAACCCGCCCTCGCCGAGGAGCCCCAGCCCGAGTTGCCCTCTCTCCGCTGGGAGCGACTGCGCTCCCCAGGCCTCGACACGCTTCGTGCGAAGGTCCCCGGCGGCTGGCTCCTCAGCGTCGGTAACGGCCCCTCGCGCGGCGTCACGTTCCTGCCCGACGCGGAACATCAGTGGGACGGAGCGTCTCCCGAGTAGCCGCCGTTAGCGCATCGTCTTCACGTACTCGCCCGTCGTCGCGTCCACGTAGATCGAGTAGTTGCTCGTCGTCACCGAGTCACCCCAGATCACGCGCCACGCGGGGTTCTGCAACTGCGTCGTGTTCTCCAGCAGGAACGTGACCGGCTTGTCCGGGTTCTTCTTCACGTACTCCGCGCTCTTGTCGAGCGCCGTCTTGTACGCCGCCGTCGAGTCGATCTTCAACGCCTGCGTCCGGAACGTGCGCTGCTGCCCGCGCTGCGAGTACGAGTCGTCGCGCCCCATCTGGTTGCCCTTTTCGAGCCCCTCTTCTTTCACGGTGGAATAGATGAAATCGCGCTGCCGCTGCTTGGAGGGCGACACGAACGTCACCTTCCACGCCGGCGCCAGGCCGGGCTCCGCCTTCACCGAGGCCAGCCGGATCTCCGTCATCGTCAGCACCTCCACGTCCGACGACCACTGCCGCGCCATCGGATACACCTGATAGAACGCCTTCAGCGCCCCTACCGGCTCCGCCTTCTCGGGCTCCGCCTTCTTCACCGCCTCCTTCTTCGCCGTAGGCTCCGGCGCGCAGGAAGTCAACAAGCCAAGCACAATTACTACGGGAACCGCGGAAAAGGCCTTTCGGGTCATGATGCCCTTATTCTATCCGACGCGGTCCGGGAACGCGCCCGCGCCTTGATGCGTCCTTCCTCGCGGTGCCATCATCAAGTTTGCGCGCCCGCATCCTCATCGTCGAGGACGAGGAGAAACTCCGCCGCGTCCTCCAACTCCAGCTGCAGTCCGCCGGCTACGACACGGACCTCGCCGGCTCCGCCGAAGAGGCCCTTCGCTACAGCGACCGCGCCGACCTCGTACTCACCGACCTCCGCCTTCCCACTCTCGATGGCCTTGAACTCCTCGCCCTCCTGCGCCGCCAGGACGCCACCGTGCCCGTCATTGTCATGACTGCCTTCGGCACCATCGAAAACGCCGTCGAAGCTATGAAGTGCGGCGCCGCCGATTTCCTCCTCAAGCCCTTCTCCCTCGATCACCTCACGGCCGTAGTCGAAAAGGCGCTCGAAGTCCGCGCCCTTCGCAGTGAGAACCGCGAACTGCGCGAGGAACTCGGCCGCCGCTACGAGTGGGACAACATCATCGGCCGCAGCCGCGCGATGCAGGAGATCTTCGCCACCATCGCCCGCGTCGCGGCTACCCGCGCCACCGTGCTCCTGTGCGGTGAAAGCGGTGTCGGCAAGGACCTCATCGCCCGCGCCATTCACTACCACTCACCGCGCCGGGGCCGCCCCATGGTGAAGATCAACTGCACGTCCATCCCGGAGAACCTGATGGAGAGCGAGTTGTTCGGTTACGAGAAGGGCGCCTTCACCGGCGCAAACACCACCAAACCCGGGAAGTTCGAGCAGGCCGATACGGGCACTGTCTTCCTCGACGAAATCGGCGACGTTCCCCCCTCCATCCAGGTCAAGCTCCTGCGCATCCTCCAGGAGCGCGAGTTCGAGCGCCTCGGCAGCAACAAGACGCGCCAGATCGATGTCCGCGTCATCGCCGCTACCAACGCCGACCTCCGCGCCGCCCTCGAAGAGGGCCGCTTCCGCGAGGACCTCTACTATCGCCTCAACGTAATGCCCATCAATATCCCTCCTCTGCGCGAACGCAAGGAGGACATCCCCTTCCTCGCGGAACACTTCGTGCAGAAACTCGCGCCCGAGATCGGCTGCGCCGTCGAGGGCATCTCCGAGGCCGCCGTGGCAAAGCTGCTCACCTATTACTGGCCCGGGAATGTCCGAGAGCTCGAGAACGTCATCGAGCGCAGTCTCGTCCTCTGCTCCACCCGCTGTCTCGAACCGCCCGACATCCGGCTGGACTCCACTCCCAAAGCCCGCTCCGCCGCCCTCTCCTCGGACCCCCTCTTCCTTCCCGAGGGCCTCACCCTGGACGAGTTCGAGCAATCCATCATTCGCGAGGCTCTCCGCCGCGCCAACGGCAACAAGAGTCAGGCCGCGCGCCTCCTCGGCCTCACTCGCAATGCCTTACGCTACCGCCTCACCCAAATGGGCCTCGAGAACTGACTAGGCGTAGAACTCCCCAGCCGCCACAATCTCCGCTGGCCCCACCAGCAGAATCTCTCCGTCCTCTTCCCGTAACTCCAACGGCCCCGCCGGAGTCTCCACGCGCACCGGGCTCCTCACCTCGCCCCGCGCCGCCGCCGCCGCCATTGCGCCCGTCGATCCCGTTCCCGAACTCATCGTCTCGCCCGCTCCGCGCTCCCAGAATCGCACCTCGATCGTGTGCCCATCCACCACGCGCACGAATGACACGTTCGTCCGGTTGGGGAACCGCGAATCCCGCTCGATCGCCATTCCCGCCGTTCTCCAATCGAACCCGAAGTCACTCACAAACACCGCGCACTGCGGGTTGCCCACGTTCAGGATCGTCGCGTCCCACCCCTGCACGGTCGCCCGCTCCTCCTCCACCGCCGCGCGCCCCATGTTCATCTCGAACTCGAACCGCTCGCCGTCGCGCCGCAACATCCGCAGCCGCTTCAGCCCTCCGCCCGTTTGAATCTCCAGTTGCGACTCGGCCAGCCCCGCGTCAATCAGGAACGCGGCGGCGCACCTCGTACCGTTACCCGACATCTCCACCTCCCCCCCATCGGGATTGAACAGTCGGATCGCCGCCGCCCGCCCCGCCGCCGGCGGAGACACCAGCAGCCAGCCGTCTGCGCCCACTCCGGTATGCCGGTCGCAGATCGCTACCGCCGCCTCCGCCAGCCGATCCCGCGGCGCCTCGTGCGCCCAGGTCAGCAGAAAGTCATTGCGCGCTCCGTGCGCCTTCGTGAAGGGGATTCGCATCTCGCCTCCGGTAGATCTCGATCACCGGAGCTCCTTTCTGAACAATCTCGTGTACCCGGTCGAACGCCGGCCCCCGCCGGTTCGCCCGCTGCAGAGCCGTCGAGACCTTGTCGCCGGCGATTGCCACCGCCCACTCCTCCCACAGAAACAGATCCGGCCGCGCCAGCGCCGCCGTCCACAGCGGATCGTTCCCTTCGTGCAAAGTCCGCTGCAGCCGCAGGCCGGCGAGCGGGAAGATGCCCGCCAGGTCTCCGAACGACGTCAACACTCCGTCGCCCGGCCGCACGCGCGGCCGCAGATACTCCGCCGCTTTCGCCGTCCACGCCCGGCGCGCGTCCGAGTTCACCTGCGACTCTTTCCACGTGATCCATGCCTCCGGCCGCGCATCCCGCACCCACGGATATGCTCCCAGCACGATGGCCAACACGGCGCCCGCCGGAACCAGCCGTCGCGGCAGTACCGCCACCAGCCCCGCCGCCGCGAAACACAGCAGCGGTAGCGCCGCCAGGCCGTACCGGGTGTTGTAGTAACTGTGCGGCCACAAGTGCGGCACAAAGATCGGAGTACCTGAAGAGTACAGGCTGAACACGTAGAACAGCGGCAGCAGCAGTAACAGCGCCAGCGGGACGAAGGCCCGCCTCCATAGCGCCGCCAACCCGCCAGCCGCCGCCAGCCACAACAGCCACTGCCCCGCGCACAGCGTCGCCGCCTCGCGGAAATACAACCATGCCTTGGGCCACTCGTGGTCCCCCGGGTAGCGAGCCATCCCTGCGTCCAGCGCCCGCTGGTAGATGGCCTTCGCCGAATACGGGCCCCGGTAGAACTCCAGTGCGTCGCCGTAAAAGTAATAGTTGTGCGCCAGCCAGTACAGCGGCCCAAGGGCGGCAACGGCTCCGAAGAGGCAAGCCGCCATCCAGCGCCGCCGCGGCGCCGCGATCAGAATCGCCGTAGCCGTGAACGGGATCAGGAACCATCCCTCGTACCGGCTCATCGAAGCCACGTTCGACATCAGCCCCGCCGCCGCCGCCGCCCACAACGAACCTGTTTGGCTCACCACCACCGCGAAGTACACCATCCCCAGCACGCCCGCGTACGCAAACGGCTCGCTCATGGGGGTCGATTGCAGGTACAGCAGGTTGGGATTGAGCGCGAACAGCATCGCCGCCGCGAAGCCCGCCCACACCGTCCCCAGCGCCCGCCGCGCCGCACCATAGAGAAACCCGCCCGCCAGCACGAACGAAAGGGCGGCTGGAATAGCGCCCGCCAGCCCGCTCCGCCACCACTCGTCGCTCCCGACGAACGGCAGCATCGCGGCATGCGGAAGCGGCAGCCACACCGTTCCAAACTGCTCATACCCGGGTGTGCGCGAATCGATGATACGCCGCGCAATGTTCAGGTGCGCCTGAGCATCCCCGTAATACAGCGTGTACCCGTTCGCCAGCACCCACCAGGCGGCCGACGCCGACAGCGCGGCCGCCAGCAGAACCGTTCCCGCCGCTGCCGCCCAGCCCCCGCTAGAAGTCCGTCGCCGCTTTGAACTCTTGGAATCGTGCATCAATGTCACTGCGCGTCAGCGTACGGAAGCGGTCGGGTCCGAACGTCTCGCAGCAGAAGCTGCCCATCACGGAACCGTAAATCACCGCCCGCCCCAGCTCGCGGCAATCCAGGTTCGGGTCCGCCAGGTCCAGGTTCCGCGAGGCCAGGTACCCCACGAACCCGCCCGCAAAGCAGTCGCCCGCGCCCGTCGGATCGAACACCTGCTCCAGCAGGTACCCCGGGACCATGAACAGATTCTGCCCGCCGTCCGGCCGTCTCCGGAAGAGCAGTGCGCCGTACTCCCCGCGCTTGATCACTACCGTGTTCGGTCCCATTCGCAAAATCGCGTCGGCCGCGCGCCGCAGGTTCGTCTCCCCGGACAACATGCGCGCCTCGCTGTCGTTGATCAGCAGAAAGTGCCAGCCCTTCAACGTCTCCAGCAGTTCCGCGCGGTAGTCCTGGATCCAGTAGTTCATCGTGTCGCCGCCCACCAGCCGCGGGTTCGCCATCTGCGCCCGCACGCTGCGCTGGAGCGCCGGCTGGATGTTGCCCAGCATCAGGTAGGGCTCGCAGCGATAGGAGTCCGGCAGCTTCGGGTTGAAGTCCCCGAAGACGTTCAGGTCCGTCCGCAGCGTCGTGCGGTCGTTCATGTCCTGCGAATACACCCCTTGCCAGAAGAAGGTCTTTCCGGGGGCTTTCTCCAGCCCGCTGACGTCCACTCCACGGCTCTCCAGGAACCGTATGTCCGCCTCGTCGAAATCCTCTCCGACGATCCCGACAATCCGCGTCGGCGTGAAATAACTGGCCGACAGAGAGATATATGTACAAGCGCCGCCCAGAATCCGATCTACTTTCCCGTGCGGCGTCTCCAGTCCGTCGTAGGCGACGGAACCAACAACGACAAGCGACATCCCTTGATTGTATCTGTCCGCTCGTTGCCCACGCCGCCGTACACGCCGAAACCGGCGCTCGTTCTTAAACCATTACAATGAAAGGAGCCTGATGGAGCGACTGTATCGATGGGGCCCGGAGATCGCCGTTATGGCGGCGATCTGCTGCATGCAGCTCCACATGGCTTGGTGGGCCGCGCGCCGGCACCCCCAGCGCATCCTCTGGATCCGCCTCGCTCTCGCCGCCGCTTGGCTCTATTTCTTCGTCGCGCTCCTGCTCCGCACCGCCCGCTTCGGCCCCCTGGTCGATCCGTGGTGGGGCGCCTGGGTGCGCGGCGGCGCCCTCATGTTTGGCCTCTGCACCGGCGTCTTCTATTGCGCCTGGCTACTCTGGAGCCGCGTCCAGCACTTCAGCCCGGAACGCCGCGGCCTTCTTCGTGCCGCTCACACCGCGATGGTCGCTGCTCCCCTTGCCGCCACGGGCTTCGGCATTGCCGTCAGCCGCCGCTTCGTCCTCACCGAAGTCGAGTTGCCGGTGAAGGATCTCCCCGCTGACCTCAACGGCCTGCGCATCGTCCAGCTCAGCGACATCCACCTCGGGCCCTTCCTCGACGAACGCGACGTCGCCTATGTCGTCGACATGGCCAATGAGACGCGCGCACATCTCGCCGTCGTCACCGGCGATCTCATCAGCGGCAAGGAAGACCCCCTCGAAGCATGCATCAAGCAGTGCGCCCGCCTGCGGAGCGACGCCGGTATCCTCGCCTGCCACGGCAATCACGAGGTCTACGCCGGCGTCATCGACGCCGCCACCCAATGGGGTGAAAACCGCGGCATCCACTTCCTCCGCCACGCCAACCGCCAGCTTCGCTTCGGTTCCGCCGTTCTGAACGTCGCCGGCGTCGACTACCAGCGCTTCTTTCGCCCCTACCTTGTCGGCGCCGAGGAACTGGCCGTCCCCGGCGCCGTCAACCTCCTGCTCTCCCACAACCCCGACGTTCTCCCCGTCGCCGCGCAGAAGGGATTCCAGACGGTCCTCGCCGGCCACACCCACGGCGGCCAGGTCAGCTTCGAGATCCTCGAAAGCCACGTCAACGTCGCCCGTATCTTCACCCCATACGTCTATGGCCGCTACATCAGCGGTCCCTCGTCTCTCTACGTAACGCGCGGCATCGGCACCATCGGCATGCCGGTCCGCCTCGGTGCGCCGCCGGAGGTCGCGCTGATTCGTCTGTGCGCTTCCTGATCGTCAGCGACATCCACTCCAACGTGCACGCCCTCGAAGCCGTGCTTTACGCTGCCGAGGGTGAGTACGACCAGGCCCTCTGCCTCGGCGACCTGGTCGGCTACTGCGCCGACCCCAATCCCGTGGTCGAATGGGCGCGCCGCTCCCTCCGCGCCATCGTGCGCGGCAACCACGATAAGGCCTGCGTCGGCCTCGAAGGCCTCGAGTGGTTCAATCCCGTGGCGCGCGCCGCCGCCCTCTGGACCATGCGCGTGCTCTCTCCCGAGAACACCACCTACCTCCGGGACCTCCCGATGGGCCCCATCGCCCTCGATCAGTTCCAGATCCTTCACGGCTCTCCCCTCGACGAGGACGAGTACCTCGTCAACGCTCTCGACGCCATGCAGCTCGACGGCTACCTCGATAAGAACGTCTCCTTCTTCGGCCATACCCATCTGCAGGGCGGCTTCGCCTTCCGCCGCCGCGGCCTCGAGCGCCTTCCCCGCATGACGCCCAAAGACACCGAAACCGCCCTCTACCTGGACCCCGACGCCGTCTACCTCATCAACCCCGGCTCCGTCGGCCAGCCTCGCGACGGCGACCCCCGCGCCGCCTTCGCCCTCTACTACCCCCATCAAAATGCGGTGATCTTCAAGCGCGTTTCGTATGACGTCGAGGCAGCGCAGAAGAACATTCGCCAGGCCGGACTCCCCGACGCCCTCGCCCGCCGCCTCAAGCTGGGTCAATAAGCGCGCTCCCGCATCTAAACATTCGTGAGGTGGGTTGTTCTTTTGCTCGCCGCCGCGGTCGTTGCAGGGCTCCTGCGCGAGCGCCTCGCCGCGCCCTTCCACGTACTCGCCCTGTACACGCGCCCGCCGGATGCTGTTCTGCGGATGCCCGTCGAGGGAGTCCGCGTGGCGCGTGTTTCGAATACGTGGCGCGCTCCGCGGCCGGGCGACCGCACCCACGAAGGCCAGGACATCTTCGCCCGCCGTGGAACACCGGTCCGCTCCGCAACCGCCGGCGTCGTCCTTCGCATCGGCGAGAACCGCCTCGGTGGCCTGACCGTCACCGTCCTCGGCGCCGGCGGCCGTCTCTACTACTACGCTCACCTCGACGCCTACGCTGAAGGCCTTCAAACAGGCCGCGCCGTCACACCGCAGACCGTCCTCGGCTACGTCGGCAACACCGGCAACGCCCGCTCCACTCCGCCGCACCTGCACTTCGGCGTGTACGCGCGAGGCGCCGCCATCAATCCGCTGCCGCTGCTCGAAGACCGTGGCCCGTGATATCGTAAGCGCCCATGAGACTGCCGTTGGCCCTCCTGCTCACCGCGTGTTCCGCGCTCGCCGCCGGCCTCGAGGATGCCCCGGAACTGCCCTATAAACTCGTCCCCGACTGGGCGCAACTCCCCGCCGGCGTACACTTCGGCGAATGCACCGGCGTGGACGTCGCCCCCGACGGAACCGTCTGGGTCTTCAACCGCGGCCTGCACCAGCTGCTGCACTTCAATAAGAACGGCCAGCTCCTCGAGTCGTGGAAAGATCTCCCCGTCGCCGCCGCCCACGGCCTGCGCGTCGACGCCCAGGGCAACGTCTGGCTTGTCGATGTCGCCGGCCACGCCATCTTGAAGATGAGCCGGCAGGGGCGGGTCCTCATGGTCATCGCCCTCGACGGCCGCAAGAACGGCGACAACGACAGCAAGTACGCCTTCAACCGTCCCAGCAGCCTCACCATCACCCCCGCCGGCGACTTCTTCGTCTCCGACGGCTACGTCAACTCGCGTGTCGTCCACTACAACAAGGACGGCGACTACATCAAGCACTGGGGCTCGAAGGGCACCGCCGACGGCCAGTTCGACCTCGTCCACGACATCGCGCGCGACAAGAACGGCCGCCTCTACGTGGCCGACCGCGCCAACAGCCGCGTCCAAATCTTCGACGCCGACGGCAAGTTCCTCGGCAAATGGACGCACGTCGGCCAGCCCTGGGGACTCGCCTACTCCGCCGCGGACAACGCATTCTTTCTCTGCGATGGCCTGAACAATCGCGTCGTCAAGGTCTCCACCGACGGCAAGATCATCGGCAAACTCGGCTCCTTCGGCAAAGCGCCGGGCCGCTTCGATTACGCGCATCACATGGCCGTCGACAGCGAAGGCTCCCTCTACGTCGCCGAAATCCGCAATTGGCGCGTGCAGAAGTTCGTCCGCAAATAGCTAGCAGCACTTCGCCCGCGCATACTTCGCGCGCAAACGCTCTTCGCAAAAACGACGCCACTCCTCGCCGGAGTGCACCCTCCCATGCGCCCGCAGATGGCGCTCGTACGCGCTCTCGTCGGAGAGCTCTCGCAGCAGAGCCAGCACCATCCTGCCGAAGGTTCGCAGCGCCGCCATCGCTAGAGTTCCTCCGCGCGCAGTTGCGTCGCGACGAACGGCGCCTCGCGTACCGTCCGCTCCCGGCTGCCGTTCAGGATGCCGATCCAGAGCCGCACCGAATCCACCAGGATCGCCGTCACCAGCACCAGAAAGATGCCGCACACCGCCGCGTCCAGCCGGGCGTTGAAGATGAGCGTGTTGGTCTCGCCCACCTTCGCCGCTGCGATCTTCCCTGCCTCGAGCGCCGCCTCCAACTGCCGCGCCTGCGCCAGGAACCCGACCCGCGGCAGCTCCGAGAACATCTTCTGCCACGCCGCCGTATAGGTAACGATCGTAAGCCACACCAGCGGCAGCAGCGTCACCCACATGTACCGCGGCCCGTGCATCTTCAGAAGAATCGTCGTCGCCACGCACAGCGCGATCGCCGCCAGCAGTTGATTCGCAATCCCGAACAACGGCCACAGCGAGTTGATGCCGCCCAGCGGATCGAGCACGCCCTGCACCAGGAAGTACCCCCACGCGCACACGATCGCCAGGCTCGAAATGATGACCCCGGGCATCCAGCTGATCCGCCCCATCGGCGCCCACACGTGCCCCAGCACGTCCTGCAGCATGAAGCGACCCACCCGCGTTCCCGCGTCGATCACCGTCAGGATGAACAGCGCCTCGAACATGATCGCGAAGTGATACCAGAACCGCAGCACGGCCTCACTGCCGCCGATCTGCGTGAAGATGTGCGCCATCCCCAAAGCCAGTGACGGCGCACCGCCCGTGCGATGCCACAGTGTCTCCTCTCCCACCTGCCGTGCCAGGTCCGTCATCTGCTGCGGCGTCACCGCGAAGCCCCACCCGGTGATCGTCGCCGCCGCCGCGTCCGCCGTCAGCCCCACCACTCCGGCCGGCGAGTTCACAGCGAAAAATACGCCCGGCTGCCGCGCGCAGGCGGCGATCATCGCCATGATCGCCACAAAGCTCTCGAGCAGCATCGAGCCGTACCCGATCGGCCACGCGTGCCACTCCCGCGCAATCATCTTCGGCGTGGTTCCCGACGAGATCAGCGAATGGAACCCCGAAATCGCACCGCACGCGATGGTGATGAAGCAGAACGGGAAGATCTTGCCCGCGAAGATCGGCCCCGTCCCGTCCACGAAGCGCGTGAAGGCGGGCAACTGCAGGTCCGGCCGCACGAACAGAATGCCGACGCCCAGCATCAGCACCACGCCCAGCTTCACGAACGTGCTCAGGTAATCGCGCGGCGCCAGCAGCAGCCACACCGGCAGCGTGCTTGCCAGGAACCCGTAGACGATCACCGCGATCGCCAGCCCCAGCCCGCCATAGGTGAACCACGGCGCCCACGTCGGTGAATGCGCTACCCATTCGCCCGCGAAGATGCTGAACACCACCAGCACGAAGCCGAGCACCGAACACTCCAGCACCTTGCCCGGCCGCCAGTAGCGCAGGTAGAGGCCCATCAAGACGGCAATTGGCATCGTCGCGGCGATGGTGAACGTGCCCCACGGGCTGCCCTTCAATGCGTTCACCACCACCAGCGCCACCACCGCCAGCAGAATGATCATGATCAGCAGCACCGTCACCAGTGCCGTGAACCCGCCCACCTTCCCGATCTCTTCCTTCGCCATCTGTCCCAGCGTCTTGCCGTCGCGCCGCATGGAAGCGAACAGAATCACGAAGTCCTGCACGGCCCCGCCGAGCACCGCCCCGATGATGATCCACAGTGTCCCCGGCAGATAGCCGAACTGCGCCGCCAACGTCGGACCCACCAGCGGCCCGGGCCCGGCGATCGCCGCGAAGTGGTGCCCGAACAGGATCCACTTGTTCGTCGGCTCAAAGTCGTGCCCGTTGCGCAGCCGCTCCGCCGGCGTCGCCCGCTTGTCGTTCAGCATCATCACGTTCGCCGCGACGAACTTGGCGTAGAAGCGGAACCCGATCAGGTACACGCACACCGCCGCCAGCACCAGCCACATGCTGTTCACCGGCTCGCCGCGATCCACCGCGATCGCCCCAAGGCACCCCGCCCCCACCAGCGACACGATGCCCCAAGCCAGGTGACCCGCTATCTTCTTCATGACTTCGGATTGTACCGAAGGCCCGCCGCCCGCCCCGCTAGAACGGCTTCAAATTCCGCAGCAGCGGCAGCGTGTTCCCGCCCCGAGGCGAATCCACCGCGTGCACCACGTGCCAGTTTGAGTCCACGCTCCCCACATACCGCGCCGACTCCCGCTCCGTCCCCATCAGCAGCGCTGAATACCCCCGCTCCGGATACGCCAGCACCCGAAACTTCAGCTCCCCGCCCCCCTCGCGCCAGCGGTCGTCTTTCGGTTGCCCCAGCTTTCGCACCACCTCGAAGTACCCATCGTCCCGGGTCAACTCCAAAAAGGACTGGTCCTTCGTCGTGAACACCACTTTCGGCCGCAACGGCCCCTCGCGCAGCACGCTCACCACCACGAAGGTCGCCAGCAGCCCGATGGCGATCGCCGCCCCGATCAACAGCCCGATGCGCGTCTCCGGCCCCTGCGCCCCGCGCCGCCCGGGCGGCTCTTTCAGCGATGCCGCCACCTCCTCCGGGTTCGCCGGCGGCGGCTCCGCCAGCCCCCTCGGCATCTGCACCACCCGACGCTCATACGGCCAGACGCTGCCCGCCTTGTACTGCAGCTCCTTGCGCAGCCCCACGATCATCACCGGCTCGTCCACCCGCGACAACTCACCCAAATACTGCCGCGGAATCCACACCTCCGCGCCGCTCTTCGTATTCGCCACCAGCATCTCGGACCACGTCGAGCGAACGTAGGTCCACTCATTGTGCTCAACGCCTAGGATGGGCGGAAAGAACGAAAACGGGCGCTCATTCAGATGCTCGAGCGGCGGGGGCGCGGTCATGGCGAAATGCTTCTCTAGCTTCCCACATACTGGGCGTAGAGACTACGAGCCACGCCGGTGTCGGTGGTGCCTTTAATAATGGCGCGCCCGTCGGGGAAAACGGTTACCTCGTACCCCGCCGGGAAGAACCGCAACGCGAATTCGTTCGCCTTCACTTCGCCCAGCGGCCGCAGCCGCTCCGCCAGCGCACTAAGGTCCACCGCCCGGTCGCGCTCGTGAATCTGCACCGCGTTCCTCCCACACAGGCTGATCGGCGCCCGCCGGCGTCCCTCCAGGTACTCGAACCGCCGCGCCCCGCAGCAGACACACGCCGGCTCCCGCTCCGGCCGCGCGATCTGCCGGACAGACCCCTGCCACAGGTCCACCGCCGTCACCCGATACGGACCCGCCACTCCGCACAACACCCGGAACGCCTCCGTCACCTGCAGCGACGCGATCAACGACGTCGCCGTATTCAGCACCCCGGCCGTCTCGCACGTCGCCTCCAAGCCGCCCGGCGCCTTCGGATACACACACCGCAGGCACGGCCCTTGGCCGGCGATCATCGCCATCACCGTCCCCTGGGCTGCCACAGCCCCGCCGTAGATCCACGACACGCCCTCGCGCACCGCGTAATCGTTGATCAGGTACCGCGTCTCGAAATTGTCCGTCGCATCGAGAATTAAGTCGCACTCGCCCAGCAGTTCGTCGGCGTTGCGCGGCGTCAGGTCCGCCACCTCCGCCTCCACCGTCACCCCGCCGTTGATCCCCGCCAGTCGCCGCTTCGCCGCCACTGCCTTCGGCAGCGCCGCCCGTGCGTCGTCTTCCTCGAACAGCCACTGCCGCTGCAGGTTGCTCAGCTCCACGTAATCGCGATCCACGATCCGCAGATACCCCACGCCCGCGCGCGCCAGCGCCCCCGCCTGAAAGCTGCCCAGCGCTCCACAACCCACGATCGCCACCCGCGCCCGCAGCAGTCGCTCCTGGCCGGTTTCCCCGATTCCGGCAAACAAAACCTGCCGTGAATAGCGGTCGCGCTCCGCCGGTGTCATCAACTCGATGGTAACAATGCGCCTGTTATCATGACGGAAGTCGTGATCATCGGCAGCCGCAGGTTTTGGGGCGTGGCCCTGGCCATGGCCCTGGCGGCCGGGGCAGTCGCCGCACCCGCCGATTACGAGGGCAAGCGCATCGTAGCGCTCGAGTTCGAGCCCCGCGAGCAGCCCCTCCCCGATGACGCCCTGCAGCGCGCCCTCCCTTTTGCCGTTGGCGGCTCCCTTCGCCTCGAAGACACCCGCACCGCCATCGAACGCCTCTATGCCACCGGCCGCTATGAAACCGTCAGCATCGACGCCTCTCCCGCGGCCGACGGCGTTCGCCTCCGCATCCTCACCACGCCCCGCTTCTTCATCGGCCAGGTCCAGGTGGAGGGCGTCCCGGAGCCTCCCAACACCGGCCAGCTCGTCAACGCCACCAAGCTTAACCTCGGCGAGGAACTCAGTGACGAAAACGTCGCCCGCGCCGTCGAAAACCTCCAGCGCGTGCTCCGCGACAACGGCTTCTTCGAAGCCACCATTCGCCCCTTCGTCGTGCGGGAAGCGCTCACCGAAGAAGCCGACATCCGCTTCGAAGTCACCTCCGGCCCCCGCGCCCGCTTCACTACCCCCGACGTGCGCGGTGACCCGCAGCGCTCCCTCCAGGACATCATCCGCCGCACCAACTGGCAGCGCCTCTGGGGCCTCCTCGGCTGGCGCTCCGTCACCGCCAACCGCGTCCAACAGGGCTTGGAACGCGTCCGCCGCTCCTACCTCAAACGGAACCACCTCATGGCGCGCGTCAACCTGGGCGCGATGGAGTATGACCCCTCCCGCTCGTTCGTCAAGCCTATCCTCAACATCGAAGCCGGCCCCCGCATCCGCGTTCGCACCGAAGGCGTCCGCCTCTCCCAGGGCCGCCTTCGCCAGTTGATCCCCATCTTCCAGGAGCAGACCGTTGACCGCGACCTTTTGATGGAAGGCGGCCGCAACCTCGAGCAGGTTTTCCAGTCCGAAGGCTTCTTCGACGCCTCCGCCGCCTTCCAGCAGGTCAACTCCGGCCCGGAAGAGACCATCCTCTACACCATTGACCGGGGCCGCCGGTATAAACTCGTTCACCTCGAGGTCACGGGCAATCAGTACTTCGATGCCCCCACCATCCGCGAACGCATGCTCGTCACCCCAGCCACCTTCCTTCGCTACCGCCGCGGCCGTTATAGCCAGGAACTCCTCGAGCGGGACCGCGACGCCATCGCCGACCTCTACCGCACCAACGGCTTCCGCGATGTCGAAGTCACTTCCCGCGTGGAGATGGACTACCAGGGCAAAGAGCGCGAGATCGCCGTCTTCATCGAGATCAAGGAAGGCCCGCAATGGTTCGTCGACTCCCTCGACGTCAGCGGCATCGACCTCCGCCTCCTTCCCGAGATCGAAGCCCTCCTCCAATCCACCGCCGGCCAGCCCTACTCCGCCTTCAATGTCGCGACCGATCGTGACAACGTCCTGAATTACTACTTCAACAACGGCTACCCCGAGGCCCGCTTCGACTCCACTGCTACGCCCGGCCCGCGCCCCAACACCGTCAAGCTCCGGTACGTCGTCGAAGAAGGCCGCCGCAACTACGTTCGCCAGATCCTCATCAGCGGCCTGCGCGAAACCAACCGCAAACTCATCGATAGCCGTCTCCTCCTCGAACCCGAGATGCCGCTCTCCCAAAGTCAGATGGTGGAAAGCCAGCGCCGCCTCTACGACCTCGGCATCTTCGCGAAGGTCGACATGGCCGTCCAGAACCCCGAAGGCCGCGAACGCAACAAGTACGTCCTCTACCAGTTCGAAGAAGCCAGCCGCTATTCGCTCAACCTCGGCTTCGGCGCGGAAATCGCTCGCATTGGCGGCGATCCCGGAAGCCTCAGCGCGCCCGCCGGCGGCGCCGGCTTTAGCCCCCGCGTCTCCGTCGGCCTTACCCGGAACAATATGTTCGGCATCGGCCACACCGCCGGTGTCCTGTCCCGCTTCTCGAACATCCAGCGCCGCGTCCTGCTCAACTATCTCGCCCCCCAGTTCGGCGGCAGAGATGACGTCAGCCTCACCTTTAACGGCCTCTGGGACGACTCGCGCAACATTCGGACCTTCACCTCCCGCCGTTGGGAAGGCAGCGCCACCATCGGCCAGCGCCTCTCACGCGCCAACAGCTTTCAATACCGCCTCGGCTACCGCCGCGTCACCGTCGACGAGAACACCCTTAATATCCGTCCCGACCTCATCCCCGTCTTCGCACAGCCCTCACGCGTCGGCTTCGTCGGCGCCTCCTTCATCCAGGACCGCCGCGACGACCCCGTTGACTCCCGCCGCGGCATCTACTCAACCCTCGACCTCACGCTCGCCACCCGCTGGCTCGCCTCCCAAACCGAGTACTTTCGCTTCGTCCTCCGCAACGCCACCTACCACCGCATCGGCCGCGACCTCGTCTTTGCCCGCCTCATCAATACCGGCTGGCTCTACAACTTCGGCTTGAACCCCATCCCCCTGCCGGAGCGCTTCTTCGCCGGCGGCGCCACCGCCCATCGCGGATTCCCGGAAAACCAGGCCGGCCCGCGCGATCCCACTACCGGCTTCCCCATCGGCGGCAACGCCTTCCTTGTCAACTCCCTCGAGCTCCGCTTCCCCCTCATCGGCCAGAACATCGGCGGCGTACTCTTCCACGACGCCGGTAACGTCTATTCCAGTGCGAATAACCTCTCGCTCCGCGTGCGGCAGCGTAACTTGCTCGACTTCGATTACACGGTGCACGCCGTCGGCTTCGGCTTGCGCTACCGGACCCCCATCGGCCCCGTGCGCGTCGATCTCGCCTATGCACCGAACTCTCCGCGCTTCGTCGGTTTCGAGGGCACGCGCGAGGAACTCCTGCTCGGCGGCGGCCGCCCCAATGTCCTCCAGCGCATCAGCCGCTTCCAATTCCACTTCTCCCTGGGACAGACCTTCTGATGCGCGCCCTCGTCCTGCTCCTCGCCGCCGCTCTCCCACCAGCCCGTGCGGAGATCATCGATTCCGTCGCCGCCTCCGTCGGCCGTACCGTCATTACCCGCAGCGATGCTGTGCTCCAACTTCGCATCCAGGCCTTCATCGACGGTGAGGACGCTCGCCTCGAACCCTCCCCCCTCGCCCAGGCCGTCGACCGCCTCATCGACCAGGAACTCATCCGGCGCGAAATCGAAATCTCCCGTTATCCCACCCCCGCGATGGATGAAATTGAGCCCCTCCTCGCGCAGGTCCGCCAGGAGCGGTTCCCCACCGATGCCTCCTTTCAGCGGGCCCTCGCCCGCGCCGCCATCACCGAAGAGCAGCTGCGCCAGGCCCTCCTCTGGCAGCTCACCGTCGTCCGCTTCCTCCAATACCGCTTCCGCCCCGCGGTTCAGGTGCCGGAGGCCGATCTCGCCGCCTACTACCGCGCTACCTTCGTCCCCGATTGGCGCAAGTCCAACCCCGCCCAGCCCCCTCCACTCGACGACGTGCGCGACCGCATCGAGAGCCTGCTCGCCGCTCAGCGCTCCGACGAGGCCATGGAGCGCTGGCTCGCCGAAGCGCGCGCCCAGGCCCGCGTCCGCATCCATCGGGAGACGCTCGAATGAGACGCTGG
Organism: Bryobacteraceae bacterium; assembly: GCA_033763935.1. Lineage (GTDB taxonomy): Bacteria > Acidobacteriota > Terriglobia > Bryobacterales > Bryobacteraceae > DALYJJ01. Next base: position 126,542 of record JANRJO010000110.1, read on the forward strand.
CGACGCCGCTTGCTCGTGCTTGGCGCCGTAGGACTGACGGCCGCTGTCGCCGTCATTCTTGTCATTCAGTCCGCCTGGTTCCACGACCGCGTGCGCGAACGCGTCGTCCTCGAACTCGAGAAGGCCACCGGCGCCCGCATCGAATTCGCCAGCTTCGCCTTCGATTGGAAGACCGGACGCATCGACATCCGCGGCCTCGTCCTCCATGGCGCTGAACCCGCCTCCGCACAGCCCCTCTTCCGCGCCGATCAGCTCGTGATCGGCCTCCACCTGCCCTCCCTCATCGATCGCAAAGTGAATGTCCGCAGCGTGGCGCTCACCCGCCCCGCCGTCAACATCATCGTCAGCCCCGACGGAACCACCAACCTGCCCGTCCCGCCCGGTGCGCGCGCCGGCGGCGACCCAATCGAAGACATCCTGAACCTCGCCATCGACTCCGTCGAAGTCAAGGAAGCCACGCTCCGCTACGACTCCCAAACCATCCCGCTCTCCCTGAACACTGGCGCCTTCCGCGCGACTCTCCGCTTTGACCGCTCCGGCCCCCGCTACACCGGCGACTTCGCCGTCACCGCCCTCCGCCTCGCCGCCCAGGGCATCGACAATATCGAGCTCCAGCAGATCGAGTCCGGCATCATCCTCGAGAAAGGAATCATTGCCGTCCCCGGCCTGCGCCTCGCCTCCGGCCAGTCCACGCTCATTGCCAAGGGCGAGCTGCGCGACTTCAAAGCGTTGACTGCTGTCTTCGACGTCAACACCACCCTCGCCATCGCCGAGCTCTCTCGCCGCGTCACCCTGCCCATCGAACCCACGGGCACCGTGAAATTCCAGGGCTCCGTTCAGCTCTCCCGCCAGACGCCGATCGCGCTCACCGGGGCTCTTCAGACGCAGGGCATCGCCTGGCGCTACCGCGGCGTCCTCGTTCCCGGCATCTCGCTCGTGTCCAATCTCGACTGGCGCGGCGGCGCCGTCGAACTCGAGCAGCTTCGCGTGCAGGCTCTCGAAGGTTCCATGAAAGGCGCTGCCCGCTTCGATGGCGGCCGCTTCTCCGTTGCGGGCGACCTCGACGGGCTCTCCCTCCAGCGGGTCGTGCAGTTCGGAACCGGTAAGGCGCTGCCCTGGTCCAGCGATGTCGCCGGTACCGTGAAGGCCGAAGGCCGCATCGCCAACGGCAGGCTCAGCGATGCCCTCGCCGACGCGTCGCTCCGCCTCGCCGCTGCTGCCGGCGGCAGCCCCCTCGACGGCGCCATCGAGCTCAGCTACCGCCAGCGCGAAGGGCGCCTCTCCCTCGGCCAGTCCTTCCTCGAAACCCCAGTCACCCGCCTCAACTTCGACGGGGCACTCGGCGAAACCCTCAAGGTCTTCCTCATCACCAGCGACATCGAAGATCTCCGCCCCGCCCTGTCGCTCGTCACTGCCAGCGCGCCGGAGTCCCTCCCCGTCGCGTTGAAACACGGTGAGCTCCGCTTCGACGGCTCCGTCTCGGGGCCACTCCGCCAGCCGGTCGTCACGGGCCGCGCCTCCGCCCGCCGCCTCTTCTATCAGGATCGAGAGTTCGAAACCATCCAGCTCGTCCTCGATGCTTCTTCGTCCGCCCTCGTCATTCGCTCCCTCACCGCTCGTCAAGGCTCCGCCCACATCGAGGCCAACGGCCGCGCCGTCCTCGAGGATTGGCGCATGACCGACAGCACGCCCCTCTCCGGCGAGTTCCGCATCCGCTCCGTCGACCTCCGCCAGTGGGCCGATGCCTACGGCATCGCTGGTGCGACGGGCCGAGTGGCCGGTACCACCGCCCAACCCCGCATCGCCGCCGACGTGACCATCGACGGCCCCGGCTTCGCGAACGAGCGCTTCGACAGCGCCAGGGCCCGCCTCTCCGCCACCCGCGATCGGGTGGAAGTCACCAACGGCTCGCTCCTCGTCGCCGGCGCGCCCTTCGCCATCAGCGGCGTCTATGAACCCTCGCGTACCACCATCCGAGTGAAAGGCGCCGGTGCGCCCCTTGCCCGCCTCGAGGCCGTGCGCGAGTGGAATCCCGACTTCGCCGCACTCCTCGACCTCGACCTCGACGCCGAAGCGCAGCTTACCGCAAAGAGCGTCCGTCTCACCGCCGTCAATGGCCGCGCTGCCGTCCGCAACATTCGGCTTGGGGAGAAACGCTTCGGCTCCGGCACCGTGGACGCCGCGACGAAGGGCGATACCGTGTCCTTGAACGCCACCGCAAACCTCCTCAACGCGGACCTTCGCGGCGGCGGCGCCCTCCGCCTCGCCGACGGCTACCCCGCGCAGCTTCGCTTTTCCCTCGGCCGCCTCCCCTTCGCCGCCCTCGAGCCCCTCACCGAATCGAAATCCCTGCCCTTCGCCGGCCACCTGTCCGGCGAAGCCTCGCTCGATGGCCCCCTCGCTGACTCGCCCCTCAAGATCCGCCTCGCAGACTTCGAACTGCGCCCCAAGACCGAAGGCGCCACTCTCGTCGTGCGCAATCAGGGTCCGCTCCAGCTCGCGCTCGACCGCAAGGGCCTCCGCTTCGAACAGGCCGTCTTCGTCGCCCCCGAAACCGAAGTCAACGCCTCCGGCGTCCTCGCCTTCGGCCAGCGCAGCCCCTGGGACCTTCGCCTCAAGGGCCGCATGAATCTCGCCGTCCTCAACAGCTTCAAGCCCGACCTCATCGCCTCCGGCAGTTCCACCGTGGACGCCGCCATTCGCGGCTCCCTGCTCCAGCCCCAGTTCGGAGGCCGCATGGAACTCTCCAACGCCGCCTTCTATCTCCGCGGCGTCCCCAACGGCATTGACCAAGCCAACGGCCTCATCCTCTTTGACCGCAACCGCGCCAACATCGAACGCCTCACCGCGCAAACCGGCGGCGGCCAGATCCAGCTCTCCGGCTTCCTCGGCCTCTCCGGCGGCGAACTCTTCCACCGCCTGCAGGGCCAGCTCACCAAGGTACGAATCCGCTACCCCGAGGGCGTCAGCACCACCGTCGACGCCAACCTCAACCTCAGCGGCACCGTCGCCCGCAGCCTGCTCGGCGGGTCCATCACCATCGCCCGCAGCGGCATTACGCCCCGCACCGATCTCGCCAGTCTCCTCGGAGAAGCGACGCGCGCCGTCCAGGCCCCGCCCTCGCAGAACGAGTTCCTCCAGGGCCTCCAGTTCGACGTCCGCATCGACACCGCTCCCGATGTGCAGGTGCAGACGACGCTCACCCGCGATATCCAGCTCGACGCCCGCCTGCACCTCCGCGGCAGCCCCGCCAAGCCCGTCCTGCTCGGGGGCGTCACCATCGACCGCGGCGAAATCCAGTTCTTCGGCACGAAATACACCATTAATCGCGGCGAAATTTCGTTCTTTAATCCCGCGAAAATCGAGCCCGTCCTCGACATGGACGTCGAAACCCGCGTCCGCGCCGTCACCGTCAACATCAACTTCGCCGGCCCCATGGATAAGTTGAACGTGAACTACCGCGCCGACCCGCCCCTGCAATTAAACGAAATCATCGCCCTGCTTACTGTCGGCCGCGCCCCGCTCACCGCCGACCCTAACTCGGAGTTACGCCAGACGGCATCCACGGTTGGCCAGGGCGGCGCTAACTCTCTCCTCGGCGCAGCCGTGTCCGCCCCAGTCACCGGCCGCCTCCAGCGCTTCTTCGGCGTCAGCCGCCTCAAGATCGACCCCCAGCTCAACGGCATCGACAATACGCCGCAAGCGCGCCTGACCATCGAACAGCAAATCTCCCGCGACGTCACGCTGACCTACGTCACCAACCTCAGCCGCACCCAACAGCAGTTAGTCCGCTTCGAGTGGAACCTCACTTCTAACTGGAGCGTCATCGCCGTCCGCGACGAAAACGGGGTCTTCGGCGTCGACTTCCAGGTCCGCCGCCGCTTCCGCTAACCCATAACCGCCCCGCCACGCATACCGCCCCGCGACGTTTCCGAGCCGCCACGGAGCGCTCCAGGGCGAAAAGCGACTAGCTTTCCCAAGATGCGTATGACTGGGAGCGATTAAATCCAGGGTTATGGAAAAAACTTGGTAGTAGGAGTAAATTGTGCTGCAGTTTGTCGAGTAAACCGCTTGACGCCGGAAGTCGGAAGTGCTAGCCTCCTCTATGAAAAAACGCTCTTCGCTAGTGTCCTGAGCGAGAAATACGTTGACAAAAGCGCTCGACCTTGCCGAGGATCAGATCTGCGCTGGCGGTCCACACAAAAGGTTTGGGAGCGCGGTTTCGGTCATCGAGATAATCGAGCATGGCTTTCTCCAGGTGC